>NZ_JAUEYN010000011.1:0-309150 GCF_032489675.1 Bradyrhizobium sp. SZCCHNR1043
CCGGGTGCCAGTCGGCACCCGGCCTTCCCTGCGCCCTCCGACTAATGAGGAGGGAATGATCGTCAAAGCTCGGGCGCAATCGCGCCGCGAGAGCGGCTCCGTTCGTCTCCGCGTCGACCGCGCTGCGCCGCGAGCCGATCGGAGCCTGCTGACACCGGGCGATGCCGCCCAGAGCTGAATATTCGGGCACCGCCCGCCACATCTGCTCCACTTTGTTGGCGCAAATCCGCCCAGTATGAATCCCTAAAACTCAGGTAAGCCTTCCAAAAGTAAGATTTTGGCAATCAATCGAACGCTAACTAAGGTTACCAAGTGCTCAACGTCATGCGGAGACTCTGAACGTGAGCGACCAAAAGCCCGAACGGGCCAGCCTTGGCGTGGCCGATACGACTGGCATGGCCAGTGCGAGTGTCGACCTGATGCCGAAGACATCCGCGTTCCCCGATGCAGTCGACCTGGCCGTGCCTGCGATCGCGACCGTCGCCCCGCCCATGATCGCGCCGGATCACGAAGCGCCTGCGGCTGACCGTCCGGGCATTGACCCCAAGGCGGCGATCGTGGAAGCGGTGACCGCGCCCGAGCCGCAGGCCGAGGCCAACAAGTCTGAGATCAAGACCGAGATGACGGCCGACACCGAGATCGGGACGATCAGCGTCAAGCCGGTCAAGCCCGAACAGGTCAAGGTCGAAGCCCTTACGGCCGAGCCGGAAAAGATCGAGCCCGCCAAGATCCAAGCGGCGAAGCCGGAGCGAGCCAAACCAGAGCCCGCGCGGCTCGACCTGGTCAAGTCCGACAAGGGCAAATCCGACAAGGTCAAGCCCGAGCTGACCAAGGCCCAGGCGGCGGGGGGCAACCTTGCGGCGACGGGCAAAGTCGAAGCCGCAGCGAGCTCGAGTGCTGCGAGATCTCCCTCGACGATCCTGGATCTGATCAGGACGGAGCCGGTCAAGTCGGAGCCGATCAAGACGGCTGCGGCCGGTGAGCTCCTCAAGGTCGAGACACCGAAGCTGTCGATGCTCGCGGCCAATGCGCCGAAAGTCGGCCCGATGGCGGCGGCTGCGCCGAAGCCGGAGACGGCCATCAAGCCGGACGCGCCGATCAAGTCCGTGGCTGCCACCAAGACAGAAGCCGTCGTCCGGCCAGAGCCGGCTGCCAAGCCGGAGACTGTTGCCAGGCCAGAGACTGTCGCCAAGTCGGAGGCCAAGTCGGAGCCCGTTGCCAAGCAGGCATCCGCGGCCAAACCCGAGGTGTCCGCGACGCGCCCGGTCACGCCAGTCCAGGCGGATGCCGGACCGGCGACCAGGGCGGGTGCTTTTGCCGCGGTCGACAAGGCCGCGGCCTGGGCCAAAGCGAAGTTCAAGACCGAGCCTTTCAAGTTCAATGCGGCGTCCAAGCCGGCGGCCGCTGCCGCAACGGCGGCCAGCGCGACCGCTGCCGGAGCGGCGCTGCCGCCTCCGCAGCCGGGCCAGGCCCCGCCGCCGCATGCCGTGAACGGCAGGCTCGGCCTGCCGGCCATGGCTGCGATCCTGCTGCTGTCGATGATTGTCGGCGGCGTTGCCGGTGGTCTGGTCACGGCCAAGTTCGTCACGCGCTCCGGCGGCGGTGACGTGGCCGATGCGGCGGCAGGCGAGGCTACAGACTCCACGCTTGGCGCGACCGTGGCGCGGATCGACAATGATGTCGCCGCGCTGAAGGCGAGCCTCGACCAGACCAATCAGACCAGCCTCGTCGAGCTCAACAAGTCCGCCGAGCGTCTCGACCGGCTCGAGAAGATCCTGGGTGACCTGTCGACGAAATCGTCGGCCAAGCCGAGCGAGCTGCAGCGTCTGAGCGAGGCCGTGGACCGGCTGCGCGCCGCGCAGGCGTCCGCGACCGCGCAGGCCCCCGCGCGAGACAGCGCCGCGTCCGTGCCGCAGGCGGTGGGCGCGATCAATGCGGCGGCGCCGCCCGCGGGCGTGGCGAGCCGGGCCGACGCGGCCAGGACCACCGAGGCAGCCAGGACCGAAGCAGCAAGGGCAGAGGCGAGCCGGGCCGAGCCGGCGAGGGCGGAGACCGCTCGCCCCGAGCCGAGCCGCGCGGAGGCCACCAAGCCCAAGGTCGTCGAGGGCTGGGTGCTGCGCGACGTCGGTCGTGGTGGCGCGCTGATCGAGGGCCGCGGTGGCCTCTACGAGGTCTATGCCGGCGATCCCGTGCCGGGCCTCGGCAAGGTCGACGCGATCCGCAAGCAGGACGGTCGCTGGGTGGTCGTCACCACCAAGGGGCTTGTCGTCGCGCGCTGACGGACCATCTGTTTTTGGAGACAAATCTGACGAGGCGCCTCACCGCGACGTGAGGCGCCTCGTCGCACAATTGTCCGAAGCCGCCCGCCTTTCGGCTATCTTCGAGGACTAGCAGGCCCTCAATTGCATGTTCGTGGAAGCGAGGAGGCGCGTCTTGCGACTGTCGGTATTCGGCCTTGTCATGCTGTGCTGCGGCCAGCTCGCTCATGCGGACGAGAGCGCGCCGATCGAGCGCGGCGCCGCCATCCTCGAGCCGTTCGCGCTGCGTGAGCTCGACAACGGCGCGTTCGGCCTTGGGAAGATGCTTGCGCGCGCGAGCGATGCGCCGCTGACCGACGCGGCATTGTTTGCGCTGCCGTCGATGATTCCCGTGCGCAAGGCGCTCGACGCGGAGTTCGACCGCTATGTCGACAAGCACAAGACCACGCTGCCGAACGAGAGCATTGGCGTCGGCACGTCCTACGCGTTCCAGCTGTTCGACCGCACCATGCTCGATTCGTCCGATGCCCGCTTCGTGCTGGCCGGCGTCGTCAATCGCATGGATCGCGCCTTCGTCGATCCCGACCATTGCGGCGAGGTGCGGCTGCTGTACCGCCTGACGCGGACCACGCCGCCCGAGGCCAAAGATGGCGAGGTCGCCTCGCCGCGGCTGCCGATGACGCTCAACATCGTGCTCAAGGCGCGCAGCGATGCGGAGGCCAAGAGCAATTCGCCGAGCTGTGCCGAGATCGCCAAGCGCTGGCTGGCGATGTCCGATCTGCAACTGACCGGCCCGGAGCTTGCCGCGAAGCTGACGGCGCCGGACGGCCCGCTGGCGCTGATCAGGCCCGAGAACATCCACCGCATCGAGACCAACCTGCAGATCGCGCATGCGCCGAAATCGGCGATCCGCGATTTCCGCACCGACTACATGATGAAGGTGTTCGACTATCAGGCCGCGAGCGGGACGTTCGAGGAGGCGGTGCTGGAGGATCAGGTCGATCGCGACCGGCTGCTGGCGGATGCCGCTCTGGCGCGCGAGTTCAAGGCCTGGCTGCTCGACCCGGTCCATCTCGGCGAGCTCGACCGCGGCACCGCGGTGATCCCCGAGCAGTTCCTGGCCAAGGTTGCGGTGGCGCCGACCCCGGTCGGATTCGTCAATTCCGATCTGCTGCCGGCCTACGGGCTGGTGCAGGGGAGCGCGGCCGGGCAGGGCGCGGTGTTCACCGAGGCCGACGTGGTCGGTGCGCTGGAGAAGGCGGCCGCGCAGGGCATCGTGCTGCAGAACATCCGGTCGGTCGCGGGCTTCGAGCGCCGCCTCAACGATTCGAGCTGCGGCGGCTGCCATCAGACCCGCGGCATCGGCGGCTTTCACTTTCCCGGCGTCGACTGGATGGCGGAGAAGCCGTCCAACACCGTCGTGGTGCCGGGCTCGCCGCACTTCTTCGGCGACCAGGTCCGCCGGCGCGACATCCTCAACGCCTTTGCCGAGGGGCGGACTCCGGATTTCTCGCGCGGCTTCGCCAGCCGCCCGCAGCTGCGCGGCAGCGATGAGCTCGTCGGCACGGTCTACAACGACGGCTGGGGCGGGCATTGCTACGCGAGCCACGCCGCGGCCGCGGACAATGACAAGAGCTTCTCGACCTGGACCTGCGCCGCGAACCTGTCCTGTCAGACCGGCCCGGCGACGCGGTTCGGCATGTGCTTCATCGCGACCCGCTAGCTCAGGCCACCGCGCCGCGCGCGCGCAGGTCGCGGATGGTCTCGTCGTCGAAGCCGGCGCTGCGCAGGATCTCGTCGCTGTGCTGGCCTATGCCGGGCGGCTTGCGCGGGGTGACCTTGCGCTGGCCGTCGATGAAAATCGGGCTGTTGACGGTCAGCATGGTGTCGTTCTCGAACGGCACCAGCACCTCGTTCTCGATCATCTGCCTGTCGTTTGGAATGTCGTCGAGAATTCCGACCACCCCGAACACGAGCCCGCTGCCGTCGAGGACCCGGCGCCATTCGGCCAACGGTCTGGTCGCGAACACCACGTCGAATTCGTGGATCAGCTCGACCGAGCGGGCGTGGCGATCGGCCTTGGTGACGAAGCGCGGATCATCGATCAGCTCCTCTCGGCCGAGACAACGGGCGAGGATCGGCCACTGCTTCTCCTCATTGAGGAGCGACAGCATGATCCAGCGGCCGTCCTGGCACTTGTAATGATTGGCGACCGCGTTCAGCGCGCGTTCGCGTGGCCGCCGCTCGACGAAGGTCGCGCCGCAAAGCTTGGCCTGAGCAAGCACGGAGGCCGCCCAGACCCCGTTCGCCATCAGGTTGGAGGCGACATGGCAGCCCTTGCCGGTCTTCTCGCGCTGGTACAGCGCCGTGACGATCGCGCCATAGAACGCCATCGCGCAGGGGTGGTCGCCCATCCCGGCGACGGAGCGGGCGGGTGTCGTGCTCTCGTCGGCGCGGACCAGGTCCATCAGTCCGGAGCGCGCCCAATAGGCATTGCTGTCGAAGCCGGGTTTGTCGGCTTCCTCGCCCTTCTCGCCATACCCGGTGAACGACGCATAGATCAGCCGCGGATTGAGCGGCGCCAGCTTTTCGTGGGTGAGGCCGAGCTTGGCGCGGACCGACGGCGGGAAGTTGGTGATGAAGACATCGGCTTCACTCACCAGCCGCTGCAGCACGGCTTGAGCTTCGGATTTCGAAAGATCGAGCGCGAGGCTCCGCTTGTTGCGGGCTTCGAGATACCACGCGTAGTTATGCTCGCTGCGCGGATAGCCCGGCAGGTTCGGCAGGTTGCGGTAGGGATCGCCGGCGCCGGGCGGCTCGATCTTGATGACGTCAGCGCCGAAATCGGAAAGAACGGTGGCGGCTGCAGGGGCCGCGATGAAGCTCGCGCAGTCCAGCACCTTCAGGCCATGGAAAATGCCCTTGTCGTCCATGATGCGTCGCTCCCGTCGCTTGTTTCCGCGCGCTGGAATTCTGCTGACGGCGCGGTTCGAGGCGCATTTGACCCAGGTCGGGCGAGCGAGGCAATGGCGGGGAGGGAGCCGAAACTACAAACAAACGTAAAGATGTGATCAGGAGCGGGCACCGCTCCTGTCTATTTCGACGTGTCGACAATCATGCTGGCTTGGTGAGGGAAACGATCGCGCCGAAAAGCCGCGAGGCGGAATGGCGCGCCAATTGGTCCACTACACTTTCAGGTTCTCGGCCGAACTCCTGCCGCGGTTGGCGATCTCGTCGTACTCGATCGTCTGGCCCTCGTTGAGGGTCGTCAGCCCGGCCTTCTGCACTGCGGAGATGTGAACGAAAATGTCCTTGCCCCCGGCCGCGGGCTGGATGAAGCCATAGCCCTTGGTCGGGTTGAACCACTTGACCGTACCTTTAGCCATACGTCGCCTCCGCGGGACCAATCCGAGTACGAGCCGGCGGTCCCCGCAAACCGTCAGGCCCGGAATTCAAGACTACTGCGGTTGCGACAGGCGTGATAGCGCAAACCGCGGGCGGTTTTGGCCCGAAATGATCGATATCGTGGCGGCTTTGCGGCTTTTGACCGTAGCGCCACCGTTCCGCCAGTCACCGCGGACCCGCTGCAACCGTTCTCGGTATGACAGCGCAGGCTGCAAACAGGTTCAACGCAACGCGTCATGCCGCGGCCCCTTCGTCCGAGAGCATAGCGAGTTCGGCGGCATCCATGGCCGTCCTGACGCGCATCGGCTCGGCGCGGCCGCGAATCTCGACCTCGCGTTGCGGCAGCATGTCGGAGGCGAGTCGCGCCCGCGCGTAGACCTCGTCCGAGATGATCACCTGGCAGCCGAGGATCTTCGTCATGTCCTGCAGTCGTGATGCGACGTTGACGGCGTCGCCCAGCGCGGTGAACACCATGTGGTCGCGATAGCCGATCTCGCCGACGATCACCTCGCCGCCGTGAATGCCGATGCCGAAGCGGATCGGCTCATGCAGATCATGGCTGAGGAACGCGTTCAGCTCGGCGATGTTGGCCGCGATGTCACGCGCTGCCTGGATTGCCTGGCCGCAGGCGACATGTGAATCGGCGGCTAGTCCGAACAGCGCGAGCATACCGTCGCCGACGAACTGATTGGGCTGCCCGCCATTCGCCAGCACGGCCTGGGAGACGGCGCTGAGGAAGCGGTTGACGATGAACACCACGTCGAACGGCAGCCGTTTCTCAGCGAGGCCGGTCGATCCGCGCATGTCGACGAACAGGCTGACGAGGTAGCGCTCCTGCCCGATTCCGGCACGCGAGCTGCCGCGCTCGCCGGGTGTCGGGTTCGGCATGAACAGTTGAAAGAATGAGAGATCGTCAGTGGGGCGCAACTGACAGGCCAGCCTGACCGACGGGTCCGCCGCGCCGATCTGCGCGAGCACGAAGGCCTCGCGAGGCGAGGGGGGCGGCAGCGCGCCGGGATCTCCGATCACCCTGATGCGGCAGGTCGAGCAGCGCGCGCGGCCGCCGCACATGCTGGCATGCGGTACGTTGTTGCGCAGACTGGCCTCGAGCACGGACAAACCCTTTGGCACCCGGATGGAGCGGCCATTGTTGTAGGACAGCGTGACCATGCCGCCACGTCGCTCATGGACTGCTCGCACGCCGCGCGCGGCGAGCGCCAAGCCGATCAGGCCGCCATAGCCGACCAGAAAGCCGTTCATGATGGTCTCCAGCACCGCCTGTTCAGATGGCGTGCCGGTCTGCTTCAATGAAAGATTTTCGGCACGCCACTGCGGTGTTGCGTTGGCGGCGATGACGTCTCGACCTCCACGGTAGAAGCCGAGCAGCGCCAGCGCCGGGAGCAGCACGGCGCAGGCGAGCAGCCACGGCGCCGCGCGCTTGTAGAACGGCTTGAGCCGCAGCCAGAAGTGCAGCCCGATGCAGCCATGCGCCCATGACGTCAGCAGGGCTGCCGACATCAACCAGATCCGCCAGGACGGGCCGGTCCAATACGAGTACAAAACCTGCGGGTACAGCTTCTCCTGTCCGTACAGGGTCTGTCCGATGCGGACGCCGGCGATGTGGCTGAAGATCAGCGCCGGAATGCTCAGGCCGAGCAGCAGTTGCAGCGGCTCCATCGTGCTGCGGCTGAATTGCCGGCGCTGATAAAGCGCCCACACGCCGAGCCCGCCATGGGTAAGAGCGGCCGCATAGAACAGCACGGCGATCGGAAGAAACTGCCAGAACGCCACATGATAGGACACGCCCTCGGCGAGCGCCTGCAGCGAGATGTTGCCGAGCGCATGGTTGAGAAAATGACTGAGCAGGTAGCTGAAGAGTATGAAGCCGCAGATCAGCCGCACCTGCCGCACACCGATGCCGCGACAGGCGGACTGCAAACGATGGTAAATCGAAATGGTCATGTGGTCCGTATGATCTGGAGCCGCAATGCTAGAGATTTATTCCCTGTTGTCCTAGAGGGCTGGTGGCGGCGGTCATCCGGCGGCGCGAGCTGCGCGCGAACGTTGACTCGCCCGGCGGAGTCGGGGAAAAGCACCGCGTGACGGCCATTTCCCCAGGCATCGACAGCCCAAAGTCTCGGTCCACGCGCGCTGCGTGGCTGATGGCTGCGACCGTGATCGCAAGCATGACGATCTTCCGCGTCGTCTATGCCGCTACGCTCGATCTGCGCACCGACGAGGCCTATTACTGGACCTGGTCGAAGGAGCTGCAGCTCTGCTTCCTCGATCATCCGCCCATGATCGCCTGGTTCATCCGGCTGGGCACTGCCCTGTTCGGCGACACCAATCTCGGCGTTCGCTTTGCCGGCATCCTCGCGATGGCGGTGACGCAGCTCCTGCTCGCCGACATCGTTCGCCGTACCACTCACGATATGCGGGCCGTGATCCTCGCGGTGCTGCTGCCCGAGGCGGCGCTCTACTATGGCCTGCTGATGGCCAAGGTGGCGCCGGACGTCGCGGCGATCCCGTTTGCACTCGCGATGATCTGGGCGCTGGTGCGCCTCGCCGAGAGCGACGATGGCCGCTGGTGGCTCGCGGCCGGCCTGTTCGGTGGACTGGCGCTGTTGTCCAAATTCACGGTGGTCATGCTGCTGCCGGGCGTGGCGGCGTTCCTGCTCGTTCCGGCCTGGCGCAGCCGTTGGCTTGCCAGCCCCTATCCCTGGTGCGCGGCGCTGATCGCGCTTGCCGTGTTCTCGCCGGTGCTGATCTGGAACGTTCAGCACGACTGGGCCTCGTTCCGCTTCCAGTTCGTTCGCGCCACGGCGCCGCATGATTTTTCGTTGCGGACGCTGGGCGATTACATCGGACTGCAATTCGGACAGGTCGGCTTCGTCCTGCTGCCGGTCACGCTGTCGGCGCTGACGCTCACGGCTTGGCGCGGCTGTCGCACGCGTGAGCCGGTCGCGATTCTGCTGTCGACGGCGGTGCTGGTGCCGTTCCTCTACTTCCTCTGGAAGTCGCTCACTTTGCGGATCGGTGACACCTGGCCGATGTTCATGTGGCCGATCGGGTTTGCGGCGGTCGCGATCAACATCGTCAAGATGCCGCAGGACGGCGCGCCCGCCTGGTTCGTCCGATCGACCGTGCGCTGGGCGCGCATCGCCGTCGTCAGCGGCATTGCCATGGTGGTCCTGATCTTCCTCTACTACGTCGCAGCGCCCTGGAATTTCCTCGGACGAGCCGATCCGATCGGCGCCGAGGCGGGCTATCAGCAGGTCGCGGCGCGCGTCGAGCAGGAGCTGGCAAAGACCGGTGCCACCTGGATCGCAACCTCCGACTACCGCACCTACGCAATGATGCGGTGGTTCTTTCGCAGCCGCGTGCCGGTGGTCCAGATCAACGAGCGTGCCCGCTTCATCGGCTTCCGTGATCCCGGCATGGACCTGATCGCAGGACATGCCGGCCTCTATGTCGTGCGCGAGCCGGACAATGCCGGCCCGCTGCTGGCGGACACGACCGCGCACCGCGAGCCGCTCGGACATGTCGAGCGGAGCTGGCGCGGCCGTGTCATGGACACTTACGCGTTCGGCAAGCTGACGGGCTGGACGCCGGAGCTGGCGCCGCCACCGGATTCGCCATTGTACCCATGGCGCTGGCTCGCCGGTGACCCCGATCACACGCCGCGGGCCTGAGCTTCATTCCTGGTCCTCCTGCTTGCGCAGGAGATCCTTGGCGAGATCGGCCAGCGCCGGCCGCGGCAGCGCGGCGAACGGCATCGGCCGCGTCACGTCGATGGCCGCGAGGCCGAGCCGCGCCGTGAGCAGTCCGTTGAGCACGCCTTCGCCGAGCCGCTGCGAAAGTTTTGCCGCGATGCCATGGCCCAGCACCTGCTGGATCAGGCTGTCGCTCGCGGCCATGCCGCCGGTGATGGCGAGATGCGCGACGACGTGGCGCAACAGGCTGATCATGCCGAGCGCCCCGGGACGGCCGCCATAGAGCCGCGCGAGTTGCCGGATCATCCGCAAGCTTGCCACGAAGACGAACAGCACGTCGATCAGCGCGCGCGGACTGACCGCCGTGACCACAGAGACCCGTTGCGCCGCGACCGACACCAGCCGCCGTGCCTCGATGTCGAGCGGCGCCATCAGCTCGCGCTCGGCGAGCTTGATCATGTCACCGCCGTCGATGATGTCGTCGGCGTGGCCGGCGAGCGCGGCACGTGGCCGCGCCAGCCGGGGATTGGCATGTGCGATCCGCAGCAGCTCGACGACGACTTCGCGGCTCTCGGCGCGATCGTCGGACAGCAGCACCGCGGCCGCGCGCTGATGCAGCTTCTCGATGGTGGCGAGCCGCACCAGCCCGTAGGTCTCACGGGCAACGACGGCCGCCAATGCAATCGCGGCTGCGGCCGCGAACCCCGCGCCGACATAGCCGAGGGCTTCGCTGCGGGCGAACAGATCCTCGATCAGTCTGACGACGCCGAGGCCGAGGCCGAGCAGGACGAGGCCGGCGACCGAGCCCCAAAAAAGCGCGCCCCAGCCAAAGCCGCGCCGCGCCGGCAGTATGGTCTCGACCTGCACCGGCAGTTGCGCCGGATCGGCCTCCGGCGTGATCTGGATGGTGCCGCGGCCCGGCCGGGTGGCCTCCTCGGCATCGACCACGACGACGTCGGGATCGTCGAGCCGGAAGGTCTGGGGACGACGTGGCTTGGCGCGTTCGCTCATTGCAGCCGGTCTCCGATCAGGAACTGAAGGGCGCGGTCCATGCGGATATGGGGCAAAGCGGGCTCGGCGCCAGCATCTGGGGTCAGCAAAGGCGGGCGGAAGCGAAGAAAGCGGAAATCGGTCCCGTCGGCGGCGGCGCTCGACAGGCCGCGATAGGCGCCGCCCTTGAACAGCTCCTCGGCGTCGGCCGGCAGCTCGCCCGGAAAAGTGGCAACCTCGGTGTTGCCGTCGAAGATCTCGCCATTGGCGCTCTCGCCGGCCGCCGGGGTGCCGAGCAGCGAGGGGAGCTTGTCGCGGCCGCGGGCGACCAGCGCCTCGCGCGTCGCCCTGACCGCGGCCAGCGCCACGACGTCGATCGCAGCGCCTGTGCTCTCGGCGCGCGCGACGGCATGGTTGACGGCACGCCGCAGCACCGCTTCGAGCCGGTCGTGGCTGGTGTGATGCAGATGGTCGGCCTTGGTGGCCGCGAACAGGATGCGATCGATGCGCGGCCGGAACAGCGCCGTCAGCATGTTTCCGCGCCCGACGCGGAAGCAATCGAGAATGCCGGTCAGCGCGGCCTCGAGATCATGCAGCGCCTCGGGGCCGGCATTGAACGCCGCCAGCGCGTCGACCAGCACGATCTGGCGGTCGAGTCGGGCGAAGTGGTCGCGGAAGAACGGCCGCACCACGATGTCCTTGTAGGACTCGTAGCGCCGCGCCATCATCGCCCACAGCGATCCGCTCGGCGGCTGGCCCTCGGCCGGCACGCCGAGGGGCGCGAAGGTGAGCGCCGGCGAGCCCGCGAGATTGCCCGGCATCAGGAAGCGGCCGGGCGGCAGCAGGCTCATGGCGAAGCGCTCGTCGCGGCAGGCGCGCAGATATTCGGTGAACAGCCGCGCCGCCTCCAGGGTCGCCGGCTCGTCCTCCTGGCCCTCGGGGACGAGCGTCGCCAGATGCGCGTGCCAGTCCTTGGCGACATGGGCGCGCGGCTCGCTGCGCGACAGCGCGAGGCTTTCTTGCGCCCACTGCTCATAGCTCTTGTTCAGCAGCGGCAGGTCGAGCAGCCATTCGCCGGGATAGTCGACGATGTCGAGCGTGAGCGTCCGCTCGGCGCCGTTGGCGCGCTGGAATTCGATCACCAGCCTGAGCTCGCTGATGTCGACGGTCGAACTCGGCCAGCGCCGCTCGGTGACCAGCGCCCGCAAATGACTCTCGTAGGCAAAGCGCGGCACGCCGTCGTCGGGTTGCGGCGTCAGATAGGCGCGGGCGATGCGGCCCGATGCCAAGGCCTCGAACACCGGCATGCGCCCGCCGCGAACGAGGTCGTGGATCAGCGCGGTGATGAACACGGTCTTGCCGGCCCGTGACAGCCCGGTGACGCCGAGGCGGATGGTCGGGTTGAGGAAGCTCTCGCCATAATCGAGCAGGGCACGGGCCGAGAGCCGCGCTTCCTCGACGAGTTCGGAAAAGGTCACCATGGGAGGAGGGGGAATTCGCAGTTGAAAAGGGCGTGAGCGATTTTTGACAGGTGGCGATGCAAAACGCCGGATTCAAGCTCACAATTCCGGCCCGTTTCCGGATAGAACCAGACTTTGAACGGAACGTTGACCACTGGAAACCATAATCCTTCCGGCACAATTGTCCCGGAAAACCGGCACCAGGTTCTGACATGACCGTATTTCAACTGAAGCAGTTCGCCTCGACCTCCGTCCATGCCGCTACCGGCGCGATGCGTTGGAACTACGACAAGGTCGAGATGATCGCGGACGGCGTCGTCCACGTCGTCGGCATCGCCGCCGGGCTGGTCGCCGCAACCGTGCTCGTCGTGCTGACCTCGATCTATGCCAGCGCCGTCGACATCGTGGTGGTGTCGATCTATGTCGCCGGACTGCTCTCGATGCTGACGCTGTCGGCAACGTATAATCTGTGGCCGGTGTCGCCGACCAAATGGGTGCTGCGCCGCTTCGACCACTCCGCCATCTACGTGCTGATCGCAGCCACCTATACGCCGTTCATCGCCGCCCTGAAGGATACGGTATTCTCGGCCGCGCTGCTGCTCGGTGTCTGGGGCGTCGCCATCTTCGGCATCGTGCTGAAGCTGCGTTGGCCCGGGCGCTTCGATGCGCTCTCGATCGGCCTGTATCTCGCGCTCGGCTGGAGCGGCGTGATGATGTACGACCGGGTGATCTCGGTGATGCCGGCCTCGGTCCTGGCCTGCGTGCTCACCGGCGGCATCCTCTACAGCCTCGGCGTCATCTTCCACTCGTGGCGGCGCTTGCGCTTCCAGAACGCGATCTGGCATGGTTTCGTGTTGCTGGGCGCCGGCTTTCACTATACCGCGGTGCTTGATCTGGTCTTGACCTAGAAAATTCCACGAGGAGGGCTTTGCATGCAGGTGACCGGCAAGATTGTTGTGGTCACCGGCGGAGCCCGCGGCATCGGCAAGGCGCTGTGCGAGGCCTTTGCGAAGGCCGGTGCCGCCAAGGTGATCGTGGCCGATCTCGACGAAGCCGGAGCCAAGGCCGTCGCTGATGGCATCGGCGGCGCAGCCTTCAGATGCGACGTCTCCCAGGAAGCCGACATCCGGCACGTGATCGAGGAGACCGAGCGGCAGTTCGGACCCATTGCGCTGTTCTGCTCCAATGCCGGCATCGGCGGCGGCTTCGACCCGTTGTCGGTGAATGCCGGCGGCACCTCCGACGAGCCGTGGGCGCGCAGTTGGGCCATCCACGTGATGGCTCATGTCTATGCGGCGCGGCATCTGATCCCGCGCTACAAGGCGCGCGGCGGCGGCTATTTCCTCAACACGATCTCGGCGGCCGGCCTGTTGTCGCAGGTTGGCAGCGCGCCTTACTCCACCACCAAGCATGCCGCGGTGGGATTTGCCGAGAACCTCGCGATCTCGCACAAGGCTGACAACATCAAGGTCTCGATCCTGTGTCCGCAGGGCGTCGACACCGACATGCTGCGCGCGATCCCGAAGGGCCCGCAATCCGGCGACGGCGATCTGACGCCGGAGCAGGTCGCGCAGGACGTGCTGAAGGGCCTTGCCGAGGAGAGCTTCCTGATCCTGCCGCATCCGCAGGTGCTCGGCTACATGCGCAAGAAGACCGAGAACTACGACCGCTGGCTCGGCGGCATGGCCAAGATCCAGGCGAAGATGCGCGAGGAATTTAAGTAGGTCCAAGGGGAGAGGGCGCATTCACTTGCACCGCGCATAAGCTTGCGAATTTTAAGCGTGTAGGGTGGGCAAAGGCGCGCGGGCGATACTGTGTGCATCATGCCGCGCTCCCTCGCGCGCCGTGCCCACCATTTGCTCCGCGTGCGGAGATCGACGGTGGGCACGCGACCGCCCTGCGGGCGGCTGCTTTGCCCACCCTACGGCAGTGTCGCTCAGGCTCGCCCGATTCACATCTCAAACAGCTTCTGACACGACCTTACGGCCTCGCGGCGGATCACGCCCGAGTGGTTCGGTCGACACGACCCTCCAACACATGGGAGGGCGCAGGGAATGCCGGGTGAAGGCCTCACCCATGGCCCGCCTGCAGCAAAAAATGCAGGCGGCAGGTACCACAGGTGCAGCCGATCACCGGCATTCCCTGCGCGATGGTCTTCACGCTTATACGCAGTCTCCCTGGTGCGCCGGGCTGTTGGCCACCATTGTCCGCGCGGCGCATCAGCGCCATCGCGAACGTAACACCAGCATCGGGGTGTCAGGACGCTGCGACTTCACGTCCGCGGCCACGCCGTTCGTCCGCGTAGCAAGCTACGCTGCGGCATGGCCACGGCCATCGCATCCCGCCTCGCGTGTCGTGACGATCGCGCGCAACGCCCCTCCGTGGTGAGGCGGGATGCGCGGAAAGATCGTCCTGATTTGCCCGACGACGCAAGGCCGCATGCTGCGGCATTTCAACACGACGGGCAGTTTCGTCATGGTGCGTATGCGCAATCTGCCCGTCGGGCGCGCTCATGGCTCCGACGGCTGCATGTCCTGCTCTGCCGCGCGCCAGGCTTCGAGCGCGCGGGCGTACAGCAACAGGCCCTCGCACACCGTGCGCTGCTCGGCTTTCGACAGCGACGACAGGGCGCCGCGAACCTGTTGGCGGCCGAAGGCGTGCAACGTGCCGAGCGTCTTCCGTCCCTTCGCGGTGAGGCAGAGCGGCTTGATGCGGGCGTCGCCGGAATCGATTGTCTCCTGCAACTCGCCGCTGTCGATCAGCTTGCGGACCATGCGGCTGATGCTGGATTTCTCGAGATGCAGGATCGTGCCGAGCTGCATCGCGGTCAGCGGGCCGCGCAGGCCGATCTCCAGGATGGTGTGGACCGCCGACGGCGGAAGGTCGGTGGCGGCCAGCGTCGATTCCATGAAGCCGAGCTCGCGCACCATCAGGCGCGAGGCGGCGCGGATGTCGTCGACGAGCGTGAGATCGGGATCCGGCATCTTGACTCCTGCCATATAGTTGTATCATACAACAAATAGCCGATGCAACGTGGCATCGACGACGCCATATCGCCGGAGGGTCGGAGATGGGTGATACGCAGCTCACGGCCGAGGCACGCTTGACCGCGGCGTCGCGCATGCAGGGGCAGGTCTGCCTCGTCACCGGGGGCGGCTCCGGCATCGGCCGCGCCGCCGCCTTGAAGCTCGCCGCCGACGGCGCGGAGGCGGTCGTCGTCGCCGGGCGGCGCGAGGCCGAGCTGGCCGATACGGCGGCACGATGCCGGGCGCTCGGGGCCGAGGCCCTCGCGGTGAAAGCCGACGTCACGCGCGAGGACGATGTGGCGAGCCTGGTACAGGCAGTGCTGGAGCGCTACGGCCGGTTGGATGCGGCCTTCAACAATGCCGGTGTCCAGGAGCGCCGAGCGCCGATCGAGCAGCAGGGCAACGGCGTCTATGCGGACGTGTTCGACGCCAATGTGCGCTCGGTTTTTCTGTGCCTGCGCGCGCAGTTGCCGATCATGTATGCGCGCGGCCGGGGACGCATCGTGATCAACGCCTCCGTCAGCGGCGTGCGCAATCCGAATGCGGGGCTTGCGCTCTATTCGGCCTCGAAAGCCGCCGTCATTTCGCTGACGCGATCGGCCGCGATGGAGGCGGCACCGCGCGGCGTCCGGATCAACGCGATTGCGCCCGGACGTGTCGTCACCGACATGATGCTGCGCGCCGGTGTCGGCGACGTCGCGACCGTCGCCGCCGGCCTGCCGCTGCGCCGGATGGGGCAGCCTGAGGACATCGCCGAGGCCGTGCTGTGGTTGTTGTCGGACGCGTCGTCCTACGTCGTCGGCCACGTTCTGGCGGCCGATGGCGGCTTCTTGGCTTCCTGAACGGCGGCAACGGCGCAAGACCCGCGATCGCCGAAGCCGGTCTCGGGCGAATGATCGTCGAAACGACATCATGCCGAAGTCCGAATTTCGCCGACTTTGGCGAAGCCGCGCAACGATCGTCCTCGTTTCAACTAATTAGTGCTGTCTGCGAACGCGGAGATGCCGCGGCGCCGCTTCGCGGCGGTTCATTGCGAACACCTCTCAATCTCGCCTGAAATCGTCCCAGCTCGGCAAAACTTCCGCCGACGTTTGCCGGCTATCTGCAAGGCAAGGGGAGCTCGTCGCGAGCATGCGCTGCGTAATCGTTGCGGCGGCGCCCCGACCTGACGTCGTCGCGTGATATTGGCATACTCTCCGGCATTGCTTTGCAGGCTCATTCACGACAAAAGACCGGCGCGTTCGCGGTGCGGACCAAGCGGCTCATGGTGACGCGATCCCACCGCGGGGTCACGCTCGCGCTCGTCGAGGTGCTGCTCTTGACCGTGATGGTGGTGGATGCCGCGTCCGGACAGCAGACCATCAAGGCCAAGCCGACGGACGTCGTCCCGGGACGCGCCGATCGGCTGTTCTTCCGTCACGTGACGGCGCGCAGCATCTACTACAACGTTCCGCGGATCACCAACGACAGCCGGACGCTGATGATGCGCCAGGACCCGCGTGGCGTGAGCGCATTGTTGCGTCCGGTGCGGGAGGCCGGCGCGCCGTCGCTGGCCGCGCCAGGCAAGCCCGGCGCTCCGGTCGGCAGCTTCGGATTTGGATTCGCGGCGGTTCAGCCAGCCCGTGGCGCGCGCGTGGCCACGGCCGAGTCGGCGCGAGACGCTCAACGCGCCGCGCCGCAACCGGCCGCACGGCAGATCGCGGCAAAGCCCGCTGCAGCCGCCGGGGCGCCGCCGGCCAAGCCGGACGAGACCGTGGCAGCCGCCCAGCCCGCGGCCGTGCTGCGCAACCGCGACGTTCTTCCCGATCGCAATCTGAACACGGTGAAGCCGCAACCGGTGACCGCCGATGCGAAGCCCTACGATCCGACGGGGATGACGGTCGGGTCGTTCCTGGTGAAGCCGGCCGTCGAGATCCAGGCCGGCTATGACACCAATCCCACCCGGCGAAACGGCGGGCAGGGCTCGCCGGTCGCAATCGTGGCAACGGAGGTCGCGGTCCGCTCACAGTGGGAGCGGCATCAGCTCAACGCGGATTTCCGCGGCGCCTACACCGAGGACACCAACGTCCGCTCCATCAGCCATCCGACCTTCGAGGCGCGGGCGCAAGGGCGTTACGACGTCACCGAGGGCACGGCCGTCACCGGCGAGGCGCGTTTCGTCAACGACGCCTTGACGCTTCCGGGCGCGCTCAAGCTGCCGCGGGCCACCAGCTTCGGCGGCAGCGCCGGCGTGCTGCAGAAGATCGGTCCGACCGAGATCGCGTTCAAGGGATCGGCGGACCGGGTCGTCTTCAACGATGCTGTCATCACGGCCAACGTGCCGCTGCGGACGCAGGACCGCAACTACACCCAGCCGGGCGCGCAGGTCCGCGTCACCTATGTGCTGACGCCGAACATCTCGCCGTTCGTCGACATGAGCTTCGATCGGCGCAACCACGATCTGCAGGTCGACTTCAACGGCCAGCGCCGCGATTCCAGCGGCATCACCGCGCGTGGCGGCGCCGTCGTCAACATGGGATCGCTGACCGGCGAAGCCTCGGTCGGCTATCTCACGCGCCGCATGGACTCGCCGCTGATGCCGAACGTCAGCGGCGTGATCGCGGATGCGACGCTCGCATGGGCCGCGACCGACACCACGACCTTCGTGCTGGTGGCGCGCTCGCAGGCCTCGGAGACGCCGGCGATGAACGTCTCGGGCATCCTGTCCCGCGACGTGATCCTGCAGATGGATCATCAGTTCGAGCCGTGGCTGATCGGAACGCTGCGCGGCGGCTACGGCCAGGATCAGTTCGTCGGCATCGGCCGCGTCGACCAGCGCATGTTCGTCGCCGCCGGCGGCACCTACAAGATGAACCGCAACGTTCAGTTGAAGAGCGAGGTCCGCACCGAATGGACCCGCTCCAACATCGCGCTCAACAATTTCATGGCGGTGGTCGGCGTCGTCGGCGTGCGTGTCCAGTACTGAGCGTGTGATGGGGGCCGTTTGGCTGACCGTCGTCGCCAATATCACCGCCGACCCGCAGGGCTATTGCAGATGGCCTTCCCATGGCGGCGCCCTTCCGGGCCTCATGGTTCTCAGGGCGATGCAGAGCATCGCCTGAACGCGCCGAAGAGCGGCGCTCCTCACCATGAGGTCTGGCTCCGATACCGGCGCTCGAAGGATGGCCGCGACATGATCGCTCGGTCGCGCACAAAAAAAGCCCCGCAGGGGGGCGGGGCTCAAGGCATGGCATGCCGGGCGGTGGGGGGGGGGACCGGGGCGCGTCTCACGCGGCGGGGTGAGGTCAGGTCGCCGACGCGTGCGCCGTCCCCGATCGGTTCGGCATGTGGCTGGTGATGGTCTTGTTGTTATGAGCGGGTCCGCGCTGCCGGTCGGCGACGCGGACCGCAATCGCGTTACTGCTCGAGCGCGGCCAGCGCAGCGTTGCCGATCTGCTGCGCCTCGGCCCAGGCGGCCTGGGTCGCCTGCTGAGCGGCGGTGTAGCCGGCCTGGATCTGCTGTTGAGCCGCCGCGCGCAGCGCCCCCTCCTGCTGCTCGCCGGTTTCGCGCGCCTGGGTCAGGGCCTGGTTGTCGGCGTTCAGCGTCGCATTGGCCTGGTTGAAGGCGTTGGCGGTGGTCTGCGCCTTGGCCTGGGCCGCCGCCAGCGCGGCCTGGTTGGCCGCATTGTTGGCACGCTCGAGGACCTCGGCGGCCTCCTGCGCATCCTGCTTGGCCTGCTGTGCCGCCTGACGCGCCTGTTCCAGGGCCTGCCGGTCGGCGTTCACCTTCTGCTCGGCCGCTTCCACCGTCGCATCGATCGTGCCGATCTTCTGGTTTAGCGCGGCCTCGACCGTCTTCTGGTTCTGGGTCGCAGCCGCCTGCGCGGCCTGGGTCTTCTGCTGGGCGACCGCGCGGGCCTGCTCGCCGGTCTTCAACGCCGCCTGCAGCGCGGCCTGCTCGGCGGCTTCCTGGGCCGCCTGGTTCTGCTGGTTGTTGTTATTGTTGTTGTTGCCGCCGTTGCCGGCCGCCGCTCCGCCATTGTTGGCATTGCCGCCATTGTTGGCGTTGCCACCATTGTTGGCGTTGCCGGCGGCTTGGCCGGCCTGCTGGGCCGCCTTCGCGGCGGCCTCGGCGGTCTCGCGCGCCGTGTCCTTGGCGGCGTTGGCGGCTTCCTTGGCCTCGTTGGAGACGTCGATGTCCTTGTCGAGCTTCTGGAAGGCGCTCTGCAGCGCGGCCGAAGCGGCCGTCAGCTTCGCGGCATTCGCCGTCGCCGCCGCCTGGTTGGCCGCGGTTGGGTTCTTCTCGGCCTGCTCCTGGGCCTCGATCGCGGCGCCTCGTGCGTTCTGCTCGGCCTGACGCGCGACATCGATCGCCTTGCGGTCGGCGGCGACCTGCGCCTCGGCGGCGGCGGCGGTCTGCGCGGCGGCCGCGGCCGCCGCGTTGGCCTTGGCGACGGCATCGGTGCTGCTCGACGCCGCGGCAGCCGCCTTGGCCGGGGTTGCTGCGGCGGCAGGCGTGGCGGTGGCCTTTGCGAGGGCGACAGTGGTGGTTGCCGCCGCTGCGGCGGCCGCGGCCGGCTTGGCAGCGCTCGTGCTCGTGCCCGTGGTGGTCGCGGTTGCAGTCTTGGCCGTGCCAGTCGTCGTCGTTGCCGCGGTGGCGGCCGCGGCGGGCTTGGCTGTGCTGGCCGCCGTAGTGGTGGCCGCGACGGGCTTGGCCGCGGTGCTGGCCGTCGCAACCGTGGCCGTCGGCGTTGCGGCGGCGGTCTTGGCTGCCGTGCTCACTGCGGTGGCGGCTGCCGTTGCTGCGGCCGTGGTGGCCGCCTTGGCGGCGGCGCTGGTCGCGGCCTTTGCGGCGGCGTTGGCGGCGGCCTTTGAAGCGGCGTCGGCTGCGGCCTTGGCGGCGGCGTTGGTTGCAGCCTTTGCAGCGGCGTTAGCTGCCGCCTTTGCAGCGGCATCGCTCGCCGCCTTCGCCGCAGCCTTGGCAGCGGCGTCCTGCGCCGCTTTGGCAGCGGCCGCGGCTGCGGCCTTCGCCGCCGCATCCTGCGCCGCCTTCGCGGCGGCGTTGGTGGTGGCCGAAGTGGCAAGGGCGGTGGTCATGGCCTGCGCATTGGCCTGATGCGGCAGCGCCGTCATCGTCAGGGCGGTCATCAGGGCCAGCACGCTGACATGGCGATAGAGATCGGTCCTCGACGCTGCGGTTTGAAGGTTCTTCTTGTCCGCCATCAGCTCAACTCCCTTGGTACGCTGGATTGGATGATGGAACCTTTTGAAAATGATTTTGGCTTGCAGCATGGTCGGACCTTGCAAGCAGCAAGGCGTCTGCCTGCAAGCTGACGGCAGGATTTCGCGATGTTTGCGGCGAGCCAGCCGCGACGAGATGGCGCAGGGGAACAGAAAGCTTTTGAAACAAGCGGTTGCCGTCGGTATGCCGGTTGCACGGTTGCGGCGGGCCGATGAGCATTTCGCGGCGAGCCATGCTGCCGCCATTGAAGATGCGACGCATTGTCGCATATGTCATGATTGACAAGTCGTCCGCTGTGCGAACGGCGGATCAGCCTCTTTGCGCGTAGAGCAGCGGGACCGCGGCGTCGACCATCACCTCGACGAGGCTCGTGCCGGCATGTGCGAGGGCTCGCGTCAGCGCACTGGCGAGCTCGGCGGCATGGCTCACGCGCACTGCATCGCAGCCCATGCCTTCCGCGAGCTTGACGAAATCGAGGCCGGGCAGCTCGAGCCCGGGTACGTTGCGCACCTGCATGACCTGGCTGAACGAGCGCATCGCGCCATAGCCGGAATTGTTGATGACGACGACCGTCAGCGGCAGCCTGCGCTGCGTGGCGGTCCACAGCGCCTGCAGCGAATACATCGCCGAGCCGTCGCCGATCAGGCACACCGTGCGGCCCGCGTTGCGCCCCAGCGCCATGCCGACCGCCGCCGGCAGGCTGTAGCCGAGTCCGCCGCTCGCCATCGTGTAGAACGAATCCGCGCCGGGCATCGGCATGTACTTGTGCATCAGCGGCCGATGCGAGGGGATCTCCTCGACCACGGCGCTGCCCGCCGGAAGCGCCTGCGCCAGCGTATGCAGGAGATAGTCGACCGGGATCGGATCGGCCGGCTTCGGCGCGGCCGGCAGCACGCGGCCCTTCGGCGCCGCGCGCCTGGTCTCCGGCAGCAACTCCAGCAACACCTCCAGCGCCGGCCGCATGGTGGCAATGATGCTGGTGCCGATCGGCGGCACGGCGGCGCCTTCGGCATCGTCGGTGATCTGATAGAGCGTGGTGGCGCCGTCGAAGATCGCGGCATGGCCCTCGACATGGAAGGTGAACACCGGGGCGCCGAACACGACGACGAGGTCGTGCGGCTTCAGGGCGTCGGACAATTGTCCGGGCGAGGCGTGCAGAAAGCCCTGGAATTGCGGATGGCGCTCGGGAAACGAGCAGCGCGCCGAGAACGGGCTGACCCAGACCGCGGCCTTGGCCTTCTCGGCGACCTCGACCATCAGTTCGACGCAGCCGGCGCGGTCGATGCCGGGGCCGACCACGAGCGCGGGATTCTTCGCGGCGGCCAGTGCGTTCACCAGTTCGTCCATGGCGGCGCGATCGGAGCCGAGCTCGCGGCTCACCTTGCGCGCGGTGATCGGCTGCGCCGGATGCATCCAGTCGTCGATCGGGATCGAGACGAAGGTCGGCCCGCAAGGCGGCTGCATCGCGGTGTAGTAGGCGCGGGCGATCGCGCCCGGCACGTCCTCGGGCCGCGCCGGCTCGACGCTGTATTTGACGTAAGGGCGCGGGAATTCGGACGGGCGTTCGGCATAGAGAAAGGCCTGCAGCGGCAGGATCGAGCGCGCCTGCTGACCGGCGGTGATCACCAGCGGCGTCTGGTTGCGATGCGCGGTGTAGATGTTGCCGAGCGCGTTGCCGACGCCGGCCGCCGAATGCAGATTGACGAAGCCGGCATTGCGCGTCGCCTGGGCATAGCCGTCGGCCATGCCGACCACCGAGGCCTCCTGCAGGCCGAGCACGTAGTCGATGTCATCGGGCCAGTCGCTGAGGAAGGGCAGCTCGGTCGAGCCGGGATTGCCGAAGACTTTTTTGATGCCGAACGCGCGCAGCAGTTCGAACGTGGCCTGCTTGACGGTGACCGGTTTGGTTGTTGTTCTTGTGGTTTTTGGCACGGCGTTTCCTCGAATGACCGTCATTGCGAGGAGCGAAGCGACGAAGCAATCCAGAGTCGCGGGTGGAACTCTGGATTGCTTCGCTTCGCTCGCAATGACGAGACCGACTTCACCAATTCGCGGTGCCCTTCATCGTCGGCTGGCGCTCGGCGTTGGCGGTCCACAGCTCCAGGCCGGCATCCTTGTCATTCGCATTCACCGAGAACGCGCTGCCCTCGAACAAAGGCTGCACGCCGCGATAGGCGAACTTGGCCGGCGGCTTGCCCTTGAGGCTGGCGGCGAACTCGACCAGCAGCGCGGCCTGCAAAGGTCCGTGGAAGATCAGTCCGGGATAGCCCTCGACCTTGGTGACGTAGTCGCGGTCGTAATGGATGCGATGGCCGTTGAAGGTCAGGGCGGAATAGCGAAACAGCAGCACGGCATCGGAGACACGCGTCTCGCTGTGCTGCGCGACCGGTGGAGGCGGCGGCGCTTTTGCCGGCGCAGCCTGCGCCCCGCCCATGTCGCGATAGACGATGTCCTGGCGCTCGCGGATCGCGACACCGCGCGGCGTGGTCACGACGTGCTCGACGGCGACGAAGCAGAGCTGGCCGGTCGAACCGCTCTTCAGGGTGACGTCTGAGATCGTCGAGACGCGGGTGGCGACATCGCCGACGCGCAAGGGATCGATGAACTGCACCTCGCCGCCCGCCCACATGCGGCGCGGCAAGGGTACCGGCGGCAGGAAGCCGCCGCGGGTGGGATGGCCGTCGGGGCCGAGCTGATCGTGCGGAAACACGGGCTGGCCCAGGCACCAATGCACCGTGTAGGGCGCGATGTCGCCGGTTGTCGGCTCGCCGATGTCCTGGAACAGCGTCGCGCGCAGGCCCTTGGTGAGCTGCGCGGTGACGATGTCGGTCGCCTCGGCGCTGCGGCCGACCCATTGCCGGAGATGGTCGAGATCGAGCGTGTCCGTCATGATCATCCCTTGCGCTGATGGGGCGAAGCGGCCTCGCCGATCGCGGGCACGGCGCCGTAATGCCTGTCCTCGCCGACCACGATCGCCGCCGGCGCGGGATAGCTGACGACGCCGTTCGGCGTGTCCACCTCGATGCGCCGCAGATGCGGATGGACCGCGAGATCCGCCATGCTGTTGACCTCGGCGAAGGCGATGTCGGCCGCGGCGAGCTTGGCCAGCAGCGCGTCGCGCGACAATGCCGCGAAGCGCTCGGCGACGATGCCGTCGGTCAGCGCACGATTGCGCACGCGTTCGACCATGTTGGCGAAGCGCGGGTCGTCGGGCAGGGCCGGCTGGTCCAGCACCTTGGCGCACAGCGTCTTCCACTCGCGCTCGCTCTGGATCGAGATCAGGATGTCCTTGCCGTCCTTCGAGGTGAACACGCCGTAGGGCGCGATCGAGGGATGGGCGAGGCCGATGCGCTTTGGCGCATGGCCGGCTTCCGCGTTGAGCAGGGGCACCGTGAGCCAGTCGGCCATCACGTCGAACATCGAGATCCTGATATCGGCGCCTTCGCCGGTGCGGCTGCGCCTGATCAGCGCCTCGAGGATCGCGGCATGGGCCGTCGCGCCGGTCGCGACATCGACGATCGACATGCCGACGCGCGAGGGGCCATCCGGCCCGCCGGTGATCGAGGCCAGTCCGCTCTCGGCCTGGATCAGCAGGTCATAAGCCTTGCGGTCGGCATAGGGACCGGAGTCGCCGTAGCCGGTGATGGTGCAGCAGATCAGCTTCGGATAGTCCTGGCGCAGCCGCTCGCGGGCGAAGCCCATTTTGTCCATCGAGCCGGGCTTGAGGTTCTGCAAGAGAACGTCGGCGCCGGCGATCAGCTTCTCCAGCTCGGCGCGACCTTCCGGTTTTGAAAGGTCGACGATGACGGAGTCCTTGCCGCGGTTGAGCCAGACGAAGTAGCTGCTCTGGCCCTTGGCGGCGGCGTCGTAGCCTCGGGCGAAATCGCCCTCGGGCCGCTCGATCTTGATCACGTGAGCGCCGGCATCGGCGAGACGCGACGAGCAGAACGGCGCGGCCACCGCCTGCTCGACGGCGACGACAATGATCCCTTCAAGCGGCAGCATGGCAGGACCTCAATACGACCTGGGCATGCCGAGCACGTGCTCGGCGACGTAGGACAGGATGAGGTTGGTCGAGATCGGCGCCACCTGATACAGCCGCGTCTCGCGGAACTTGCGCTCGACGTCGTACTCCTCGGCGAAGCCGAAGCCGCCATGGGTCTGGATGCAGGCATTGGCCGCCTCGAACGACGCGTCGGCGGCGAGCATCTTGGCCATATTGGCCTCGGCGCCGCAGTCGAGCCCGGCCTCGTATTTGCGCGTGGCTTCCTTGACCATCAGCTCGGCGGCCCGCATCGACGCATAGGCCTTGGCGATCGGGAACTGGATGCCCTGGTTCTGGCCGATCGGCCGGCCGAACACGACGCGCTCCTTGGCATAGGTGGTGGCTTTCGCGATGAACCATTTGGCATCGCCGACGCATTCGGCCGCGATCAGGATGCGCTCGGCGTTCATGCCGGAGAGGATGTAGCGGAAGCCCTTGCCTTCCTCGCCGATCAGGTTCTCCGCCGGCACGCGCATGTCGGTGAAGAAGACTTCCGTCGTGGCGTGGTTCATCATGGTCCGGATCGGGCGGATGGTGAGCCCGGCCTTCTTGGCCTCGCGCATGTCGACGATGAAGACGGAGAGACCGTCGGTGCGCTTCTGCGCCTGGTCCTTCGGCGTGGTGCGCGCCAAGAGGATCATCAGGTCGGAATATTCGGCGCGGCTGGTCCAGATCTTCTGGCCGTTGACGACGTAGCTGTCGCCGTCGCGCCTGGCGAAGGTCTTCAGCGACGATGTGTCGGTGCCCGAGGTCGGCTCGGTCACGCCGAACGCCTGCAGCCGCAATTCGCCGCTTGCGACTTTTGGCAGCCACTTGGCCTTCTGCTCGGCATTGCCATGACGCAGCACCGTGCCCATCGTGTACATCTGGGCATGACAGCCGCCGCCATTGCAGCCGGCGCGCTGGATCTCTTCGAGGATCGCTGCCGCAGCCGACAGCTTCAGGCCGGCGCCGCCATATTCCTCGGGGATCAGCACGGAGAGATAGCCAGCCTGTGTCAGCGCATCCACGAAGGCGGACGGGTAGGCCATCTCGCGATCGAGCTTGCGCCAATACTCACCGGGGAACTGGGCGCAGAGCTTTGCCACCGCGTCGCGGATGTCGGCATAATCGTCGTGCGGATGGTGTTCGGTCATGCGCTGCTCCGCGGACCGCTGTCGCGCGGCCCCGCGGTCTCCCTATGCTTGTTCGTCATAGCCTATGACGAAGCATGCCAGCCTTGGCAAGCAGGGAATGACCACGCCGCGCGCGTCCGGCCCCGCCCCAGCGGCATGGCGCGCCCGCGCGGTGATCGCGTTCTAGCTGACGGGAAATCCGAGATGGCCGCGAAAGCGGCTCTTCAGGAAAACGCCGTCGCGCGGCGGCAACGCGCGGTCGACATGATCGGTCGAGATCGTCACGCGGGCGAAATGCGGACCCTGCCGATCGCGCAGCTTCGGCCGGAAGGCGTCGAGTGCGGCACGCGTTTCGATCGTGCTCACCGAGGGAAAGCCGGCGCCCGCGGCAATCAGCTCCAGCTTCGCGCCGAGCCCGGAATGACTCATCTGCATCCCGGTCTCGCCGAAATGGGCGTTGTCGAGCACGACGATCGAGAGGTTCTTCGGCTGCTTCGCCGCCGAGGTCGCGAGGCTGCCGAGCCCCATCAGTTGCTCGCCGTCGCCGGTGATGACGACGACCGGGCGCGATGGCTGCGCCAGTGCGAGACCCAGGCCGATCATGGCCGCGCCGCCCATCGCGCCCCAGAGATAGAAGTTCGCGTCGTGATCGCCCGCGGCGAACACGTCGTAGGACGACGAGCCGAGGCCGCTGATCACCAGCAGATCGCCGCGATCATGGAGCAACGCCTTGACGGCGGTGCGGCGGTCGAGCGGTGCTCCCATCACTTCGCCTCCGTCCACTTCTTGGCGCCGATCATGCGCTGGGAGATCAGCACCGCGATCGGCTGATCGCTGTCGAACGCGAGCCTCGCTGCAGCGGCCGCCATCTCGCCGGCGTCCTCGGGACGTTCCAGCCGGAACACCGTGACGCCCATGATCTCGAAGGCCGCCTGCGTCGCTTTGCCCATCGGTACCTGCCACGGATTGAACTCGGCCCATTCGCCGCGCATGGTCACGAAGCTGAGAAACGGGAAGCGGCAGCTCGCCAGCAGCGACAGCATGTTGACGCAATTGCCGACGCCGCTCGACTGCATCAGGAGCACTGCGCGCTGGCCGCCGAGCCAGGCGCCGGCGGAGAGCGCGATACCTTCCTCCTCGGTGGTGAGGACCGTGGTGGCGATCGCGGGATCGTCATGGGCGAGGCTGATCAGGCTGGAATGGCCGGCATCGGGGACGTAGCAGAGCTGCCGGACGTCGGCAGCCTTCAGCGCCTGGTAGATGGCGAGCGGCCAGTCGGGGCTGGGGCTTGGTGTATCGGAAGCGGCCATGGCGTCCTGTGGTTCGTGTGCACCCGTGGTGCAGCGGATGATTTAGCCAGAAACGACCGTCGAAGCCCATTGAATCCCGGTGGACCCAGCCATGCCGTTATAGGCAGCTAAGGCCCCACGGTTCGAGACGCGCCGCAAGCGGCGCTCCTCACCATGAGGGTCTGGAGCCTCGCTCATCCAGGCGGGCCTTCACCCTCATGGTGAGGAGCCGCGTAGCGGCGTCTCGAACCATGAGGCCCGAATTCGGTCGACTGAACGAGTGTCCATTTGGAAGAGGTCGACTGGAGCTCACCCGGGAATCCGCACCGGCAGGCTCTCGTAGCCGCGCACGAAGCTGGAATAGACCCGCTTCGGCTCGCCCACGACCTCGATACGGTCGAAGCGCTTGAGGATCTCCTGCCAGACGATGCGCAGCTGCAGCTCGGCGAGCCGCATGCCGACGCAGCGATGGATGCCGAAGCCGAATGACAAATGGATGCGCGGCCGCTTGCGGTCGATGATGAAGGCGTCCGGATTCTCGATCACCTCCCCGTCGCGGTTGCCCGAGACGTACCACATCACGACGCGGTCGCCCTTCTTGATCGTCTTCCCGCCGAGCTCGGTATCGACCAGCGCGGTGCGGCGCATGTGGGCGAGCGGCGTCTGCCAGCGGATCACCTCAGGCACCATGGTCTCGATCAGTGCCGGATTGTCGCGCAGCTTCTGATACTCGGCCGGGTTCTCGTTCAGCGCCAGCACCGATGCCGTCATGGTGTTGCGCGTGGTGTCGTTGCCGCCGACGATGAGCAGGATCAGGTTGCCCATCAGATTGTCCGGCGTCATGTGCCGCGTCGCCTCGCTATGCGCCATCATCGAGATCAGGTCGCGGCCAGGCTCGGCCTGGCGCGCCTTCCACATCCGGCCGAAGGTCTCGGCGCATTCGCCGAGCTCGCGGCGGCGCTCCTCCTCCGACGAGACGATGCCGCTTTTGGGCAGCGCGGTCGAGACGTCGGACCAGCGCGTCAGCTTGCGGCGTTCCTCGAACGGGAAATCGAACAGGGTCGCCAGCATCTGCGTGGTCAGCTCGATCGAGACCTTCTCGACCCAGTTGAAGGTCTCGTTGCGCGGCAGCGAATCCAACACCTTGGCCGAGCGCTGCCGGATCAGTACCGCCATCTCGTCGAGATGGTCCGGCGTGAACATCGGCTGCACCGTCTTGCGCTGCTCGCCATGGCGGGGCTCATCCATCGCGATGAAGCTCGGCCATTCGTATCCGGGCGGCACGTCTCGGATCATGATCCCGCCATTGCTGACGTCCGAGGAGAAGATCGCGTGGTTGGTGTCGACATGCATGATGTCGTGATAGCGCGTCACCGACCAATAGGGCTCGATTGGCGCCTTGGTGCAGTAGTGCACCGGCGCCTCCTTGCGCAGCCGCTCGAACCACGGCCAGATCGTGTCGTTCTGGAACAGCCGTGGTGCGCCAGGATGGAAGTCCTCGATCGGGGTGGAATAGGCCTCGAGGCGCGCGTCGCGCAGCAGATCGGCCTTATCGGAGCGAAGCGCGGCCTGGGCGGTCATGGGGGCGTCCTTTGCTAAACAGTCGCTCGACAATCGAGACAAGTCATAAGTCTGCTCGCCTGTCGTCGCGAGCAGGACGCGTAGGGTGGGCAAAGCGAAGCGTGCCCACCGCGTTTCGCGCCAATCGAAAGATGGTGGGCACAGCATTCGCGCGATGCGCGACCGCCTTTGCCTACCCTACGGGACCGTTCGTGTCGGACCCGATTCGTCTTCAATACAACTTAAGCCGCAATCCTGACCGGCAATGCCTCATATCCCTTCACGAAGCTCGAATAGACCCGCTTTGGCTCCTCCATCACGTCGATATGATCGAATCGCTTCAGGATTTCCTCCCAGATGATCTTGAGTTGCAGTTCGGCCAATCGCAAGCCGACGCAGCGGTGGATGCCGAAGCCGAACGACAGATGCTGACGCGGTCTGATACGGTCGATGATGAAGTCGTAGGGGCGTTCGATGGCGGCCTCGTCGCGGTTGCCCGAGACATACCACATCACGACCTTGTCGCCTTTCTTGATCTGCTTGCCACGGAACTCGATGTCGAAAAGCGCGGTGCGGCGCATGTGGGCGAGCGGGGTCTGCCAGCGGATGACCTCGGGGACGAAGCTGTCGATCAGCGCGGGGTTATCCTTGAGCTTGCGGTACTGATCCGGGTTCTGGCTGAGCGCATAGATGCTGCCGGACATGGTGTTGCGCGTGGTGTCGTTGCCGCCGACAATCAGGAGCACGAGATTGCCGAGGAAGTTCTTCGGATCCATGTTCCGCGTCGCCTCGCTGTGGGCCATCATCGACAGCAGGTCGCTCTTCGGCGGCTGGTTGACGCGCTCCTGCCAGAGCCGCGCGAAATAGCGCGCGCAGTCCATCAGCTCGGCCTGCCTTTCATCCTCGGTCGCGACCAGCCCGTCCGGACCCGGGATGGTGGTCGCGATATCCGACCAGCGCGTCAGCTTGCGGCGGTCCTCCCAGGGGAAGTCGAACAGCACCGCCAGCATCTGCGTGGTCAGCTCGATCGAGACACGATCGACCCAGTCGAACACCTCGCCAACAGGCAGATTGTCCAGGCATTCGGCGGAGCGCTTGCGGATGTTGATCGCGAGCTCGTCGAGATGTGTCGGCGTGAACATCGGCGCCACGGTCTTGCGCTGCGCGGCATGGCGCGGCGGATCCATCGCGATGAAGCTCTCGCGGCGCAGGTCGGGGTCGACGTCGCGAATGGTGATGCCGCCGAGCGCGGACGCCGAGGAGAACACCGCGTGGTTGGTCTCGATCTCCATGATGTCGTCGTAGCGGGTGATCGACCAGTAGGGGCCGAACATCGACTCCTTGCAGTAGTGCACCGGATCCTCGCGACGCAGCCGGTCGAAATAGGGCCAGTGCGTGTCGGTACGGAACAACTCCGGATGACCGGGGTCGAATTCGGCGAGCGGCAACGATGCGGCGCGACTGGCGGCCGCGTCGTTGACGCGGTCGCCTGCTGCGGCGTGTCGCTGTGCCTCGGCCGTCGTGGTGGTCCCGTGCATGGACGTCTCCCTGATGGCCGGATTCTAGCTGTCCGGCGATGTCGGGCGCGATTACATCCTGCCCGGGAGCGCGGGGCAAGCGCGGAGTTTGGGCCGCCGGGCCGGTCTTGCGTCGCAACGCTGGTATTTGTCCGGACGTCGGGCGTGACAAGCGCCACGTCACGGAATATGGCTTTGAGCGATTGTTGCAAAGCAGAAGACTAGCAGGAGGCCGCCCCATGATCGCCAACGCGCAGCGCATGTTCAATTTCGATCTCGGCGAGACTGCGGACGCAATCCGCGAGACGGTGGCGAGCTTTTCGCAGGAGCAGATCGCGCCGCGCGCCGCCGAGATCGACCGCTCCAACCAGTTTCCGCGCGACCTCTGGCCCCGGATCGGCGAGCTCGGCCTGCACGGCATCACCGTCGAGGAGGAGTATGGCGGGGCGGGTCTCGGCTATCTCGAGCACTGCATCGCCATGGAGGAGATCTCGCGCGCCTCGGCCTCGGTCGGCCTGTCCTACGGCGCCCACTCCAATCTCTGCGTCAACCAGATCCGCCGCAACGGCAACGAGGCGCAGAAGCGCAAATATCTGCCGAAGCTGATCTCGGGCGAGCATGTCGGGTCGCTGGCGATGTCCGAGCCGCAGGCCGGCTCCGACGTGGTGTCGATGAAGACGCGCGCCGACAAAAAGGGTGATCGCTTCGTCCTCAACGGCAACAAGATGTGGATCACCAACGGTCCGATCGCGGAAACGCTGGTGGTCTACGCCAAGACCGATCCGCAGGGCGGCCCGCGCGGCATCACTGCCTTCATCATCGAGAAGGGGATGAAGGGCTTCTCGACCGCGCAGAAGCTCGACAAGCTCGGCATGCGCGGCTCGGACACCTGCGAGCTGGTGTTCGAGGATTGCGAGGTGCCGGAGGAGAACGTGTTGGGGCAGGTCGGCCGCGGCGTCAACGTGCTGATGAGTGGCCTCGACTACGAGCGCGCGGTGCTCGCCGCAGGTCCGCTCGGCATCATGCAGGCCTGCATGGACGCTGTGCTGCCTTACGTGCATGAGCGCAAGCAGTTCGGCCAGCCGATCGGCACCTTCCAGCTCGTGCAGGGCAAGGTCGCCGACATGTACACGACGATGAACGCCGCGCGCGCCTATGTCTATGCGGTGGCCAAGGCCTGCGATCGCGGCGAGACCACGCGCGAGGACGCGGCGGGCGCGATTCTGTTCGCCGCCGAAAAGGCGACGCAATGTGCGCTCGATGCGATCCAGCTGCTCGGCGGCAACGGCTACATCAACGACTATGCGACCGGGCGGCTGCTGCGCGACGCCAAGCTCTACGAGATCGGCGCCGGCACCAGCGAGATCCGGCGCATGCTGATCGGGCGGGAATTGTTCGACAAGACGTCTTGAGGTGCCGACCAAGCGGTTGGCGCATGCGGGACATGCGTTCGCCAACCGGCCGGATGCAGATATTTTAGTCATCCTCGTCGAGGCCGGTGTTTTTTTCCGGCCGACTTGCGTAGAAAATACGTCGAACCTCGGAGTCGTCCCGGCGACGAACAATCGAGGTATATTGTAGATCTTTTGCGTGTGTCGGAGGCCCTGAGCCGTGAACCAGATGAGTTACGTTCCGGAGCAGCTGCCGCCGCTTCCGCCTCTCACCGCCACCTTCTCAGGTGCGCGTGGCGAGTTCTTCCGGCTGGTCAGCCGCGGGGCGGCCATCGAACTGATCACACTGGGCTTCTACCGGTTCTGGCTCGCGACCGACATCCGCCGGCATCTCTGGGTCAACACGGCTGTCGACGGTGATGCCGCAGAATATACCGGGCGCGGCAAGGAGCTCCTGATCGGCTTCCTGTTCGCGATGGCGATCCTGGTCCCGATCTATCTCGCCTATTTCCTCATCGGCGTCGAGGCCGAGCGCTACCAGGGCTTCGCCAGCGTGCCGCTGGTGATCGCCTTCTACGCCTTCGGCCAGTTCGCCATCTTCCGCGCGCGCCGCTACCGGCTGACGCGCACGGTCTGGCGCGGCATCCGGTTCTGGATGACGGGTTCGGGCTGGGCCTATGCCGGGCGCGCCATGTTGTGGACCTTGTTGACGGTGGTCACGCTGGGGCTGGCCTGGCCGTGGCGCGCCGCCGCGCTCGAGCGCTACAAGATGCGACATTCGCACTATGGCGATCTCAGCGGCGACTTCGAGGGACGCGGCTGGGAGTTCTTCAAGCGCGCCTGGTATCTGTGGGTCATCGCGCCGTTTGCGCTGCTGCTGTTTCCGTTGTTTCCGTTCGTCTATGCGCAGTTCAAAGCGATCGAGTGGCGCTGGTGGCTGTCGGGCATTCGCTTCGGCGGCGTGCGTCTGGAATCGGACCTGCCCGGCAATGCGTTCTATGGTCTCTATTGGAAGGTGATCGGCTGGTGGTTTCTGCTGTCGATCGCCTCCAGCGCCTATTTCGGCGGTGTCGCCGCACTGATGCTCAGATTGCTGGGGCCGGGGAGTGACGGCCGGCCTCAGGCGCAGGCGCTGTCCGACAACGTGCCGATGCTGGTGCTGGTCGGATTGGGCTACATCGCCTGGATCCTGGCGCTCAACGTCGTGATGCGGCTCTATCTGGTGCGCGACATGTGGGCGACCGTGCTGCAGTCGGTTCAAGTGCATGGCATCGAGGCCATGGCCAATGTCGCCGCCAAGGGCGATCTGGCCAGCGCGCTCGGCGAAGGATTTGCCGATGGACTCGACGTCGCCGGATTCTGATCCCGGGCAGGTGGCCGCTGCTGCGCCGGCCGCCGCCACGCCGGTCGAGCCGGCCGCTCCGCTCGGCGGCCCTGCGGTCTATTTCGACGGCCTGTCCAACCGGCGGCAGACGGTCACGATCGGCTTCGCCAATCAGCTCGTGATGCGCAGCGCGGACAATTTCGTCTCCTGGCCCTATGCCGACATCCGCCGCGTCGACGGCCCGAGCGGCACGCTGCGCGTGAGCTGCCTGTCGGCGTCGCCGCTGGCACGGCTGGAGATCCGCGACGCGGCGTTGTCGGCCGAGCTGATCGCGCGCTGCAGCCATATCGACCAGAACAGGATGACCCGCGGCGCCATCGCGCGCATCGTCGGCTGGTCGCTGGCCGCCGTCGCCTCGATCGTCGCCGTCGTGCTGGTGGTGATTCCGTTCGCATCCGATCGGCTGACGCCCTTGGTGCCGCCGACCATGGAGCGGCATCTCGGCGAGGCCGCCGTGGTGCAGATCCAGACCGTGTTCGGCGACAAGCTTTGCAGCGAGGCGGCCGGGCAGGCCGCGTTCGCCAAGCTGGTCACGGCGCTGCGCCGCCCCGCCGGCCTCGACGACAGCATCGCGTCGCAGGTGCTGGACACGCCGATCCCCAACGCCTTCGCGCTGCCGGGCGGGCAATTCTTCCTGTTCAGGGGGCTGCTCGACAAGGCCAATGACCCCGACGAGGTCGCCGGCGTGCTGGCGCATGAGCTCGGCCACCTCAAGCACCGCGACAACCTGCGGCAGCTGATCCACAATGGCGGCAGCTCATTCCTGATCGGTCTGCTGTTCGGCGACGTCACCGGCGCGGGCGCGGCGATCTTCGCCTCGCGGGCCATGATCAATGCGTCCTATTCGCGCGAGGCGGAGGCGGCGGCGGACGGTTTCGCGATCGACGTGATGCACAAGCTCGGACGGCCGACGCGCCCGATGGGCGAATTGCTGTTTCGCATCACCGGCAAGGAGGATGGCAAGCGCCCGTCGCTGTGGGCCAGCCATCCGCTCAGCGAGGACCGTCTCGCCCGCATGCGCGCCGAGGACCGGCCGCCGAGCGGCCCGCCGCTGCTGAGTGCGGACGAGTGGCGGGCGTTGAAGGGAATTTGCAAGTAGCCGCCGGCGATCCGGCGCCTCACGCACGGCTCGTCGGGACGATCGACCCTCTCTCATCCGTCATTGCGAGCGCAGCGCGCAGCGAAGCAATCCAGATGTCCTCGGCGGCAAGATTCTGGATTGCTTCGCTGCGCTCGCAATGACGGGGTGAGAGCGGTGCGCGTCTGCTTCGACGCGGGTTGAGCGACGGCACTGCTGGTGAGATGGCAGCGCCGACACCTATTCCGCCAGATTGTTCGTCTTCTTCACCCAGGCCCGCACATCGGCCAGCACGTCCGGCAGCACCGCCTTGACCTCGGCGAGCGTCATGCCGGCCTTGACGCGCGGATCGTACAGCAGGTTGAGGATGTACTGGTCGTAGACGTCGAAATAGCCCATCGAGACGTTGTCGTTGAACATGGTCCAGGGCACGCTCGAAGTGTCGTTGATCGGCCCGAGCGACTGCAGGAGCTCCTCATAGGCGCAGTCGAGAAAGACGAAATCGCCGTTGTCGACGGTGAGGATGACGTCGGAATGCTCGATCTCGAACGCCTCGTTCTTGCGGAAGCCGGACAGGCATTGCGGATCCAGCGAGGTCTTGATCTCGCGCGCGCGCTCGCTGCCATAGGACTGGCTGATGGTGTGGTAGAGATCGCGGTCGCGTACCAGCTTGACGCGGACATTGGCGTCGCCGTCGGTGTCGGTCATCGCAATGTCGAGGTTGCGGATGCGCGCGGCGATGTCGCTGACGACCTTGGCGAGCTGCGCCTTGCGATCGGCGCGGCGGCCATCGGCGAACACCCGCACCGGTGCGCTGTACTTCCGGATGCGGTCGACCCGGCCCGCCAGGTGATACTCGGCGCCGAACGCGGTCTTGAAGAAGCCGTCGGTGATCTCGGCGTCGGTGAAGCTCTTCTTCTCGATGCGCTGGCGGGCGGCGATCGCCGGAATTTCGGTGGTCGACGCCGGCAGCGGGACCATCGCGGTCACAAGCGCAGCCAGCGCGGCCGCCACCGCGCTCCGCAGGGGGCGCCAGGAGCACGGATGCTCGTGGCGAGGATGCGCGCTGTGACATTGCCTCATCGTCGTGGTCGAGTGCGGCTCTAGTTCTTGACGATCACGGTCGTGCCAACCGAGACGCGGTCGTAGAGGTCGGCGACGTCGTCATTGGTCATGCGGAAGCAGCCCGACGATACCGCCTGGCCGATCGTCTCGGGCTCGTTCGAGCCGTGGATTCGGTACAGCGTTGAACCGAGATACATTGCGCGCGCGCCGAGCGGGTTCTCGATGCCGCCGGCCATGTGGCGCGGCAGGTCGGGCCGGCGCCGCAGCATCTGCGACGGCGGGGTCCAGGCCGGCCATTCCTTCTTGGCGGAGATGCGGTGCACGCCGCTCCAGCGGAACCCGTCACGGCCGACGCCGATGCCGTAGCGCAGCGCCTGGCCGCCCGGCAGGACCAGATAGAGCCGGCGCTCACTGGTGCTCACGACGATGGTGCCTGGCGCATACTGGCTCTGGAACATCACGGTCTGGCGCGGAATCGGGCTGACACCGCTCTGATAGAAGTTCGGCCCGCCGCCGAAGAGGTCCCTGGTGTCGAACATTTCCGCCCGCGCCATCCCGGCGCTTGCCACCGACGCGACCGCAGCAATTCCCAAAGCCAAACAGCGCTTCATTTCCGTCCCCTGGCAAACATCAAATTCCGTTCGCAGACAGGCCATAAACGGTTGCACTTCGCAACCCACGGCGGCGTGAGGCCGGTATGTGGCGACGGTCCGTGACCCAAATCCCACGGACAATCGCGCGCGTCCTGGACCAACATCCTGTTAGCCAAGCCCGCGCATGAGCACCGTGGCGATGGCAGCAATGCGGCCAGCCCCTTTGACGCCGCGGGCGAACAATGATTGATCTGCCCGGCATTGCAAATAGTGCGCGGAATCAGCAGGAGAACATGATGAACGGTGCGGAAAGCCTGGTACGGACCCTGGTCGCAGGGGGCGTTGACGTCTGCTTTACCAATCCGGGCACCTCCGAAATGCACTTCGTCGCCGCGCTCGACCGCGTCGAGGGCATGCGCTGCGTGCTCGGCCTGTTCGAGGGCGTGGTGACCGGCGCCGCAGATGGCTATTTCCGCATGAAGGGCACGCCGGCCTCGACGCTTCTCCATCTCGGTCCTGGCCTGGCCAACGGCCTCGCCAACCTGCACAACGCCAAGAAGGCGCGCTCGGGCATCGTCAACATCGTCGGCCAGCACGCGACCTACCACATCGGCTTCAATGCGCCGCTGACCTCGGACATCGAGGGCCTGGCGCGGCCGATGTCCGATTGGGTGCGGACCTCGCCGAGCGCCAAGGCCGTGGCTGCCGACGGCGCCGCCGCGATCGCCGCCGCCAAGAGCGCGCCGCCGCAGATCGCCACCCTGATCCTGCCCGCTGACACCGCCTGGAACGAGGTCGACGGCATTGCCCAGGTTCCGGGAGAGGCGCAGCGCCCGAGCTATTCGGCTGACGCGGTCGAGAAGGCCGCGAAGATCCTGCACGCCCACGGCCCCGAGACGCTGGTGCTGATGACAGCGGGCGCATTGACCGAGCAGGCTCTGACCTTCGCCCAGCAGATCGCCGGCAAGACCGGCTGCCGCGTGATGGGCCAGACCTATCACCCGCGCATGGCGCGCGGCGCCGGACGGTTCTCGATCGACCGCATCCCTTACGTGATCGAGCAGGCGCTGCCGATCCTGAAGAACTACAAGCATATCGTGCTGGTCGAGGCCAACGACCCCGTCGCCTTCTTCGCCTATCCGAACAAGCCGAGCATGCTCAAGGCCGAGGGCACCGAGGTGCACCGCATGACCGCCTGGGGCGAGAACTCGGCCGCCGCCCTCGAGGCGCTCGCCGGCCATCTCGGCGCCAAGGCCGCCGACGTTAAGCCGCAGCCGCTCGCCGAGCTGATCAAGCCCACCGGCGCGTTGAACCACACCACCATCGCCCAGGCGATCGCCTATGCGATCCCGGAGAACGCGATCATCGTCGACGAATCCATCACCACGGGCCGCGGCTTCTTCCCGCCGACGGCGGCCGCCAAGCCGCATGACTGGCTGCAGAACATGGGCGGCTCGATCGGCTTCTCGACCCCCGTCGCGACCGGCGCCGCGGTGGCCTGCCCGGACCGCAAGGTCATGTGCCTCGTGGGCGACGGCAGCGCGATGTACACGATCCAGTCGCTGTGGACCCAGGCGCGCGAGAACCTCAACGTCGTCACGGTGGTGTTCGCCAACAGGATCTACCAGATCCTGCGCGGCGAGTTCGACGGCGTCGGCGCCGGCGAGCCGGGCCAGCGCGCCCAGGACATGCTCAAGATCGACCGCCCGACGCTCGACTTCGTCGCCATGGCGAAGGGCATGGGCGTCCCCGGCCGCGCCGTCACCTCGGCTGACGAGTTCAATGCCGCGCTGGCCGAGGCCAATGCCGAATATGGCCCGCGCCTGATCGAAGTGCAGATGTAAATCCGCAACGCTGGCGGCCGCAAAACGGCCGCCGGCCGAGGGAAGGCGCATCGCCTCATTTATGGGGTTGGCGACTCACGCCGATCGCGTGTTGATGGTGAGGTGTCCTTCTCTCCTGTATCTGAGCGGCATGCACAGTGAATTGAACCGGCTGATCTCTGCGCTGCAGGAGTTCTATGCGCGCGAGCGCTTCATCCTCGACCGTGATCTCGGCGAGCGCGCCTTGACGCATCGGCTGGCGGTGCATCTCGAACGCAACTTCCTGGGGTGGGATGTCGATTGCGATTACAATCGGCTCGGCGACCGCGCCATGCTGCTGCCGCGTGGCACCATCGTCTCGACCGACGATGAGCTGGGCAAATCGGTCTACCCGGACATCGTCGTGCACAAGCGTGCCGTGCCCGACAATCTGCTGGCGATCGAGGTCCGCAAGGCCGGCAACCACCAGCCGCTGGCGCATGACCGCCACAAGCTGATGGCGCTGACCGATCCGCATCTGTGGTTCGCCTATTGGATCGGCGTGCTGGTGATTCTCGACCGCCGCAGCGTGATCACGCCGGAGGTCTATGTCGGCGCCCGGATCGATCCGGGACTGTCGGCCTGGTTCGCGGGGCGATTGCAGCAGATGGGACTCGCCGCCGGCTGAGACATCTCGCAGAAGAGGTGCGCGATCGCGGTCGACGCGAATGAACAAGGGCCGCCCCTGAGAGGAGCGGCCCGATCTCGTCGCGCATGTGGAGCCTGCGGACAGGCGCGCCCACGCCCTACTTCGACATGGCGTCGCCGGACGACTTCTTCGCCGACTTCTTCTTCGTCTTGCTCATCTTCATGTCGTCGCCCCCGCCCATGGCGTCGCCGCTCTTCGCCGACTGGCCGGTGGTCGTCATCGGCTTCTCGGTGGACTGGGCAAGAGCGGCCGACGAGACGAACGCGAGGGCGGCGGTGGCGATGATCAGTTTACGCATGCGGAAAACCTCCGTGGGTTGGAAACGCCCCGGACCATAGGCGGATTCGAGTCGCGGCGTTCTGACGCAGGAATCAGGAAAACGTGAGAGCGCCGCCCCGCAAAAGCCGCCTTGCGCCGGCCCCGCGGAGGTAGCAGGTGCATTCTGTGACTGATGTGCTGGGTGCAGGGCGCCCATGCGGGGACGAGCGAGGTCAAAATGGCCGGGTGCGGCGATCCAAATGCCTCGATGCACATTCGATGCGTAGCCGCGGCCGTTGCTGCGACGTCGGCCTCTGGTCCAAATGGAATAGCTTCGGGCTTCATGGGGAAGAACGGAAAGTCGAACAACCTGAGCGCGGTCCGCTCTTCCGAGGAGATCGAGACGCTCGCGCGCGATGCAGTCGCCGACGCTCGGGCGGAGCGTCGCGAGCAGGCGTTGCAGAAGCTCGCGCCGTTGCGGAAGGCGTAGACCTGTCAGCGCGAAGCGGCCATGGCGCCGCTGTGGATGGTCGATCATATCTGCCTGCCGCGGGACGTCGCGGCCGGGATTCTCATGGAGATCGCGCGATCCCACGACGAGGACGCCGACATTCTCGCCAGGGAAGCAGCTCGGACTACCGGTCGACATCGGCCGCTTCGGCCTGCCGGAATGTGAACTCGGCCAATGCAAGGTCAAGCTCGCCGAGCGTCCACTGGCGGTGCCCCGATCGTCATCATGCGATGGCGGCCAGATGGACGGTAGTAAACACGGAACGGACGCGCAAATTCAGAGGTCAATGGTGGGCGCACAAGGGATCGAACCTTGGACCTCTCCCGTGTGAAGGGAACGCTCTCCCGCTGAGCTATGCGCCCGGATCCTGGTGGCTGCCGGCCGTGGGGCCGTAAGAGGCAGCTGCCGAAGCAGTCCGTCGGAGCCCGCGATTTACGAAGCGCGGGCAGGGGGTGTCAAGGATTTGCGGCGCCGCTGGCGAGGAAAACTGCCGGGGTGCGGTGGCCCGTCCTCGATAGGGGCCGAAACCGGCCCTCTCGCGGGCCGGCCTCCATACTGAAGCGAGGGGCGGATATCCGCCGCACTCGGCGCCGATCCGGCGGCCTCAGGCCCCGAGCTGCCGTGCTCGCGAGGCATGAGACTGCAGCGCGCGGATGCGGTCGGCCAGGGTGCCGCCTTGCGGACCGCCTGCGCCGGCTGCAGCGGCCGGAGCCGCGGCGACGCCATTGGCGTTGGCCGGCTTGGCGGGGGCCGGCTCGGCGGCCAGCATGGCTTCGATGGTCGAGTTCGGGCCCTCGATCTGCATTGCGAGCTTGGCCACTTCGGCGGCGATGTCGTTGATGCGCTCACGCAAGAGCGCGTTCTCCATCCGCTCCTGGGCCCAGGTGCTCTCGGCCTGCTGCTGGATCGCGTTCATCTCGCGCTGCAGCTTGGTGCGCTCGTCGCGGGCGGCCTGCAATTGCTCTTCGAGGGCGGCCTTCTCGGACTTGAGCCGCTCGAATGCGGCTGACTTGCCGCTACCGAAGCCGGCCAGCTCCTCGCGCAGCTCCTTCAAGGCGCGGTCGGCGGCCACGTTGGCCTCGCGCAACTGGTTGTTCTCGAAATCACGTTCGGCAAGCAGCTTGCCCTGGGTCGACAGCCGGCTCTCGAGGTCGGCGACGCGGGTCGCCAGCATCTCGGCTTCCTTGACCTGGACGATCAGCTGGCGGTCGAGCTCGGTGACGCGCTGGCTGAGATTCTCGACCCGCGCGCGGGCGTCGTTGAGCGCCTTGGTCGCGGTGTCGGATTCGTCGCGCTCCAGCGCCAGCCGCGTCTGGGTCGCGGAGAATTCCTTCTCGGCGTCGGCCACGCGGCTGCGCAGCTCCTCGATCTGGGTCCTGACCGACACCAGCTCGACCTGGCGGCTGTCCGCCAGCAGCGCCTTGTCGTTCAGCTCGGTGCTCAGCCGGACCAGCTCGGCCTGCTTCTCCTTCAGCGCCTGCTCGGCGGCGCGCAGCGCCTCGGTCTTGGCGGCGAACTCCTCTTCCGTGGCGCGGAGCTGGTCCTTCAGCGCCTTCTCGCGCGCCTCCAGCGCGAAGATCGCGGCGTTCTTCTCGCCGAGCTCGATCTTCATGCGGTTGATGGCGTCGGTCTTCTTGCCGAGGTCGGCGAGCTGGCCGGTGGCCTTGTTCTTGAGCGCGTCGACGCTCATCTCCAGCCGCCGCGCCGACATCGCGAACTCCGCGCGCAGCTGATCCTTGTCGGCCTGGATCTCGGCCATCGACAGCGGCGTCGCCGCCTCGAGCCGGCGCGTCGTCAGCCGTACCGCACGATTGTGCACCAGCGGCACGATCATCAGCGCACAGAGCATGGCGATCAGAAAACCGATCGCAAAATACATGATCGGCTCGACCATGACGCACAACTCCCGGTCCAAAATGATTAACGGAATCACAATGCACGGCGGGCTGATTCAACGCCAGCCCAATGCCGTGTTAACCTTGATCCGTCGCGGGAGAACGTGTCCTAGCGGTACCAGCCGGCGACCTCAGAACGGGTTCCAGGTCGCACTTGGGGTGAACTTGAGGTAGCCGACATTGGCGCCGAGCCGCAGGCCGATCCCGGACCGGATCGGCACCAGCACGATGTTGTTGGCGGTCAGCGCCGTCATGCCGAAGCCGCCGACGATATAGGCCGAGCCGTCGATGCCGACGAAGCGCTGATAGATCGCGCTGGTGGCCGGCAGATTGTAGACCAGCGTCATGGTGCGGGCGCCGTCGCCGCCCCAGTCGAAGCCGAGCGAGGGGCCCTGCCAGTAGACGCGGAGGTCGCCGGCGTTCTTGGTGTAGAGCGTGCCCTCGCCGTAACGGAGACCGGCGACGAAAGCACCGGCGCCTTCCTCGCCCAGGATATAGCCGTTCGGCAGGCCCCATTGGCTGACGGCGCGCTCGATCACCGAGGCGAGGCCGCGCGAGACGTTGCCGAAGAAGCGGTGGCCGGCATTGACGAGCTCGTCCGGATTGAAGCTGTCCGGGCTCGGCGCAGGCCGCGGCGGCGGTGCGGGCTGCTGATACGGCGGCGCAGCCTGGTAGGGCGGCGCAGCAGGCGGGGGCGCCTGCTGCGCGGCGACCGACGCGGTCATGGCCAGCACGGCCGCTAACGTCGCGGCGGCAAGGCGTGATGCGAAACTCATCGATGGAAATCCCCTGCTATCGGCTGCCCGAGCCTCGCCTTAACCTGACGCCAACCCCATCGGGCGATTGTCGGGCGAGGGGCGATGCCCCTGCGACTCCCATGTTATCGGCACCAACTATGACCGCACAACGGCAACAACCGAACCAGACCGGATCAAAGTCGCTGTTTCGCCTTGTAATTGCCGCTATCGCGCTCGCTGCGCTGCTGCTGCCGGTCGGCGCGCCGGCGGCCACGACGCAGCGCATCATCTCCGACCGCTTCAGCGGGCTGGCGATCGACGGCTTCGACCCCGTTTCCTATTTCGTGGATGGCAAGGCCCTGCTGGGACTGCCGGATTTCGAGGCGTCCCAGGGTGGGGTGGTCTGGCGGTTTCGCAACGAGGGCAATCGTGCCTCCTTCCTGGCCCATCCGGAGGTCTACGGCCCGCAATTCGGCGGCTACGACCCGACCGATGTGGCTCGCGGCGTGACGGTGGCCGGCAACCCGCGCTTCTTCGTCGTGGTCGAGGAACGGCTGTTCCTGTTCAATCGCGAGGAAAGCCGCGACGCCTTCGCGGCCGACCCGAGCCGCTATCTGCCGCGGGCGGAAGCTCGTTGGCCGGCGCTCGAGGAGGATCTGCCGCAGTAGGCGGTAGGGCTGTCTCAAATCCTCACCGCAGCCGGGTCGCCCCAGGCGATGAAGGACGGCACGATGAAGCCGTCGGGGCGCTCGCCATAGCGCAACGGCGCGCCGGTCTCGCTGGTGACGGCGCCGCCGGCGGCTGCGACCACGGCATGGCCTGCCGCCACGTCCCATTCCGAGGTTGGGCCGAGCCGCGGATAGATGTCGGCCAGACCTTCGGCGAGCCGGCCGAACTTCACGGCCGAGCCGAGCGGCAGGCGCACCGCGCCCGGACGGGCCGCAATGAAGGCTTCGGTGCGGGCATCGCCATGCGACCGGCTGACTGCGGCGACCCATGCCGCGCCCTGCGGCGGCATCGGCCGGGTGCGGATCGGCTCGGCGGCCGCCAAACCCGCCTCCGTGAACGACAGCCGCTCGGCGCCACGGCCGACCAGGCCGCGCCAGATCTGGCCGATGGCCGGCGCGCAGACGATGCCGAGCAGCGGGCTGCCGCCGGTGACCAGCGCCAGATTGACCGTGAACTCGCCGCGCCCGGCGACGAACTCCTTGGTGCCGTCGAGCGGATCGATCAGGAAGAAGCTGCCATTGAACGGTCCTGCGCTCGCCCCGACCCGTTCCTCCGACAGCGCGGGAATCGCGGGCGCCAGCCGTGCCAGCCCTTCGGCAATGACCCTGTCGGCGGCAAGATCGGCCTCGGTGACCGGCGAGCCGTCGGATTTGTCGGTGACAGCCATGGCGCGGCGGTTGACGGCGAGGATCGCGTAGGCCGCCTCGACGACGAGCTCCGTCAGGGGCGTCATCAGCGCGGCGGCGGCCTCGACCTCGACGGTTCCTGCAGTCGGTGCCGTCGTCATTGCGCGGTGCTCCTTCCGGCCGTTCCGTACGCAGCTTGCATCATCGTATCCTTGTTCTGGCGCCGGCGCATCCGGGTACGGCCGTTCGCACGTTCATTGAGCTGCGGCTGCCGGGAAAACCGCTACGTACTTTCCCGTGTCCCGCCCTCAGTCCGGTGGCGGTCCATGCTTTCGCAGTGTATCAAGCGTTAACGCAAGCATGATTCGCCCAGGTTCGCGGATTTCAGGAACATCGAATGTCCGGCACGTCCTCTCCCGAGATCGCCAATCCGATTCCCGCTCCCGATACGCTCGAACTTGCCGCTCTGCTCTGCTCGAAGGTCTGCCACGACCTGATTAGTCCGGTCGGCGCGATCGTCAATGGGCTCGAGGTGCTCGACGACAATCCGAAGCCGGAGGATCGCGACTTCGCGCTGGAGCTGATCCGCAAGAGCGCCAAGACGGCGTCGGCGCGGCTGCAGTTCTGCCGCCTCGCCTTTGGTGCGGCCGGCTCTGCGGGCGCGCAGATCGATCTCGGCGACGCCCAGACCATGGCGCGCGGCCACATCGAGGACGCCAAGACCTCGATCACCTGGAATCTGCCGCGGCTGCTGTTGCCCAAGAACCGGGTCAAGCTGCTGCTCAACATGATGGTGGTGGCGCAGCAGACGATCCCGCGCGGCGGCATGCTGACCGTCGACCCGATCGGCGACGGCGAGTCCATGAGCTTCCGCGTCGCTGCCACCGGGCTCAATGCCCGCCTGCCGCAGAACATCGTCAATCTGCTTGGCGGCGAATTGCAGTCGACCATCGATGCCCACGCGGTGCAGCCCTACTACACCCGTCTGCTCGCCGATGCCTGCGGCCTCAAGGTGACGCTCACCGCCGACGGCAACGCGATGGTCGTGCAGGCGGCCTGATCTGGCAGACGTCCTGCCGCGTCAGTCCTGCGACCTCGTGTCGTGGGACAGACGCAACAATCCATTCACCATGGTTAATCAAGCCTTGCCGATGGGTCCGAATTTGTCCGGATGCATCTTATCTCTTTGTTGAGTCCGTTCATTTGCGCTTACTCAACTAATATTAAACGCTTTGCACCGAAACTGGCCACGGTTTGAAGGGCGCGTCATGTCGCGTTCCGTTGCGTGCGAAGGCCAGTTTCATGGATGACCTGTTGCGTGAGTTTCTGACGGAGACCAGCGAGAGCCTGGACACCGTCGATAATCAATTGGTGCGGTTCGAGCAGGAGCCGAACAACGCCAAGATCCTCGATAACATCTTCCGGCTGGTGCACACGATCAAGGGGACCTGCGGCTTCCTCGGCCTGCCGCGGCTCGAAGCGCTGGCGCATGCCGCCGAGACCCTGATGGGCAAGTTCCGCGACGGCATGCCGGTCACCGGCGAGGCCGTGACGCTAATCCTCACCACCATCGACCGCATCAAGGACATCCTCGGACAGCTCGAGGCCAACGAGGCCGAGCCCGAAGGCGAGGACCGCGATCTCATCAGCGAGCTCGAAGCCATGGTCGAGCGCGGCATGGCGGCAATGGCCGCGTCGGCGGAGCCGATCGCGATGGCCGGCGAGACCGCGCCACCGCTTGCGCCTGCAGCGCCGGCCGCGCCCGCGGTCACGCACGGCTCGCTGATCGACCAGACGCTGGAGCGTCCGCTGCGTCCGGGCGAAGTGTCGCTCGACGAGCTCGAGCGCGCCTTCCGCGAGACCGCGATCGAGTTGCCGCCCGCGCATGAGAAGGCGCCTGAGCCCAAGGCCGCTGCCCCGGCGCCGGTCGCCAAGGCCGGGCCTGCCAAGGCGGAAGCAGAGGCCAGGGCCGAGGCGCCGAAGAAGGCGGCGCGCGCCAAGGCCAATGCCGATGGCGAGGTGCACGAGAACGACAAGGTCGCCAACCAGTCGATCCGCGTCAACGTCGACACGCTCGAACATCTGATGACGATGGTCTCGGAGCTGGTGCTGACGCGCAACCAGCTGCTCGAGATCGCCCGCCGCAACGAGGACACCGAGTTCAAGGTGCCGCTGCAGCGGCTGTCCAACGTCACCGCCGAGCTGCAGGAGGGCGTCATGAAGACGCGCATGCAGCCGATCGGCAATGCCTGGCAGAAGCTGCCGCGCATCGTCCGCGACCTCGCCACCGAGCTCGGCAAGCAGATCGAGCTCGAGATGCACGGCGCCGACACCGAGCTCGACCGCCAGGTGCTCGACCTGATCAAGGACCCGCTCACCCACATGGTGCGCAACTCCGCCGATCACGGCCTGGAGACGATGGCCGAGCGCGCCGCGGCCGGCAAGGCCGAGCAGGGCACCATCCGGCTGTCCGCCTATCATGAAGGCGGCCATATCATCATCTGCATCGCCGACAACGGCCGCGGCCTCAACACCGAGCGCATCAAGGCCAAGGCCTTGGCGAACGGCCTCGTCACCGAGGCCGAGCTCGAGAAGATGACGGAAGCGCAGATCCACAAGTTCATCTTCGAGCCGGGCTTCTCGACCGCGGCCGCCGTCACCTCGGTCTCGGGCCGCGGCGTCGGCATGGACGTGGTGCGCACCAACATCGACCAGATCGGCGGCACCATCGACATCAAGTCGGTGCTCGGCGAGGGCACCTCGGTCACCATCAAGATCCCGCTGACGCTCGCGATCGTCTCGGCGCTGATCGTCGAAGCCGGTGGCGACCGCTTCGCGATCCCGCAATTGTCGGTCGTCGAGCTGGTGCGCGCGCGCGCCAACTCCGAGCACCGCATCGAGCGCATCAAGGACACCGCGGTGCTGCGCTTGCGCAACAAGCTGCTGCCGCTGATGCATCTGAAGAAGCTCTTGAAGATCGACGACGGCTCGTCGACCGATCCGGAGAACGGCTTCATCGTGGTGACGCAGGTCGGCAACCAGACCTTCGGCATCGTGGTCGACTGCGTGTTCCACACCGAGGAAATCGTGGTCAAGCCGATGTCGACCAAGCTGCGTCACATCGACATGTTCTCGGGCAACACCATCCTGGGCGACGGCGCCGTGATCATGATCATCGATCCGAACGGCATTGCGAAAGCGCTCGGCGCCGCCGGCTCGGCCTCGCAGGCGGTATCCGACGAACACGCCGCGCATCACGCGATCGGTGGCGAGCAGCTCACCTCGCTCTTGGTGTTCCGCGCCGGCACGGCGCAGCCCAAGGCGGTGCCGCTGGCGCTGGTCACGCGCCTGGAGGAGATCGCGGCCGACAAGATCGAGATCTCCAACGGCCGCTACATGGTGCAGTACCGCGACCAGCTGATGCCCTTGGTGCAGATGGAAGGCGTGTCGGTGCAGACGTCGGGCTCGCAGCCGATCCTGGTGTTCGCCGACGAGACCCGGGCGATGGGCCTCGTGGTCGACGAGATCATCGACATCGTCGAGGAGCGGCTCAACATCCAGGTCTCCGGCGCCAAGGACGGCATCCTCGGCTCGGCGGTGATCAAGGGCCAGGCGACGGAAGTGATCGACGTCGGCCACTTCCTGCCGATGGCGTTCGCCGACTGGTTCATCCGCAAGGAGATGGCGACCGAGTCGCAGACGCAGTCGGTGCTCTTGGTCGACGACTCGCCGTTCTTCCGCAACATGCTGGCGCCGGTGTTGAAGTCGGCCGGCTACAAGGTGCGCACGGCGGCGTCGGCGATCGAGGGCCTCGCCACGCTGCGTTCCGGGCACAGCTTCGACATCGTCGTCACCGACATCGAGATGCCGGAGATGAACGGCTTCGAGTTCACCGAGGCGATCCGCGCCGACCAGAACCTGAACCAGATGCCGGTCATCGCGGTGTCGTCGCTGGTGTCGCCGGCGGCGATCGAGCGCGGCCGCCAGGCCGGGCTCTACGACTACATCGCCAAGTTCGACCGGCCCGGCCTGATCGCGGCGCTGAAGGAACAGATCGAGGAACGGGCGCGCGCCGAAGCCAACCGGCGGGCCGCGTGACAGCAAGCGGACAGGAGCAGCGTGCGATGAGCAGCAAGATCGAAACCACCGAAGGCGCCGCCGTCGAATACGTCACTGCGATGATCGGCGGTCAGCTCTTCGGCCTGCCCATCTCCCGGGTGCAGGACGTGTTCATGCCGGAGCGGGTGACGCGGGTGCCGCTGTCGTCGGCGGAGATCGCCGGCGTCCTCAACCTGCGCGGCCGCATCGTGACCGTCGTCGACATGCGGGCGCGGCTCGGCCTCGCCCGCGCCGAGGACGGCAAGCCGCCGATGGCGGTCGGCGTCGATCTGCGTGGCGAGTCCTATGGTCTCCTGATCGATCAGATCGGCGAGGTGCTGCGGCTGCCCGAGGAGAGCCGGGAGGAGAACCCGGTCAATCTCGACCCGCGCATGGCGAAGCTCGCCGGCGGCGTGCACCGCCTCGACGGTCAGCTGATGGTCATCCTCGATGTCGATCGCGTGCTCGAGCTCGCAGCAGACAAGATGGCGGCCTGAACACTGCAATTTGAGGGCGGCGGCGCATCAGGCGTCGTTGCATTGGATCCTGACCTCGTGAGGCTGATATGAGAACGTGTCTGGTAGTTGACGATTCCAGCGTCATTCGAAAGGTGGCGCGACGCATTCTGGAAGGTCTGGATTTCCAGATCGTGGAAGCGGAGGACGGCGAGCAGGCTCTGGAGATCTGCAAGCGGGGCCTTCCCGATGCGGTGTTGCTCGACTGGAACATGCCCGTCATGGACGGCTATGAGTTTCTCGGCAATCTCCGGCGCATGCCCGGTGGCGACGCGCCGAAGGTGGTGTTCTGCACGACCGAGAACGATGTCGCGCACATCGCGCGCGCGCTGCACGCCGGCGCCAACGAGTACATCATGAAGCCCTTCGACAAGGACATCGTGACCGCGAAGTTTCAGGAAGTCGGGCTGATCTGATCTCCGTTGCGTGCGGCGGTCCCGTGGTCGTCCGGGCTTGCCGTCACCCCGTGCCTCTGTCCTGTTGGTGAACTATGAGCGTCGCGTTGGCCAGTTCTTCGATCCCGAGTTCGATCAGGCAGGAACCTCTCCGGGTGATGGTCGTGGACGACTCCGTCGTCATCCGCGGCATGATCTCGCGTTGGATCGCGTCTGAGCCCGACATGGTCGTGGCGGCGTCGCTGCGCACCGGCCTGGAAGCCGTGAACCAGATCGATCGCGTCAATCCCGACGTCGCCGTGCTCGACATCGAGATGCCCGAGCTCGACGGCATTGCCGCCCTGCCGAAGCTGCTTGCCAAGAAGAAGAACCTCGCCGTCATCATGGCGTCGACGCTGACCCGCCGCAACGCGGAGATCAGCTTCAAGGCGCTGTCGCTCGGCGCGGCCGACTACATCCCGAAGCCCGAGAGCACGCGCGAGGCCTCGGCGGCCGACAATTTCCACTACGATTTGATTCAGAAGATCCGCAATCTTGGCGCCAAGGCGCGCCGCGCCGCTCCTGCTCCGCATGCGCCGGCCGCATCGCCGATCGTTCCGCAAGTCCAGGGGCTCCGGCCTGCGCTTGCATCGCGGCCGATGGTCGCCCCCGTGGCGCCCGCCGTGCCGACCCAGCTGGCGCGCCGCTCCTTCAGCACGCAGATGCCGAAGGTGCTGCTGATCGGATCGTCGACCGGCGGCCCGCAGGCGCTGATGTCGCTGGTGACCGAGCTCGGTCCCGTGATCGACCGCTTTCCGGTGCTGATCACCCAGCATATGCCGCCGACCTTCACCACCATCCTCGCCGAGCATCTGGCGCGCTCGAGCCGCCGACCGGCCCACGAGGCCGTCGACGGTGAGGTGGTGAGGCCGGGTCAGATCTACCTTGCCCCCGGCGGCCGCCACATGCGTGTGGCGCGCCATGGCGCCGATGTGGTGATCGCGCTCGACAACGGTCCTCCGATCAATTTCTGCAAGCCCGCCGTCGATCCCTTGTTCATGTCGGCGATCGAGGTCTGGCAGGGCTCGACCCTGGCCGTGATCCTGACGGGCATGGGTTCCGACGGCATGCGCGGCGGCAAGGACATCGTCGCCGCCGGTGGCAGCGTGATCGCGCAGGACGAGGCGACCAGCGTGGTCTGGGGCATGCCGGGCGCAGCCGCCAATGCCGGCATCTGCGCGGCCGTCCTTCCCTTGAACCAGATCGGACCGAAGCTGGTCCGTCTGTTTGCTGGAGACCGTTCGTGACACCCCTGGACTATGAGTTCTTGCGTAAGGTCCTGAAGGATCGCTCCGGCCTCGATCTGTCGGCCGACAAGCAGTACCTGGTCGAAAGCCGGTTGCTGCCGCTGGCCCGCCGCGCCAACCTGCCGGGCATCCCGGAGCTGGTGCAGAAGATCAGGAGCGGCGCGGAGCAGCTCACGACCCAGGTGGTCGAGGCGATGACCACCAACGAGACGTTCTTCTTCCGCGACAAGATTCCGTTCGATCATCTCCGTGAGGGCATCCTGCCGGCGCTGATCCAGTCGCGCGCCAATCGTCGTTCCCTGCGCATCTGGTCGGCCGCCTGCTCGACCGGACAGGAGCCGTATTCGATCGCGATGTGCCTGCGCGAATTCGGTCCCGCTCTGGCGGGCTGGCGCATCGAGATCATTGCCACCGACCTGTCGCAGGAGGTGCTGGAGAAATCGAAGGCCGGCCTCTATAGCCAGTTCGAGGTGCAGCGTGGATTGCCGATCCAGCTGCTGGTGAAATATTTCACGCAGCTCGGCGAGCTCTGGCAGCTCAGCGCCGACATCCGCGGCATGGTCCAGCATCGCCAGCTCAATCTGCTGCAGGACTTCTCGCATCTCGGCAAGTTCGACATCATCTTCTGCCGCAACGTGCTGATCTATTTCGACCAGGAGACCAAGGCCTCGATCTTCGAGCGGATGGCCAAGGTGATGGAGCCGGACGGCACGCTGTTGCTGGGAGCCGCCGAATCGGTCGTCGGCATCACCGACGCGTTCAGGCCCAACCAGGAGCGGCGGGGTCTGTACCAGATCAATCCGGTGCGCAGTCCGCGCGGTGGCGCTGCGCTGCTGCCCGGCCTCAAGGTGGTCGCGGCTCGCTGACGTTTGCGCTGGCGGCGGAGACATCGCCGGAACATCCGCCGGCGTCGGCCGTGCGGCCGGACTGACCGGTGTGTGGTGAAGGTCGCGCTCCGGTCGGTGCTTCCTCGTCCTCGCCGTATCGGCCCTCACGTCGAGCGCTGAACTCAGGCCCGTCGGCACCACACGTCGTAGTCCCTCTCCGTCGCCTCGCGTGCGGCGCGGGAAGCTCTGCGCAGCCAGCCCGAACCGCGTTTCCTGAGATCCGCCGCGATGGTGCTGCTGACGCGACCGTCAGCCGCATGGACGGAGGCGAGCTCCGCGCCCATGCCGCGCAGAAGGACGAGCTTGAGGTCGGCGCCGGCCTCCTTGCCGAGGTCGATCTTGCGCGCATCGGCCGACAATCGCCGAACGACGTAGTCCCCCTCGTCGGTCCGGTAAACGCGGAGGAATGGATCGGGCGCGCGATGGGCTCCATTCGAGAGTTCAATGAACCTGTGCTGAGGCGCCGGCTTCCGTTGCGGCTTGTCCTTCGCCCAGGTCCAGGCCGAAGGGACCAACGCCTTCGCTTCGCGCACGACGCGGCCGCCGCGCCATGTTGCGACGACGACGAAGCGTGGACGTCCCAGGCTGCCGCCGCCGGCGGCGCGGCGGAAGAATCTCGGCGTCTCGCCCGTCCCGGGAAGGCTGCCGAGGAGCAACTTATGGACGGCGGAAGGAATTGCATCCGCCGGCGTCAATCCGTCGATCTCGTCCCAGAATTTTCGCCGGCACTGATCCGAGCATTTGACGTAGGAGCGGATCCACATCTCATGGTCGTCGAGCAGCGCCGGCCCTGGCCTTTGAAGTCCGTGGCGATAGCCTTCCAGGATCGCGTCTGCCGCATCGCGGTTGCCGATCTCCATTTTCGGCGCGAGCTCGACGCTGGTCGTGAGTCGGACCAGATCGAGGACGTAGGGCATCACCGCGGCCTCGTCGAAATCATTGACGCCCCACACCCAGCGCCCGTCGGCGTCGCGCCATGTCCCGAAATTCTCCAGATGGATGTCGCCGACGCAGAGCGCAGCTGGTGCGTCGGTGAGCTCGGGGCTGGTCTCGGCGATGCGCCGCGCCCAGCGGTAGTACGTCGCCCGCAGGAAGATGAAGGGGCTCTTTCGCATCCGCTCGTGCTTGGTGAGGAGGTCGTCCTCGACCACTGCGCATTGGCTGCGAAGCCAGGCCTCGTAGGCCGCGGTATCTTCGATGATGGACACGCGATGCCTCCCGATGTGCCGGGCCCGAGCGAAGCCTTATGAGTTGCGCTGATGCCGAACGAACGTGGTCTCGCCCATCGCGTGCAGCGCGCGCTTGTCGAACGGCTTGGCGAGCCGGGGCAGGCCGCGGATCTCCGGCGGAAGCAGCGTCGCATCGTCATGGCCCGAGGTAGTGACGATCTTCAGATCGAGCGCGATCAGGCCCTCGTCCTCGGCGACCAGGATCCGCAGGCCTTCGAGTTCGGTATTGTCCGTCGCCATGCCTCATCCCGACTATGCGCGCCGATCGCGCAGGGAATTCCCCTCGGTCCTATCTAGTGCTCCGGAACGGCGTGTCGAGGCGCTTTCGCTGGCTGTCGTCAATATCCTACAGGATTGCATGCGGCAAAAAGCGCGAGCGGTTGCCGGTGATCGGGCTCGTGTCCTCGCGGATCGACAGGCCGCATGGCTCGTGGTCGACGAGCCAGCTGCCGATCACCGGGAACACGCCGCCGAAATCCGGCAGCGGCGCCACCGCCTGGCGGATGTAGCCCTCGGCGCCGTAGGGCCCGTCCTGCGCGGAGACGGCGACGCCGTCGGACACCAGGCTGACATTGGCGCCCTCGCGCGAGTAGATCGGCTTGCGCACGAAGCTCGAGCCGAGGCTGGCGGCTTTCGGATCGTCCTCGAAATAGGCCGGCAGCAGGTTCGGATGGCCTTCGTGCATCTGCCACAGCAGCGGCAGGATGCCCTTGTTGGACAGGATGGCCTTCCACGGCGACTCGATCCATTGCGTCGGCGCTTGCGCGAGCTTGGCGCCGAACGCATCGCGGAACATCCATTCCCAGGGATAGAGCTTGAAGGCGAGCGCGATGTTGCCGTCGTCGAGATCGACGAAGCCGCCGCCGGTCTCGCGCCACCCGATGTCGGCGACGTCAAGGATGGTTGTCGACAGACCCGCTTGGGCTGCCGTGTCGGCCAGATAGGCCAGGGTCGCGGCGTCCTCGGCGTTGCCGGTAAGGCCGGCCAGATGTACGCGGCGCTGCCTGCCCAGGGCGCGCCAGCGCTCGATCAGGCGCTCATGGATCGAGTTGTACTGGTCCGCGCGCCCCGGCAGGATGCGGCGCTCGATCGCCTGCTCGAGCCAGGTCCATTGGAAGACCGCGGCCTCGAAGATCGACGTCGGCGTGTCGGCGTTGTATTCGAGCAGCTTCGCCGGCGCGCGGCCGCCGTGATAGCTGAGGTCGAACCGTCCGTAGAGGCTGCCGTCCCTTCGCTGCCAGCTCTCCGCCAGCAGCGGCCAGACCGCTTGCGGGACCTTCAGCCGGCGCAGCAGTGCCTCGTCGCCGATGACGCGTGCGACCAGCGCGAGACACATCTGCTCGATCTCGGCCGTCGGCTCCTCGATGCCGAGCTCGATCTCGGCAATCGTGAACGCGTAGTAGGCGCGCTCGTCCCAATAGCGCTCGCCGTCGAGTTCGTAGAAGGCGAATCCGCATCGTGCCGCGGTCTCGCGCCAGTCGTCACGCTCGGGGCATGGGATGCGCTGCATCGGCGTCAGCCTAACGCAGCGGCGATCATGCCGTGCCCGTGGCAACGGGGCGCAGCACAGCCAAGGCCCTCATCGCTGATGCGGCCATGACGTCGTCCGCGCGGTCCAGGCGCAGGCTCGCGCCCGGCACCGTACGATTGTTTGCTACCAAAGCGCGGCGAGGTGGCGGCGGCCACCGCAGCCGTCATAGTCGTCGGTACCCCAGGGTGCGGACGTTGCATCGGATCGCTTCCGATGAGTCGGTAGGCCAGTTTTTTATGATTTTGAGTCTGTGTCAAAGATCCGAATCCAAGGAAACATCACAAACGCGGTGTTTTCACGGCGCCGACGCGACGAAAATCAGCCGCCGCCTCCGAAGCCGTGTCCGAACGAGCCAAAGCCGCCGCGCGAGACATGCGCGGAGGACGCCTCGGCGACATGGCTCGGGCCGCTGCTTCTGGAATCGCTGTCGCCGCTGGAAAATCCCCAGCGACCGGAGCCGCTGCCGCCGCCACTCGAGCGGCGCGTCGTGCATTCGCTCGTCTGCGGCTGGCCGGCCATGGTCGGCGTCTCGGCGCCTGGCTGCGGGCAGCTCTGCTGCCGCGGCATCAGCGCATAGGCAGTGCCGCCGACGGCGAGCGTGCTCATCAGCAGCAGCGCGACGTGGCCGGAGCGCTTCACCGGCGGCGTCGCGGGCGGGGGCGGCATCGGCCGGCGCTTGCCGAATTCGCGGCGTTGCTTGGACATGGTCAGATGATCATCGAGGCGGCATTGAGTGCGCCGGCGGAGAGCGACGCGAGACCGAGCCAGATTGCGGAGGCCAGCTCGCCGGCGACGATGCGCTGGGCGAGATCCGGCACCGGGATGCGGACGAGGTAATAGACGATCACCTGGACGATCAGCGCGACCAGCGCCCAGATCAGGCAGTCAAGCACGTTGGCGGAATGGGCGATGGCGCTGACCAGCGGCAGGGTGAAGCCGAGCAGGCTGAGACCGAGCGAGATCGCAGCCGACGGATGGTTGTCCCGGATCAGCTGGAATTCATTGTAGGGCGTGACGCGGGTGTAGATGAACAGGTAGGCCGTCACCGCGACCAGCGCGGTACAGAAGTACACCAGAAAGGCCGGCAGGCCGGCGAGCGATTGCAGGATCATGGATCAGGCCCGACGCGTGGAAGCTCTCATCTGTCGCGATGCCAGCATGCCCGGTTCGACGTGAACAAAGTCTATCCGTCTTTCGCCGGATCCAGCCTGGCCTGGTCCAGCATCTGCAGCACGGAATCGCCCGTCTTGCGGGTGTGCTCGGAGAGCGCCTCGGCGAAGCCGTCGCCGTCTCGGGCCCGCAGCAACGCCATGAAGGCCTCGTGCTCGCCGATCGACTCGTCCCAGCGCCGCGCGTCGTAATTGGCGACCGCCCGCGCGCGGAACACGCTCGCATGCAGGGTGCTCCACATGTTGAGCAGCACGGCGTTGCCGGCGAGCTTGGTGATCTCGGCATGGATCTGCTGGTTGAGCCGGAAATAGGCGGCGCGCTCGGCGACGCGATGCAGCGCCACCAGCTCGGCATGCATGGCGTCGAGCCTGGCGAGGTCGTCCGACGTCGCACGCGCGGCCGCGGCGCGGCCCGCGGTGGCATCGAGCGACACCATCACGTCGAAGATCTCGGCGATCTCGCGGGCGTCGATCGGCGTCACCACGGGCGTGCGATGCGGCCGCAGCTCGATCAGGCCCTCGGCGGCGAGGATCTTGAAGGCCTCGCGCAGCGGCGTGCGCGAGACGCCGAAGGTCTCGCACAGCATGCGCTCGGGCAAGGCAGCGCCGGCGGCGAGCTCGCCGTCCACGATCATCTCGCGCACCCTGGCGACGAGCTGATCGTGCAGCGACAGGCGATCGAGCGGCCGCTTGGAGTGGTCGGACGACAGCTTCAGCCGCGCCGGCTTGAAGCGCGTCTTCAGTCTGGGCCGGGGTGCCGGTGGGGTCATGTCGGGCGCGGCTGCTCCGCTGCGAGATGCCTGAAATTCGGGCGATGCGCCCGCGGATCAGGCAGGTTCTCCAAGTTCGATATGCTATTTCATACTGATTTTATTGTATAAAATCAACATTGCATATCGCATCCAGTTGGCATGTCGTTTGCTGATGAGAGGACAAGCCGTGACAATCCCGTGGATCGACCTGCCCTGGAGATGGATGTGAAACGTTTCGTGCTGCCCATGCTCGCCCTGCTCGCGCTCGCGCTGCCCTCGCTCAGCTTCGCCGACGACGCCGCCAAGATCAAACTCGGCTACGCCAAATGCGCGCATTGCACGCCGATGTCGCTGACGCCGCAATTCGCGGAGGGCGTCGCGATCGACGCCGTCAGCTTCAACACCGGCACTGATGCGCTGACCGCGCTGGTGTCGAAGAACATCGACGTCGCGCAAGTCACTTATCTGCACTACGCCATCGCGCTCGACAAAGGCTTCGATGTCGTCGCCATCTCCGGCCAGGTCAATGGCGGCTCGGCGATCCTGCTCGGCAATGATCTTGAGATCGCGCCGGGCGACTGGACCGCGCTGAAGGCTGTCATCGCCAAGTTCAAGGCCGACGGCAAGCCGTTCCGCGTCGCCGCCTCGCGCGGCAATGCGCAGGACATTCACATGCGCGGTGCCTTCGCCAAGCAGGGCATCGACATCAACAAGGACGTGCAGTTCATCAACATCCCGAACCCGTCGGATCATCTGCAGGCGCTGCGCCGTGGCGAGGTCGAACTGATCTGCACCGTCGAGCCGTTCGCGACCCAGATCATGCAGGCCAAGGCGGCGAAGTTCTTCGGCTTCCCCTATGACCAGGCCGCCGGCAAGCTGACCAATCTGATCCTGACCCGCTCCGACGTCATCGCATCCAACCCGAAGGCGCTGGAGGGCGTGGTGCGCGCGGTCGTGAAGGTCGACGCGCACATCGCGGCCGACAAGCCGGCGCTGATCGAGGTGATCTCCAAGATCACCGGCCTGGACAAGGCGATCGCCACCGGCGCGGTCGAGAATCTCGATCCCGATCCGAAGATGTACCGCGCTTCCGCGCTCGCCATCGCCACGATGATGCGCGACCTCAAATACATCAACTCGGACGTCACGGCCGCGGTCGAGAAGAATCTCGACTACCGCTTCCTGGAAGCGGCGACCGGCAAGCCGAAGACCGAGCTCGGCTACTGAGATGGCCGCGCTCGCCCAGCTCAGGAAGCTCGACCGCACCATCGTGCCCGTGCTGGTGCTCGCGGGCTGGGAGGCGTTCTCGCGCTCCGGCGCGCTGCCGGCGGCGCTGCTGCCCGCGCCGTCGACGGTGCTGTGGGCGTGGGCGGACTGGCTGGTCGGCACCGACGGCAACACCCAGACCTACAGCGCGCATTGGCTCGCCGACATGCTGGCGAGCCTGTCGCGCGTCGCGGCGGGCTTTGCCATCGCCACTTTGCTCGGCGTCGGCCTCGGGGTCGCGATCGGCTGGTCGCGCAAGACCGAGATCGTGATCGAGCCGACCTTGCAGATGCTCAGGCCGATCCCGCCGGTGTCGTGGATCCCGCTCGCCATCATCTGGTTCGGCATCGCCAACAAGCCGGCGATCTTCCTGGTGTTTCTCGGCGCCTTCTTCCCGATCCTGCTCAACACCATCCACGGCGTGAAGACCTGCGACCGCAATCTCATTCGCGCCGGCGCCATGGTCGGCGGCAGCGAGCGCAAGCTGTTGCGCTACATCGTCGTGCCCGCGGCGATGCCGAGCATCTTTGCCGGGCTTCGCATCGGCATCGGCTCGGCCTGGATGCTGACGGTGACGGCCGAGATGGTCGCGGTGAAGAGCGGGCTCGGCTACGTGCTGTGGGATTCCTACTACTTCCTGCGTTACGATCTGGTGCTGGCGGCGATGGCGAGCATCGGCCTGCTCGGCTTCTGCAGCGATCTCGCCATCCGCTTCGTGATGGCGCGCGTGCTGCACTGGCAGCGCAACACCACCTTGGGCGGCGGGGAATGAGCATGGTCGCGATCGAGATCGCCAGCGTCTCCAAGATCTTCACCGACAGGAAGCGCAACGCCGAGGTGACGGCGCTCGCCGACATCAGCCTCAGCATCGCGCGCAACGAGTTCGTCTGCCTGCTCGGCCCGTCCGGCTGCGGCAAGTCGACCCTTCTCAACATGATCGCCGGATTCGAGCAGCCGAGCGCGGGCCGCATCGCCGTCGACGGCGAGACGGTGACGGCGCCCGGCGCCGATCGCGGCGTCGTGTTCCAGCACGCCAATCTGATGCCGTGGCTGCCGGTGTGGGAGAACGTCGCCTTTCATCTGCTGCTAGGCGGCGGCCAGAAGGCCGAGCGCCGCGCGCGGGCGCAGGTCTATATCGACATGGTCGGGCTCACCGGCTTCGAGAACCACTATCCGTCGGAGCTGTCGGGCGGCATGAACCAGCGCGTCGGCATTGCGCGGGCGCTGCTGATGAATCCTCAAGTGATTCTGATGGACGAGCCGTTCGGCGCGCTCGACGAGCAGACCCGCATGGACATGCAGACCGAGCTTGTCAGGATCTGGCAGCAGCACCAGGGCACGATCGTGTTCGTCACCCACGGCATCGACGAGGCGCTGACGCTCGGCACCCATGTCGCGGTGATGAGCGCACGTCCCGGCCGCATCGTCGAGATCATCCCGATCGACCTGCCGCGTCCACGGGATATTACCTCGCCGCAGTTCAACGCGCTGAAGCGCCACATCCTGGCGCTGCTGCGCGGCGAGCGGGCGGAGCAGGGGGAGCGGGTGTGAGGATGGCCCGCGCCCATCTGAACGCGAGTCGTTGGGCCCGAGCCATCGCCCCAACGGCAGTGCGCCCCCTCTCCCGCTTGCGGGGGAGGGCAGGGGTGGGGGCGCCACACGGCAGACTGCCCGTGAGGAGAGATGTCCCCCACCCGGATCGCATCTGCGATGCGATCCGACCTCCCCCGCAAGCGGGAGAGGTTTTCCCGCACGCCACGTGCGATCGCATCGCTTGGCATAAGGTGAGCCACTCATGACCAAACGCACTCTCCTCGGCATGCTGACGCCGTCGTCGAACACCGCCCTGGAGCCGATCACCTCGGCCATGGTCGCCGGGCTGCCCAGCGTCTCCGCGCATTTCTCGCGCTTCAAGGTCACTGAGATCGCGTTGTCGACCGACGCGCTGGCGCAGTTCGACACATCGAACATCCTGCGCGCGGCAGAATTGCTCGCGCATGCCAGGGTCGACGTCATCGGCTGGAACGGCACCTCGTCCGGCTGGCTCGGCTTCGAGGCCGACGTCAAGCTGTGCGAGCAGATCACCGCGGCGACCGGCATTCCCGCGACCACCTCGATGCTGGCGCTGAACGAGATTCTGACGAGATCCGGCGTGAAGCGGCTCGGCTATGTCACACCCTATCGCGACGACGTGCAGGCGCGGATCATTGCCAACTACGAGACGCTCGGCATCGGTTGCGGCGGCGACCGCCATCTCGGCCTGCAGGACAATTTCTCCTTCGCCGAGGTCACCGAGGCGCAGCTCGAGCGCATGATCCGCGAGGTCGCGGCCGAGAAGCCCGATGCGATCGCCGTCGTCTGCACCAACCTGCGCGCCGCGCCGCTGGTCGACAGGATGGAGCAGGAGACGGGCATTCCGATTCTCGACACCATCGCCACCGTGGTATGGAAGAGCCTGAAGGTCGCCGGCGTCGATCCGGCCGCCGTGACCGGCTGGGGCTCGCTGTTCAAGAACTTCGCCTGAGAAGGACGTCACATGGCTGCATTCGACACCGCCATCCGCAACGGCACCGTCGCCACCGCGAGCGATACGTTCAAGGCCGATGTCGCCATCAAGAGCGGCCGCATCGTCGCGATCGGCGAGGCCATCACCGACGCCGACGAGATCGTCGATGCCACGGGCCTGCTGGTGCTGCCGGGCGGCATCGACAGCCACGTCCATATCAGCCAGCCCTCCGGCCCCGGCATCGTCATGGCCGATGATTTCGAGAGTGCGACGCGCGCCGCGGCGTTCGGCGGCAACACCTTCGTGATGCCGTATTGCCTGCAGGAGAAGGGCCAGCCGCTGCGATCAGCGCTGAAGGACTATCATGCCCTCGCCGACAACGCTTGCTACGTCGACCACTCCTTCCACCTCATCATCGCCGACCCCTCCGACGCCGTGCTCGGCCAGGAGCTGCCGGCGCTGGTCGCCGACGGTTATTCGTCGCTGAAGATCTTCATGACCTATGAGGGCCTCGCGCTCAGCGACTACGAGATTTTGGGCGTGCTGCAGGTCGCGCGCGAACGCGGGGCCTTGGTGCAGATTCACGCCGAAAACTACGACGCCATCCGCTTCCTCACCGACCGCCTGGAGCGCGCCGGCAACATCGCGCCGTATTATCACGGCAAGTCGCGGCCGATTCCGGTCGAGCGCGAGGCGACCCATCGCGCGATCTCGCTGGCCGAGCTGATCGACGTGCCGATCGTCATCGTCCACGTCTCCAACCGCGAGGCGATGGAGGAGATCCGCCGCGCGCAGGCGCGCGGCCTGAAGATCCACGGCGAGACCTGCCCGCAATATCTGGTGCTGACCGAAGAGGACATGCAGGGCCTCAACATGGAAGGCGCCAAATATGTCTGCTCGCCGCCGCCGCGTGACAAGGCCAGCCAGGAGGCGTGCTGGGAGGGCCTGCAGCAGGGCGTGTTCTCGCTGTTTTCGTCGGATCACTGCCCGTTCCGCTATGACGACGAGGCCGGCAAGCTGACGCCGAAGGGCCGCACCAGCTTTCGCTGGGTGCCGAACGGCATCCCCGGCGTCGAGACGCGGCTGCCGATCCTGTTCTCCGAAGGCGTCAACAAGGGCCGCATCACCCTGAACCAGTTCGTCGCCTTCACCGCCACTAACCACGCCAAGACGTATGGGCTGAGGGCTAAGGGCTCCATCGCGATCGGCTACGATGCCGACATCGCGCTGTGGGACCCGACCAAGACGGCCAAGATCAGCCAGTCCGGCCTGCACCACGGCTCCGACTACACGCCCTATGAAGGCATCGAGATCACCGGCTGGCCGGTCGCGACGATGCTGCGCGGAAAATTTGTCGTGCGCGACGGCCAGCTGGTCGGCGCCAAGGGCGACGGCCGCTACGTTACGCGCGGCAAGCCGGGTGCAGTGGCCTGAGTGGCCTAAGCACGCTCTTCCCATCCGTCATTGCGAGCGCAGCGGCGCAGCGAAGCAATCCAAACTCGAGCTCGCGACTCTGGATTGCGTCGTCGCTTCGCCCTTCGCAATGACGGCCAATTGCGATATCGCTCCCGTGAACAACCGTCAGACAAGGAGTGCCGCTAGGTCCGCGGCTCTTCCGAGACCCTGATCATGATGTGGGTCCGCGGGATCGCATCATGATCTCGTCTCTTTGCTCGAAGCTGATCGTGGGTGAACGATCGTTCCAGTCCTCAGCGGACTGGAAGCGGGTTCAATAGGCCGTCCATCCGCCGTCCGTCGCGTAGAATGCGCCGGTCAGGTTCGACGCCCCGGGCGACAGCAGGAACAGTATCTCCGCGACTAGCTCCTACATGGCGTCCGCGCGTACGGTGCCGCCAGCGCGACCGGCCAGACTCATGGGCCCGCCGTTACAGAACAGCCGACATGAAATCGCTGTCGGTCAATGCAAGGACAGCTAGTTTTCGTGGACGTGAAAGCCCGGTGCGCGGAACGCTCCGGGCTCATCACGTGGTCGCAAGAAGCGACTAATGATGCACCCGCAGGGTCCCGTCCGCGTTGTAGTCACTCTTGGGATTGTAGCCGGAATCGCGGTGCGTTCTACGATGTAGGGCAGCGTTGCTGCCGCTTGCGCCCGGAGTTCCGCTGTCAACCCGCATGGTCCCGTCTGCATTGTAGTCACTCTTCGGCCTGTAGCCGGAATCGCGATGCGTTTTTGCATGTAGGTCAGCGTTGCTGCCGCTCAGGCCCGGAGTTCCGGGATTGACCTGCATATTTCCATATTGGTCGCGATCACTTTTGCCCGCCCCGACCTGCTGAGCCGCACTGGCTTTTGCATGAGTACCTCTTGCATGATGAGTACGATGTCCGGCCAAGGCCGCAGATGTAGAGACGGCGAGAATAACAAGACCAACAGCAATGCTTCTAGCCATAGTGAACTCCTCACGTTGAAGGACCATTGATGACGGATACGCCGTCAATGTTAGCCTGCCACGGAACTTGCTGACCGTCTTTGATGCAACTCAAGGTACTAAAAGCGGGTGCGACGTCACGGTCCGCACGACTTTTGGCATCATTTCTTCGGCTTTGGCGCGGTGCCCGGCGGAGCCGATGTCGCTCCGCAACATGCCTCTGACGACGGGTTTGACCGATGCCTTCACCGTACCGCTATCGACTTCGACTTGCGAAACGCCGGTCGTCATGTCGACCAGAAGCCGATCGCTGCTCAGCACGTTCTGGCAACTGGTCGACACCACCCCGCCGAGCGTGGTGATCGGAATTGGGACCGAGCTCTGCGCCGCATGGGCATCGCAGGTGACTTGCGCGAAGCCGCTCATGGCAGATCGCCGATCCGAAACAGGAGCGTTCGACAGGGTCTCGATCGGGAACGCAAGCCTTGGCGGTGACCGTTCGAACGCCTGAAAGGAATATGATTTCTGTTTATCGAAATTCTATTTTGTTTTTCCGAAAAATGTGCTCTACTGCGCGCCGTCCCGCCCCAACGAGGGGACGCTTCGCGGTCGTCACGGACGTCGGGTGTGGGATGCGATGGGCGCTGTGGGGTCGCAGCATGGCTTGGCCGTGCCGACGAACGATCCCCGGCGCACGGTGAAGTCGCGTGGTCCTGGCCTCCCGGTGCTGAGGTCAAGCTTGTGGGCGTTGCTGATGAGCTGCCTGCGGGTGATGGGGGCAAGACAGCCGGTCCCCAGGGAGATCGCGTATAAATCGTAAAACCATCGCGCAGGGAGGGCCGGGTGTTTCGGCCAGACCTGTGGCGACTGCCGCCTGCTTTCTTTTCTGCAGGCGGGCCACGGGCGCGGCCAGCGCCCGGCCTTCCCTGCGCCCTCAGTGAGAGGAGGGCGGTGAGATGGATGCATAGCTCGGGCGCTGGGCGCCGCGAGATCGCGAAAGCTTGGGATGACGGAAGGTTTGAAGCGCGGGGCGTGGATCGCGGTCGAGGCTCTATCGAGCTTCGTGCTCGCATTGCTGGAAGGCGAGGGTGGTCGTGTTTGGGAGTTCGGGGTTTGAGGCGCGTAGGCGCGGCAGAAGCGGTGGGCTCCCCTCCCCCTTGCGGGGAGGGGTTGGGGGTGGGGGTTTCTTGCTCCGAACGAAGTTTGTGGCGCATGCAGGCACGAGCGGCGTGTGCGCTATAGGGATGACTAACTAATCAGCTGTCGGTGGGGTGGCTTCCATGAAGTCCATTTCCGTGGACCCCCACCCCCGACCCCTCCCCGCAAGGGGGAGGGGAGCGCACCGATCGGGTCGCGAGAGTTTGGGTCGAGCGCCCCCAAGGCTCCGAGCAAACAAGCACCGGCCCCACAGCAATCACACCCCCCACAAACAAAAACCCCGCCATTTGCGGCGGGGCCCAGTCTGGGAGGAGCAAGCCGGTGAGGCCTGCCGGAGTACCCAGTGAAAGATCAGGCGGGGATGCGCTCGTCCATGTCGTGCGGCTCGCGCAGCACGTAGCCGCGGCCCCAGACGGTCTCGATGAAGTTGCGGCCTTCGGAGGCGTTGGCGAGCTTCTTGCGCAGCTTGCAGATGAAGACGTCGATGATCTTCAGCTCGGGCTCGTCCATGCCGCCGTAGAGATGGTTGAGGAACATCTCCTTGGTGAGCGTGGTGCCCTTGCGGAGCGAGAGCAGCTCCAGCATCTGGTATTCCTTGCCGGTCAGGTGCACGCGCTGGCCGCCGACCTCCACCGTCTTGGTGTCCAGGTTGACGACGAGGTCGCCGGTCTGGATGACCGACTGGGCGTGGCCCTTGGAACGGCGGACGATCGCGTGGATGCGGGCGATCAGCTCGTCCTTGTGGAACGGCTTGGTCATGTAGTCGTCGGCGCCGAAGCCGAGACCCTTGACCTTGTCCTCGATCCCGGCGAGGCCGGAGAGGATCAGGATCGGCGTCTTGATCTTCGAGACGCGCAGCTGCTTGAGCACGTCGTAACCGGACATGTCGGGCAGATTGAGGTCGAGAAGGATGATGTCGTAATCGTACAACTTGCCGAGGTCGACGCCTTCTTCGCCAAGGTCAGTCGTGTAGACGTTGAAGCTCTCAGACTTCAACATCAGCTCGATCGACTGCGCGACGGCGCTGTCATCCTCAATCAGCAAAACGCGCATGCCAGTTCCCCATAGTCGCCGCTCCGGGCGTCAGGTCGGCCGCCATCGCGGCACTCAAAACGCCTTTGAACAACTGATTCGGATCCTGACGAGAGATGGTTAACAAATCCTGATTCCCCTCCGCAAGCTCTATCCGTGCAATTTTTATCGAATCGCCGTAAGGTGTTGCGATAAGGCAGTTTTTCTTAGCCGTCCTCGTTCAAGCTCCATGTTAAGAGATGGACCTAACCGACTCTCAGATCTCACCGCTTTTCGAAGGCGGCAAAGCGAAGCACGTCAGTCACTCCAGACCATGACGTAATGATTAATGATGCGAGTAAACACAGAGTTAAGCCGACGACGCGAATCTGCCCCTACTTAAGGTTTTCGCAATGAAGGCTCTGGCGCAATGAACTTTCTCTCGCGATGAAGGCGCTTTGGCAATGAAGGCCCTGGCCGAGCAGATCAGCGACATCGACGCCGTGAACACCTATGGGCGTGTCGTCGGCGTGAAGGGACTCATGGTGGAGATCGCCGGGCCGATTCATGCGATGTCGGTCGGCGCGCGCATCGTGATCGAGACCGGCAACAATTACATCCCTGCCGAAGTGATCGGTTTCTCCGGCAAGAATGCCGTGGTGATGCCGTTCGCCGGGCTGGAGGGCGTGCGCCGCGGCTGCCGCGCCGTGATCGCCAATGCGGCCAACCAGGTGCGGCCGTCGCCGGCCTGGCTCGGCCGCGTCATCAATGCGATGGGCGAGCCGATCGACGGCAAGGGGCCGCTGCCGCAGGGCGCCTCGCCGGTTCCTTATCGGAACAATCCGCCGCCGGCGCATTCGCGCAGGCGCGTCGGCTCGCCGCTCGATCTCGGCGTCCGCGCATTGAACACCTTTCTCACCTGTTGCCGCGGTCAGCGGCTCGGCATCTTCGCCGGCTCGGGCGTCGGCAAATCGGTGCTGCTGTCGATGCTGGCGCGCAACGTCGATGCGGCGGTGTCGGTGATCGGACTGATCGGCGAGCGCGGCCGCGAGGTGCAGGAGTTCCTGCAGGACGATCTCGGCGATGAGGGTCTCGCGCGCTCGGTCGTCGTGGTCGCGACCTCCGACGAGCCGGCGCTGATGCGAAGGCAGGCGGCGTATCTGACGCTCGCGATCTCCGAATATTTCCGCGACGAGGGCAAGGATGTCCTTTGTCTAATGGACTCTGTGACGCGCTTTGCGATGGCGCAGCGCGAGATCGGGCTGTCGGCTGGCGAGCCGCCGACCGCCAAGGGCTACACGCCCACCGTGTTCACCGAGCTGCCGAAACTGCTGGAGAGGGCGGGGCCGGGCAGCGGCGACGGCACCATCACCGGGATCTTCACGGTGCTGGTCGATGGCGACGATCACAACGAGCCGGTGGCGGATGCGGTGCGCGGCATTCTCGACGGCCACGTCGTGATGCAACGTTCGATCGCCGAACGCGGCCGCTATCCGGCGATCAACGTCCTCAAATCCGTGTCGCGGACGATGCCGAAATCGGCCGACCCCGTATTCTTGCCGACCATCATGCGGGCGCGCCAGGTGATGGCGACCTACGCCGACATGGAGGAGCTGATCCGGCTCGGCGCCTACCGCGCCGGTTCCAGTCCGGAGGTCGACGAGGCGATCCGGCTGCACGAGCCGTTGGAGGCGTTCCTGCGCCAGCGCAAGGACGAGGTCTCGACGTTGCAAAGCGGGTATCGGGAACTGGAACAGATCCTGGGGCGCTTGGAAACGGAAAGCTAACTTTGTCGGGTAATCATCCCCTCCATGTAACGAGCCTAGTCGGCGAGCCCAGGGAGGGCGGCCGGCCCTGTCCCGCGCCGTACACGGGACTTCTGGGGAGTATGAGTCGATGAAGTCGCGCGAAACGCTGATCCGTCTGAAGAAGTTTCAGGTGGATGAGAAACGCCGCCGGGTGACGCAGATCGAGGGCATGATCGCTGACTTCCAGCGCATGTCGGCCGAGCTCGAGCGGGAGATCCAGACCGAGCAGGAGCGGGCCGGCATCAACGACCCGACCCATTTTGCCTATCCGACCTACGCCAAGGCCGCGATCCAGCGCCGGGAAAACCTGACGCGCTCGGCCGACGAGCTGCGCGCCCAGCTCGAGGACGCCAAGGCCGCGTTGTCCGAGGCGTTCGAGGAGATGAAGAAGGTCGAACTGCTCGACGAGCGTGACCAGGCCCGCGAAAAGGCCGAGGAGAGCGCCCGCGAGCAGGCCGACATGGACTCTATCGGCCTGATGCGCGCCCGGCTCGGCGTCATCGCCTGAGCCCCTGTCGCCGTCGCGGCTGTCGCTTTCGAAAACCCGGGCCGCGAGGTCCGGGTTTTTCGTCGCGCCCGCCCCGGTGGAGAGTTGCCCAGGACTTGTGCTACGGGAGGACGTAGGCTCGAACGAGGGAGTGGGGCGATTTTCGGGGACGCTGAATGCTGACGCCGGCAGAGCTGGTCTGGTTGCTTGCCGCTGTTGCCAAAGGGGACGAGGCCGCCTTCGAGCGCCTCTACGCGGCGACGCGCGCGAAACTCTATGGCGTCGTGCTCCGTATCTTGCACCGACAGGACCTCGCCGAGGAGGTCGTCCAGGAGACCTATGTGAAGGTCTGGAACAACGCCGCGCAGTTCAACCCGGCCGTTTCTTCCCCGATCACCTGGATGGCCGCCATCGCCCGCAACCGCGCCATCGACCTGGTGCGCAAGCGCGGTGAGTTGTCTTTGGAGGATGAGCCCTCCGCGCTCGAGGTTGCGGCCGAGACGCCGGATCCGCTGGCGCGGCGCGAGATGTCGGAGGAGCTCAAGCGTCTTTTGGAATGTGTCGGCCAGCTCGAGCCCGACCGCCAGAAGCTCGTGCTGCTTGCCTACTATAACGGCTGGAGCCGCGAGCAATTGGCGACCAAGTTCGAGGCGCCGGTGAACACGGTGAAGACCTGGTTGCGGCGGAGCATGATGGACATCCGCCAATGCCTCGGTCTCGGATGAGGTGCCGTTCGAGCCGGCGAGAGACCTTGTAGGACGTGACCTGGACCTGTGATGGCGTATAGCGAAGACCATATCGCGCTGGCGGCGGAATATGCGCTCGGGACGCTCGACGCCGCCGAACGGGCGCAGGTCGAGACCATGATGGCGGTCGACAAGGATTTTGTCGCGCTGGTCCAGGCGTGGGAATTTCGTCTCGGTCCGCTCAACCAGATGGTCGGGCTGGTCGAGCCGCGCCCCGAGCTGTGGGAGCGCATCAAGGCCGAGATCGCGCGGTTGCGCGCGTTCGCCGAGAGCGCGCCGCCGGCTGAACCGGTGGCGGTGGCCGAGGCTCCAGTCTTTGCTGTTCATCCTGACCCTGCGCCTCCCGAGGGTTCGCCTGTCGCGGCGGAAGCCCTGCCGATCGAAGCGGCCCCGGTCGAGGCGCCCGAGCCTGAGGTCGCGGCCGTCGCCGCGACGCGCAGCGCGTCTGCAGCGCATGAGATCGCGAACGATGATGCGAATGTGGTGCGGCTCTCGTCCAAGGTCCGGCAGTTGCGCGCGGTCGCCAACATCATGACCGCGCTCGCGGCCGTGCTGCTCGCGCTGGTCGGTGTCCAGGTTTACCGCCCCGATCTCTTGCCGCAGCCATTGCGGCCGAAGCCGCGGATCCAGACTGTGGAGGTCAAGGTGCCGGTCGCGCAACCCTCCGCCCAGTTCGTTGCTCTCCTGCAGAAGGACGCGGCGTCGCCGGCGTTCATCTTGACCGTCGATGCTGCCAGCAAAAGCTACACCGTGCGCCGGGTCGGCGCTGCGCCGGAGCCGGGCAAGAGCTTCGAGCTGTGGCTCGTATCCGACAAGCTGCAGAAGCCGCGCTCGCTCGGCGTGATCGGTGGCAGCGACTTCACCAGCCGTCCCGTTCTCTCGTCCTACGACGCCGACACCGTGAGTCGTGCGACCTACGCCGTCACGGTCGAGCCCGAGGGCGGGTCGCCTACCGGGCAGGCGACCGGGCCGATCGTGTTTACCGGCAAGCTGATCGAGACGGTGCCGCCGGCGCGGTGATTCAAGCCCCAAAAAAGAAAACGCCCGTGGGGAGCGGGCGTTTTCAGTAGTCGACTTGGGGTTGGGTCTACTACATATCCACGCGGCCAGTTGGGGGGCTGTGAGAACCGCGTGAATTCGGGAAATTCCTGTCAGCGAACCAGCGACGTCTCCGAACTCGTCACCACGACCGGCTTGCCGGCCTTGAGGACCTTTGCCGTCTGCGCGTAGTTCGGCTCCGCGTTGAGACGGGCGGAGATGCCGAAGCCGGCCACTGCGATGCCAGCCACGAGCGCCACCACCACGATCTTGAGGTGGGTGGTCCGATCCGCGCTGTAAATCGAGTGGTTCATGGAAGCCTCCTGCCGTCTTCCGTCCTTCGCTGATTCGTGTGAGCCGGGGGCTTTCCGGTTCATCGTCTCGCGTGAACTAACGTAGGAAACCTCAATTCTGTTTCGTAGACCACATCACAAGTGTGTGATAAGGCGTGATGTCTCGCGATCGAAAGTCGATGAAATATATATTTATATAGTTAAATCAATAACTTGACTTGTTGTTCGGTGTGCGGATGAAACTTCAGCCACTTAACGCAAATTTAAGAATTTGTTTGCCTGTGGCGGTAAAGCAAGGGGTGGTCTGCCGGTAAAAACGGCAAAAGCCGGCGCCTGGCGCCGGCCCCGCTGATCAAACGCGCTCGGGATTCCGCGGTTCCGCAACGCCAGCCGTCACACGCTCCCCACCGTCTTCAGCCGCGCCCGCGGATGGATCTCGGCCTGCGACAGCACCGTGGTCTGGGCGCGGAAGCGCTCGACCAGCGAGCGGACGAAGGGCCGGATCGCCGCCGACGTCACCAGCACCGGCGACTCGCCTTCGCGTGCGGCGCGCTCGAACGCATCGCGCGTCGCGGTCATGAACTCCGACAGCTTCGACGGCTGCATCGCCAGGCTGCGCTCCTCGCCCTGGCCGATCAGCGATTCCGCAAACGCCTGCTCCCACCTGGCCGACAGCGCGATCAGCGGCAGGTAGCCCATCGGCGAGGTGTTCTGGGCGCAGATCTGGCGGGCGAGGCGGGCGCGCACGTGCTCGACGATCGTGGCCGGGTTGCGCGAGAACGCGAGCGCGTCGGCGATGCCTTCGAGGATGGTCGAGAGGTCGCGGATCGAGATGCGCTCCGACAACAGCAGCTGCAGCACGCGCTGGATGCCGGAAATCGTGATCTGCGTCGGCACGATGTCCTTGACCAGCTCGCTCTGCTCCTTGGGCAGCTCCTTCAGGAGCTTCTGCACCTCGCCGTAGGACAGCAGGTCGCTCATATTGGCCTTGAGCAGCTCGGTCAGGTGCGTCGACAGCACGGTCGCCGCGTCGACGACCGTGTAGCCCTTGAGCGTCGCCTCTTCCTTCAGGCCGGCGTCGACCCAGGTGGCGGGCAGGCCGAAGGTCGGCTCCGTCGTGTGGATGCCGGGCACCGCGACCTGGTTGCCGCCGGGGTCCATGACCATGAACTGGCTCGGCCAGATCTTGCCGGAGCCGGCGTCGACCTCCTTGATCTTGATGATGTAGGTGTTGGCCTCGAGCTGCACGTTGTCGAGGATGCGCACCGATGGCATCACGAAACCCATCTCGATCGCGAGCGACCGGCGCAGCGCCTTGATCTGGTCGGTCAGGCGGTCGGTGCCGTCGGGTGCGTTCACGAGCGGCAGCAGCGCATAGCCGAGCTCGATCTTGAGGTCGTCGATCTTGAGCGCGGCCGAGATCGGCTCCTCGGCGGCCGCGGCGGTGGCAGCAGCCGCCGGCGCTGCAGCCGCGGCGACCTCCTCGGCCTTCGCGACCTCCTTCTGCTTGCGCGCCTTGAGGGCGAGCGCGGCGGCGCCGCCGCCGAGCGCCAGGAACGGAAGGGTCGGGATGCCCGGCAGCAGCGCCAGCACCAGCATCACGGCGGCCGACATGCCGAGCGCCTGCGGATAGCCCGAGAACTGCTTGATCAGCGCCTTGTCGGCGGCACCGCTGACGCCGGCCTTGGAGACCAGGAGGCCCGCGGCGGTCGAGACGATCAGCGCCGGCACCTGGGTCACGAGGCCGTCGCCGACGGTCAGCGTGGTGTAGGTGCGGGCGGCCTCGGCAAAGCCGAGACCCTGCTGGGCGACGCCGATGATGATGCCGCCGATGATGTTGATGAAGACGACGAGCAGGCCGGCGACCGCGTCGCCGCGGACGAATTTGGAGGCACCGTCCATGGCGCCGAAGAAGCCGCTTTCGTCCTCCAGCTCCTTGCGCCTGATCTTGGCGACCTTCTCGTCGATCAGGCCGGCGGAGAGGTCGGCGTCGATCGCCATCTGCTTGCCGGGCATGGAGTCCAGATGGAAGCGCGCCGCGACCTCGGCGATGCGGCCCGAACCCTTGGTGATGACGACGAAGTTCACCGTCACCAGGATCGCGAACACGATGATGCCGATGACGAAATTGCCGCTCATCACGAAGTTGCCGAACGCCTCGATGACGTGGCCGGCCGCATCGGTGCCCTCGTGGCCGCGCGACAGGATCAGCCGGGTCGAGGCCAGGTTGAGCGACAGCCGCAGCATCGTCGAGATCAGCAGGATGGTCGGAAAGGACGAGAATTCCAGCGGCGCCTGGATGAACAAAGCGGTCATCAGGATCAGGATGGACAGGGTGATCGAGATCGCCAGGAACAGGTCGAGCACCAGCGAGGGCAGCGGCAGGATCAGCACCACCAGGATGGTGAGGATGCCGAGCGCCAGCGCGATGTCGCCGCGCAGGACTGCTGTCTTGAGGTCAGCGAATGAGAACCCGCCGGCCGGAGATCCGACCCCCTGACCCGCCGTGACGTCGACCATGGCTTTCGCCCCTTCCCGCCGGCCGCGTGTGCCGGCCCCAAACGACTGCGCGACGGCCGCAGGGCCGCCGTTCCGAAACTGAGGTACCGCGCCGGCGTCCACGGAAGGTCTCCTCCGTCAACTGCACCCAACCACGACACGCACATTCCACCCGGCAATTTTTGCCCGGTGGTTGGTTAGCGTTCGGTTAATGCCGGTTAACAAAGGGTTGCGGGGGAGAGGGGATGCGCTCTCCTGCCGCATCTTCGTTACGCCGCCACGATCCGGGCCTCGCCCTTCGAGACGCCCGCCTACGGCGGGCTCCTCAGGGTGAGGAGCGAGGGTCGTCCCCGGACGATGAATTGTGCCGGCCATCGCGCTCCTCCCGATGAGCACACCGCTCACGGCCAAATGCAGCTCCGGTTTCGGCGCCAAACCCTCATGGTGAGGAGGCGCGCAGCGCCGTCTCGAACCATGAGGCGCCTGCCGGGCCCGACCGCGAACAAGCACGAATGAATTTCCGCTCGCAGACATGCGGCATCGTCTCCCGCGGCGGATCGCGCCCGAGTCGTGCATCAGGTCCGCCCTCAAATCAGGTGGAGGGCGCAGGGAAGGCCGGGCGCCGGCCGCGCCCGTGGCCCGCCTGCAGCAAAAAAAGCAGGCGGCAGTCACCACAGGTCTGGCCGAAAACACCCGGCCTTCCCTGCGCGACGGTTGGAACGGCTTATACGTGGTCTCCCTGGTGCACCGGGCTTGTTGGCCACCACGCGCGACAGCGCGCTTGCGCACGCCAGCCGCGGGACACCAGCATCGGGGTGTCAGGACCGCACGATTTCGCCGTGCGCAACGAACCGTTCGTCCGCGCGACCAGAGGCCACGCTGCGATTCCTCGCGCCCATCGCATCCCACCTCCCACGTCTCGTGACGGTCGCGACACGCCCCTCCGGCGGAAGCAGGACGAAGGGATATAAGCATGATTTCGGAAAAAAGGAAAGAAAAATCTTCCTGCGGCGAAATTAGATCTGTCCGAGGCAGGGTCGCCGACGATTCAAGGGTGGATCTTCCGATCGGTGAGAAAATCTCTTGTGAAGTTGAACGCAATCTGAAGACGCGCACGCCTCGGGTTTCGCTTACACGCGTGGAAATTGTGTAACGACCTGATTGCATTCCGCGGAGGAGGCGGTTACGATTTTACCGCAGGCCTGACTATGCGGTGAGACAGGTGCGGTTTGTTGCGATGCCAGGCGTCGGGTGGCGGAAGATTTCATGATGTCAGGTGTCATCGGCCGCCCGAGTGAGCAAGCGTCCTGGATCGGTGGAGTACGAAAGCAGCCGTCAACCCGCATGCAGGGAACAATGACTTTCGTCGCTGTCATCATGAGCCTTCCGATGGCGTGCCATGCCGGAGGCGGCGGCACAACATCAACGGCTGACAAGAGCGCCTGGGCGCCACCCGTGCGCTATTTGGAACTTGAACAGGTCGAGCCTCCGCGAGGCGTGCGGGCATCGGCATGGCGGTCGCCCTATTGCAAGACATGGAACGATGGCTGCGACGTGTGCCAGCGGGCGTCTGCAGCGGATCGGCCCGCATGTTCGCAGATGGACACGTCGCGCCAGCCTGATTCCTGCCAGCGTCATGTGATCATGTGCACGTCCGTCGACAAGCGTGCCCTGGACGAAGTCTGCGCCACCTGGTTCAGCTATTGGCTCGACCTGGATGTTCAACGTCGGCTTCTTGCCGGCGAAACGGTTAGGCAGATCGGTGGGGCGTGCACAATGATTGGGACCGCGACGGTCCGCGCTACAAATTGATGCCTTCGACCTTGCTCGGCAGCGACCGCAACACCTTGCAATCCGTGCAGCGCATTCTGGGCCATCCGATCTTCGGTACGTACGAAATCAGAACGACCCTATGTCGCGTGACGTATGAAACGAGACCTCCCCTGCCAGCTGATTAGTTTGTCTGCTTTGATCTGCAACCTTTTATGAGAGAGCGACAATGGGTATCGATCGCCCCTGGGTTAGTAATCTTTACTATCCCGATCAAACGCGAAACGAAGGGCTCGACAATCATAACGCCTACCAGACGGACTATACGTTCATTCAGAACCCCGTCGGAATCTATCGGCAGGTTGCGCTTTTAGAGAGCGAAGAGACACGCGCGAGCGGAATTCTTGTCGCCCCCAATCTCGTTCTGACGGCGCGACACGTCGTCGAAAATGCAGTAGGGGATTACGGTGACGCTGCTGGACTGCCCCCCTCAAGTGAGACACGATAATCTCAGTGACAGGCATTCCGAGGATGACCTGTGGCAGCAAGAGGGAAGAACCGTCAGTTTCCGACGGCTTACAAACTGAAGGCAATCAGGCGTGTCGAGCGGGGCGAAGGCGTTCTGCCTGTGGCTCGCGAGCTTGGGATATCCCGCAAGATCCTGCACGACTGGATCAAGGCCTGGAAGGCCCAGGGGCCGGAGGGATTGAACCGCAAGCCGGGACCGAAGCCCGGCCCCCGCAAGCTCAAGGCTCTAGCAACCTATGACGATAAGCGGTCTGCACTGACGCGGGCGAATGCCCGCATCGCCGAGCTCGAACGGCTTGTCGGCCGTCAGCAGATGGATCTCGATTTTTTTCGGCAAGCCTTGCGCGCATTGGAGCGGCCGGCAGCGCAAGGCGGACCCGCACCCGCATCATCGAAGTCATCCAAGCCATGACATCGGAGGCAACGGAGTCCCACGCCGACGTGCAACGGCTCTGCGGTCTGGCCGGCCTGCCACGCGCGACCTATTACCGGCATCTCAACAAACGCAGTCGTGAGACTGCCGACTGCGAGCTGCGCGACCAGATCCAACGCATTTGCCTGAAGCATCCGTTCTACGGCTACCGGCGCGTGACGGCCACCATCCGACGTAAAGGCATGGTCGTTAATGCTAAGAAGGTGCTCAGGCTCATGCGCGAGGACAATCTTCTCGCACAGCGCAAGGCACCATTCCTGAAGCCGCCTGCAGAGCGACCAAGGGACATTGTCGTGGTGCCCAATCTGGTGCGCGGCCTGGTGCCGTCCGCTCCCGATCAGATCTGGGTCGCAGACATCACCTACGTCCATCTCGCCACGACCTTCGCCTACCTCGCGGTCATCCTCGATGCCTTCTCGCGCAAGGCGGTTGGCTGGGCCTTCGAGAACACGCTCAATGCCTCGCTCGCGATTGCAGCATTGAACAAGGCCATCGAGGCCCGCAAGCCGCAACGCAGCAGCCTGATCCACCATTCCGACCGCGGCGTGCAATACGCGTCAATCGCCTATCGCCAAATATTAGCGGATCGCGACATCACGATCAGCATGAGCAGGCCGGGCAACCCCTTCGACAACGCCAAGGCTGAGAGGTTCATGAAGACGCTCAAGGCCGAGGAGGTCAACGGCAAGGCGTTCTCCGACATAAGAGACGCTCGCCGCCGGATCGATAGCTTCATTGCGGATGTCTACAACAAGGAGCGCCTGCACTCGGCGCTCGGCTATCGATCGCCTATTGAGTTCGAAGCCGCGTTCGCGCAAAACAAGGCACGATAGTCGTCGTGGCAACCCCACTGTCACAGAAATTATCGTGTCTCACTTAAGGGGTGCAGTCCACTGCACCAAATGCGCGAGGCCGGCAGGCCTGAGATGTCGGCATCGGCAGCGTTGGCCGCGATGAGATGATCCGTCCCATGACGATGCCGGCCATTGCCCCATGCCTACAGCGTCACGACCACCTTGCCGAAATGCGAGCCGGACCGGAGATGGGCATATGCATCAGGTACCTCGTCGAAGCCAAACACCCGATCGACGATCGGGCGGATCGCGTGTTCGCTGAGGAAACGATTCATCGCGGTGAAATGTTCGACCGATCCGACGGTGACGCCGATGATGTCGGCATTTTCCCACTGCAGGCGGGCGAGGTCGGGCTTGGGGCCGAACCCCGTCAGGACGCCGATCTGAACGATCTTGCCGCCCGAGGCGACCGATCGCATCGATCGGTCATAGGTGCCGGGGCCGCCGAGCTCGAGGATATGACTGGCGCCTTGGCCGTCGGTCGCCGTCATCAGTGCCACATCCCAGTCAGGCGTGGTGCGGTAGTTGATCAGGATCGCAGCCCCGAGCGCCTTGGCACGGGCGAGTTTCTCATCCGAGGACGAGATCACGATCGCACGCGCGCCCAGCGCGGTGGCGAACTGAAGTCCGAACAGCGCGACGCCGCCGGTGCCCTGCACCAGCAGCGTGTCGCCTTGGCCCATCCCGCCGCGCGTGACGAGGCCATGCCAGGCCGTAACGGCAGCGCAGGGCAGGGTCGCGGCCTCGATCGACGTGAGGTGCTCCGGCACGGCGACCACCGCCGTGGCCGGCAGCACGACATGCTCCGCCAGCATGCCATCCATCGTGCTGCCGCCCAGCGCTGACGCGACGTAGTCGGTCTTGAACGGACCCGAGACCCAGTCGCGAAAGAACGACGCGGCGACCCGGTCACCGACCTGCCATTGGACGACATCGGGGCCCACGGCATCGACGACGCCTGCGCCGTCGGAAAGCGGAATGCGGCCGTCCAGCCCGTCTTGGCCCGCGCGGTCGAGGATGATGAGGTCACGGTAGTTGAGGCTCGCCGCCTCGACGCGGATGCGGACCTCGCCATTGCCGGGTTCGGGCTTGCGGACGTCTACCCGCACGAGGCGACTGGCGCCGGCATGGCCATTCACATGATAGGCTTTCATGGTTGCTCCTTTCCAAGGGCATTCACCTGGATGAGCAGACTCTGTAAGGTCTGACAGCGCTGTCAGGGTCAAGAGGTTTTCAGGTGAAGATTGGCGAGCTCTCCCGGAGGACGCGGGTCAGCGTCCGGATGCTGCGTTACTACGAAGGCCAGGGATTGCTGGCGCCGCGACGGACCGATTCCGGCTATCGCGACTATGGCCCGGCAGAGGAGGAAACCGTGCGGCGGATCAAATTGCTGGGCGCGGCCGGGATGACGCTGGAGACGATCCAGCAGTTGCTGCCCTGCGTGAAGAGCGACCAGCCGGCCTTTACGCCATGCGACAATCTGCGACGCATCTTGGCCGAGCAGGTTGGCCTGATCGATCAACGGATCGAGACGCTGAGCCAGAGCCGGACGATTCTCGCAGGCTTTCTGTCGAGCGTGAACTGAGCTCTCTGTCGACGGCCGGACGGCATCGACGCGTCATCACCAGGCCGCGGCGGTCGGCGTCCGGGTGTTGCCGCCATGGCCCGCAAGGCACCGCGGCGACGCGCTCCGCAAGCGGCGCATCGCATTGACCGCTCACCGACGCAGGGATGCTCGAGCAACTTGGAAAAAAGAAATCAGATTGTTTCGATCAATCAAGAATTGCAGGGAGACCTGGAGGAGCTCTCGCGGTTTTGCTCAGGCTCGATCAACTCTGTCTCATCGCGCCTTGGCGCGGATCGGCAGGGTGATCCGCCGCTTCCATTCGCGGAGGTTGCAGGCGATTCCAGTTGGACCTGGAGGGGGCGCGGGTCGATGGTGCCCACGGCACCAGGCAATGTGGCCGGATCACGCGCGTCGCGCTGCGTGACGCTTCAAGTTTTTCTGATCGCTGCGATCAGCGATTGCGATTGGCGATGCGGGATGTTGCTCTTTAGAAGGCTTCTAAATTTTTCTCAGGAGACCCGAAGATGCATCGACCGAAGCTCCGCCATGGTCTGCGGCTGACAGTGACGGCCGCTGGCCTTGCCGGGCTTGCATCGCTGATCGCGATCGCCGCGCCAAGGGCGGAGACGCCGACGCCCGCACCAGCACCGGCCTATCTGCCGACCGTCAGCGACCTGATGATCGCGACCATCCAGCCGCGCCATCTCAGGCTCTGGATCGCCGGCCATAGCGGCAATTGGACGTTCAGCGCCTATGAGCTCGGCAATCTCAAGGGCGCGTTCAACCGTGTCAGCCGGGCGCAGCCGCTGGTCGAGGGCAATTCGTTCGCCGACATGACGACGGCCGTGACGCAGCAGCCGTTCGACGAGCTGGCGCAGGCCATCAAGCAGAAGGACATCGGCCGCTTCGAGCGCTCCTATGCCGACCTCACGGCCGCCTGCAATTCGTGCCACCAGGCGCTCAATCGCGCCGCCGTGGTCATCAAGGTGCCGCAGACCGCCGGCGTTGCCGACCAGGACTTCACGCCGGGCACGGAGTGACGGGACGAGCCTCGGGCAAGACGATTCGGAAGCGGCGGGCGCCTTCATCGAAACGATATTGGTTGCTGAAATGCGATATTGAGGTGAAGGGGGACCCGCATGAAGCTCTATTCGTTCTGGCAGTCGCTGGCGAGCTTTCGCGTGCGCATCGCGCTCAACCTCAAGGGCATCGCCTATGAGCAGGTCGCGGTCGATGTCGACCGGCAGCAGCAGCGGGACGAGGCCTATGCCGCGCTCAATCCGCAGATGGCGCTGCCGGCGCTGGTGCTCGACGACGGCACCGTGCTGACGCAGTCGCTGGCGATCCTCGATTATCTCGACGAGGCCTGTTCCGGCGCGGCGTTGTTGCCTGCCGATGCCAAGGGGCGCGCGCGGGTGAGGGCGCTGGCGGCGATGATCGCCTGCGATGCGCATCCGCTGACGACGCCGCGGGTGCAGCGCTATCTCACCGAGGTGCTGCACGTGGACGACGCGGCACGCGCGGCCTGGCTCAGGCACTGGACGGCGGAGATGCTGGTCGCGATCGAGGCCCAGCTTGCGGGCCATGTCGCGACCGGCCGGTTCTGCCATGGCGATGCGCCGACGATGGCCGACATCTGCCTCGCCGGCCACGCCGTCTACGCGCGCAATAAAGGCCTCGACCTCGCCGCGACGCCGACGGTGCAGCGCGTCGTCGAGGCCGCGATGGCGCTGCCGGCCTTCGCGTCCGCCCATCCGCTGGCGCAGCCGGACACGCCGCCGGCGCTGCGCGCCAAGCCGGCTGCGCCGTAGCCTCATCTCTCTGTTGAGCATGATCTCCGCACAAATGCCTTCGGCGTTTGTCGCGAGGGAAAACCGGTTTCCACTTTTCCGGATCATGCTCTACGCCAGAACCATCGGCGCTACCGCGCCGGCTGGCCGCCGTCGCGCTTCATCCAGTCGCGGAACTGCTCGAACAGCACCCTTGTTTCGTCCTCGCTCATTCGCCGGCCGCCGGTCGGCGCCCTTGCGCTCATCCACTCGTCGAACTGCTGCTTGATGGCGGCGCCGTCGGCCTGCGGCGCGCGCGTGCTGGCCAAAAGCTCCTCCGCGGCGCGGAAGCGGGTCCAGCCGGGCAGCGAGGAGGAGAGGCTGATCTCGTTCCATTTGGGGTGGAACGGCGGCCGCTTGAACTGGTCGAACCGCTTGAACAGATAGTCGACGAAGCGCGCGACGCGGCGGTAGCGCTCGGTCTCCGGCGGCCAGTTGTAGACCGCCAGCACCTGCGGCACGCCGATGGTCTCGACGCTCTCGCCGGGCTTGAGCAGATTGGGATAGTCCTGCGACGTCAGCTTGGTCGGCACGTAGTAGTCCTGCAGGCTGCGCGCGAACGGAATCGGCAGGAAGTGGAAGCCCGGCTCCGGCTTGAATTTGGCGAACAGATCGGTCGGCTTGCCGGTGACGTGGACGACGCCGGCGATCTCGCCGCTGCGCATCTTCTCCAGCGCCACCGAATTGTTGATGAACACCTTCTCCGCGCCGATCTTGAGCCGGTCGAACACGATGCCGCCGGTGAGGTTGGCGGCGCTGCCCACGGTGTTGAAGGAGACCTTCTTGCCGGCGAGATCCTCGAGCGTCCTGATCTCCGGGCGGACGTAGACATGCATCTCGTTGATGTAGAACGAGCAGATGTAGCGGATCCGGTTCTTGATGTTGGCGAGCGTGCCGTTGCGGACGAACTCATCGAGCACGTCGGCCGAAGTGATGGTGACGTCGACGCCGCGCAGATAGAGCAGGTCCTCGATGTTGCCGAGCGCGCCGTAGGTCACCATCGGTAGCACGCGCAGGTTCGGGCGGTCGTCGAGCACCTTGGCCATCTCGGCCGCAAAACGGATGTTGGTGCCTTCGAGCAGGCCGCCGGCGACGCCGACCGTCCATTCGTTGGACTCCTGCAGCTTGCCGCCTTCGCCGGCCGCGGCGGCCGTTGCCGCCGCCGGCCTTCCGGTCCGCGCCGTCTGTGCCATGGCCGGCAGCAACGGTGCCACCAGACTCAATCCCGCCGCAACGACGCAACTCAACAACGCGACCCGCATGCCCAAAATTCCTCCGTTGCCGGCCACACGGCGACCGTGAGGCGCGGCCGATTTTCGCGCATTATCTCCTTGGTTGAGGAATGAGGTCTACTACTCGCCGGTTGGGCGCAGCCGGGGCTGCTGCGAAGCGCATCCTCGCCACCAAAAAGCCATAGGCTTGATTGCGCCTCGGTCTGGACGGAGAAACGCCGCGATATCAGTCCAAGAGTCGTCGCCTCATCGCACGCGGCCACAATGGCTCGCTGGAAACCGGTGCAGCTTGCGGTTGCAAGGAGCGGTCGAAGCCGGACGTTCGTGCGATCGGGCGTCGAGGCCTGCTGCGAGATCGAGGCCTTGGCATGCCGGCGCGATCAGGCGCCGGCCTTGCTTCCCTTGGCGCAATAGTCCCGCCAGAACTGCCGATAGCCGGCCTCGACGCAGCGCGTGTAGTTGGCGACGTCGCCGGCCGGCGAGCGTGCGACCAGGCCGGGCAGCTCCGCCCGCAGCTTCGCCAGCAGCTCGGGCTCCGCGGCAAAGCTCTTGGCGATCCGGATGTAGCCGTCATCATCGCCGGCGACCCAGTCGGCCAGTCCGGCCGCGGTCAGGATGCCGCCGGCGGCGCGCGAGGCCGCGCCGGCGCCGAGCTTGGCGACGACCGGCACGCCCATGTAGAGCGATTCGAACGTCGAGATGCCGCCGTTCTGCGGGAACGGATCGAGCGAGATGTCGATGCGCTCGTAGGATTTGAGATGCTCGACGCGCTCGCTGGCGCCAAGGCAGAGGATGCGCGCCTCGGGCACGCCCTGCGCAACGAAGCGGGCGAGCAGCCCGTCGCGCACCGCGGGGTCGTTGAGCGCGAGATGCTTGACGACGAGCTTCGCGTCGGGGATCTCGGCGAGCAGCCGCGCCCACAGCGCGATCGCCGCGTCGGAGATCTTGTCGATGCGGTTGTAGACGCCGAAGGTGACGTGGCCGTTCGTCAGCATCGGCAGCGGTGCCGGCGGAACGTCGAGCACCGGATCGATCGTGATCACCGACGGCAGGTCGTGGACGTGCTCGGCGAACAGCGGCCGCACGTTCTCGGGCACCGTGACCGGATCGGCGAAGAAGTAGTCCATGGTGGCAAGGCCCGTACCGGTGCCGCTGCCCCAGGCCGTGACCTGGATCGGCGCCGGCTTGCGCGCGAACACCGGCATGCGCGTGCCCGTGGTGTAGCCGGAGAGATCGACCAGGATGTCGACGCCGTCAGCCTGGATGCGGTCGGCCAACTCGTCGTCGGACAGGCTCGAGGCCTCGACCCAGACGTCGGCAATCGACTGGAACGTCGCGGTGTAGGAATCGTGCCGCGGCGAGGTCGAGTAGCAGTTGACCTGGACCTGCGTCTTGTCGTGGCCGCGCAGCACGGGCAGGAAGGCGAAGGCCGCCGAATGCATGCGGAAGTCGGCCGAGACGTAGCCGACGACGATGCGCCTGTCGGGATCGAGCGAGCGCGGCGCAAGCTTGCGGCGCGGGAATCTCGAGCCGACCGCCATCCACCAATACTGCCGCGCCGCCTGCTGGACCGCGAAGTCGGCGCCGGGCAGGAAGTCGAGATAGAAGATCTTCTTGGTGATCGCCTCGTCGTAGTCCGGCTGCACCGCGAGCGCCTGGTCGAACTGGGCGATGGCGCCTGCGACGTCGCCGAGCCGGCCGCGGCAGGCGCCGAGCAGGGTGAGCGCGACCTGCGCCTTCGGATTGGTGTCGAGCACGCGCTTGCAGGCGGCCATCGCCTGCGCGACGTTGCCGTTGAGGATGCAGATCTGCGCCTTGCCCTGCCATCCCAATTGCAGATGGGGATCGAGCGTCACGGCGGCGTCGAAATCGGCTTCGGCTTCCGCCGTGCGTCCCGAGATCATGTAGAGCCGGCCGCGATGCGCCCGCAGCTCGGCATGGGACGGGCGTGCGGCCAGCGCCGCATTGAAGGTCGCTTCCGCCAGCTCGAAATGGTGCAGCTCGAGATGCGCGAGACCCTTGTTGACCGTGGCCTCGAAATGGTTCGGGTTGAAGGCCAGCGCGCGCTCGGCGCTGGCGGCAGCGGCGTCCCAGCGCCGCAGCATCAGCTCGGCGACGCTGCGATTGCACCAGGCATCGACGTCGTCGGGCTTGAGCTCGAGGGCCCGCGTCGCGGCCGCGAGCGAGGCTTCGCCTTGTCCGAGCCGCAGCAGCGCGATCGCGAGGTTGCGCAAGGTGATCGGCGCATTCGGGCGCAGCGCCAGCGATCGCTCCAGCGCGGCGCGCGCCTCCTCGTAGCGCTCGCAATTGATCAGCGCCCAGCCGAGATTGGACTGCGCGTCGGCGGAATTCGGCTCCATCGCGACGGCCTGCGCCAGGAAGGCGGTGGCCTCGGCGAAGCGTGCCGACGACACCAGGGACACGCCGAGCAGATGCATGGCATCGAAGCAGCCGGGGACCTCCTGCAGCAGCTTCGCGCACAGCGCCTGCGTCTCCGCCTGGCGTCCGGCCTGGAAGGCCTTGAACGCCACCGCCAACTGCCCCTCGACGAGCTTCTTCTGTTTCTTTTCCTGTCGTGCCTTCTGGAAGGCGCGCGAACCGACGGTGCTCAAGGACTTGGGTCTCCGGACAGACAGGACGGCATGGCGTCGGACGCCGCAGCGATGCGCTGCGACCGGCAACCGGGGCGCCGCCATGCCCGGCGGCAGCAAAGCCCAGGATGTCCTGTGGTTGTCCGGTCGCCGGCCACGCGCAGCGCGACGCGGCAAAGCTTGCCCGCGTCGTGGTTAGCAAATGGTTAACGGGGTGACGGAAGGAGCTTGTTGTGTCCGCGAATGCCCCGGGACGCGATGGAAATGGTCGACAGGCACCAGCAGCTCAGCGGCTGCCCAACGAGCCTGGGGCTAGACTCGCTCGGGGCGGTGAAGCCTGTGGCGCCGGCACCGAGCCCATGCTGATCTCGCCATTGGGGCGTTTGAGCTGCCAGCCCAGCGCCGTGCGCGTCAGATCGGTCGATGCCTCCTTGCGGGTATCGTCTGATGCCTGCAGGCGCGCGCGATTGTCGCCGATCCACGTGTCGATCTCGTATTGCTCGAGGCCCTCCGGCTTGTAGCTCCACTCCAGTTTGGGGCTGTCGCCGTATGAAAACATGCCGATGCGATAGTCTATGCCGCAATTGCCGTCGTCGCGCGGATCGATGGTGATGAAGCGCTGGCCGTTTGGCGACAGGAAGGGGCCGCTGCCGATGTTGAGTTCGGCCCCGGTGCGCCGGTTGACCAGCATGACGTAGGAGCACTCGTAGGGCATGACCAGCACGATGTAGTGCCGGCCGCCGACGTGGCCGACAAGCCGGTAGCTGATGCAGGCGGCTTCAGGCCCCTCGGGCTCGCACTCCTTGGCGTCGGTGATGACCTTGGTCTTGCCGTTGGTGAGCGCCAGCGTCAGCTTGCGGCCGTCACGCCGGGCGATGGCCGGCTGCTCCTTCAGACAGGCGCTCTCCTCCGGCGCTCCGTTTCGGATCTCGAGCGGCTGGCACAGCGTGCGCACGTCGAAGAAGCCAGCGCCCGCGATCGCGGCACGGGGCATGAACGTAGGCAGTGCGGCGGTTACGCCGAGCCCCAGCACAGCGAGCGTCCGAAAAGAAGCAAGTTGCATCTGAGATATTTGGTGCACGCGGTGGCTGGTCTCGCCCTGCGACGGAGGAGCCATCCGTTGCACGCGCTCTCATATGGATCAAGTGCGAGGGGCAGGCGTGCAATGCGCGTTCACTCCGCGCACCCGTCGACCAGCACCAGCCGACTCGTCGTGGTGCGGTGCCGGATGGCGAACAGGTCCTGGATCTCGGGATCACCGAGGAAGTCGGTGGCGGTCTGGCGCGATGGGAATTCCAGGATCACCATCCGCTCGGGCGTCCAGCTGCCTTCGACCGGCGTGGGCACCGCGCCTTGGACGATGTAGCGGCCGCCATGCCTCGCGATGAAGGCGGGGATCGCATCGATATAGGCCTTGAACGAGGCGTGGTCGTGAATGGCGAGATCGAGGACGAGATAGGCCTTCATGGCGGGCTCCGCGCGACGCGGTGGATCATACGATCGGAACATCGGCGCAGCCATAAGCGGCCGACAGATCGGTGCGCGTTCCGTCGACGTGCGCGTCCGATGCATTCGCGGGGGAGGGCGGATGATACTGCTGCTCATCCGCCCATGCCTGCCCGTTCGGCGACCGTTGCGCGAGCGGCCGCGGCCCGCGGCTCACGTCGTCGCGCGATAGGCTTGCGGGATCACGAACACCTCGTCGGCGCGGCCGTAGCCGCCGTCGGGCACCTCTTCGATCAGCACCATCGTGTGCGGTCGCGCGGCCTCGCTGAAATAGTCGACGAACATCGCGGTCACGCGATGCACGATTTCCTCCTTCTGCGCCTTGGTCAGCGCGGCCTGCGGCACCTTGATATTGGCGAACGGCATGGGAACTCCTTTGGTGTTGGGCCGGCATCGGCCGGCGGGTGACAGCAGCGCGGCGTCAGATCACGCCGCCATTGACGCGCACAACCTGGCCGTTGACCCAGCCGGCCTCCGGGCTCGTCAGGAAGGCCACGACATCGGCAATCTCGCGCGGCTGTCCGAACCGGCCGAACGGGTTCGCTGCGGCCATCGCGCGCAGCTGCTCGTCGGTCTTGCCGTTGAGGAACATCTCGGTCTCGGTGGGGCCGGGCGCCACCGCGTTGACCGTGATGCTCCGCCGCGCCAGCTCCTTGGCGAGCACATGCGTCATGGCTTCCACCGCGGCCTTGGTGGCGGCGTAGGCGCCGTAGCGCGGCTGATACAGCCCGACCACGCTGGACGAGAAATTGACGATGCGGCCGCCGTCGCGGAGCCGCCGCGCCGCCTCGCGCAGGGTTCGGAACACGCCCGCGACATTCACCTCGAATTGGCGCGCGACATCTGCGTCGCTCAGCTCCGCGAAGGCGCCGAGCGCCATCGTGCCGGCATTATTGACCAGGATGTCGACGCCGCCGAAGGCCTGCTCGGCGGCATCAAACAGCGCCGCCGCGCTGGCGGGATCGGCAACGTCGGCCTGCACGGCGCGCGCGCGGCCGCCGGTCGCCTCGATCTGTTGCACCATGTGCGCCGCGGCCTGCTCGGCCCGGGCATAGTTGATGACGACCGCGACGCCATCAGCGGCGAGGCGTTCGGCGATGGCCGCGCCGATCCCGCGCGAGCCGCCGGTGATGATCGCGACCTGGGATGAAGAATTGGGCATGGTCAGTCTCCCTCTTTTCAATGCGAGCGGACATAGCTGATCGCCTCGTCCGTATAATCGGCCTTGGCTTGACATCAGATGTCGGCCTGGGCGAACCATCGCTATGGATCGCCTGGATGCCATGCGTCTGTTCATTCGCGTCGTCGAGCGCCGCAGCTTCACCGCCGCGGCCGCCGATCTCGGCCTGCCGCGCTCGACGGCGAGCGAGGTGCTGAAGGAGCTCGAGGCGCGGCTCGGCATCCGGCTGATCGAGCGCACCACGCGCCACGTCACCCCGACATTGGATGGCGAGGAGTACTACCGGCGCTGCGTCGGCATCCTCGCCGACATCGAGGAGGCCGAGACTGCACTGCGCGACTCGCGCCCGCGTGGCCTGCTGCGCATCGACGCGCACCCGCTGCTGACGCGGACGTTCGTGCTGCCGCATCTGCCCGCGTTTCTCGCCGCGCATCCGCAGCTCGATCTGCGCATCGGCCAGGGCGACCGCCTGGTCGATCTCGTGCGTGAGGGTGTCGATTGCGTGATCCGCTCCGGCGAGCCGGAGGCGAGCGGCATGATCCAGAGCCGACTCGGCACGATCGAGGAGATCACCGTCGCCAGCCCGGCCTATCTGCGCGAGCACGGAACGCCGGCTGGACCTGATGATCTCGACGGCCACCGCATGGTCGGCTTCATCTCGTCGCGTACCGGCGAGGTGCTGCCGCTCGAATTCACCTGCGGCGGCACGCTGCGCCATCTGGTTCTGCCGAGCCGCGTCACGGTCAACAATTCCGACACGATGATGGACCTCGCCCGGCTCGGCCTCGGCCTGGTGCAGGCGCCGCGCTATCGCTTCGCGCCGGATCTGGCGGATGGCAGCCTGGTCGAGATCCTCGCCGACACGCCGCCATCACCGACGCCGCTGCACGCGCTGTATCCGCAGAACCGGCAGATGACGCTGCGGCTGCGCGTGTTCCTCGACTGGATCACGGCGATATTCGCCCGGGCGAGGCTGTAGCGGTTGGGCAAAGCAGCCGGATGCCCGTTGCTACTTGCCCTTCTCGATCTTCGTCACCGTGTAGCCGGAGGCGTCCTCGACCGCCTCGAACTTCACCTTGTCGCCGGCCTTGAGGCCCTTCAGCAGCGCGGCGTCCTTGACGCGGTAGACCATGGTCATGGCCTCGTCCATGCCAAGACTCTTGGCCGGGCCGTGGTGGAGCGTGATCTTGGCGTTGGCCTCATCGACCTTCTTGACGTCGCCGCTGATCGCCTCGGCGGCGAGGGCAGGGGTCGCGAGAGCGAGAACCAACGCGGCGGCGGTCGTGAGCTGAGAGAACGTCTTCATGATGTGTTTCCTTCTGGTGAACTCATAGCGAGGCGTAGGGCGGATGACGCGGCGCTGACCCGCCCTACGCGTTGTCAAGACGGCTTCATCCGTCACTTCACGGCGACGTGGCCGGTCATGCCGAACTCGCGATGATCTGGGATCAGGCAGGAATATTCGAACGTGCCGGGCTTGGTGAAGCGCCACAGCAGCTCGGCGGTCTTGTTCGGCGCGAGCCGGGTGCCGTTCGGCTCGTCATGCTCCATATGCGGGTGCTTCTTCATGACCGCGGCGTGCTTCAGGTTCTCGGCCTTGGTGGCGAGCAGGAACTCGTGATCCTCCTTGCCGGTGTTGCGCAGCACGAAGCGGATCTGCTCGCCGCGCTTGACCTCGATGCGCGCCGGCGTGAACTCCATCTCGCTCAGGAGCACCTCGATGGTGCGTGACGGCTGTTTGGGATCACCCGGCTCGCCGGCGGAATAGCCGCGCGATCCGTGCTGCTCATGGCCACGGGCCGGTGCGACGATCAGAGCGGCCGCCGCCACTGCGCTGATCGCGAATGCAGTCTTCATGGAGATCTCCTGATGGTGGTCGTCGGTTGAGGCGGTGCTTGGTGAATTCAGCGCTGGGTGCGGACCTGCGTCGGTGGGCCGTCGCTTCGCCGCACCGGCTCCGGTGCGCTTGCGACCTCATAGGCCACGCTGCCCTGCGGGAACTGATAAGGGCCGGGATCGCGGTAGTCGTCGCGGGCGAGGCCCTCGCGCACCTTCACGGTCGTGAACATGCCGCCCATCTCGATCGGCCCGAACTGACCGCTGCCGGTCATCATCGGCAGGGTGTTGTCGGGCGCCGGCATCTCCATGCTGCCCATCGCCATGCCGGTGTTGCCCATCACCATGCCGTCGGGCGCGAGCTTGCCGACGGCGGCGGCCAGCTCCTTGCGCGACACGCCGACCAGGTTTCGCATGTCGTGGCCCATCGCATTCATCGTGTGATGCGACTTGTGGCAGTGGAACGCCCAGTCGCCGGGATTGTCGGCGGTGAAGTCGAGCACGCGCACCGCGCCGACCGGCACGTCGGTCGTGGTCTCCGGGAATTGCGCCGTTTCGGGAAGCCAGCCGCCATCGGTGCCGATCACCTTGAACTTGTGGCCGTGGAGGTGGATCGGATGGTTGGTCATGGTGAGATTGCCGATGCGGATGCGGACGCGATCGCCGAGCCGCACCGGCAGGGGATCGATGCCGGGAAACACCCGCGCGTTCCAGGTCCACATGTTGAAGTCGGTCATCTCGGTGACCTTCGGCAGGTAGCTGCCGGGCTCGATGCGATAGGTCGACATCACGAACACGAAGTCGCGGTCGACCGGCGGCGGCTGCGGCCCGCGCGGATGCACGACGATCATGCCCATCATGCCCATCGCCATCTGCACCATCTCGTCGGCATGCGGGTGATACATGAAGGTGCCGGCGTGCCTCATCTCGAACTCGTAGACGAAGGTCTTGCCCGGCTTGATGTGCGGCTGCGTCAGGCCGCCGACGCCGTCCATGCCGCAGGGCAGGATGACGCCGTGCCAGTGCACGGTGGTGTATTCCGGCAGCCTGTTGGTGACGAAGATCCTGACCTTGTCGCCCTCGACCGCCTCGATGGTCGGGCCCGGCGACTGACCGTTATAGCCCCACAGATGCGTGGTCATGCCGGGCGCAAACTCGCGGGTGACCGGCTCGGCGACGAGATGGAATTCCTTCCAGTCGCCGTTCATGCGGAACGGCAGCGACCAGCCGTTGAGCGTGACCACGGGCTGATAGTCCGGGCCGGCGCTGGGATGCAGCGGGGGCTGCATCACCGCCTTGTCCATCACGGGCGCTTCGGGAATGGCGGCGGCCTGCACCCGGCCGGAGACGGCGGAGGCGCCGGCCAGCGCCGCGGAGCCGAGCAGTGTGCGGCGTGAAAACATGCGTGCTCTCCTGTCAGTCGTTGCCGGGCGCGACTGCGCTCGCGGTCTGCTGTGCGCTGTCCTCGCTGCTCGCGACTCCGCCATTGACCGCAGCCGACAGCTCGGCCTCGGCGAGGAAGAAGTCTCTGACGGCGTCGATCGCGGCGCGGCGTGACGCCAGGCGCTGCCGCGCCTCGAGCAGCAGCGCGAAGATGTCGACCTGCATGCTGGAATAGCGCAGCTGCATCTCCTCGCTGATGATCCGGCGCAGCGGCAGCACCTCGCGGGCGTAGTGGCCGGCGATGTCGAAGGCCGCGCGGTAGCTGCGATAGGCGTCGCGCGCCTCGGAGCGGACGGTGACGGCGCGCTCGGTGAGGCGGTTGAAGGCGATGTTGTAGGTCTCGGCGGCCTGCCGCACGCGGACCTCGCCTCCGTCGAAGATCGGGATCTGGAACTGCACGTCGTAACCGCGTTCGCGGATGACGCGGCCGTCGGGCTCGACGGTCTTGCGATCGAGGCCGGCGAGATCGAGCAGGGTGACGAAGCGCGTCGCCTCGCTGAGCTGCAGCGATGTGGCGAGCGCCGTGAGCTCGAGGCGGGCGATCTGCAGATCGATGCGATGGCCGACTGCATCGGCCTCGACGAAGGGCTGGCTCAGCGGGCGGCGCGGCAGTGCCGGCAGCCGGTCGGGCAGGCGGAAATTCAGATCGTCGCCCCACAGGCCCATCAGCCGGATCAGCCGCTCGCGGGCGCTTCCTGCGGCACGGCGGGCGGTGGCGAGCTCGGCCGTGGTCTCGGCATAGAACACCTGCTCGCGCGCCTGGTCGAGCCGGTTGAGCGCGCCGGTCTCGCCGAGCTTCGAGGCGAGCTTCGCGGTCGCCTCCGCGGCCGATTGCGCCTCGACCAGCAGGGCCACCAGCTCGGTGGCGGCGACGACGCGCACATGCGCGCGGCGCACCTCCGCGGCGAGCCGCAGCGTCGCCAGCGCGGCCTTCAACTGGGCCTGGCGAAACCGTTCGCGCGCGATCTCCGAGCGCAGCGGCAAGGTGGCGAGCGCCAGGATGTCGCCGGCGACCTGGCGCTCGGCCTCCAGCGCGCCGTCGCCGCTGATGCGCATCAGGGAGAAGGTCGGGTTCGGCGGCAGGCTGGCCTCGACCATGTCCGCCTCGCTGAGCGCGAGCGCGTTGTAGGCCGCCTGCAGGCCCTTGTTGTTGAACAGCGCGACCTGCACGGCGGCATCGGCCGACAAGGGCCGGGCGAGCAGGCGGCGCGTTGCAGCGCGGACGCGTTCGGCGTCGTCATTGCCTCTCACGGAGGCGACCTCCTTGCCGGTGGTGTGGCCGGTGATGTCCGCGACGGCGCTCATGCCGCCGTCCGGCGAGAACGAGGCACAGCCTGCGAGCGCAAGTGCTGCGGCGAGCGCCGCGAGCCTGATGATCCCCTGCATGTGGCGCTCCTTAGCGGCTCGGCTCAAGGCGCGGTGCGCCGGGGTCGATGCGCTGGCCCCAGGAGGCCGGCGCGACCGGGCGCAGCGGCGTGTAGGGCCCGACGATCCCCGACATGCGCACGGGCGCAACGTTCGCCGCCGGATCGGCCGGATCAGCCCCGGCCAATGCGATCGTGCGCGGCTGGCAGGCGCCGAGGCTCGCCGCGGCAAGCAGCGTCAATGCGCAAGCGGCAACGGAGAATGGCAGGCTGCGCCGCGCCGGAGATGCGGCAGCGGGCGTCGCCATGTATTGCGACAACATGAGGTATCCTTGGTCTGTCGATGAATCGCGAGCAGCCGCGCGCGACACGCGCACGAAGCCGGCGTCGTTCGCTCAGACCAGGACGATGGGGGGCCGATACAGGCGCGGCGGCGTGCGACCGGGCAGGCCTTCGTCGCGCGGGGTCACGCTGGTGGCGGCGAACGAAGCGGGAAGGGTGACCGCCGGCAGCGCGGCAGCGAGGCCCACGGCGCACATCATGGCGCAACAGGGGCCCGGCATCTTGCTGTGATCGTGGTGCGACGGCGCGGGAGCTGGCGCCTGCATCCCAGCGTCTGCAACAGGATGATCATGATGATGGGCGTGCGCGGTCTCTACCTGCGGCATCGCCGCCAAGATCATCTCGTGATGAGCCGCGTCATGATGAGAGGCCGCAACGGCAACGACGGTCTCGTCGAGGCAGGGCGCCGCCCCATCGCCGAGCGCGAGCGCCACGCCCGGGCTGAGCACGCAGACGAGGTAAGCGAGGACGAGCAGCCGTCCCGCCACCATCAGCATCTTCCGTGTCAGTCCCAACGACATGCGCGCCCAAATCACTCCGATCCGCCGCGCAACCTAATGATAAAGCGCGGCGCCGCCAAGAGGGCCGGACCGTGATCGTGCAGATCCCTCCTGTTGCGCTGCTTCTGCATGCCCAATGCCGCAGCAATGTGGCTTGACCTGATGCGGTGCGGCAACGAGGTTGCGCATATCGTGCACGCACCGAAGCCAAGATTCGAGGAAGCGCCTCACTTCATTCCGGACTCGCGCCAGGCCTGGGCGCGGCTGGCGCTTGCGCTCGTCATCGGTTCCATCGGCGGCGCCGGGATGTGGACCGTCGTCGTCGTTCTGCCGGTCGTGCAGGCCGAGTTCGCCGCCAGCCGCGGCGCGGTGTCGCTGGCCTATACGCTGACGATGTTCGGCTTCGGCCTCGGCGGCGTCATCGTCGGCCGCATCACCGACCGCTTCGGCATCGTCACCGCGATGGCCCTCAGCATCACCTGCACCGCGGCCGCCTATCTGCTCGCCGGCGCGTCGGTGACGCTGTGGCAGTTTCAGGCGGTGTATTTCCTGATCGGGCTCGGCTCGTCCGTCACCTTCGCGCCGCTGATGGCGGAGGCATCGCACTGGTTCGTGCGCTATCGCGGCCTCGCCGTCACCATCGTCGCCTCGGGCAACTACGTCGCCGGCACGGTGTGGCCGCCGCTGGTGAATTGGGGCGTGCAGCAGATCGGCTGGCGCGCCAGCCATGTCGCGCTCGGTGTCTTCTGCGCGGTGACGATGAGCGCGCTGCTCCTGGTGCTGCGCGCGCGCATGGACGGTGCCGGCGCGCAGGACCATGCCGGCGCGGCGCCGCCGCAACTGGAGCTGCCGATCTCCACCAACGCGCTGACCGTGCTGCTCAGCATCGCCGCGATCGCCTGCTGCGTGGCGATGGCGATGCCGCAGGTGCACATCGTCGCCTATTGCGGCGACCTCGGCTATGGCGTCGCTGTCGGCGCGCAGATGCTGTCCTTGATGATGGCGCTCGGCATCGTCAGCCGGATCGGCTCCGGCTTTCTCGCCGACCGTGTCGGCGGCATGCGGACGTTGCTGATCGGCTCGCTGGCGCAGGGTTTTGCGCTTCTGTTCTATCTGTTCTTCGATGGCCTGACGTCGCTCTATTTGATCTCGGGCATGTTCGGCCTGTTCCAGGGCGGCATCGTGCCGAGCTATGCGATCATCGTGCGTGAGGCGATGCCGGCACGCGAGGCCGCCACCCGGGTCGGCATCATCATCTTCGCCTCGGTGTTCGGCATGTCGTTCGGCGGCTGGGTCTCGGGCGTCATCTTCGACGCCACGGGGTCCTATTCGGCGGCCTTCGCGAATGGCATCGCATGGAATGGCCTGAACCTCGGCATCGTCGTGACGCTGCTGATCCTGGCACGACGGCAACACCGGCTGGCGGCCTGAAACAAGAGGCGTTGCATCGGAGCCACAGCCGGAGTCCAATATCCGGTTTATATGCACGTCGTCATACAAAATCCCGGCGCCCGCCGCAAATTCATCGAATCACCTCACCCAACTGTGGAACTCGATCGGAGCCGATCGTGGCCATTTGGCCTCGTGCGTGCTCCGCATCGCGAGATTGGTTGTCGCGAGGTCTCAGCCGAGGCCGCGGTCGCCCGTCGCATGCCTGACGCAGGCAGGCCTCGAGGTGAATGCTCCGGACTGGTCGAGAACGCTGCGGCGGCATCGCGATGGTGCAGGAGGCCGTTGCGCTATGTCCATCGTCACGAAGGCAGCTTCGCAAGTCGTGCTTGCCGCGCTCGCAGCCGGACTCATGCTGAGTCAGGCATCGGCGCAGGCGTGGCCGCAGCTGCAACAACAACCGCCGCAGCCGCCGCGCCCGGCAGCGACCCGCTCCATCATCGTGCCTGTCGCCCCGGCCGCCCGGCCGAACGGCGCGCCCGTGATCCCCGCGCCGCCACGTCCCGCCGGCCTGCCGGCGTCGCTGTCGCCCGCGCCCGGCAGCGGGCCGGACGTATGGCGGCTGCCCAACCCGACCGACGTCAACGACGGCACCGTCACCATCATCACCGCGCCGGCCGGCGGCGCCACCTCCGTGTTCGGCTCGGACATGGCGCGCGTGCTCGATGATCAGACCAACGTCCGCGTGCTGCCGGTGCTCGGCAAGGGACCGGTGCGCAACGTCTCCGACATTCTGTTTCTGAAGAGCATCGACATGGGCGCGGTCGCAGCCGACGTGCCCGAATTCTACCGCCTGCAATACGGCATCCCCGACATCACCTCGCAGCTCCGCTACATCGCGCGGCTCTATCACAACGAGATCCATGTCATCGCGCGCTCCTCGATCCGCTCGATCTTCGACCTCAACGGCAAGCGCATCATCGCGCCGACCGATGTCGGCTTCTATTCCGCGCGCGTGATCTTCAACCGGCTCGGCCTGACGGCGTCGTTCGACTATGCGACCGATGATGCCAGATCGATCCAGAAGCTGATCGATGGCGACGCCGACGCCTACATCGTCTCCACCGGAAAGGTGTTCCAGCTCGCCCGCAGCATCAGGAACGACAACCGCGCGCTGCACCTGGTGACGATCCCCTACGACCGCCGGCTGCAGGACCTCTATCTGCCCACGACGTTGTCCTCCGAGGAATATCCGAACCTGCTCAACCCCGGCGAGACGATCGAGACGGTGGCGATCGGCATGCTGCTCGTCAGCTACAATTGGCCGGAGAATACCGAGCGCTATCGCAAGGTGGCGCGCTTCGTCGAGGCGTTCTTCGCCAACTACGACGAGTTCATGAAGCCGCCCCGGCATCCCAAATGGCGGGAGTCGAGCATCGTCGCCGCCATTCCGAACTGGAAGCGCTTCAAGGCGGCGGACGAGTGGCTGCTGGCGCGCAACATGGTGCCGCGGCCGCAGGTCGCCGACGTGCGCCAGACCCAGTTCGAGAGCTTCGTGCGCCAGAGCGGGGGACAGCTGTCCAACGATCCGGCTGAGCGCAGCTCCCTGTTCCGCCAGTTCCTGCAATGGCGCCAGCAGCATGGCGGGCCGCCGACGCCGTCGCGCTGAGCTGTCAGCTCGCGGTTGTCTACTTCGCGAGCTCTTTCGAGCGCGCCGTGGCCGCGGCGACCGCCCTGGTCAGCAGCGGCTGGAAGCCGTCGGTTCCCATCAGCACCGACAGCGCGGCGGCGGTGGTGCCGCCCGGCGAGGTGACGTTCTGGCGCAGCGTGGCGGACGGCAGGTCCGATTGGCGCAGCAATTCGCCGGCGCCCGACACGGTGTGGCGCGCGAGCTTTGTCGCCAGGGACTCGGGCAGGCCGGCGGCGACGCCGGCGCGGGCGAGCTCCTCGGCGAGCAGGAACACATAGGCGGGACCCGAGCCGGACACCGCGGTCACCGCGTCCATCAGCGCCTCGTCGTCGACCCATTCCACCGCGCCGGTGGCGCGCAGCAGCGCGTCGGTCAGCGCCCGTTGCGCGGCGCTGACGTTGGCGGCGGGCACCGCCACGGTGATGCCGCGGCCGATCGCGGCGGGCGTGTTCGGCATCGCGCGCACGACCGCGCCGCCGATCGTTTGCTGCAGGCCGGCGATCGTCGTCCCCGCCATGATCGACAGCACCAGCGTCGCGTCGCCGACCCACGGCTTCAAGGCGGGGCCGGCGTCGGGGAACATCTGCGGCTTGACGGCAACGATGACGACCTCGGCCGGCGCAGGCGCCGTCGGATTGAGGCGGACGCCCCTGGCCACCAGCGCCGTGATCTCCGCCGATGGCATCGGCTCGATCACCACCACGCGCGCAGGATCGAGCCCGCCGGCCAGCCACCCGGTCAGCATCGCGCCGCCCATCTTGCCGGCGCCGGCCAGCACGATGGTGCCGGTGAGCTGATGAAGCAGGTTGTTGTCCGCTGATGTCACGACGCACTCCGCTGTCGTCCCTGCGAAAGCAGGGACCCATAACCACCGGCGGTTCTAGTGGAGCAGGGGCAGAGCGACAAGCGTCGCGCGCCAGACGGACATCACGCGGTATGGGTCCCTGCGTGCGCAGGGACGACACCGCGTGTGAGGAAGCGGCGGCGGCTTACGCCTCGCCGTCGGTATCGAACAGCGCGGCCGCCATGGCCTCTTGGGTCGACTTGCCGGCCCAGACCACGAACTGGAAGGCCGGGAAATAGCGCTCGCAGGCGTGGATGGCGCCGGCCAGCATGCTCTCGCATTGCAGTCCCGACGCGGTGATCCCGCCGGGCAGCACCAGGGCCTGGCGGTGCATCACCATGCCGGTGTGCGTCCAGATGTCGAAATGGCCGAGCCAGAGCTGCTCGTTGATCGCGGCGATCAGCCGCTGCACCTCGGCGCGGCGCGCTTCCGGAATCTTCATGTCGAAGGCGCAGGCCAGATGCAGGGCCTCGATCTCCGCCATCCAGGTGAAAGAGAGCTGATAGTCGGTCCACTGGCCCTTGGAGGCAATCGTGATCTCGTCCTCGCCGGAGCGCTCGAACATCCAGTTGTTGTCGGCCGCAATGGTCTCGACCACGCTCAGCGGGTGGTCGGTGGAATCGATAGTGCTTTCGAGCAGGGACATGCCGTCTCGACCTCGTCTTCTTGATCTCGTTGGTACATACGCGGCGACCCGGCCCACGCCCTCTCGGCGCTTCGAGACCCGGCTTGCAGTCCCGGAGGTACCCCGGGCGTGCGAGGACAAACTGATGTGATTTGCGGAATCTGCGCAACGGGGGGGCGAGTCCGTCCACAGCCAAACACCGCTTCGTCCACAACTCCTGTCCGGCCTGTGGAATCATGGCCGAATGAGAACAAAACGGAATCGGATTCGCCGCAACCGCCCCGTCCGAGCCGATTTGGCCGCGGGAACGGCCGCGAGCGGTTGCATGGCCGCCCGTCGTGGACCGCGGGCGTGAGGCCTTGCCGCAGCCGCCGACCGCCTGCATAGTTCGTTCAGGCCGTCCATCCGGGCGGCCGATGTTCTCAGGGCGGGGCGAAATTCCCCACCGGCGGTAAGCGTTTCTCGGTCGAGCGCGCGAGCCCGCGAGCGCCTTCTCGGCAAGGCGCGGTCTGGAGAATTCCGTTCTCCGGAACGCGTCGCGCAGAGAAGGGTCAGCAGATTCGGTGCGACTCCGAAGCCGACGGTCACAGTCCGGATGAAAGAGAACGGGTCCCGGCACCCCGCGCAATCCAGCGTGGGGGCGTCGTTGTTCCGTGTGCCCTGATTCTGGTCTCTGACGAGGACAACCATGAATCAGATGTTGCAAGACGCGCCTACTGATACGCCCACCGACACCATCACCGCAGGAACGTCGCCGCCGGCGGATACGCCGGTCGCGTCACCGCCCGACGAGTCGCCACCGGCGCCGTCGCATCCGCGCTTCAGCAAGCCGCAGCGCGTCGCCTTCGTGCAATCGGCCTGGCATCGCGACGTCGTCGCCGAATGCCGTCTGGCCTTCCTCGACGAGATCGAGGCGCGCCACATCCCGCGCGATCGGGTCGACATCTTCGAGGTGCCAGGCTCGTTCGAGATCCCGCTGCATGCGCAGCTCCTGGCCAAGACGCGGCGCTACACCGCCATCGTCGCGGCCGGCCTCGTTGTCGACGGCGGCATCTACCGCCACGAGTTCGTCGCCGACACCGTCATCAAGGCGCTGATGGACGTGCAATTGCGCACCGAGGTGCCGGTGTTCTCCGCGGTGCTGACGCCGCAGCAATTCCACGAGACGCAGGCGCATTTCGAGTTCTTCCGCAAGCATTTTGCGACCAAGGGCATCGAGGTGGCGACCGCCTGCGCCGAGACGCTGCTGAGCCTGGAGCGGTTGCGGGGGCAGGTGGCCGCGGGGATCATCTGAGGCGGTGATGTCGTGTGGCTGGCTTCAGGCTAGCCAGACACCCGCTATCGAAACGCCGGGATCGAGATCTCACGGCAACGGCAGTGAGCTCCCCTCCCCGCGAGGGGGAGGGGGCTCACCGTCTCGCGGCTCGAGCTCGAATTCAGCCTCTTGCTCCGCGCCGATCAGTCATCGTGTCGTCCGCCCCACCCTCAGCGACACCACGTCCCCTCACGCTCCCCGCCTTGTGTTGTCAATTTCCTCGCCACCCCTGTAAAATCTCTCCTGGGAGGAGGCTTGCCCGTGGCGACGGGCGGCCGACAAGGATGATCGAAGGATACGATCCTTATCTCGTCGCGCTCTCGGTCGTGATCGCGAGCCTGGGTGGCTATACCGGTTTCAGTCTCACCGCGCGCATCCGCAGCGGTCCGGGAGAGAATGCGCGCGTGCTGCTGTCCGGCGCCGCCGGCATTCTGGCCGTGGGCATCTGGACCATGCACTTCGTGGGCATGATGGCGGCGCCACTGCCGGCCGATGCCGTCTATCTGGTGCTGCCGACCATCATCTCGTTCCTGATCTGCGCGCTCGTGATCGGCATCTCGCTGTTCTTCGTCAGCATCGGCGATCCCTCCCCCCGGCGCGTCGTCCCCTCTGCGCTGCTGCTCGGCGCCGGCATCGCCAGCATGCATTATGTCGGCATGCACGGCCTGTCCGGCTCGTTCGGGCTGACGCATGATCCGGCGCTGGTGGCGCTGTCGGTGGCGATTGCGATCGTCGCCGCCTATGGCGGCCTGCGCATCTTCCTGGCGCGGCAGGACGGGCTACGGCTCGCCATCAGCGCGGTTGCGTTCGGCATCGCCGTGTCGGGCATGCATTACACGGCGATGCTGGGAATGCATGTCGTGCCGATGGGTGAGGGACACCATCACGCCGCAACAGGACTTGCTGCGTCGCCGCAAGCGCTCGCGATCGTCGTCGCCGTGCTGTGCTTCGTCATCGTCGCCGGATTTTTGCTGTCGCTGGTGCCGGACCCGCGCCGTCAATCGCAGCCGATGCCGGCCGTTGCCGAGGCTGCGCCGCAATTGGCACCGGAGCCGGCCGCGACGGCGGCCGAGCCGGTCGTCGAGGTCGCCGTTCCGAGCCGGGCGACGGCGGCGCCGTTGGGGGGCATCGGCCAGCCGCCGCGCGCGACCGCGGCGCGGCTGCCGCTGGAGGGCGCCAACGGCACCCATTTCATCGATGCCGGGGACGTGCGCAGCGTGCGCGCCGATGCGCACTACACGCGGATCCACGACGGCACCCGCGAGCGGATGTGCCCATGGTCGATCTCCGAGGCTGAGGCGCAGCTCGATCCCGGCCGCTTCATCCGCGTGCACCGCAGTCACATCGTCGCGATCGAGCATGTGATCTACGTCGGTCGGGAAGGCGAGGGCGCGATCATCGAGCTCGATGGCCCCTCGAAACCGCGCGTGCCGGTGAGCCGCGCCAAGGTCGCCGAGGTCAAGGCGCGGCTCGGGCTGCGGCGGCCGGCCTGAGTTCAGCGTTCGTTTCGCCGCTGCAACAGAGCGCCGCCATTCTCCCCAACGCATGCAACACCGCGCGCGCGTCTTGCCCGGCCGCTCACACCGTCACTCGCGCGATTGGGTCGCCCTCGCTGACGCAATTCGTGCGCGACCAGCCGCATTTCGTGCGATTTCGCCGCTCTCCGTGCCGGCTTCGTTGCGCGGCCAGCGATCCCGATCGACGCTCCGCCCAATCCGCGATGCGTCCGCGTTCGCACTTCGCTCCCGCAGCACGAACGCCCGCCGCAACAACGCGACGGCCTTGCCGATAAAGCAGGCCAGCACAGGAGAGGAAACGTCATGATTCCTGGCCCGTTCGACTATCACCGGCCGGCGAGCGTCAGCGATGCGATCAAGCTGCTCGCCGACCTCGGCGATGACGCGCGACCGCTCGCCGGCGGCCACAGCCTGCTGCCGATGATGAAGCTGCGGCTGGCGACCCCGGCGCATCTGATCGATCTGCACGGCATCGCCGGGCTCAAGGGCATCCGCCGCGATGGCGACCGCATCGTCATCGGCGCGATGACCACGCAGGCCGAGCTGCTGGCGTCTGCCGACATCGGTGAGGCGCTGCCGATCCTGCACGAGACCGCGCTCTTGATCGCCGATCCGCAGGTGCGCTACCGCGGCACGCTCGGCGGCAATGTCGCCAATGGCGACCCCGGCAACGACATGCCGGCCTTGATGCTGGCGCTGGACGCCTCCTATCGGCTCGAAGGGCCGAACGGCGTTCGCGAGATCGCGGCGCGCGAGTTTTACCAGGGCGCTTATTTCACCGCGCTCGAGCCCGGCGAGATCCTGACTGGCATCAGCATCCCGCTTCCGGCTGCGGGGCACGGCTACGCCTACGAGAAGCTGAAGCGCAAGGTCGGCGACTATGCGACGGCCGCAGCCGCCGTGGTGCTGACGATGGCGGGCGGCAAGGTGGAGACGTGCGTGATCGCACTGACCAATCTGCACGAGACGCCGTTGCTGGCGACCGACGCGGCGACTGCAGTGATCGGCACCACGCTCGACGATGCCGCGCTGAAGGCGGCGGCGAGCGCCGCGCGCGCGATCATGCAGCCGGCCTCCGACGCGCGGGGACCTGCCGAGTACCGCACGCATGTCGGCGGCATCATGGTGATGCGCGCGCTGCAGCGCGCTGCGAGGCGGGCAACCTGAACGCACATCGCCGCTCGGCGAACTCTCTCTTCTCCTCCCCCCTTGTGGGGGAGGGCCGGGGAGGGGGGGAGCCCTAAGCGACACTGCCGCTGAGGACCCCCACCCCCGACCCCTCCCCGCAAGGGGGAGGGGAGCGCACTGACACTGCGGCTCAAGTGGTGCCCAAGCTTTGCGATTTCCCAGGGAGCAACGAATGCCCAAAACCCATATCACGATGAAGGTGAACGGCAGCGAGGTCGAGGGCCTCGCCGAGCCACGCACGCTGCTGGTTCATTTCCTGCGCGAGCAGGCGCAGCTCACCGGCACCCATATCGGCTGCGAGACCAGCCATTGCGGCGCCTGCACCATCGACATCGACGGCATGAGCGTGAAGAGCTGCACCATGCTCGCGGTGCAGGCCAACGGCTCCGAGATCACCACGATCGAAGGCATGGCCAACGCCGACGGATCGCTGTCGGCGCTGCAGGAAGGCTTTCGCATGATGCATGGCCTGCAATGCGGCTTCTGCACGCCGGGCATGATTCTCCGCGCGCATCGGCTGCTCAAGGAAAATCCGTCGCCGACCGAGACCGAGATCCGCGCCGGCATCTCCGGCAACATCTGCCGCTGCACCGGCTATCAGAACATCGTCAAGGCGATCCAATACGCCGCCGCCAAGATCAACGGCGTTGAATTCCAGGAGGCCGCGGAATGAACGACATGACTCCCACGCGGGAACAACGCGAAGCCGCGCTCGAAGGCATGGGCTGCCGGCGCAAGCGCGTCGAGGACATCCGCTTTACCCAAGGCAAGGGCAACTACGTCGATGACGTCAAGCTGCCGGGCATGCTGCACGGCGACTTCGTGCGCTCGCCGCATGCGCATGCGCGGGTGAAGGCGATCCACACCGAGGAGGCGCTGAAAGTGCCCGGCGTGCTCGCGGTCATCACCGCCGAGACCTTGAAGACCGTCAACCTCGCCTGGATGCCGACCTTGGCCGGCGACGTGCAGATGGTGCTCGCCGACGGCAAGGTTCTGTTCCAGAACCAAGAGGTCGCCTTTGTCGTCGCCACCGACCGCTACGCCGCCGATGACGGCGTCAACAAGGTCGTGGTCGAGTACGAGGCGCTGCCGGTGCTGGTCGATCCGTTCAAGGCGATGGATTCAGATGCGCCCGTGCTGCGCGAGGACCTCGTCGGCAAGACCTCGGGCGCGCACGGCCCGCGCAAGCACCACAACCACATCTTCGAGTGGAGCGTCGGCGACAAGGAGCTCACCGACGCCGCGTTCAAGAAGGCCGACGTCACGATCAAGGAGATGATCTCCTATCACCGCACCCATCCATCGCCGCTGGAGACCTGCCAGTGCGTCTGCTCGTTCGACAAGATCAAGGGCGAGCTGACGATCTGGGGTACCTTCCAGGCGCCGCATGTCATCCGCACCGTGGTGTCGCTGATCGCGAAGATCCCGGAGCAGAAGATCCATGTCATCGCGCCCGACATCGGCGGCGGCTTCGGCAACAAGGTCGGCGCCTATCCTGGCTACATCTGCGCCGCGGTGGCCTCCATCGTCACCGGCAAGCCGGTCAAATGGGTCGAGGACCGCATCGAGAATCTGACCGCAACCGCCTTTGCGCGCGACTATCACATGACAACGGAAATCGCTGCGACCAAGGACGGCAAGGTCACCGGCCTGCGCGTCCACGTGCTGGCCGACCATGGCGGCTTCGATGCCTGCGCCGATCCGTCGAAATGGCCGGCCGGCTTCTTCAACATCGTCACCGGCTCCTATGATTTCCCGGTCGCGCATTGCGTCGTCGACGGCGTCTACACCAACAAGGCGCCGGGCGGCGTCGCCTATCGCTGCTCGTTCCGCGTCACCGAGGCGGCCTATTGCATCGAGCGCGGCATGGACATTCTGGCGCAGAAACTCGGCATGGATCCGGCCGAGCTACGCCTGAAGAACTTCATCAGGCCGGAGCAGTTTCCTTATCACTCGGCGCTCGGCTGGGAATATGACTCCGGCGACTACCACACCGCCATGCGCAAGATGATGGAGGCCGTGGACTACGCGGCCTTGCGCAAGGAGCAGGCCGAGAAGCGCGCCGCCTTCCAGCGCGGCGAGACCCGCGAGATCATGGGCATCGGCGTCTCCTTCTTCACCGAGATCGTCGGCGCCGGTCCGTCGAAGAACTGCGACATCCTGGGCATCGCGATGTTCGATTCCTGCGAGATCCGGCTGCATCCGACCGGCGCCGGCATTGCGCGGATGGGCACCAAGAGCCAGGGCCAGGGGCACGAGACCACCTGGGCCCAGATCATCGCCAGCGAGATCGGCATTCCCGCCGACAACATCATGGTCGAGGAGGGCAACACCGACACGGCGCCCTATGGTCTCGGCACCTACGGCTCGCGCTCGACGCCCGTCGCAGGGGCAGCCATCGCCATGGCCGCGCGCAAGATCAAGGCCAAGGCGCAGATGATCGCGGCCTACAAGCTCGAGGTCCATGAGGACGATCTCGAATGGGACATCGACGGCTTCCGGGTCAAGGGCCTGCCCGAGAAGGTGATGTCGATGAAGGACATCTGCTGGGCGGCCTACAACTCCGTGCCGCCGGGCATGGAGCCGGGGCTGGAGGCCGTCAGCTATTATGATCCGCCCAACATGACCTATCCGTTCGGCGCCTATCTCTGCGTGATGGACATCGACGTCGACACCGGCGTGTACAAGGTCCGGCGCTTCTATGCGCTGGATGATTGCGGCACCCGCATCAACCCGATGATCATCGAGGGCCAGATTCATGGCGGCCTCACCGAAGCCTTCGCGATCGCGATGGGCCAGGAGATCCGCTACGATTCCGAGGGCAATGTCGTGACCGGCTCGTTCATGGACTTCTTCATGCCGACCGCGGTCGAGACGCCGCATTGGGAGACCGACTTCACGGTGACGCCCTCGCCGCATCACCCGATCGGCGCCAAGGGCGTCGGCGAAAGCCCCAATGTCGGCGGCGTGCCGGCGTTCTCCAACGCGGTCAATGACGCGTTCTCGTTCTTAGGCTCGACGCACATCCAGATGCCGCATGACTATTGGCGCAACTGGCAGGCAGCGAAGAACCTGGGCGTATTGGGGTCGTAATATTGAAGGCGTTGGCGTTCGCCGCGCGCGCGCGTTCCCTCCCCCCTTGTGGGGGAGGGCTAGGGAGGGGGGTACCCCACGGGCAGTGTGCGTGGAGACCCCCACCCCCAACCCCTCCCCACAAGGGGGAGGGGAGTTCACCTCCGATGACGCAGCAGTCGAACTTGACATGAAAACCCGCGACGACATCGCGCAATCGCTCTCCGCCTGCGGCTACATCGCCGATGGCGAGCTTGCGACTGCGATCGCGCTGATGCATCTGCTCAAGCGGCCGCTGCTGCTGGAAGGCGAGGCCGGGGTCGGCAAGACCGAGGTCGCCAAGGCGCTCGCCTGCGTGCACGGCACCGAGCTGATCCGGCTGCAATGCTATGAGGGTCTTGACCAGAGCTCCGCGCTGTACGAGTGGAACTACCAGCGCCAGCTGCTTGCGATCGAGGCGCATCGCGGCCAGCCGGATACCATCGAGGACCAGATCTTCTCCGAGAAGTATCTGCTGGAGCGGCCACTGCTTGCGGCGATCCGCCGCGCCACGCCGCCGGTGCTGCTGATCGACGAGATCGACCGCGCCGACGACGAATTCGAGGCGTTCCTGCTGGAGCTCCTGTCGGACTTCCAGATATCGATTCCCGAGCTCGGCACCATCAAAGCCATCAGCATCCCGCACGTGGTGCTGACCTCGAACGGCACCCGCGAGCTGTCGGACGCGCTGCGCCGGCGCTGCCTCTATCACTATGTGGACTATCCCGATGTCGATCGCGAGGCCCGCATCATCCTGGCGCGGATCGATGGCGCGTCGGCGTCGCTTGCGCTGCAGATCGCGCGCCTGGTCGAGGGCCTGCGAAAAGAAGAGCTGCGCAAGGTGCCGGGTGTGGCCGAGACGCTGGACTGGGCAGCCGCGCTGGTCGGGCTCGATGTGCGCGACCTCGAGGACCAGCCGGAGGTGGTGCATGACACCTTGATGTGTCTGCTCAAGACGCATGAGGACCGCTGCCGCATCACCCGCGAGGTCGCCGCGCGATTGTTGGGGAAGGTCGCATGAGCTGCTGTGGCGCCACGCCTGATCATGAGGACATGGATGCGGTGGCGCGGCTGGTCGCGGGACGCCTCAGCGCATTTCTCAAGACGCTGCGCGACAACGGCTTTGCGGTCGGCCTGTCGGAGGGGCAGGATGCGGCAGCCGTGATGACCGCAGGCTATACCGACAGGCCCGGCCTGTTGCGCTCCGCCTTCAAGCACCTGTTTTCGGCGCGCAAGAGCGAGTGGGATCGCTTCGACGGCCTGTTCGACGCGTTCTGGCTCGGCAAGCGCGTGCGCTCGCGCGTTCTGACGGCAGGGTCGCCGCAATCGGCGAACAGCCCGTCCCTGAAGAGTCTGCAGGATGCGAATGCTGCTCGGCAGGGGCATCACGGCCCGACCGATCAGATTCCCTCTGACGAAACCCCACGCGAGGCGGCCGGCGAGGGCGTCCGCGAAGGTGCCTCGCGCGTGGAGTCCATCAGCGATACCGACTTCCGCAAGCTCGCAGATCCCGACCAGGTCGCGCTGGCGCATGAGGCGGCGGCGCGGCTCGCCCAGGCCATGCAGACGCGCCTGACCCGCCGCGATCAGCTCCGGCGCAAGGGCGAGCGGCTCGACCTGCGCCGCACCATCCACCGCAACATCAGCCATGGCGGCGTGCCGATCGCGCTGGTGCATCGCCGCCGCAAGCCCAAGCCGCTCCGGCTGGTGGTGCTGCTCGACGCCTCCGGCTCGATGAGCCCCTATACGTCGGTGTTTGTTCGCTTCATCCACGGCGTGCTCGACGCCTTCCGCGAGGCCGAAGCGTTCCTGTTTCACACCCGGCTGGCTCACGTCTCAGATGCGATGAAGGAGAGGGATGCCGCGCGGGCGCTGGATCGGCTGTCGATGATGGCGCAGGGCGCCGGCGGCGGCACCAGGATCGGCGAAAGCCTAGCGACCTTCAACCGCTGGCACGCGCCGCGCGTCATCCATTCGCGCACCTGCGTGATGATCGTCTCCGACGGCTACGACACCGGTGATCCAGCCTTGCTCGGCCGCGAGATGGCGCAACTGCGACGCCGTTGCCGCCGTATCGTCTGGCTCAATCCGATGCTCGGCTGGCACGGCTACGCGCCGGAAGCCCGCGGCATCAAGGCGGCGCTGCCGCATGTCGATCTCTACGCGCCCGCGCATACGCTGGGCTCGCTCGCGGCGCTCGAGCCTTATTTGGCGAGGTTGTGAGATGACGAGGGTGAGCCGCTCTGAAGTGTTGTTGACGCAGACTGCCTCGGCATCGGCGGTCGGCTCCCTCCCCCCTTGTGGGGGAGGGCTGGGGAGGGGGGCACCCCGAGTTCGGTGCAAGACGCCCCCCTCCCTAACCCTCCCCCACGAGGGGGGAGGGAACAGACCTTCAGTGCTGCTGCAGACTGCCTCGAACGTGCGCCAGAGGAGGCACCCATGACCACCTCCTCCGAACTGCTCGATCTCGCCGCCCAATTGAAAGCTGCCGACGAAAGCTTCGTGCTCGCCACCGTCGTGCGCACGGTGTCGGTGACCGCGGCAAAGGCCGGTGCCAAGGCGATCATCCGACCGGATGGCGCCATCGTTGCGGGCTGGATCGGCGGCGGCTGCGCCCGTGGCGCGGTGCTGAAAGCCGCGCGCGAGGCGCTCGCCGACGGTGTCCCGCGCATGGTCTCGGTGCAGCCGGACGACCTGCTCGCTGAGCTCGGCGTCAAGCCGGGCGAGATGAAAGAGGGCGTGCGCTTCGCCGCCAACATGTGTCCGAGCAAGGGCACGATGGACATCTTCGTCGAGCCGGTGCTGCCGTATCCCGCGCTGGTGATCTTAGGCGCGAGCCCGGTGGCGCTGTCGCTCGCCGCGCAGGCGCGGCCGCTCGGCTATCACGTGACGCTGGCGGCGCCGGCGTCCGATCTCGTCACGACACCAGAGGCCGATGTGCTGATCGATGGCTTCGCGCTGGATCAACCGGCCGGGAGCAGCCGCTTCGTCGTGGTGTCGACGCAAGGCAAGGGCGACGAGGCGGCCTTGCGCACCGCACTCGCCTGCGATGCGGCCTACCACGCCTTCGTCGGCAGCCGCCGCAAGATGGACAGCCTGCGCGACAAGCTGATCAAGGACGGCATCGACGCCGCGCTGCTCGACAAGGTCAAGGCCCCGGCGGGCCTCGATCTCGGCGCCATCACGCCGGAGGAGATCGCGATGTCGATTCTGGCCGAGATCACTCAGGTGCGGCGGCGCGGCCAGCGCGGCTGAATTCCGTCACGGCGCGAGCGGCAGGTCGAACGAGACCCTGAGCCCGTCCGGCGCGAAGTCGCGCGTGACCTCGCCCTTCAGCGCGGCGCCGAGAATGCGCTCGAACAGCAGCGAACCGAAGCCGTTGCGTGCGGGCGGGGAGACATCCGGCCCGCCGTTCTCCTGCCAGAACAGCTTGAGCCGTCCGTCGGCATGGGTCCAGCCCAGCGTCACCCGCCCCGCATCGTTCGACAGCGCGCCGTATTTCACCGCGTTGGTGACGAGCTCGTGCAGGCCCATCGACAGATACAGCGCGATGCCCGGCGCGAGCTGCAGGGCGGGGCCGTCGACGGCGATCCGGTCGGACTGCAACGGCGCCAGCTCGGCGCACACCAGCTCATTGAGCGCGATCGCTTCGCGGCCGCGATCCAGCGCCAGCGCGTGGCTGCGCGTCAGCGCCGCGATACGGCCGCGCAGCACCTCGCCGAACTCGGCCAGCGCCGAATCGGCGCGGATGCTCAGCGCGATGACGCTGTCGACCAGCGCCAGCGTGTTCTTGACGCGGTGATTGAGCTCGTGGACCAGCACGCGATGGTGCTGCTCGACCGTGCGCCGCCGCGCATTCTCGGTGCGCAGTGCGATTTCGTCCATCACGATCTCGCTGAGCTCGGTGAGCTGGGCGATGTCGTCGTCGCTCCACGGCCGCGGCTCGTGATCGATGGCGCAGAGCGCGCCGATCACCTCGCCGCTCGGCAGCCGCAGGGGAACGCCGAGATAGGCGATCACGCCGAGAACCGGCACCGCGAGATTGTCCTTCACCAGCGGATGCTCGTTGGCGTCGCTGATCACCAGCGGCTGCGCCGAGGTCACGACGTGCTGGCAGAAGGAGTGGCTGAGCGGCGTCTCGCGCAGCGACGCCCATGGCTCGCACAGGCCGACCGAGCTCTTGAAGAACTGCCGGTCGCGATCGACCAGCGCGATGATCGCCGCTGGGGCCTGCAACAGCCGCGTGGTCAGGCGCGTGACGCGGTCGAAGCCCGGCTCCGGCGGCGAGTCGAGCAGCTCGGTCTGCAACAGGGAAGTCAATCGGTCTGGCGCGGAGGCGTCGCGATCGGACGTCATGCAGCTTTCGTCGGTCGGGCGTTCAGCCGGTGACAGGTTGCAAGACGGACCGGACGGAGCGCAAATCCGGAGCCGGTCGATCGTGCGGCGCAGTGGTATTCGGCTGGAACGAAGCCGGCGCAGAGACGAGATGAAGCCATCAACGCGGCCATCGCCGCGCTTCAGGGCGGGGCGAATCCCGGTTCCACGCAGGTAACCAAGTGGTAGACTATGGCCTGACCAAGGCAAGTTCGGCATTCCGCCGCAGGTTCTCTTTGGTATGCATTATACCCGTCAGCCCCCCTTGACCGCACCCGCCGTCAGGCCGGCCACGATCTGCCGCTGTGCGAACACGGTCAGCAGCAGCACCGGCAGGGTCACGATCAGCGCCGCCGCCGCGAGCGGCCCCCACGAGAGCTGATCGAACGAGATCATGTTGTAGACCGCGACCGGCAAGGTGCGGGTCTCGCGTCCGGCCAGCACGATGCCGAACACGAAATTATTCCAGGAGAAGATCACCGCGAGGATGAAGGCGACCGCGAGGCCGGGCTTCGCCACCGGCAATGCCACGTGGCGGAAAACCTGCCAGCGCGTTGCGCCGTCGATGCGCGCGGCTTCCTCGAGCTCGATCGGCGTGGTCTCGAAATAGCCGATCATGATCCAGATCACGATCGGCACGGTGACGACGAGATGGATGATGATCTGCGGCCACAGCGTGCCGAGCAGGCCGAGCCACTGAAACAAGAGGAACAGCGGGATGAGGTATGACAGGCCGGGCGTGATGCGCGCGATCAGGATCACGATCGCCGATTTATGCGCGGCCATCCGTGCGATGCCGTAGCCGGCGGGCACGCCGACCAGCATGGCGAGAAAAGTCGCGCCGCCGGTCACCAGCAGGCTGTTCTTGAAATAGGTGAAGAAGCGGTTGGACGACAGCACGTCGGCATAGTTCTTCCAGGCGAAATGCTCCGGCCAGAACACCGGCGGATACGCGGCGTTGTCGACCTCGAACTTCACCGACAGCGAGATCATCCAGAGGAAGAACAGGATCGCCGGGGAGACGATGAGGAAGACGCCGAGCGCGAGGCCGAGCCGGCCGAGGATGGTCTGCGCGCTCATGCGTCGCTCCCCAGCGCATTCCACTGTGCGCGCCGGCGCAGCACCAGCAAGAGCGCAGTCAGCGCGATGATCAGCGCGAAGAACACCACCGCGATCGCCGAGGCATAGCCGAGGTCGTAATAGACGAAGGCGACGCTGTAGAGATAGAGGTTGATGGTCTCCGACGCCGAGCCCGGCCCGCCCTGGGTGATCGCGAAGATGATGTCGAAGCTCTTGATGGCGTCGATGGCGCGGATCATCGCGGCGATGAACAGGAACGGCATGATCAGCGGCAAGGTGATGTAGCGGAACATCTGCCAGGTCGAGGCACCGTCGATCTGCGCGCTCTCATAGGGCTCGGTCGGCAGCGAGGCGATGCCGCCGAGCACGATCAGCATGACCAGCGGCGTCCACTGCCAGGTCTCGACCAGCACCAGCGAGGGGATCACCGTGCCCGGATGAAACACCCAGAGCTGTGGCGGCAGGCCCACCAGCGACAAAAGATAGTTCAGGATGCCGAGCTGCGGGTGGAACATCATCGTCCACACCAGCGCGATCGCCACCGGCGTCGCCATCATCGGCATGATGAACAGCGCGCGCAGCAGCCCCCGGCCCGGGAAGCGCGCATGGAAGATCACCGCCGCGAAGGTGCCGAGCACCAGCGGCAGCAGCACCGATAGAGCCGTGTAGGACAGCGTGTGCCCGACCGACTCGACGAAGCGCGGGTCGGCCGGCAGCCGCAGGTAGTTCGACAGCCCGACGAAGGTCGTGGGTGAGCCGACCTTCCACTCCTGGAAGCTCATCCAGATCGTGAACAGCCAGGGAAAGATGATCACCGCGAGCACGGTGACCAGCGCCGGCACCACGAACGGCCAGTACGACGGCGGCCGCAACGCACGTTCCGGCGCAGCGGCGTCCGCTGCCGCGCCGGCCTGTTCGACGATCGTGCTCACGCTTTCTCGCTGCGCTCCAGGATCGGGCGGAACTGCTCGTGCGCCTTCTTCAGCTCGGTCGCGGGATCGGCGCCCGACAGGGTGGCGGTCAACGCAGCGCCGACGAGGTCGCGGAATTCGGCGACCGGGATGATCACGGGCAGGCCGAGCTTAGAGATCTTGCCGGAGTCGATCGCCGACTGCAGCCACTCCTTCGGCATCTTCACGCCGCCCTGGACTCCGGGATCGTTGAGCACCGAGTTGCGGAACGGTACGCCGCCGCCGGCTTGCACCAGGCGGGCGCCTTGCGGCTTCGACACAAGCCACTGGCACAGCAGCCAGGCGGCTTCCTTGTTCTTGCTCGCAGCCGCAATGCCGATGCCGTCGCCATAGGTCGCCGAGTACTGTCCCTTCGGTCCGGCGGGCACCACGGTGTAGCCGACCTTGCCGACCACGCGCGAGGCATTGGCGTCCTCCAGCGGCGGCGCCCAGCCGACGCCGTCGATCCACATCGCCGAGCGGCCTTGCGTGAACGAGGCCATCGACTCCATCCAGTTGAAGCCGGCCACGCCGGGCGGCGCGCAGGTGGTCAGCAGCTTCTGATACAGCTTGGTGGCCTCGATCGCTTCGGGGCCGTCGGTCAGGATGTTGCCCTTGGCGTCGAGGAACTCGCCGCCGTAGTTGAGAAAGAAGTTCGTCCACAGGGTCATGTTGGCGTTGCGCAGGCCGCGGCCGACGAAGCCGAACGTGCCGTCCTTGGCATCGGTCAGCTTCTGCGCCGCCGTGACCATCTCGTCGAGCGTCTTCGGCACTTCGACGCCCTTCTTCGCGAACAGCTCCTTGTTGTAGTAGAGGATGAAGTAGTCCACCGACCATGGCAGCGAGAACATCCGGCCCTTGTCGTTGCTGGCGTAAGTCAGCCCGGCGGCGGAGAAATCGCTCTGCACGAGGTCCGGCGCCGTGAGGTTCGGATCCTTCATGAAGTCGGTGATGTCGGCGAGCCAGCCGGCCTTCTCGAACTGCCGCTTCTGCACGTGATAGCTGAGATGGACGACGTCGAAGCTCGGCTTGCCCGACGACAGTTCGATCACGACCTTCTGTCGCTGCTGCTGCTCCGGGATCTGCTCGGATTCCACCTCGATGCCGGTCAGCGCGGTGAATTCCTTGATGTTCTTCTGCAGATTGTCGCCGCGCGGCCCCTTGGCGAGGATCACCTCGAGCTTGGTACCGGCATATTTCTTCCACTGCGGCTCAGACCAGGCCGGCTGGCCGGTGAGCGCCAGCGCGCCTGCTGCTGCCGTGCCCGCAAGCATGTTGCGGCGCGTGATCGCGGTCATCATATCCTCCCAGAAGACTTCTTGTTTGGTCGTGAAGTGTAGCGCGATCCAGCGGCGCTGCAACAGCATGGTGCCCGTTCGGCTGGGAATGCGACGACAGCGCGTGGTGCGATGCGGCAATCCGTTATGCGCCCGATGCGGCTGTGAAATCCGCCCGCTCCAGCAGCCACGACAGTGCAAAGCCAGCGACGAGCCCCCAGAACGCGGCGCCGATGTTGAGCAGTGGCACGTCGGCGACGGTGACCAGGAAGGCGATCAGGGCGCCGAGGGAGAAGTTCGTTCTGAACGCGGTCACGAACGCCGTTTGCAGCACGCGCAGCATGGCGAGGCCCGCCAGCGCGGTGATCAATGATTTCGGCGCGATCAGCAGCAGCGTGGTGAAGGTCGGCGCCAGCAGGCCGAAGCCGAGCGCAAGCACGCCCACGACCATCGCCGCGGAATAGTGACGTTTGCGCTCGCCGCCGGAGACGACGATGGCGTTGGTCGGTCCGGTCAGGCAGGTCGACACGCCGCCCACGACAGCCGCGAGCGCCGAGCCGATGCCGCAGGCCACGGTCACCACATTGACCGGGGGCGTGTGGCCGGCGGCGGTCAGCACCGCAAAGCCTTGGCCGTTCTGCACCACCAGCACGGTGACCGCGAGCGGCACGATCAGCTCGATCATGGCCGCCAGCGACCAGGACGGCGTCTGGATCACGGGCCGGATCAGCGCGATCTGCAGCGACGCGCTCTGGTCGTATTTGCCGAACAGGATGGCTGCGAGCGTGCCAATGACGAGCGCGCCGATGATCGGCGGGCAGCGCCGGCCCAGCGCAGGGAGCGCGGTCAACAGCAGCCAGAGCACGACCATCGGCCCGGCGATGGCAAAGTCGGCGAACACGGCGCGGACGAGATCCAGCCCGAAGCGCAGGAACACGCCGGCGACCATGCCCATCACGATCGGCATCGGCACCAATTGCATCGCGCGCTTGACCCAGCCGCTAAGCCCGAGGATCAGCATCAGCAGCGCCGTGCCGTAGAACGCGCCGACCACCTGCGGGAAGGTCAGATGCGTCAGCGACTGGCCGACCAGCACGGTGCCCGGAATGGTCCAGAACAGCACCAGCGGCTCGCGATAGAGCCACGACAGCAGCAGCGTGATTGCCCCGTTGATGAAGAACACGCCGAAGATCCACGACGCGATCTCGCCTTGCGACAGCCCGCCATTGGCGCCGACCGACAGGATGATGGCGACCGGTCCGGTGATCGCGAACAGCCAGCCGATGAAGCCGTGTGACACATAGAGTGGGCCCAAATCGCTGGTGATCTGCCCCGCTGCCGGCGGCGGGCCTGCGGGACGTTCGATGGCGCTGAACATGGGAAGGCGGCTCGGGCGGGGTTCTTGTTGTTGTCGTTGGTGTCGTGGGGGATGTTGGCCGAAGCGGACGGGGCGTGCAAGGCGGGGGGCTGATTGGCGGATGACGCTGCGCTAATCCGCCGAATGCATCCTCGCCGTCGGCTGCTGGTTGGCTCCAATGCTGCCCGTCGACCAAAATCAGCTCGTCTCCCTGAATCCTGTCCAGCCCTTCGGATAAAAATAAATCGCTTGTCGAGTTCGCCAAATCAGCATTATGGTCCCGCTCGTTCCGTTGCGTCGGAGGGGACGTATCGCGGTCGTCATGGACGTCGGCAGCGGAATGCGATGGGCGGGTCGGGTTGCAGCGCGTTTTCGCGCCGACGAACAACTCGGCACGCACGGTCAAGTCGCGCGGTCCTGATACCCCGATGCTGGTATCCCGCGTCATGCGCTTAAAGCGCATGGGGCGCACGGTGGCCAAAAGCCGGTGCACCGGGGAGAACGCGAAGCAGCCGTTAAAGCCATCGCGCAGGGAGGGCCGGGTGTGTTCGGCCAGACCTGTGGTACCTGCCGCCTGCTTTTTTTTCAGCAGGCGGGCCACGGGCGCGGCCAGCGCCCGGCCTTCCCTGCGCCCTTCATCTCGTGAGGGCGGCACGATGAGCAAAGCTCGGACGCAAAATGCGTCGCGAGATCGCGGAGCTGTATCTCCAGATGTCGGCAGACAATGTTGCCATGAAAGACACCGCGGGCGTCGTTGCGAGCGCAGCGAAGCAATCCAGGATCTCTCCGTTGAGGCACCCTGGATTGCTTCGTCGCTGCGCTCCTCGCAATGACGGCGTACGGGGCAAGCTGTCCACCCTCCCCTGGAGGGGGAGGGTCGCCTCACGACGAGCGAAGCGAGACGTGAGGCGGGGTGGGGTGATCTCTCCACTTGCACCAGAGCCTGCGGAGAGATCACCCCACCCCGCTCGCCCGCTTCGCGTGCGATCGACCCTCCCCCTCCAGAGGAGGGTGGCCAAATCGAGTTCTAGCGCGAGAAGGATGAGGCGACGTTCGCAGACAACCGAGGTCAGTCGAACAGGCTCGACACCGATTCTTCCGCCGCCGTGCGGCCGATCGCCTCGGCGATCAGCGGCGCGATCGCCAGCGTGCGGATGTTGGGCGCGTTGCGGACCGCTTCGGTCGGCATGATGGAGTCGGTGATGACGAGCTCCTTCAGGCGCGACGAGGTGATGCGGGTCGCGGCACCGCCGGAGAGCACGCCATGCGTGATGTAGGCGTAGACGTCCTTGGCGCCGTATTTGAGCAGCGCGTCGGCCGCGTTCACCAGGGTGCCGCCGGAATCGACGATGTCGTCGATCAGGATGCAGGTGTGCCCGGAGACGTCGCCGATCACGTTCATGACCTCGGACTCGCCGGGACGCTCGCGGCGCTTGTCGACGATGGCGAGCGGCGTGTTGATGCGCTTGGCCAAGCCGCGGGCGCGCGCCACGCCGCCGACGTCCGGCGAGACGACCATGAGGCTGGAGAGATCGAAGCGATCCTTGATGTCGCGCACCATCAGCGGCGAGGCAAAAAGGTTATCGGTGGGGATGTCGAAGAAACCCTGGATCTGGCCGGCGTGCAGATCGAGCGTCATGACGCGGTCGACGCCCGCATGGGTGATCAGATTGGCGACGAGCTTGGCCGAGATCGGCGTGCGCGAGTTCGATTTGCGATCCTGCCGCGCATAGCCGAAATAGGGCACCACGGCGGTGATGCGGCGCGCGGAGGCGCGGCGCAGCGCATCGGTGATGATCAGGAGCTCCATCAGCAGGTCGTTCGCCGGATAGGACGTCGATTGAATGATGAAGACGTCGGAGCCGCGGACGTTCTCCTGGATCTCGACGAAGATCTCCATGTCGGCGAAGCGCCGGACCACCGCTTTCGTCAGCGGCAGCCCAAGTTCAGCGGCGATGCCGGCGGCGAGGGCCGGATTGGAGTTGCCGGCGACGAGTTTGATGGAGCCGTTCTTGGCCGACATCGTGAATTCTCCTCGCGTCTCGCTGGAGACCTTGTTCAGCATATCGGGCTATCCATGGAACCGGCAGTTTTGCACGGGCGAGGTGATATCAAGGACACTGCGCGCATGGCAACCCGCCGCAGGCGTTTTTCCCGGTCAAACAGGTGTTTTTCCCGGTCAAGAACGGCGCAAATTGCGCCTCTTTGCCTAATGGTCGGTGTAGCCGAGGGCCGCGACGCTGGTGCCGTCGGATCTGGGCGATGCGGGCTCGGCCGCGGCGACCGCGGGGCCGCGGGCGGCCGGCGCCGCCGGTGGCGCGCTGTCGGCCGGCGCGGTGCCGTTCAGCATGTTCGAAAGTCCGCTGAAGCCAGCCTGCGCGATTTTCCGAAGCACCATGTCGTCGACATTGTTCCACGGATCGCGGCCGCCGCGTCCGACCGGCTCTTCGCCCGACAGCCGCAGCGCGCGCTGCTGATTGCGATCGTAGACGTCGAACACCCAGGCGATCACGCCCTTGCCGCTGACGACCTGGGCGGAGAGATAGGTGCGGACACGATACGCTGCAGGGGCCTCGCGCGACACGATGGCGAGGCTGCGCAGCTTGGACTCGCTGTCGAGCACGCTGACCATGCGATCGAAGATTTGCGGCGGCGGGCCGTCGATCTGCTCGAAGGCGATCGTGGCGCTATCGGATGCAGGCGCCATCGCATAGGCGTTGGACGGACCACCGCTGCTGGTCGCGCAGCCGCCGAGCGTTGCGGCGGACGTCATCAGCAAAACGGCAACGCAGGCGTGCTGCGCAGCGCGGCTGATCCGTCGAAGTGGTGTCGGCGCTCCCCTCATCGTCGGGAGCGATATCGTTAAAATCGATTAACGTCTAGGTCGCGGCTGCCACAGATCGGGACAGAGTGCACTCAGTTGTACAGAAAGGGTTAAGCAATCCACATGCGGCCACAATGGCGCCCAGCTTCAGCCTTCGAGCATGATGGCGTGGACGTGCCGGCCATAGTCCGGCTCGTTGCGATGGACCGAGCGGCGGTAACTGAAGAAGCGCTCGTCGACATAGGTGTCGAGGCCGAGATCGTCGATCAGCAGCACGCCGGCGTTTTCCAGCCGCATCCGGATGAAGCCGGCGAGGTCGAACATCGCGTGGCCGTCGCGAACCGACGGCAGGAAGAAGCGCGCGTGCTCGGCGTCGTCGTCGAGGAAGCGCGTGACGAACTCGGCGCCGACCTCGTAGCTCGGCTGGCGGATCAGGGGGCCGATCGCGGCAATGATCCGGCCGCGCTCTGCGCCGAGCTCCTCCATCGCCTGCAGCGTGCCTTCGAGCACGCCGGTGAGCGCACCTTTCCAGCCGGCATGGGCCGCGCCGATGACGCGCTCATGCGGGTCGACGAACAGGATCGGCCCGCAATCGGCCGTGGTAACGCCGATCGCGAGATTCGGCGTCGTGGTCACCAGCGCATCGGCCTTAGGCCTGACGGGGCCGTCCCAGGGCCCGGTCGCAACCACGACGTCGGGCGAATGAATCTGGTGCAGGCTGAGGAACTGGTCGGGCGCGACGCCGAGATGGACGGCCATGCGGCGGCGGTTTTCGCGGACGTTCTCCGGCACGTCATTCGATCCAAGCCCGCCATTGAGCCCGGCATAGATGCCGTCGGAGACGCCGCCCTCGCGGGTGAAGAACGCGTGGCGCAGGCCAGGAATCGCGGACATCACATCCGATGATACCAGCATCATGCGCCTCCCGTCGTCTCGTTGGTGTGTTCGTCGCTGATGCCCGCCAGCACCGGAATGGCCGGATCGGAGATGCCGACCACCTTGAACAGCGACCCCATTCCGCCGCGGCCGCCGCCGGTCAGGCGCTTCAGCCCGCTCGCGATGTCCTCCGAGACTTCCGGCGACGCCTTCTGCATGAGGGTCAGCGCGCGGGTTTCGATGCCGAGCCGCTGCAGGAACTCGCCCTGCGTGACCGGGCCGTGAACGCGCGCGCCGACGGCTTCCGCGGCCCGCGCCAGCGCGTCGAAATCGACATGGGCGGTGATGTCGGCAAGCCCCGGTGTCTTGAGGGGATCAGCGAAGCTATGACGGGCGATGGCCTGGAAGGTGTCGCCGACGTCGCTGCGCACATGGCCGTAATCAATGATGACGGCGGCGCCGCGCTGGTCGCGGATGCGCCTGGCGATGGCCATCATCTCGGTGTTCGGCCGCCATTCGAAGATCGCGCCGGCCGGGGCGGCGCGCACCAGAGGCGGCAGCAGCAGCTCGAAGCCGGGCGTCGGATCGGCGGCCGCGCCGTAGACGAAGTTCTCCTCCTCGTCGAGCTCGACCACGCGCTCGTGCCAGCCGGTTTCGCGCTTCACCATCTGGTGAATCGGCAGCACGTCGAAATACTCGTTGGCGAAGATGACGCTGGGGCCCTCCGGCACCTCGTCGAAGCTCTCGTGCCAGGTGACGTTGCGCAGGCCGGTCAGCGTCGCCTTCTGCTTTTCACGCAGCACCGGATTGACCTCGACCATGTGAACCGAGATCGTCTGGTACAGCGGCGGCAGCACGCGCAGCGCCCGCAGCGCATCCGACATCATGGTGCCGCGGCCGGGCCCGAGCTCGATCAGCCGGAACTGCTGCGGCGAGCCGGCCGCCTTCCAGATCGAGGCCGCCCACAGCCCGAGCAGCTCGCCGAACATCTGGCTCACTTCGGGGGCGGTGGTGAAGTCGCCCTCGCGTCCGAGCGGATCGCGCGAGATGTAGTAGCCGTGCTCCGGATGCATCAGGCACAGCTCCATGTAGCGCCAGACCGGCATCGGGCCGGACGCCTTGATCAGCCGCTTGATCTCGGTGTGGAGCGGAGACGTTTCGATCACGGATTGGCCTGCAGCGGGGGAGTGGCTTGACGACTCTCGGGCCTGCGCAGCGCCCGTGCCACGAGAACGGCGCCGACGATCAGCATCGGCACCGACAGCAGCATGCCCATGGTCAGGCCGCGCCAGAGGAAGCCGAGTTGCTCGTCCGGCTCGCGGAACAGCTCGCTGACGATGCGCGCCGTGCCATAGAGGCCGATGAAGCTGCCGAGGATCATGCCGGGCCGCCTCAGCGCGCCGATCCGGATCATGATCGCCAGGACGATGAACAGCAGGATGCCTTCGAGGCCGGCTTCGTAGAGTTGGCTCGGATGGCGCGGCAGGTGGGTCGGATCGCGCGGGAAGATCATCGCCCAGGGCAGGCTGGGATCGGCCGTGCGGCCCCACAACTCGCTGTTGATGAAATTGGCGATGCGGCCAAGCAGCAGCCCGATCGGAGCGACGGCGGTGGTGAGGTCGCCGAGCGACAGGATCGGCAGGCCGTTGCGGCGGCTGAACCAGATCACGGCGATGACGCAGCCCATGAAGCCGCCATGGAACGACATGCCGCCCTTCCACAGCTGGAAGATCTCCAGCGGATGGTCGATGAAGAATGGCAGGTTGTAGAACAGCACGTAGCCGGTGCGGCCGCCGAGAATGATGCCGATCGTGACCCAGAGAATGAAATCGTCGAGCTGTGGCAGCGAGATCGGCGCCGGGCCTCCCCACAGCCGGTCCTTCTTCAGCAGCGAGCGAGCGTAGAGCCAGCCGAGCACGATGCCGCAGATATAGGCCAGCGCGTACCAGCGGATCGCGAACGGGCCGATGGCGATCGCAACCGGATCGAACACGGGGAAGTCGATGAGGAGAGGCGTCATTCACTGGCTTTCGTGGACACGGCGTCCCGCTTCTGGAAGCCCCCGGGCGATGCGGGCTTCGAACGGGCCCCGCCACATGAACAGGCGCGGCGCGATGTGATCTCAGGGCTGCTCATACCAGCGCCGCGGGCCGGCGCAACAAGTACGATGACAAGGAAACCAAGGCATGACAAGACGGGCCCATCTTGCGGGCGGCGACAGGGATCGCCATTCTGTCTTCCACAATCGTGCTCGTCGCGGGACGCGGAGTTTCTCACATGACCCAGACCAACAACCGGTTTTTCGACGAACTCGGCCGCCTGATGAACGATGCCGCCGGTGCCGCCCAGGGCATGAAGCGGGAGGTCGATTCCGTCATCCGCAACCAGGCGGAAAAGATCCTGAACGACCTGGACATCGTGAAGCGCGAGGAGTTCGAGGCGGTCAAGGACATGGCCCGGCTCGCCCGCGAGGAGAACGAGGCGCTGAAGGCCCGGATCGCGGCGCTGGAAGCCAAGCTGGGCGGCGCGGCCGGCACGCCGCCGGGTGCCGGCAGCGCGGACGGCTGACGCCGCGGCCGGGTCGCCCTGGGACGGGAGGGGCAGGCGGCCCCTTCATTTCCTTGTCATTTCCCAGGTTTGCCGCTAGAACGCCGCCACGTCCGCGGCCCCCGCACCCCTGGAGGCTTGCCGAAGGACGTCCAGCAACGGGCCGCATCGCGGCCTTTAACTTTTTAAAACAAGGACTTAACACGATGGCGACCGTCAGAGAACTGAAGGCGACCGCCCGTCCGTCAGTCGGCAAGGGGGCCGCACGGGCAGAGCGTCGCGCCGGGAGAGTGCCCGGAGTGATTTATGGAGACAACCAGCCCCCGCTGCCGATCTCGGTGGAAGACCGCGAGCTGCGCCAGCGCATCCTTGCGGGCCGGTTTCTGACCACGATCTTCGACGTCACCCTCGACGGCAAGAAGCACCGGGTGATCCCGCGCGACTTCCATCTCGATCCGGTCAAGGACTTCCCGATCCACGTCGACTTCATGCGGCTCGGCCAGGGCGCGACCATCCGCGTCAGCGTGCCCTTGCATGTGGTGGGTTCGGAAGCCGCGCCGGGCGTCAAGCGCGGCGGCACGGTCAACATCGTGACCCACACGCTCGACCTCGAGTGCCTGGCGGAGAACATCCCGCAGTTCATCGAGGCCGATGTCAGCGCGCTCGAGATCAACCACTCGCTGCACATCTCCGACGTCAAGCTGCCGACCGGCGTGAAGACGCTGTCGCGCGACGACGCCACCCTCGTGACCATCGTGCCGCCGTCCGGCTATGGCGAGGAGCAGAAGGCTGCTGCTGGGGCCGCCGCGGCACCCGCTGCCGCTGCTCCGGCTGCCGCTGCGAAGGCTCCCGCGGCCGCTGCCAAGGCGCCGGCTGGCGGCGACAAGAAGAAGTAAGCCGTTCCGCTTGCGGGAAGCACGGGCGGGTCCCGTGCTTCCCGAAGCGACGGCGGGTGCGGATGCCGCGTCATGCTGCTGTTTGTCGGCCTCGGCAATCCCGGCGCGAAATATGCGCGCAACCGGCACAATATCGGCTTCATGGCCGTGGACGAGATCGCGCGGCGTCACCGCTTTTCGCCGTGGCGACGCAGGTTTCAGGGCGAGACCTCGGAAGGCACGCTGGACTCCGAGCGCGTCATCCTGTTGAAGCCCTCGACCTATATGAACGAATCCGGCCGCGCCGTGCAGGAGGCGACCAGCTTCTTCAAGCTCGGCGTCGGCGACGTCACGGTGTTTCAGGACGAGCTGGAATTGCCGCCGGGCAAGCTGCGCGTGAAGGTCGGCGGCGGCATTGCCGGCCATAACGGGCTGCGCTCGATCTCGGCGCATCTCGGCAACGACTATCGCCGCGTCCGGCTCGGCATCGGCCATCCCGGCGTCAAGGAATTGGTGCACGGCCACGTGCTGTCGGACTTCGCCAAATCCGACATGCCCTGGGTCGAGGCGCTGTGCGAGGCGGTCGCCGACAATGCAGGTTTGTTGACGGGCCGGCGCGACTCCACCTTCGCCAACAAGGTGCATCTGGCGCTGCAGGCCAAAGGTTTTCTGGACAAGGGCGACGCTGGCGCCGTGTGAGGCGCTTCGGGCCGTCGTCTAAAAGGATGCGGGACGGGTCATGGGATTCAAATGCGGAATCGTCGGGTTGCCCAATGTCGGCAAGTCGACGCTGTTCAACGCGCTGACGGAGACGGCGGCGGCGCAGGCCGCGAACTATCCGTTCTGCACCATCGAGCCGAATGTCGGCGAGGTCGCCGTGCCCGATCCGCGGCTGGAGAAGCTCGCGGCCATCGCCAAGTCGGGACAGATCATCCCGACGCGGCTGACCTTCGTCGATATCGCCGGCCTGGTGCGCGGCGCCTCCAAGGGTGAAGGCCTCGGCAACCAGTTCCTCGCCAACATCCGCGAGGTCGACGCGATCGCGCATGTCGTGCGCTGCTTCGAGGATTCCGACATCACCCATGTCGAGGGCAAGATCGCGCCGCTCGCCGATATCGAGACCATCGAGACCGAGCTGATGCTGGCCGATCTCGACAGCCTCGAGAAGCGGGTCGACAACCTGTCCAAGAAGGCCAAGGGCGGCGACAAGGATGCCAAGGAGCAGTACGAGCTCGTCACCCGTGCTCTGGTGCTGCTGCGCGACGGCAAACCGGCGCGGCTGTTGGAGCGTAAGCCTGAAGAGGAGCGCGCCTTCGGCATGCTCGGCCTGCTGACATCCAAGCCCGTGCTCTATGTCTGCAATGTCGAGGAAAGCTCTGCCAAGGACGGCAATAGTTTCTCCCAGGCGGTGTTCGAGCGGGCCAAGGAAGAGGGTGCGGTCGCCGTCGTGATCTCAGCCAAGATCGAGTCTGAGATCGCGACGCTGTCGCGCGAGGAGCGCGTCGACTTCCTGGAGACCTTGGGGCTCGAAGAGGCTGGCCTCGATCGGCTCATCCGCGCCGGCTATCAGCTGCTCGACCTGATCACCTATTTTACCGTAGGGCCGAAAGAGGCGCGGGCCTGGACCATTCACCGTGGCACCAAGGCGCCAGCGGCTGCCGGCGTCATCCACACCGATTTCGAGAAGGGCTTCATCCGCGCCGAGACCATCGCCTTTGCCGACTACGTCGCGCTTGGCGGCGAGGCGGGCGCGCGCGAGGGTGGCAAGCTGCGGCTCGAAGGCAAGGAGTATGTCGTCGCCGACGGCGACGTGATGCACTTCCGCTTCAACAACTGAGAGCCTGTGGGGCGGCTACATCCGCCCCTGCTCGCGGATCGCGCCGAGGTGCTCGTTGATACGGAAGACGATCAGCACGAACTCGGCGATGATGCGCGAGAACACCATGCCGACGATGATTCCGGCGAGCGAGGACAACAGCATCAGGAAACCGCCGAATGGGCTGATTGCCATTTCGGAGAGGCCCGTGAAAATGCCGCGAATTCCCGACAGGATGATCAGCGCAATCACGAGCCAATAGAACGTCTTGATGATGGTGGGCGTGATGAAGCGGTCCCACTGGAACAAATCGCGAAATTCCAACATCCTGATCCCCCGGCCACGTCCGAATCGAAGTCGAATCCGTCTTTAAGTCCTGCTCGACTCTCGCGCCAGACGACATGCGCGGCGGCCGAGTTGGTCCCAGTGTGTGGCGCCTTCTGGCACTCTCGTGCGACTGGACCGGGCGTCAGCCATGCGAGCGGCCCGGTTGTGATTGCTGCAAAGTGCGGCCACAATCGGGCTTCTTTCAGCCATTCCCAGCCTCATGACCCTCACCTTCGAAGATTTTCCGCAAGGCCCGTTCGGCAGCTTTGGCCCGCGACACGTCACCCGCGACGAGATCATCGCCTTCGCCTCTGAGTTTGATCCGCAGCCGATGCATTTGGACGAAGAAGCCGCCTCGCAGTCGATGCTCAGGGGCCTGTCCGGCTCGGGCTGGCACCTCTGCTCGCTGATGATGCGCATGATGTTCGACGGCTTCATCGGCCGCACCGCCTCGCTCGGTTCACCGGGCGTCAACGAGGTCCGGTGGCTCTCGCCCCTGCGTCCCGACGATGAGCTGATGCTCGATGTGGAGGTTCTGGAAGCGCGGGTGTCGCGGAGCCGTTCGTCGACCGGGATCGTCACCTTCAAATGCAGCGTGCGCAACAAGGCGGGCATGAGGCTTTGCGAGATGGTTTCGCCGATCATCGTCGAGCGCCGTGAGAGCCGCGGGCAGGTGGGCTGATGCGCTTTTTCGAAGATCTTCAGGTCGGCCAGCGCCGAGAGCTCGGCTCCTACACGTTCACAGCCGAAGAGATTAAGCGCTTTGCCGTTCAATTCGATCCGCAACGCTTTCACCTCGACGAGGAAGAGGGCCGCCGATCGCTGTTCGGCGGGCTCGCGGCATCGGGATGGCACATCGGCTCCGTCTGCATGAAGCTGATCGTCGCGGATAATCAGCGCCTCCTGGAGATCGCGCGCTCGCGCGGCGAGCCGATCGTCCTCGGAGGTCCTTCTCCCGGTTTTCGGGATCTGCGCTGGCACAAGCCGGTGCTTGCGGGTGATACGATCAGCTTTTCCAGTGAGATTGATTCGCTTCGCGCGTCGGCGTCGCGCCCGGAGTGGGGCATCCTGCAGGCGCGCAATACCGGCATCAATCAGCACGGCGATCTGGTGTTCTCGGTGCTGGCATCGGCCTTTGTCCCTCGACGGAACGAGGGTTGAGGCGAAAAGGTCACGCTTCGTAGGATTGTCGGCGCGGAACGAACTTCGCGCTAACGCATTCTGAACTCCGACTCTATAAGACAGCCAATCAGGGATCAGGATGTGGGGGATGAGTATGGCAGATCGCGGTGGTCTGAAACTCCTCGGCTTTATCTTTGCCAGCGTGACGCTCGCGGTGATGCTCGCGACGGGAATGGTCGTGAAGGGCTATGCCGACGGCTCGTATTCGCTGGAGACGTCAGCGACGATCAACGAGTGACGGATTAACTACTCGTTAACCAGAACGGACCACGCAGTTCTGTTGTTTGTAGAGGCGGTCTAGCGGCTCCAGATGAGCACCATGACCGCCATCGCCACCACCAGCAAACCGACGAAGCGGACCATGATGGTCCCGATCCGCTGAGGCTCAGGCCTCAGAGGAATCGGATCGGTGTTTTCCGGCCGGATCGTTTCCATGAAAGTGACACCCTCTTGACGCAACCTGCCCGCCACGAGATGGGCGGGAGTTGGTCGCGGGAGGGCCGGGTCACGTTCAAGGGCGAGGCGCTGCAAAGACGAAAACCGCCGCGCGATGGCTCGCACGGCGGTCCTCTTCAAGGTCCGGAAAGAACGCTCAGCTGCTGCGCAGGCCGTCGGCGGCGCGCTTCCACTGCGTCACGTTCTCGGCGATCGCCCGGGTCGACTTCATCGCCGCCTGGCTGAGCTGCGCATAGCTCGCGATCTCGCGCTGCACCCGCTGTCCCTCGGCGTGCAGCAGCTCGCGCAGGCTCTCGAGCTCCCCGATCAGGTTCTCGATCTCCGACAGGGAGGTGCCGGCGACGCGCTGGATCAGCGTGGTGACGCTGTTCACCGCCGCATCGGCGTCGATCGAAGCCTCGGCCGTGGCGGCCGCATTGGGACGGCGCAGATAGGCGATATCATTACGGACGAAATCACGAATGCCGGCCTCGACTTCGGAGACCGCCGCCAGATCCGTATCCAGCTCGGCTTCAGTTCCATCGATCTTGTCCGGACGAATGACATTCATCGGCTATTTCCTCATTTCGCGTTCAAGCGAGCGCGGTGTCCCCGCACGACGAACTTCTCAAAGCCTATCAGTGCGGCCAAATTGGGCCGCACCGCGGCGAAGTCGCGGCGATGGTTCGACCATTCATGGCGGGCTGCCGCAATGGTGAACGTCACCAGCTCCGCTTGAAGCCGGCTGAAATGCTCTTGCTGGTGCCGCCCTGCGCGGTCTCGCTGACCGAGCCGGATACGCTCAGGCCATCCGACAGCTTCTGCTCGGCACCGAGCTTGCGCAGCCATTTGTCGTCGCTGGACGACAAGGTCTGGCCGGCGGTGACGCTGGTGCCGGTGTCGCCGATCGAGAGCCTGGCGGATTGCTCGGTGTCGAAGCTGCGGCTGGTCTTCGGCGCCGCGCCGGGAATCGGCACCATGCCCTGCTGGGTGACGTTGTAACCGTTCTGCAGGGTCAGATTGTAGTGATCGATCGGCACCGCCTTGGTGATGGTGGTGCCCAGCCGGCTCTGGTCCGAGCCGGGGTTGACGCGGGCCTCGATGGCGGTCTTGTCCCAGATCGAGCCGGCGCCAGGCGCGGTGACGGCCGCCCAGGCCGAGCCGCCGGATTGCGGAGCATTGCCGCCGTTCTCGGCCTTCTCCGCCAGCAATTCCGACATCGTGGTCGGCTGCCGGGCGACCGTCATGTCGGCGCCGACGCGGGCGTCCCAGAACGGCGACACCGACTGCTTGACCGACACGCCCGAGGCGAGGCTGCCCTTGTTCTGGTTCGACCAGTCGAGCGCGGCGGCTTTCTCTGCGGCGGCCTTGCGCCTCGCCGCGGCGGCGGCTTCGGGACGGTCGAGGAAGGTGGTGTCGTCGATCGCGAGCTGGCTCCAGTCGAGCTTTTCGACGTTGATGTCCTTCATCGGGTCGGCCGCTGCGGCCTGGTCCTCGGACTTGTCCTCGTCCTCTGGCTCCGGCGCGATCTGCTGCCAGGGCACGATCTGCAGCGGTTGCGGTGCCTGCATCAGCGTCTGGGCCTGCGCGGCGGACGCAAGAAGGCCGAAGCCGGCCGTAAAAACCGCCAGCGCGCAACCATACGATGTCATGAGAGCAACCCCCGCCGCCCGAACCTGTGTGCCGGAATATGGTGGAATCTTGGCGCAAAATTATGGCTGCGCCAGTCACGATCTGTTGGGTTGTCGGTGAGTGCGACCACAATCCAACCCGCGGGGGCGGCGGGCTCAGGCGAAGCTGCCGATGCGCGGCAGGTCGATGGAGCGGCCGAGCGTCTGCTCGACCAGATCGAACGTATCGATCAGGATCCGCAGCCGGGCGAGCTTTCCGGCGCGGAATTGCATGAATTGCGCGAGCCGCGCGGTGATCGGCTTGTCGGAATCCTGCGCCGTCATCGCGCAGCGGACCATCGTCGCCGCGCTGGTCTCGTCCAGCATCAAGGTCTCGCGCTCCAGCCGCCGGATGCTCACATTGTCCGCGATCTGCCTGACGGCGTCGAGCACCGCCGCGCGGCCGTGCCGCGCGCCGAGGAAGGGAAACATGTCGATCGGGCCGTAGATGGCCCAGTCGATGTCGTCGTCGAGAAGCTCGGCGAAATCGTCGAAACGGCGGTCGTTGATCGCGCCATGCAATGCGCGCGACAGACGCCAGAGGCTGTGCTCCGTCATCGGCTCGGGATCCTGAACTGGCTTGCGAGGGGGCGCGCCGACCCGAAGGCGACGCCGCAATGGACGTCACGCCGGGGCGCCGAATCTATCTCTCTTACACCTCACATAAATCAGCCACCTGCGCGCGCAACGGTTCTTTTTGCATTGCACAAATGCACGCCGGGCCGGCAGCGGGGCGCCAGGACCCCGTCAACGTCCTTCGTGCTGCATCCGCTGCTGCGCGATCGCGACCTCGTGGTCGCGGAAGGCGGCCATGCCGAACAGGGTGGCGCCGGCGAGACCGCCGATCAGGGCGCCGAGCGGCATGAACGTGAAGAACACCAGCATGCCTGCATAGCCTTCGAATTCGCTGGTGTTGAACAGCTCGATCCAGGCCAGTCCAAGCCCTACTCCGATCGTCGCGCCGCCGACGACGCCCATCACCAGTCCGGCCATCGCCAGGAATGCTATTCTCATGTCACCGATGCCCCGTATACCACCGCTGATGGGGTGCGGAGCCCGGGCCACAGGTTCAAGGCAACGGCGCCGCCGTTGGTGACGTTTCCGTGATCGGCCGGTCAGGGCTGGCCTCCGCAACCGCCGTGCCGGGCCTCAGGGCCGGGCGGCGCCCGCGATCAGCAGCCGGCTGAGATCGCATTCCAGCACCTGCTGCACTAGGTCGTAGGTGTCCATGATCTCGCGGATGCGGGCGACGCGGCCGTCGCGCAGCGTGTAGAAGGCTGCGAGGTCGTATTGCACGATGCGGTCGTTGTCGCGCTTGCGCAGGAAGATGCGCAGATCCACGGCGACCTGGTCGCCTTCGCAGATCATGGTCTTGATCTCGTGCCGGACCTCGGCATAGCGGCTGCGTGCCGTCTCCCACATCTGCCGCACCTCGGCCTTGCCCCGGCGGCCGCCGAGATGGGGGAAGATGTCGATCGGCGCCGAGGCGAAGTGCTCGAGATCGTCGGTGCAATGCGCCAGCACGCTGTCGAAATCGCCGGCGGCATGGGCCTCGAGCAGCTTGCGCACGCGCTGCTTGTTGATGTGCTCGATCATCCTGTCTCCACTGACGGGAATGCCCGCGTCGGCGATGGCGTTCTGGAGATGCCGGCCCGCAGCCGTCAACCACTTGCGTCACCGTCTGCCGGCGCAATGCGCCGGTACGGTGAACGGAAGCTTGGCGCGGGATCGCGTCATGATCATGTCTCGGGCCATCTCTCACCCCATGGGTCATCCCCGCGCGCGAAAGGTTCGCGCAAGGCGTCATGCCGGTTGCGAGGCGGGAACCGCTTCGCCGCGTCGCCGTTACCCCGCACCATTCTTGCGGAGCTCGATCACGAAGATGTCGATCACCAAGACCATGCTCGCCGCCTCCGTCGCAGCGCTGGCGCTGCTGTCGACGCAGGCCGCCGAAGCCAAGGGCTGCATCAAGGGCGCCATCGTCGGCGGCGTTGCCGGCCACTATGCCGGTCATCACGGCGTGCTCGGCGCCGCCGCCGGCTGCCTCTATGGCCGTCACCGTGCCAAGGAGCAGGAGCGTCAGCAGCAACAGCAGGGCCAGGTCAACGGGCAGGGCCGGACGTAGTTGATCCGCGCGTCCATCGTGCTTGGCGTGCCTTCACCTCAAGCTGGCGGCGATGGCCCGGCGTGACCGGGCGTTCGGTCCGTGCCGGAGGTGCCGGCTACAAGAGAGCGCCGCTTGTTCGCGTCGTGGCTTTTTCCGTTACGTCAGCGAGGATGATGCGCATCGGCCTCAACAAACCCTGTTGTCGTCCCGGCGAACGCCGGGACCCATACCCCCAGGGAGCGGTTTGAGGCACGCTTGCTATTGGCTTCTTGTCCCTCACGACCGCCGCTGCGTATGGATCCCAGGTCGCCGCGCCGCGCTGTCGCGTCGCAGCCTGCCCGCGACGGCAGTGGAGAGAACAACGGATTTACGATTCAAACAGCTAAGGATTGCTCCGGGACATGACGGCGCGGTCTCGCGGCATGTGATGCCCGAGTGATACGATCCGCGTGGCCCTCGTGAGTGCAGAGGGCGCAGGGAATGCCGGGTGAAGGCCTCACCCATGGCCCGCCTGCGAAAAAAATGCAGGCGGCAGTACCACAGGCAAAGCCGATTCAACCGGCATTCCCTGCGCGACGGTCTTCACGCTTATACGCAGTCTCCCTGGTGCGCCGGGCTTGTTGGCCACCATGTCGCACGACGCGCTTGCGCGCGTCATGCTGGATACCAGCATCGGGGTATCAGGACGCTGCGACTTCACGTCCGCAAGCTGCCGTTCGTCCGCGCATCCGAAGATGCGCTGCGGCTTCGTCGCGGCCATCGCATTCCCACCTCGCGTGTCGTGACGATCGCGCGCAACGCCCCTCTGCGGTGAGGCGGGATGCGGGGGAGAAAATCATGAATTCCGATAAAGCGCAAGAAGTTTATTTTTTTTCGGAAGACGCGCGCTTCATCTCTCGCGTTGTCTGGCGGGCCGTCTGACGGATTTCGTGAAGGGCACCCCTAATTTGGGTCCGACGCCGCGAGAAATTCTTCCGCTTTGGCTCGGCTCGAGAACCGCCCGAGCTCTTCATAGGACGGCTCGTCCTCGCGTCATCAGCCGATCGCAGGACGACAAAGCAATCCTCATTGCTCAAAATCAGCTCTGTCAGGTCCTCGCTCCGGGACGGAGACATGTCGCGGGCGCCGCAATGAGGACACTCGTCGTCGCACATGCACGACCATTCATCGGTCCAGGCCTGCGCGCAACGTTCACAACGATAGAAGTTCAAGAACCGGGCCATTGCCGGACCTCACGTCTTCAAACGATAGCGGCCGCGCGATACGAACTCCAGGAATCCCTGATCGCGCAGGAACTGGAGCTGCTGGCGGATTTTCGGTCGGACGTTCTGGTTGCCGGGATAGAGCAGGCTGAGATGGCGGTCGAAAGCGTAGACATCGTCGAGCGTGAATTCCGCTTTGCCGAGCGACTCGACGCATTTCAAGACCTCGATCAGCCATCCGCGTGAATCCAGGGATTCCTTGCGGAGGAAGAGCGTCCGGCTCCACTCCTGCAGCACGACCTCCTTCGCGCGGACGACGCGATTCTGGACGATGTGAATCTTGCCCGACGCGGGAACGCGATCGAGAAGAATGTTCGAGCCAACCCACCCTGCGCGGCGCGCGGTCGCCGCGAGTGGCTTGCGCTGCTCGATGATGTCGCGGACAAAGAAATGCTTCGGCACGACGAAGAGGTTGATGACCGACCGGGTGTCACGGTCATAGTTCATCAGCAGGAGATTGGGATTGTTGCTGGCGGCCAGCCGCTCGCACTTCGTCCCATAGGCGCCGTCGGCGACCTTGGCGCCGAATACCTTCTTCTGGCTCTTCAGCTCGAACTCTTCGCTGCAGTTCGTACAGAAGAAGTCGGCCAGCGGGCTGTTGTTGGGAAACTGCGCCATGTTCGATCGGCCGCAGTTCGGACAATAGGCTTGCGCGCCGACCCAAGCTTCGGTCCAGGCCCGCGCCTTCTGCGTGCCGCTGGTGTAGGCAGTCTGAGGTTCTTCAAAGCCGAGTTTCATGTGAGCAGAGTAGCTCAACATGATATGTTTTCCAGTCGAGATCGCGGGCCGGACGTCATTGCGAGCGAAGCGAAGCATCCAGATCAGGCCAAGTGCATAGACTGGATTGCTTCGTCGCTGTCGCTCCTCGCAATGACGCGGCGAGATGGTTTACACCTCACCGCTTCTTCCATCCGCCGCGCTTTCCCGGCGCGCCACCGGTCGAGCGGGGGCAGGACCGAATTCGGGGCCTGAGTCGCGCGAGTTGGTCGGCTGGATGATACGGACCGGAAAGATTTTTCCGGCAGGGGGCGGTAGGGCAGCGACTCCTGGCCGTGCATTTGGTCCAGATGCAGCCTGTCGACTTGGCCGACGCTCGATCGAGCGCTTAGCCGGTGACGTGGAGCTGCAATCCCGCCTGCTTCTGCAGATAAGCGATCACGCTTAAGAGGTTCTTGGCCTGAGGATTGCCTTGCGGGCCGAACATGCGGATCAGGCTCTTGGGCGGTGTATCGATCGCCTCACCGAGCTTCTCGAATCCGACGGTCGCCTTGATGTAGTCGCGAAGAATGGTTTTCCCCGTTTCCATGTCGCCGCTGAGCATCGCGTCGACGCCTTCGCGAAGAAGCGCCGCCGCGAATCTCGTGTCCGCCTTCGCCTGCCGATGAAGCAGCTTGTCGAAACGCTTCGTCTTCACGGTCATCGCTTTTCCCCACGGACGACGCTCACCGCTTCTTCCACCCACCCCGTTTGCCAGGCTGCCCGCCGGTAGAGCGCGGGGCGGGGCCGAATTCGGGGCCGGACTCGCGCGAGTTGGTCGGCTGGATGATGCGGCTGGTGCTACCGAACGGTTTTTCGGGCAGCTTGGGGTTGGGGCGGTAGGGCAGGGACTCCGGGCCGTGCATCTCGTCGAGATGCGGCTTGTGGACTTTGGAGGCGGTGCTTGCGCCATGGGCGCCGCGACTCGTGGCCCCCCCACCCCGACCCTCCCCCGCAAGGGGGGAGGGGGAGGAGCGACCGTCCTCGCGGCGCGAGGAGCCGGTGAGTTCGTCGAGGAGTGGCGCGAGCGGATCTCTGTCGCGGGATTTTGCTCCGCCACGGCCGCCGCGACTCGTGGGCCCCCCTCCCTGGCCCTCCCCCACGAGGGGGGAGGGAACGGAGGGACCGCCCGCGCGGCTTGACGCACCGCCGCCGCGTGCTGCCGAGCCGCGGCCCTTCAGGGCCGTGGTCGGGAGGTTGGCGGCGTCGCCGTACTTCTTGGCGCCGGCGTAGCTGCCCGCCTTGCCCTGCACGGTGCGCTGCTTGGCGGTGGGGTCGTCGACGACGGCGAGCTCGGTGGCGCGCAGGCGCTTGACCTCGTCGCGCAGGCGGGCGGCCTCCTCGAAGTTCAAATCGGCGGCGGCCTCGCGCATGCGGGTTTCGAGATCGGCCAGCACCGCCTCGAAATTGTGGCCGATCGAGATGACGTCGTCGGTGGTGGTGCCGCCGCCGGTCTCGATCAGCACGTGGTCGCGCTCGTAGACCGAGTTGAGGATGTCGCCGATCGACTTCTTCACGCTCTCCGGCGTGATGCCGTGGGCCGTGTTGTACTCCACCTGCTTCTCGCGGCGGCGGTTGGTCTCGGCGATGGCGCGCTCCATCGAGCCGGTCATCTGGTCGGCGTAGAGGATCACCTTGCCGTCGACGTTGCGCGCGGCGCGGCCGATGGTCTGGATCAGCGACGTCTCGCTGCGCAGAAAACCTTCCTTGTCGGCGTCGAGGATCGCGACCAGCGCACATTCGGGAATGTCGAGGCCTTCGCGCAGCAGGTTGATGCCGACCAGGGCGTCGAAGGCCCCGAGGCGGAGATCCCGGATGATCTCGATGCGCTCGATGGTGTCGATGTCCGAATGCATGTAGCGGACGCGGATGCCCTGCTCGTGCAGATATTCGGTGAGATCCTCGGCCATGCGCTTGGTCAGCACCGTGATCAGCGAGCGATAGCCCGCCTGCGCGGTGGCGCGGACCTCGCCGAGGAGATCGTCGACCTGGGTGCGGGCGGGGCGGATGTTGACCGGCGGATCGATCAGGCCGGTCGGGCGGATGACCTGCTCGACGAACACGCCGCCGGCCTCGTTCAGCTCCCAGCCGCCGGGGGTCGCCGACACCGCGACCGTCTGCGGCCGCATCATGTCCCACTCCTCGAAGCGCAGCGGGCGGTTGTCCATGCAGGAGGGCAGGCGGAAGCCGTATTCGGCGAGCGTCGCCTTGCGGCGGAAGTCGCCGCGGAACATGCCGCCGATCTGCGGGACCGTGACGTGGCTCTCGTCGGCGAACACCAGCGCGTTGTCGGGGACGTATTCGAACAAAGTCGGCGGCGGCTCGCCAGGCAGGCGGCCGGTGAGATAGCGCGAGTAGTTCTCGATGCCGGCGCAACTGCCGGTCGCCTCCATCATCTCGATGTCGAAGGTGGTGCGCTGCTCCAGCCGCTGCGCCTCGAGCAGGCGGCCCTGCGCGTGCAACTGGTCGAGCCGCATCTTCAGCTCCGACTTGATCGACTTCATCGCCTGCACCAAAGTCGGGCGCGGCGTCACATAGTGCGAGTTGGCGTAGACCTTGATGAACTCCAGCTCGTCCTGCTTGTGGCCGGTGAGCGGATCGAACTCCTCGATGTTCTCCACGGTGTCGCCGAACAGGTTCACGCGCCAGGCGCGGTCCTCATAGTGCGCCGGGAAGATGTCGATGACGTCGCCCCGCACGCGAAAGGTGCCGCGGGTGAAATCGTGCTGGGTGCGCTTGTATTGCAAAGCGACGAGGTCGGCGATGAGCTGGCGCTGGTCGATGCGCTCGCCCTTCTTCAGCGCGAAGGTCATCGCGGTGTAGGTCTCGACCGAGCCGATACCGTAGATGCAGGACACCGAGGCGACGATGATGACGTCGTCGCGCTCGAGCAGCGCGCGCGTCGCCGCGTGGCGCATGCGGTCGATCTGCTCGTTGATCGAGGAATCCTTCTCGATATAGGTGTCGGTGCGCGGGACGTAGGCCTCGGGCTGGTAGTAGTCGTAATAGGAGACGAAGTACTCGACCGCGTTGTCGGGGAAGAAGCTCTTGAACTCGCCATAGAGCTGCGCGGCGAGCGTCTTGTTCGGCGCCAGGATGATCGCCGGGCGCTGCGTCGCCTCGATCACCTTCGCCATGGTGTAGGTCTTGCCGGAGCCGGTAACGCCGAGCAGCACCTGGGTGCGGTCGTTGCGCGCGATGCCTTCGACCAGCTCCTTGATCGCCTGCGGCTGGTCGCCCTTCGGCTCATAGGCCGACTTGATCTCGAAGCGCACGCCGCCTTCGGACTTCTCCGGGCGGGGCGGGCGGTGCGGCGTCCAGATCTGCGTCGAGCCGTCATCGCGGCGGAATTCGGGGCGGCCGTCGCGGATCAGCGCCTCCAGCGCTTCGGCCGTGGCCTTGACGCCGAGCGCCTCCATCTTGCTGCGCGGCGGGCGGGCGAGCGCCTCCTCGTCGTCCTCGGCCGTGGGCAGGCCAAGCTGCCGCGCCAGCTCGGGATCGAGCGTCGGGATGGTGGCGGCGGTGCCGTAATTGGCTTGCGGCGCTTCGGCGAGGCCTGACTCGCCAGCGTTGTCAAAGGGCGCGTCTGCATGCGCTGCGGCGCTCCCTCCCCCCTTGTGGGGGAGGGGTGGGGAGGGGGGTACTCCGGCACGAGCTGTGTCTGAGTCGTCGGCCAACGCGGGAGGGGACTCAGGTCGCGCCGCCACGCTCTCCTCCTCTCCCCCTTGGGGGGAGGAGGCGGGGGTGGATTCACGGGCAGTGTTGCTTGGGGCACCCCCCTCCCCAGCCCTCCCCCACAAGGGGGGAGGGAGCGCAGCGTCCTGCTGGGCTGAAGCTTGTGACGTGTCACGGACGGACGAACGCCCTCCCACCGGCTGCGGATTCGGCCGCAGCGGGATCGGGCGATCGGACGTGTCGCGGGCCGCAACCTCAGCGCTCTTGCCGCGCGTCGACGCCCGCGCGCGGTGCGCGGCGGCCTCGCCGCCGCTGCGGCGGTCCCAGGAATTGTCCGGCGGAGGCTTCAGTCCCGTTGAGGAACCGATGCCGCTCTCGCCGCGGTTGATGGCGGGATTCAGCAGCTCGGCGAGCGCGGGCGCGATCGGCTGCACGTCGGGCCGGTGCGCTTTCGATTTCGGAGTTCGGCCAGGCTTCTTGGGGGTGTCGGGGGTCTTCGCCATGGCCCGAATATGGGACGGATGACGCCGACTTGAAAGAGTGATCGGGCGCCGCGCAGCGGCCTTGCTGACAGCATGGTGGCAGCAGGACGGCCCGAGATGCGCCTGCACGCGGAAGGCCACACGAGATCAGCGAGCGACTCGCGAGCCGTGGCGCGCGCGATGGCGCTCCAGCGACGCCTCGCTGCGGTTCAATGCCGGGTCGGCTGCTCGACGATGTCGAGATGCACGCCGTGGCAGGCGACGCATTGCAGGGCCCAGTACTCGGAACCGCCGCGGCCGTTGATGACGCTCAGGACGCTCAGCTCGGCATCGCAGTCCGGGCATCGCGTACGCACCGAATAAGCGAGGTGTTTGACGGCAGGCTCAGCCATGAATTGCAGTCCGCATTACGAATACACTCGGCATTTCGAATTGGCGTTTGGATTGTTGGCTTGGAACCGTCTGGCCGCGCGGATGGACTCTCGGGGACTTCACTCTCGAAGATTGTTCCACGTCGCGCTATCCGTCTTTTCCCGGGGGGCGGTCGATATCCTCCGTTGCATGCTCGAAGCGACGGCCTATCAGTTGGCCGTCGTCAGTCCCACCGCTTGCGGAAGCGGTCGATGTGGCTCTTGGCATCGGCGATCGCCATGTCTGCATCGGACCAGGCAAAGCCGACTTCGAGAGACGGGAACGAAACACCATTGATCACCACCGGGGTCATGTCCGCGCGGCGGATCCGCGCGTGCCACAAGCCGCGTCCTGCTTCGAACGGCTCGATGGCGAAGTCTTCGTACAAGTACGTCATTGCGCAGTCCTGGATGTTCCAAACTGCAACAACAGCATGAGTTTGTCCGGGCATTTGTGAACAGGTTCACACGTCAGCGTCTTTTTTGATCGCGTCCCTCCGCTGAGAATTCCGGGTCGCGGGTTGCGACGCTGCGCGCATGATCCAGCGCCGGAACGCGGCGAAATCACGTTGGCCGGCCTGGAAGTGGCGGTAGACAAGATACCAGCGCTCGCCTTTTGGGACGGTCAGTGCGAACGGTGCAACCAGCCGTCCCGCCGCGAGGTCATCGTCGATATAGGGACGGATGCCCATCGCGACGCCGAGCCCGTCGATCGCGGCCTGCAGCGCATGCCCGTAATACTGGAACTCGGTGCCGCGCGCGCTGACGCGGGTGGCGCCCGCGGCCTTCAGCCACAGCGCCCAGTCCTCGGCGGCATGCGACACCCGCAGCAGGCTCGGGCCCTTGAGGTCGGCCGGTTTCTTCAAGGTCGCGGCCAGCCGCGGCGTGCACACCGGCACGAGATCGGCGGCGAACAGCGGCTCAGCGACGAGACCCGGCCAGGCGCCGTGGCCGAGCTTGATACCGCAGCTCCAATCGTCGCCGAACGGCACCGCCGCCCCGCCGGTGGTGATGCGGACCTCGATGTCCGGCTGCTCGGTGCTGAAATCGGCGAGCCGCGGGATCAGCCATTTCATCGCGAAGGTCGGACCGACGCCGAGCGTCAGCACGCGCATCGACGATGGCGCCATGATCTGCGCGGTCAGGCTCGACAGCGCATCGAAGATCGGCGTCAGCCCGCTCTGATAGGCGCGCCCCGGCGCGGTCAGCGCCAGGCGGTTGGCCTTGCGCTCGAACAGCACCACGCCGAGCCGCTGCTCGAGCAGGTTGACCATGCGGCTGATCGCGGCCGCGGAGACGTTGAGCTCGCCGCCGGCCGCGGCGAAGCTGCCGGTGCGCGCAGCCGCCTCGAATGCCTTGATGCCGTTGAGGAACAGCAGCCGTCTCATCGAGCCCTCAGGAAAACTGATGGAGGGCAAGATAACTCGGTTTGTGCGGCCGTCACCAGTGCGACAATCTGCATGGCGAGGAGATCAGCCATGACACCAGCCCTGATTGCAGCGCTCGGATTGCTGATGGTGGCGACGGCGTTCCTGTCGGGCCTGTTCGGCATGGCGGGCGGGCTGATCCTGATCGGCGTGCTCTTGGCGATCATGCCGCTGCCGGCGGCGATGGTGCTGCACGCGGCGACGCAGATGGCGTCCAACGGCTGGCGCGCCGTGCTGTGGCGCCGGCACATCCGCTGGCGGCCGGTCGCGGTGTATCTCGTCGGTTGCGCGCTGGCGCTCGGCCTGTGGTCCCTGGTGCGCTACGTGCCTGACAAGCCGGTCGCGCTCCTGCTGCTCGGCGTCACGCCGTTCATGGCGCGGCTGATGCCGGCCGGCCTCAGGCCCGATCCGGACAGTGTCTGGCAGGGCGCGATCTACGGCACGATCTGCATGGGGCTGATGCTGATGACCGGGGTGTCCGGGCCGCTGCTCGACACGTTCTTTCTCGGCGCGCGGTTCGACCGCCGCGCGATCGTCGCCACCAAGGCGACGTGTCAGGTCGCGAGCCACCTCACCAAGCTGATCTATTTCGGCGGCATCATCGATCAGGCCGCGGGCCTCGATCCCGTGCTCGCGCTCGTCGCCGTCGGAGCGTCGATGCTCGGCACGAGCCTGGCGCGGCGGCTGCTGGAGGCGATGAGCGAGCAGCAGTTCCGCACCTGGGCCCACCGCATCATCACGGCGGTGGCGAGCTACTACATCCTCTATGGCGGCTGGCTGCTGCTGGCCGCGCAGAGCTCGGCGGCGGCAGAGTGAGGCGAGCATGGCCGTATCGGCAGACCCCCTGGTGCTCGACTTCGTCGAATGGATCGCGCGCGCGCCGCGCAGCCATGCCGAGGTGGTGGCGACGTGGCGAACGAGCTGCCCGCGGCTGACGGTGTGGGAGGATGCCGCCGATCTGGGCTATGTCACGCGCCAGGCGATCACGGGCGTCGGCCTCTTCATCATCGTCACCGACGCCGGCGCGCAGCTGTTGCGCGACAACGGCCGCGTCGCGCGCTAGAACGGTCCGGAGTTGGAGGAAAGACCGGGAATGGCAGTGAAGCTGTATGAACTCGTCGGGACCGATGCGGGCCGCCCGTTCAGCCCCTATTGCTGGCGCGCGCGGATGGCGCTGGCGCACAAGGGCCTGAGCGCAGAATCGATTCCGTGGCGCTTCACCGAGAAGAGCGCGATCGCGCCGCATGGATCGGAGAAGGTGCCGGTCATGCTCGACGGCGACCGCGCGGTGGCCGATTCCTGGGCGATCGCCAACTACCTCGAGGACACCTATCCGGACCGGCCGTCGCTGTTCGGCGGCGCCGGCGGCCGCGCGATGGCGCGCTTCCTCAATGCCTGGGGTGATATCGCCATCGTCGGCGGCATCTTCCCGCTGATCATCGCCGACATTCCGAAGAACCTCGCCGCCGAGGATGCCGACTATTTCCGCGCGTCGCGCGAGGCGCGGTTCGGCAAGAGCCTCGAAGAGGTCATGGCCTCGCGCGACCAGGCGGTCATCGGCTTCCGCAGGTCGCTGGAGCCGCTGCGCCAGACCTTGAAGACGCAGGCCTTCATCGGCGGCGATACGCCCGACTATGCCGACTACATCGTGTTCGGCGGCTTCCAATGGGCGCGCGTGGTGAGCCCGTTCAAGCTGCTGGAGGAGAGCGACAGCGTCCATGCCTGGCGCGAGCGGCTGCTCGATGCGTTCGACGGGCTGGCGCGCAAGTCGCCGGGCCACCCGGTCTAGAAACGCGGCGGCCGGCGCTCGCGCCAGGCCGCGAGCCCATCGGTGAGATCGCGGCTGCCGACCAGGCTCGCGAACTGCTCGCTCTCGACCTGCAGCCCTTCGCCGACGGCCATGTTGAGCCCGCGCGTCGCGGCGGTGATGATGCCGGCGATGGTGTCCGCCCCGTGGCGGATGATGCGCTGCGCCAGCGCGCGCGCCGCCGGCAACAGCTCGTCGTGCGGCACGACGGCGTTGACGAGGCCGATCTCCAGCGCGTGCTGCGCCGGGAAAGAATCGCCGGTCAGCAGCAGCTCGAGTCCGCGCTTGCGGCCGACCAGCCGCGGCAGCCGCTGCGTGCCGCCGAAGGTCGGCGGCATGCCGAGCCTGATCTCGGGCTTGGCGAAGCTGGCGCGCTCGCTCGCCACCGCAAGATGCACGGCCTCGGTGATCTCGCAGCCGCCGCCGAAGGCGAGCCCGTTCACGGCGGCGATGACCGGCTTGCGGAACGCCTCCAGCCGCGCCGTCATCGCCTGGCCGCGCCGGACGAAGTCGCGCAGCGCCGCGGCGCGCCCCTGGCGGACGCTTGCGGTGAATTCGTCGATGTCGGCGCCGGCCGAGAAGGCGCGTTGTCCCGCGCCGGTGAGGATCACGGCCCTGACGCCGGCATCGGTCTCGATGCGGTCGAGCGCGGCCATCAATCGATCGATCAGCGCGTAGCTGAGCGCGTTCAGTCGCTCCGGCCGGTTCAGCGTGATCGTGGCGATGCGGTCGGAGATGTCGAGCAGGAGGAGGTCGGTCATGGCGTCTCGCAGGCTGGCGGTTGGAGCAAGCGAAGACTAGGCGCCGCGGCAGCCGAGGTATATTAACTGGTCAGTATACATTGACCGAGACCGAGCGCCGCCATGCCCCGATCCTCCGATCCCACGCCCGCCCGCATCATCGCCGCCGCGAGCAGGCTGTTCTATGCCGAGGGCATCCGCGCCGTCAGCGTCGACGCGGTGGCGGAGAAGGCCGGCGTGACCAAGAAGACGCTGTACTATCATTTCCGCAGCAAGGACGATCTGGTCGCGGCCTATCTCACCGCGCGCGACCAGCCGAACCTGGAGCTGTTCAAGCGCTGGTTCGACGAGACCGAGGGCGCGCTGCCCGACAAGATCGCCGGGATCTTCAATCAGCTTGCGCGCGCCGCGCGGCATCCGAAATGGCGCGGCTGCGGCTTCCTGCGCACCACCGCGGAGCTCGCCAATCTGCCCGGCCATCCCGCGATCAGGATCGGCGCCGCCCACAAGAAGAAGTTCGAGGCCTGGCTGCTGGCGGTCTTCGAAGAGCAGGGAATTGCCGAAGCGGGCGAGCTCGCGCGGCAGATGCTGCTGCTGCTCGACGGCGCGTTCGCGGTCGTGCTGCTGCATCGGGACGCCAGCTACATGGAGACCGCGGGCGCGGCGGCACGGACGCTGGTCGCGGCGGCGCTGCCAAAGGGGAGGCGATACGCTCCCCGCAGGACCGTCAGCCGGTGCAGCCGCGTCCCCTGACCCGCTCGCCGCGAACGATCGTCGCGACCATCTGGCTCGCCATGCCGTCGAAATCGGACGGCTTGATGTAGCCGGCGGCGTAGGCTTCCTGGGTCAGGCGTTCGATCCGGCGATCCTCGGCGGTCGTCCAGACGCCGGCGATGTAGGCGGCGCCCGCCGGACCATAGGTCTCGGGATAGCGCTCGTTCTGGTTCTGCCGATGATAGTAGTAGTGGTTGAGGCCGCTGATGAAGCTGTCGCGCTTGGCGCCGCAGCGGTCGCTCCACGCCAGATCGAGCGCCTTCAGCGCGTCCTGGCGCTGCGAGCGCCGGGCGTCCTCGGTGTATTTCTCGTGGTCCTGAAACTCCGCGCCCGTGACGGGCGGAAACGCAACCGCCGCACTCGGCGCGTCGGTCAGGAACAGGCGTCCGCCAACCTGCCAGACGAGGATGGCTGCGATGATGAAGATGAGCCGGTTCATGGCAGCGCTCGTTTGCTATCGCCGGTCCCGTTGCGCCTGCCGGATACGGCACACCGACGATTCGTCGGACCAGAGACCGGGTCCGGCGAACATTGGGACGTCCTCGCGCACATCGGCCGGAAAGTCCGCCTTGGTGATCCCCTTCTCGTCGAAGGCTTCGAACAAGGCCTCCTTCACGCGCTGATCGAGCGGCGTGCCGACGCTGTCGGCCGCCTCCTGGAGCGATTTGTCCGTGCAGATTTTTGCACCCCAGAACTGCCGCTTGCAATCCAGCTTGGCGACATAGGCGCGAGTATAGGCCGTCAGTGCGTCCACCAGGTTCTGCTTCATGGTCTTGTCGCATGGCGACAGCTTGTAGGCCGTCGCGGCCTGCAGCGCGTCCATGCGCAACGCGTCGAGCTTGGGATTCTTGTCGCTCTGCGAGGTATGCTCCGCGAGCCACGCCTTGCGCTCGAACTCTTTTGCCTCCGGGCCGCCGAAGGTCTTGTCCACCAGGGGAGATAGAGGTGTCACAACGGCCCCGCTCTCGCGCAAGGGCGCAGCGAGATTTGCCGCGGTTTCAATCGAAGCCGTCCGAGCCATGCCCCGCCACGGTCCATACGGAAGCGGAAAGCCTCTCACCGCCCAACTCACACCTGCGAACGCAACCAAAAATGCCGCACCTGCGGCGCCAATAAATCGCAACATGAAAGAAGCCCATCCGCCAACGCCTGTACGGTAGTGCGTGCGGGTTAATGCATCCGATAGGGCCGCCGGCGGCGCGCAACGACGTGAACCGATCGTGACCGTCTTCTGCCGCCTTTGAAGACAATGGCTGATGAATTAGCGGCATGGCCGGACGAGCCTGCCGACGTGACGTCATGTCTTGACGGGCAACACCGAACGGCGCGCGAGCAGCGCGATGGCGGCATCGAGATCCGGCAGCACGGCCGCCGCATTCGCCCGTGAATGATCGTTCGGCGGCACGATGTCCGGCACCATCAAGGTGATCGCGCCTGCGGCGTGCGCCGAGGCGACGCCGGGATTGGAATCCTCGATTGCGACGCAGGCCGGCGCGCGCGTCCGTAGCCGTTCCGCGGCGAGCAGATAGAGGTCCGGATGCGGTTTGGCGCGGGTCACGTCGTCGCGCGTCAGGACCGCATCGAAGCGGTGGTCGATGCGGGCGAGGCGGAGATGCTCCGCGGCCGTGCTGCGCGAGGACGAGGTGACGACGGCCTTGGGCAGGCCGACCGCGTCGATCGCGTCGAGCAGCGCGACGACGCCGCGCTTCAGCGGCATGCCTGCCTGCAGGATCTCGATCGTCTTGGCCGCGAACAGGCGGTTGACTTCGACCAGCGGAAAATCGTCGCCGAAATGGTCGCGCAGGGTCTGCTCGTTGTCGGGTCCGGGAATGCCGATCATCGCATGGCAGAGCTCGACGACGCCGTCGCTGTAGCCGAGCGCATTCAGCGCCGCGATCGCAGCTTCGAGATAGACCTTCTCGGTGTCGAGCAACGTTCCGTCCATGTCGAGCAGGACCGCTTCGACGTGCCAGCGCGTCACGATCCCGCCTCCGGTTCGCCGGCCAGCCTCTTGAGGCAGTTGACGCACAGGCAGTCCTTGAACCGGCTTTGTCCGTTGTTGGGCAGCGGCAGGCGCACGGCCTCTTCGAAGCACCAGCAGGAGCCGCCGGGATCGCAGCTGAACTCCGCGCCGCACGACTCGCAGGTGAGTTGCCGCGCGGTCATGTCCGCTAAACGATTTGTCACGTTCGGAGCCACGTCCGACCAGCCCCTTTTCATGTCCGGTTCATCTGCCGGGGCAAGTATAGTGCGTGACAATCTGCCGCGCCATCGCAGTCTGCGGTCGCGGCAACACCGCGTTTCGGGAGCTCCCGCGATGACAGGCTCGAGGATGTGGCATGGCGCGTGATGCTCGAGCGGCTCTTGTTGCATTGAATCGCTTCGGCTTCGGCGCGCGTGGCGGCGCCTCGGGCGATCTCGTCAATGCGGCGTCGGACCCGCGCGGCTTCGTCAAGGCCGAGCTCGGGCGTCCCAATGGAGCGCTCTTGGAAGCGCCGGGTCTGCAGCCGACGCCCGCACTCGCCGATGCTGTCTTCGCCTATCAGGACGAGGTCAAGCGGGCCCGCGAGGCCGCGAAGTCGGAGGCTGCGCCGCAGGAGCAGTCCAGCCCCACGCGCGGCCTGTCCACGAACGGCGCGGACAAAGCCACGGCCGCAACGCCATCGGCGGCCCCAGCAGCCGGCGCCGACCCTGCACCCGCGATGCAGGGAACGCCGGCAAAGCCCGCGCAGGCTCAGCAGCCGCCCAACGTCGTCCAGAAGACGTTCCGTGCCGAGGCGCTGGCGCGGCTGCAGCGCGCCGTGCTCGCCGATTGCGGCTTCACCGAGCGGCTGGTGGCGTTCTGGTCGAACCATTTCTGCATCTCCGCAGGCAAGGGCGAGTTGGCGCGGATGTGGGCCGGTGCGTTCGAGCGCGAGGCGATCCGGCCGCACGTGCTCGGACGCTTCGCCGACATGCTGAAGGCGGTCGAGCAGCATCCGGCGATGCTGTTCTTCCTCGACAACCAGGAATCGCTCGGACCGGACTCGCGCGCCGGCCAGAACCGCAAGCGCGGCCTCAACGAGAACCTCGCCCGCGAGATCATGGAGCTGCACACGCTGGGTGTCGGCGGCGGCTACACCCAGGAGGACGTGACCTCGCTGGCGCGCATCATCACCGGCTGGAGCTTTGCCGGACGCAACAGCCGCAACGCGGCGCCCGGCAGCTTCGTGTTCAATGCCAATGCGCACCAGCCGGGGCCGCAGACCCTGCTCGGCAAGGTCTATCAGGATGACGGTCTCGCGCAGGGCGAGGCCGCGCTCGCGGACATCGCCCGCCATCCCTCGACGGCGAAGTTCATCGCCACCAGGCTCGCGCGCCATTTCGTCGCCGATGATCCGCCGCCCGCGCTCGTCGCCCGGCTCGAAGCCGTGTTCAAGAAGAGCGATGGCGACCTCAAGGCGCTGACCTTGGCGCTGGTCGACTCCGACGAGGCCTGGTCGGCGCCGCTGACCAAGATCCGTTCGCCCTATGAGTTCCTGGTCGCCGGCGGCCGGCTGCTGGCGCGCGTGCCGGAAGATCCCGGCTTCTATCTCAGTTCCCTGAACACGCTCGGCCAGCCGCTATGGGCGCCCGCAGGACCAAACGGATTTGCTGATACCAACGCGATGTGGGCTGCCCCTGAGGGCATGAAGCTGCGGCTGGACATTTCCGCGCAACTCGCCGCCCGTCTTGGCAACAATCTCGATCCGCGCGACCTGCTCGATCTCGTCGCGGGCGATGCGACCTCGACGGAGACGCGGCGCACGATCGAGCGTGCGGAATCGCGCCAGCAGGCGCTGGCGTTGTTGCTGATGTCGCCGGAATTCCAGAGGAGATGACGGTGGACCGGATCGCGACCTCGCTGTTGACCTCGCGACGCCATTTGCTGCTGGCAGGCGCGTCCTTTGCGGCCTGGGGCTGTCTGCCGAAATTCGCGCGGGCCGCCGGCCAGCGCGACCCGCGGCTGATCGTCGTGATCCTGCGCGGCGCGCTCGATGGCCTCGCCACCGTCGCGCCGATCGGCGATCCCGACTACGCCGGACTGCATGGCGCGATCGCGCTGACGACGGCGGGACCAAATCCGGCGCTGCCGCTCGATTCGTTCTTTGCGCTGCATCCGTCGATGCCGGAATTCGCGCGCATGTATCGCGACAAGCAGGCTGCCGTGATTCACGCGGTCGCGACACCGTATCGCGAGCGCTCGCATTTCGATGGTCAGGACGTGCTCGAAAGCGGCTTCGCCGGTCCTGGCCGCGTGCAATCGGGCTGGCTGAACCGCGCAGTCGAGGCGCTGCCGCGCGGCCCCCGCGTCACGGGCGCGCTCGCGGTCGGTCCGACGGCGCCGCTGGTGCTGCGCGGCGCAGCGCCCACCGTTGGTTGGGCGCCGGTGACGTTGCCGCAGGCCGATGACGACACCGCGATGCGGCTGGTCGACCTCTATGCGCATCGCGATCCCGCGTTGGCGGCTGCGTTGTCGCAAGGGCTCAAGCTCGAGAAGGTCGCGGTCGGTGACGACATGAAGCCGAAGCCGGGCGGCAACCAGATCGCGGCGATGCGCCAGGTCGCGCGCGGCGCAGCGAAGCTGATCGCCGCGGAGGATGGTCCGCGCATCGCCGCGCTGGCGTTCGACGGTTGGGACACGCATGCCAATGAAGGTGGTGCGGTCGGTCGGCTGGCGCAGCTCTTGTCGGGTCTCGACGGTGCGCTCGCCGAGTTCGAAAGCGGGCTTGGCCCGCGCTGGCGCGATACGGTCGTGGTGGTCGCAACCGAGTTCGGGCGCACGGCAAGGATCAACGGCACCCAGGGGACCGATCATGGGACCGGGACGATTGCGCTGCTTGCCGGCGGTGCGGTGAAGGGCGGACGGGTGATCGCCGACTGGCCGACGCTGAAGATGGCGAGCCTCTACCAGGGACGCGATCTTGCGCCGACGACGGATCTACGAGCGGTGTTCAAGGGCGTACTCGCCGATCATCTCGGCATCGGCGAGCACGCGCTCGGCGGCGCGGTGTTTCCGGACAGCGCGGCCGTGAAGCCGATCAAGGGGCTCGTAGCGTAAGGCTCGCTTGCGCCATTTCCCGATCAGGCGTCCTGAAGCCTTCCACATTGCGGCATCAGCGGCCGTCGTCGCAGGCGCATTGCACCGCGAAGTCTGCTACTCCTCGACCTGCGGCATTCATCCCTCAGGAGATCAGCATGTTCATCGCCATGAATCGTTTTCGCGTCGCCAAGGGCTCGGAGGCCGCCTTCGAGCAGGTCTGGCTGTCGCGCGACAGCCATCTCGACAAGGTGCCGGGCTTCGTCGAGTTTCACCTGTTGAAGGGACCGGAAGCCGAGGACCATACGCTCTACGCCTCGCATACGATCTGGGCGTCGAAGACGACGTTCGAGGACTGGACCAAGTCCGAAGCATTCCGCGCCGCGCACCAGCGGGCCGGCGACACCAAGGTGCACTATCTCGGCCCGCCGCAGTTCGAGGGGTTCGAGGTCCGCCAAACGGTGGGCAGCAAGACGTAGGACAAAGCCCACCATCGCGATCCGTCTCCGCGACCCGTCTTGGCTGAGCACGGCCGAGCGGACGCTTGTTTTGCGCTGAAGCGACGCGGCGGCCGACAGGACCCGGACGGCCGCCGGTCGTGCGCCATCGCAAGCTGCTCGCGCCGGGCCAGCCGGTCCGCCGGGCCTGCTGGCGTCAACAAGGACGACGCCATAGCGAAGCTCCGGCTGATTCGAGCAGGTGCGACGGTGCGCCGAAGCGGACCAGTCGTAGCCGTCGGCAGACGCGCATGCGACGTCAGGCGCTCTCGGGAACTGGAGCCTCACGAGGCTGTTATCGCGTGTCTGAAACAGGAAGCCGAATGTCCGGCAGGGCGGGCAGCGCTGGCCAGCGCCCTCGGTCGCTCTGTTCTAGCGAAGGCCGGGATGGTTGCTCGGATCGAGACGAACCTTTCGGCATATGACCACCTGCGCCGGCGACATCGTCAGAAGCTTCCCTCCGTTGCAACGCGCCGCCTTCGTCGACGTTGACAGCCTGACCGCATGAGCGACGTGCGCCGCCCTCCTCGTTCGCAGAGAGATTCGATGATCATCAGACAGCCGCTCAAGGTCCGCACCCCGGAGGAAGTTCTCGGGCTGATCAGCGCGCTGGCCGTCGCCATTTTTGCGGTCATCATCATCGCGCTGCTGTATTTCGGTCGTGACATCCTGGTGCCCGTGGCCCTGGCCATCCTGCTCAGCTTCGTATTGGCGCCGTTGGTCGCGCAACTGCAGCGGCTTCGTGCCCCGCGCGGACTGGCCGTCGTCAGCGTGGTCGTTCTCGCGTTCGTCGTGATCTTTACGCTGGGCAGCCTGCTCGCCACCCAGCTCACCCAGCTTGCCAGTGAGTTGCCGAACTATCAATCGACGATGAGCAACAAGATCCAGTCGTTCCGCGACACCAAGGCCGGGAGAGGGACGCTCGAGCGTGCATCAGACATGCTCAAGGATCTGGGCAAGGAACTCGACAAACCGAATGAGCCGGAAGCGGCTCGGTCGCCGAGCGGACTGCGAACGAATTCCTCAGTCCCTGTGACCCCGATCCCGGTGGAGGTCCGGCAGCCCGATCCTGGAGCGCTGGACAGTCTTCGCACGCTGATTTCGCCGCTCATTCATCCGCTGGCGACGACCGGCATCATCATCATCTTCGTGATCTTCATATTGCTTCAACGCGAGGACCTGAGGAATCGGCTCATCCGCCTTGCGGGCTCATCGGACCTGCAGCGCACCACGGCGGCGCTCGATGATGCGGCTTACAGGCTCAGCCGGCTGTTCCTCACCCAGCTCGCCCTGAACGGCGGGTTCGGCGTCGTGATCGGCGTCGGCTTGTGGTTCATCGGCATCCCCAGCGCCCTCCTTTGGGGAATCCTCGCCGCAGCGCTTCGGTTCGTGCCCTATATCGGCGCCGTCATCGCCGCGGCGTTTCCGCTTGCTCTGGCGGCAGCGGTGGACCCTGGCTGGTCGATGCTGATTTGGACGCTGGCCCTGTTCCTCGTGGTCGAGCCGTTGCTCGGCCACGTCATCGAACCGATGGTCTATGGGCGCAGCACGGGCCTGTCCCCTGTGGCGGTGGTCGTTTCAGCCGCGTTCTGGACCGGGCTGTGGGGCCCGATCGGGTTGGTGCTCGCGACGCCGCTGACGGTCTGCCTGGTCGTCATCGGACGACATGTGGAGCGCCTGGAGTTCCTCGACGTCATGTTCGGTGATCGTCCAGCGCTGTCTCCTCCCGAGATCTTCTACCAGCGCATGCTTGCGAACGATCCGACGGAAGCGGCCGAGAAGGCAGAGGAGTTCTTGAAGGAGCGCTCGTTGATTGCCTATTGCGACGAGGTCGCGGTGAAGGGGCTGCAATTGGCCCAAGCCGACGCCGACCGAGGGGCGCTCGCCTATGATCGCCTTGCAACGATCCGTGACGCCGTCGCCGAGTTGACCGCCGATCTTTCCGATCAGAATGATGGTCCGCTGGCGAAACGCGAGACCACCAGCGATCCGGAGGCGGCATCGGCCGTCGACAGCTCGGCCAGCAGTGGGGCCATCGACACGATACCCATCCTCAGCAAGGACAATCTCGCCGAAGGATGGCGGAGCGAGCAGCCGGTCCTGTGCGTGGCGGGGCGAACCCCGATCGACGAAGCGGCGGCGGTGATTCTCGCGCAACTGTCGTCGGCGCACGGGCTGGGCGCGAAGGTCTCAGGAGCGGAGGCGCTCTCGACGGCGAACGTCATCAAGCTCGAGCCCGCAGGTGTTGCGATTGCCTGCCTGATCTATATCGGCAATTCCGGCGTCGCACATATGCGCTACTCCGTTCGTCGCTTGAAGCGACGGCTCCCCAGAGCAAAAGTGATGTTGGTCTGCTGCGCGGCCGACGTTGATCAGGAGGCCGCGAAGGTGCTGCAAGAAGCCACCAAGGCCGATCTGGTCGCGGCGAGCATGGGCGAGGCTGTCAGAATGTGCATCGAAGCCGCGCAGGCGAAGGCTTCTCAGCTGGCACCATTGGAGCAGCAGGACACGACGACGAACGTGGCGTGAGACGCGCCACGTCCAACGACCAGGCTCGACAAAAAAATGCGGCCCCGGTCAGAGACGGCGACTGACGGGGACCGCTGAAACGCGTGACCGGTGACGGGGGGATGATCAGGCGCTCGATGGAGCGTAGGCCGGCCCCGTGACGGCGGCGTGACACCGCCCGTTCACAGCGCCTTGCGGTAGACGATGAAGCCCGAGCGCTCGGCGATCTTGTCGTAGAGCGCCTGTGCCGTCCTGTTGGTCTCGTGCGTCTGCCAATAGACCCGCGGCGCGCCGGCCTGACGCGCTTCGCGGTAGACCGCCTCGATCAGCGCCCGGCCGACGCCCTTGCCGCGGGCGGCCTCGCTCGTGAACAGGTCGTTGAGATAGCAGAGCGGCCCGATCGTGGTGGTGGCGCGATGAAACAGGTAATGCGCCAAGCCGATCAGCTCGCCACCGCTCTCGGCGACAAGGGCATGCACCGGCTCGTTGGCATCGAAGAAGCGCGACCATGTCATCACGGTCACCTCGGCCGGCAGCGCCGTCGGCCCGGAACGGCCGTAGAAGGCGTTGTAGCCGTCCCAGAGCGGCAGCCAGCGATCATGGTCGTCGCGCGCGATGGCGCGCACAGTGAGTGCTTCGTGCATGAAGGATTCGTCGTCCGTTTGAAAATCTCGACGGACCTTCGATACGCGCAGCCGTGTTCGCGATCAATCAGGGATGGGCAGCACCGGTTCGGCGGTGGGCGGCCGCATCAGCTCGACGTAGACCGACCGATCCTCCTCGGTCAGCGGCGAGAGCGAGAGCTCGCCCCGTCGCTCGATCAGGATCAGCAGTGACGCCGCCAGCAGGATCGCGAGTGCCAGGGTCACGGCAACGATTACGACCGTTGATTTCATCGCCATTTTGTGTGCGAGACAATCATCGCCTGTTGTCGCGAAAACCGCGAAGGGTTGTCAAAATGGCTTCCTGCTAAGCGGGCATCGACAAGAGGGCGCGAATCGACACCACCGCAATGGTGACGCTGACACCCAATGAGAGCGTGCTGGCCGCGATCGTTGCGACCACGGCGGTGGTCAGGCCGGGCGAAAGGGTGAGCGTTGCGTGGCCGTGAAAGCCGCTGACGGGCGTGCGGAGCCCTCTACGGTGGTTCGACTCCTGCGGCGACGCGCGGCCGCGGACCCAACTGAACTTCGGAACGGAAGCACAACGCCACCGGGACATGAAGTCGAAATCCCTTACCCATACATCCGCGAGCGAATCACTCGCAGAGGTAAATTCTAAGGTAGCGCTGGGCAGGATTGCGGCGGCAAATCAGCAAAAAAGGCAAGAACATGGCGCTCGTGGTATTTGTTCCCGCCTAAACGTGTATTTTCCCCGCTGTTCTACGGGCGGTCGGTAGTTTTACGGTGAGCATGTCACCCGTAGTCGGCGGCGATGCCGGCCGAATCGATCAGTGCCGGCTGCCAATCCATCGCGACGAAACCGGGTGTCTGTTCGACGCGGCGCAGCCAGTTGCGGATCTTCGGGAAGGTCGACAGATCGAAGTCGCAGCGATCGGCGACGTGCGTGTAGCCGTAGAGCGCGATGTCGGCGACCGTCAGCTGTTTCGCGGCAAAGTAATCGTTGCTCTTGAGATGATTCTCCATCACCTGGAGCGCGGCATAGCCGCGCTCCATCCAGTCCTCCAGCGCATGGGTCTGAAGGTCGCGCCCGCCCTTGACCAGGAGCAGCCAGAAATAGGCGGCGCCGATGTTCGGCTCGAGCGCATGCTGCTCGAAGAACATCCACTGCAGCGCTTCGGCGCGCTCGATGCGCTGCTCCGGCACCAGCGGCGTGCCGCCGGCGACATACCAGAGGATCGCGTTCGATTCGGCGATGAAGCGGTCCTCGCCGACTTCCAGCAGCGGCACCTGGCCGCTCGGATTCTTGGCGAGAAAATCCGGCGTGCGGCTCTCGCCGCGCAGAATGTCGATCTCGATCGCCTGATAGGGCGCGTTCAGAAGCGCGAGCGCAAGGCGGACCTTGTAGCTGTTGCCTGACCGCTGCATCGAATAGAGCTTGTACATCCGGCCGATTTCGAGTTCGAGGAATCAAGGGTTGGACGCATCGCGCATCCGGACGCCAGATCGTCCCGCAATGCGGCCAGACAATGATGCCGATGAGCGCAGGCTGCAAGTGCCGGCGGATGGAAAAAGTCGAAATGCGCTACTGCACTGCACTCTCGAATAACAACTTTCCAATAGATTCAAACAATCGAGATCACGCTTGTGCGATGCGCGCGTGTCCACCGATCTCGACGGCGCGATCGGTGAGTGCGCGGCGCAGGGTCAGCGCGAACAGGGCCATCAGAATGATGAGGCCCAGCGGTATCGTCGTCAGCCCGGCGACGCTGCGCGAGAGCAGCGGCACGATCCAGGCGGCCGCGAGCACGCTGAGCTCGTAGTCGCGAAAGCCGTTCGCGAGGCCGTGCCGGACGAAGAAAATGATCGCAACCGCAACGACCACGAGGTCGTAGTCGAGCACGTAGGGCGTCGCCAGCAGGCTCGCGCTCGCCAGTGCCGAAGCCTTGAGATCGAACGCAGCCTCGCTCTGCCACAGCCAGGCAAGTCCGGCCGCGAGCGACAGCGCCAGCAGGCTTTGCAGCGCATAGGCGGACCTGACATCGGCGCCCCAATGGCGCGCGGCGGAGAATACCGACTGGATCTTCTCCCACCCGGTGCCGCCTTGCTCGAGCACGACGCTCTGTGTGAAAGTCATGGACTGGAAGAAGGCGTGCCAGACCTCGTTGCCGAGCGCGGCGAAGCTGATCGCGATCAGCGCGGCCACCGTGGCGGCTGCAGCAGCGATCGTCGGCCAGCGCGTGCCTGCGAGCAGCGCCACGGGAATGAGGACGCCGAATTGCGGCTTGTAGGCGAGCAGGCCGATCAGGATGCCGGCCGCCCACGGCCGGCCGCGCTCCATCAGCAACAGCGCGCCGCCGAGCAGCGCCGCGGTGAAGAACGCGTTCTGGCCGTGACCGATGTTGACGAACACAGCGGGAAAGGCGGTCGCCACCAGCAGGGTCTCGGAACGCGGCAGGATCGCGCGCATGACCGCGAGGTATGCGAGCAGGCTCGACACGACCCAGAGCGCGAGCCCTCCGGCATAGGGCAGCAGGGCGGTGATGGCGGCGATCGCGAAGAAGAAGGGCGGGTAGTGCCAGCCGAAGAACGGCACGTCGCGGCCATCGAACACGGCCTTTTCCATCGCATGCTGCAGCGGCGGATCGTAGGCATCCGCCGCCTTGCCGTGAAGGGTCAGCACGCCTGCCGCATAGACGTTGGAGAAGTCGGTCCCGATCGGCTTGCCGTTGCGGTCGATCAGCCCGTCGGACAGCGCGATCCAGCCGGCGATTGCCGCGATCGTGACCGCGAGCAGAATCCAGCTGTAGGACTTGATCCGCGTGGCCGTGAGCCAGTCGCCGGATCGCAGGGCGCACCCGATAGTGGTCATTTCGGCCTGAGACTCTGGACAATCGTGGGCCCACGCTAGCGGGGCGGCTTTAACGTTCCCTAAAGTCTTGGGAGCCATGTGCCCAAGCTTCTTGCGATGCAGCGCTGGGGGCCCTACAAATGGGCGTTTCCCTGACATGACTGGTCGTGGCCCCGAGGGGGTGATCCACGACGCCTGCATAGGAGCTGATGATGTCCTTTCTCGCCGCTGCGCTCGACCGTGTGAAGCCGTCCGCGACCATCGCGGTCACGGATAAAGCGCGCGTCCTCAAAGCGGCGGGCCGCAACGTCATCGGCCTCGGCGCCGGCGAGCCGGATTTCGACACCCCGGACAATATCAAGGAAGCTGCGATCCAGGCGATCCGGGCCGGCAAGACCAAGTATACCGCGGTCGACGGCATCCCCGAACTGAAGGAAGCCATCATCGGCAAGTTCCAGCGCGAGAACGGCCTCACCTATAAGCCGAACCAGGTGATCGTCGGCGTCGGCGGCAAGCAGGTGCTGTACAATGCGCTGATGGCGACCATCAATCCCGGCGACCAGGTGATCATCCCGGCGCCGTATTGGGTCAGCTATCCGGAGATGGTGGCGCTCGCCGGCGGCGAGCCGGTGCCGGTGGTCTGCACCGCGGCGCATGGCTTCAAGCTGCAGCCGGAGGCGTTGGAGAAGGCGATCACGCCGAAGACCAAGTGGCTGATCCTGTGCTCGCCGTCGAATCCGACCGGCGCGGCCTATACCAAGGCCGAGCTGAAGGCGCTCACCGAGGTGCTGGTCAAGCATCCGCATGTCTGGATCATGACCGACGACATGTACGAGCACCTCGTCTATGACGACTTCGTGTTCACCACGCCGGCGCAGGTCGAGCCGTCGCTGTACGACCGCACGCTGACCGTGAACGGTGTCTCCAAGGCCTATTGCATGACCGGCTGGCGCATCGGCTATGCCGGCGGTCCGGCGCACCTGATCAAGGCGATGGCGACGATCCAGTCGCAGTCGACCTCGAACCCGTGCTCGATCGCGCAATGGGCGGCGGTGGAAGCCTTGAACGGTCCGCAGGACTTCATTCCCGCGAACAACAAGGTGTTCAAGGAGCGCCGCGACCTCGTGGTCTCGATGCTGAACCAGGCGAGCGGCATCGAATGCCCGCGGCCGGAAGGCGCGTTCTACGTCTATCCGTCCTGCGCCGGCACGATCGGCAAGACGGCGCCGTCGGGCAAGGTGATCGACAATGACGAGGCCTTCGTCACCGAGCTCCTGGAGACCGAGGGCGTCGCGGTGGTGCACGGCTCGGCGTTCGGCCTCGGCCCGGCGTTCCGCATCTCCTACGCGACCAAGACCTCCGACCTCGAGGACGCCTGCAAGCGCATCCAGCGCTTCTGCGGCAATCTGAGGTAATCGGGCAACATCCGTCTCGAAACTCCAGAAGCCAAGTTCCAGGCCGAAAGGCGCCATGTTTTGAACATGGCGCCTTTCTCTTGTCGGTCGATAAGTCTGGTGGCGTAGGGTTGGAGTTCGATGCGGCTGCTTCTGCTGTCGATCATGTTGCTTGTGTCGGTTGCTCCGTTCGCGCAAGCCCACGCAAATCGCCCCATGCGCGCCGGTGTGCTCGAGTGCGCGGGACGAAAGACTTCCGGCAAGCTCGTGATGTCCCAGTCACGCCTGCGCTGCGTGTTTCGCAGCCAGGGCCGCCAGCCGGAGCGCTATGTCGCCAAGGTCCGGCGCTACGGCCTCGATGTCGGGCTGACGGATGAGACCAGGATGGCGTGGGCGGTCAGCGCACCGGTCAACGATTTCGGCCGCAGCGAGCTGCGCGGGCGGTACGGTGGATTGTCCGCCAACGCTGCGGCTCTGGTCGGCTTCGGCGGCAGCTTCCTGGTGCGCGACACCGATCGCGCCGCCGCCCTGCAGCCGATCAGCCTGCAGGGGCAGACCGGCCTGAACATCGCTGCCGGAATCACCGAGGTCGAGCTGGTGCCGCTGCTGCCGATCCACCCGAGCCCGAGCCGTTCATCGTCCTATTTCTCGCGCTTCTATCGCTGAGCCGCGGAAGCGTTCGGGCGAACGCGTCGCAATGGCCGGCGCGATGGCGCGTGCTGACGGCGCGGCGAATCTGGTGCGACTGTAAGGCTTGTGGCATAGATGTGATGCCCCGTGATCGTCAGTCCGATCGACGGGTCTGCATCACACGTTCATTTCAGCCGGAGTTTTTATTCATGCGCTCGACCATCCTCGCCGGGCTCGCTGCTGCGGTCGTCCTCTGCACCGGCGGCGCTGCCCAGGCGCAAGATCGCGTGCGGGTCGGCGTCCTCGAATGCCGCGGTGGCGCCAGCGTCGGCTTCATCGTCGGCTCGGTCACCCATCTCGGCTGCGTGCTGCGCGCCGACGGGCTGCCGGAGGATCGTTACGTCGCGACCATCCGCAAGGTCGGCCTCGATCTCGGCATCACCCAGGAATCGCTGCTGGCCTGGGTGGTCTATGCCCCGGTTGCACGGCTCGGGCCGGGCGATCTCTCCGGCGACTATGCCGGCGCCCAGGGCTCGGCCGCCGTCGGCGTCGGCCTTGGCGGCAATGTGCTGGTCGGCGGCTCCGCCAACTCGATCGCGCTGCAGCCACTCAGCGTCCAGGGCCAGGTCGGCCTCAGCGTCTCGGCGGGGCTGCAAAGCCTCGAATTGCGCCCGGGGCGGTGATCTTCCCTTTGCCGTGAATAGCCGCTCTTCCCGCCATCGTGCGGGAAGACGGCGCGATCCCCCGCACTGCAGCAACGTTTTTCGCAGGCCGCCTGCTTGCCAAAGCGGCAGCCGAGGCAGAGCATTCGGCTTTGCCGACCCAATCAAGGGCCGAGCTCCACAACGAGGAGGCGGCGAATGGGACAAGACCTGAGAAGTCCCCGCGGTCCACGGTGCATTGCGCTGGTGGGCCCTTTCCAAAGCGGTAAAACCACTCTGTTGGAGGCGATTCTGGCGCGGACGGGCGTGATCCCGCGCGCGGGCAGCGTCGACGCCGGCACATCCGTCGGCGATGCCAGCCCGGAGGCGCGTCAGCACAAGATGAGCGTCGCCATGACGGCGGCGACTACGACCTTCATGGGCGACAGCTACACCTTCCTCGATTGTCCCGGCTCGATCGAATTCATCCACGACATGCGCGCGGCGCTGCCGGCGGTCGATGCCGCCATCGTGGTCTGCGAGGCCGACGAGAAGAAGCTGCCGCAATTGCAGATCATCCTGCGCGAGCTCGAGGAGCTGCGCATCCCGCGCTTCCTGTTCCTCAACAAGATCGACCGCGCCAATGCGCGCATCAGGGAGACGCTTGCCACATTGCAGCCGGCCTCGCGCGTGCCGCTGGTGCTGCGCCAGATTCCGATCTGGAACGGCGAGCTGATCGAGGGCTTCGTCGACCTCGCGCTGGAGCGCGCCTTCATCTATCGCGAGCACAAGGCGTCGGAAGTCGTTGGGCTCGAAGGCGGCGATCTCGACCGCGAGAAGGAGGCGCGCTTCTCGATGCTGGAGAAGCTCGCCGATCACGATGACGCGCTCATGGAGCAACTGCTGGAGGACATCCCGCCGCCGCGCGACGCCGTGTTCGACGATCTCGCGCGCGAATTGCGCGAGGGGCTGATCTGCCCGGTGCTGCTCGGCTCGGCGCTGCGCGAGAACGGCGTGCTGAGGCTGATGAAGGCGCTGCGCCACGAGGCGCCCGGAATCGCCGAGACCGCGCAGCGGCTGGGCGTGAAGGACGCGAAGGAGGCGCTCGGCTACGTCTTCAAGACGTTGCACCTGCAGCATGGCGGCAAGCTGTCATTGACGCGCCTGCTGTCGGGCCATCTCGACGACGGCGCGACGCTGCATGCCGCTTCGGGCGAGGCGGCGCGCGTGTCCGGCATCCTGGCTGCGACCGGCGCCTATGACAGCAAGCGCGCGGGCGCCGAAGCCGGCGACACGGTCGCGCTCGGCAAACTCGATGCGGTCAAGACCGGAGATACGGTTGCGACCGGCAAGACGGCGCCGCTGCCGCTGGCAAAGGTCGAGGCGTGTCCACCCGTGCTGGCGCTCTCGATCGCCGCCGTGGACCGCAAGGACGACGTCAAGCTCGGCCAGGCCTTGCAGCGGCTCCACGAGGAGGATCCATCGCTGACGATGGTACAGAACCCGCGCACCCACGACACGGTGCTGTGGGGGCAGGGCGAGATGCATCTGCGCGTCGCGCTGGAGCGGTTGCGCGACCGTTTCGGCGTCAACGTGAAATCGCATCAGCCTGCGATCGGCTATCAGGAGACCATCCGCAAGCCGATCACGCAGCGCGGCCGCCACAAGAAGCAGTCCGGCGGTCACGGCCAGTTCGGCGACGTCGTGCTCGACATCAGGCCGCTGCCGCGCGGCGAAGGCTTCCGCTTTGCCGAGAAGGTGGTCGGCGGCGCGGTGCCGCGCAACTACATCCCGGCGGTGGAGGAGGGCGTTGTCGACGCAATGGCCCGCGGCCCCCTGGGCTTCCCCGTGATCGACGTCGAGGTCACGCTGACCGACGGCTCCTATCACAGCGTGGATTCGTCCGACCTCGCGTTCCGCACCGCGGCGCGGGTCGGCGTCGGCGAGGGGCTGCCGCAATGCCAGCCGGTGCTGCTGGAGCCGATTCACACCGTTGAGATCGTCTGCCCCACGGAAGCGACCGCCAGGATCAACGCGATCCTGTCGGCGCGGCGCGGCCAGATCCTGTCGTTCGACACCCGCGACGGCTGGCCGGGCTGGGATTGCGTCCGCGCGATGATGCCGGAGGCCGAGATCGGCGAGCTGATCGTCGAATTGCGCTCGGCCACGGCCGGCGCCGGCAGCTTCACCCGCCAGTTCGACCACATGGCCGAGGTGACGGGCCGCGCCGCCGACCACATCATCGCCTCCCACCGCGACGCCGCCTGAGCCGAACGCTCCGCGCCGAGCAGCACCGGCCCGTCATCCTCTCTCGGGATGGCGGGCCGGATCGCGTCGGGACCTTGCTCGGGCGCGCAGGGAACAGAGGACGAGGGCTGGGTTCCAGCTTGCCTCCGAAAGCAATTTATGATGTATTTTACATCATTGTCTTTGTCTCAGACATCATTTATGGTGTCTGCTACGTGAGGCCATCGTGATCACGTCGTTCCAGATGCGAGCAGCCCGTGCGCTGCTCGGGATAGATCAGAGAACCTTGGCCGAGCTGGCCGGCGTGTCGCTGCCGACGATCCAGCGGATGGAAGCCTCCACGGGCAACGTCCGCGGCGTGGTGGACTCGCTGACCAAGGTCGTCGATGCGCTCAATCGTGCGGGCGTGGATCTGATCGGTGAGCATTCCCGCAGCGAGAATGGCGGGCGTGGTGTTCGCCTGAAGGAACCGGGGCCGCCCCGCCGCATGGGCCGTCAAACTGACATTGTGCGCGATGACGCGAGCTAGGCTCATCGCGCGGCACGGGGCCCCTGGGCGCTTCGTGTGGGACGCATCGTCGGCTGCGCCGCGGCCCGATGAGGCGACGGGAGCGTGATGGGCATGAGCATCGCAAACGAACACCGTTCGCACGGGCGGGTCGGACATCATGAGCCGACCTTCGCCGAGCTTTATTCCCCCAAACTCCTGACGGTCTTGCGCGAGGGCTACGGCCTCAGCGACTTTCGCGCCGACGCGCTGGCGGGCCTGACCGTGGCGATCGTGGCGCTGCCGCTGTCGATGGCGATCGCGATCGCCTCCGGTGTCTCGCCGGGGCGTGGTCTCTACACCGCCGTGATCGGCGGCTTCCTGGTCTCGCTGCTCGGCGGCAGCCGCTTTCAGATCGGCGGTCCCGCGGGTGCCTTCATCGTGCTGGTCGCTGCGACGGTCGATCGCCAGGGTCTCGATGGCCTGCTGATCGCGACGATGATGTCCGGCGTGATCCTGGTGATCGCAGGATATTTGCGGCTCGGCACCTACATCAAGTTCATTCCCTATCCGGTCACGGTCGGCTTCACCGCGGGCATCGCCGTCATCATCTTTGCCAGCCAGCTGAAGGATCTGTTCGGTATCACGCTTGCGGGCAAGGAGCCGGGCGAGCTGCTTCCGAAGCTCACGGCGCTCGCGCATGGCGCGCCGACCGCGAGCATGTCTGCGGTCGTGACGGCCGCGCTGTCGATCGCGATCATCATCGGCCTCAAGCATCTGCGGCCGACCTGGCCCGGCATCCTGATCGCGGTCGTGGTCGCGGCCATCATCACCTTCGCGCTGCAGCTTCCGGTCGAGACCATTGGGACGAAATTCGGCGGTATCCCGCGCGAGCTGCCGGCGCCGGCGTTGCCGGCGTTCTCGCTCGCCAAGGTCCAGGCGGTGTTCCCCGACGCGATCGCCTTCGCACTGCTCGGCGCCATCGAATCGCTGCTGTCGGCCGTCGTCGCCGACGGCATGACCGGCCGTCGCCATCGCTCGAACTGCGAGCTGGTGGCGCAGGGCTTTGCCAATGTCGGCTCGGCGCTGTTCGGCGGCATCTGCGTCACCGGCACCATCGCGCGCACCGCCACCAACGTTCGCGCCGGCGCACGCGGGCCGGTGTCGGGCATGCTGCATTCGCTGTTCCTGCTGGTGTTCATGCTGATCGCGGCTCCGCTCGCGAGCTACATCCCGCTGTCGGCGCTCGCCGCGGTGCTGGTGGTGGTGGCCTGGAACATGGCCGAGAAGCACGAGTTCGCCACCCTGATCCGATCCTCCTGGGGCGATGCCACGGTGTTGCTCGCGACCTTCGGGCTGACGGTCTTCCGCGATCTCACCGAGGGCATCCTGGTCGGCTTTGCGCTCGGCGCCGTGCTGTTCATCAACCGCATGGCGCAGATGACCGGCGTCGAGGACAGCACGCCGCTGGTCGCGCAGGACCGTGCGGATTTCGAGGACGGCGCGCGGGTGCCCTACAATCCCAAGCTCAGCACCGACAAGGACGTGCTGGTCTATCGCATCACCGGGGCGTTCTTCTTCGGCGCCGCCTCGACCGTTGGCACCGTGCTCGACTCGATCGCCGACCGCCGCAAAGCCTTCGTGGTCGACTTCGCCGCCGTGCCGTTCCTGGATTCGACGGCCGCCAACGCCATGAGCCGCGTCGCCGCCAAGGCCAGGCGCCAGGGCATCCGCCTGTTCATCACGGGCGCGTCGCCGACCGTGCGCCGGGCGCTGCTGACCCACGGCGTGCGGCCGCCGCTGGTGCGCTATCGCGAGACAATCGAGCGCGCCGTGGCCGACATCAAGGGCAAGGAGACGGCGCCGGCGGACGTCGCCGATGGGCTCGCCGCGAGCTGACACGCGACCTTAACGCCGCGTCGCCGTTGGGGCCATGGCGCCTCTCGGCCGCTGCGGCGCTTTCCCGGGGGGCGACTGCCGAGCCCCAGCATTGACTCCAGCCGGGGCTTGTCCGATGTCACGGCCATGACCCTCGCCGCCAAACCCCGCGCTGCGTGCCTGATCGGCTGGCCTGCCGCGCATTCGCGCTCGCCTTTGATCCATCATCATTGGCTGCACGAGCTTGGCATTGCCGGCGGCTACACCATCGAGGCGGTGCCGCCGGAAGAGCTGGCGGACTTCGTCATGCATCTCGACCGTCGCGGCTTCGTCGGCGCCAACGTCACGATCCCGCACAAGGAGCGCGTGCTGGAGCTGAGCGAGCCGGACGCGCGTGCCCGCGCCGTCGGCGCGGCCAACACGCTCTGGTACGAGGACCGCATCCTGCGGGCCACCAACACCGACGTCGAAGGCTTCATCGGCAATCTGGATGCCGCCGCCCCAGGCTGGGACCGCACCGACGAGGCGCTGGTGCTTGGCTCCGGCGGCTCGGCGCGGGCCGTCGTGTTCGGCCTGCTCGAGCGCGGCATCGGCCGCGTCCACGTCATCAATCGCACCGCGGCGCGCGCACAAGCCCTGGCTGATCAGTTCGGCAGCCATGTCGTTGCCGAAGGCTGGGACCGCGTCGGCGCGCTGCTGCCGCGCGCGGGCCTGTTCGTGAACACCACCTCGCTCGGCATGCACGGCCAGCCGCCGCTCGAGCTCGACGTCGAGCTGTTGCCGCAGCAGGCTGTCGTCGCCGACATCGTCTACGTGCCGCTGGAGACGCAGTTGCTCGCGGCGGCGCGGGCGAGGGGGCTGCGCACTGCCGATGGGCTCGGCATGCTGCTGCACCAGGCCGTGCGTGGCTTCGAATTGTGGTTCGGCCGCCGTCCGCAGGTCACGCCCGAGTTGCGCGCGCTGGTCGAGGCCGATCTCACAAGGGCTTGAACGCGGAATAAGCGCAGATGGTCGGCGTCTCATTGATCGAGCGTCCGCGTAGCCCCGCATTGGACGCGGATGATCTTCTCTCGCCCTCGGAGCCCTGCATGTCCGCTCGTCTCGTCCTGATCCGTTCCGTCGCTTCACTCGCCATGGTTGCGGCTGTATCCGCGCTCGCCATTGCCCAGCAGGTGCCGGTGCCGACGCGCGTGCGCGGCGCCATCGAAAGCGTCGACGCCGACATGATGACGGTGAAAGCCCGCAGCGGCGAGATCTTCAAGCTGCGCATGGCCGGTGATCTGCGCGTTTCGGGTGTCGTCAAGGCGCAGCTTTCCGACATCAAGCTGGGCTCGTTCATCGGCGCCACCACGGTGCCCGGCCCGGACGGCGCGCCGAAGGCGGTCGAGATCCACATCTTTCCCGAGGACATGCGCGGCACGGGCGAAGGCTCGCGGTCGTGGGACCTGAAGCCGAATTCGAGCATGACCAACGCCACCGTATCCGAAAGCTCGGTCTCGACCGACGGTCACTCGCTGCTCGTCAAATACAAGGGCGGCGAGAAGCGGGTCGACATCGCGCCGGACACGCCGATCGTCACCTTCGTGCCCGGCGACAAGTCCGAGCTGACGGCCGGCGCGAAGGTGATGGCCACCGTCAAGCAGTTACCCGATGGCTCGCTCGAGACCAGCCGCGTCAGCGTCGGCCGCGATGGGCTGACGCCGCCGATGTGACCCAGCTCATCTGGAGCGTATGCCGCATCCTGACAAAAGGTGTCGTCCCTGCGAACGCAGGGACCCATAACCCCAGGATGGAGTGTCGGGGCACGCCAGGGTGTCTTAGTCTGAGCAGATGCCCAAACGCACCATGCAGTGGCGCGACCGCCCGAAATAACTGACAGCGGTGGCTATGGGTCCCTGCGTTCGCAGGGACGACAGCTTTTGCTTGGCAAGCGCTTCGGATCATCACGGTGTGAGACCAGCGTCATGCTTTGCCCCAACCGGTTAAGTGTCGATCAATCCGCCAGCACCTTCCGGTCGATCTCGGCCACCGTGTTGATGCCGCACAGGCCCATCGTCGTCAGCAGCTCGTTGCGGATGATGTCGATCGCCTTGGCGACGCCGGCCTGGCCGCCGGCGCCGAGGCCGTAGGCATAGGCGCGGCCGAGCATGCACGACTTGGCGCCGAGCGCGAGCGCGCGCATCACGTCCTGGCCCGAGCGGATGCCGCCGTCGAACATGATCTCGATCTTGTCGCCGACCGCTTCCGCAATGCCGGGTAGCACGTGGATCGAGGACGGTGCGCCGTCGAGCTGGCGGCCGCCATGGTTGGAGACGACAAGCGCCTGCGCGCCGGTCGCGGCCGCGAGCTTCGCGTCCTCGATGTCGTGGATGCCCTTGATGATCAGCTTGCCCGGCCAGATCGAGCGGATCCAGTCGACGTCCTTCCAGTTCAGCGAAGTGTCGAACTGCGCCGCGGTCCAGGCCGAGAGCTTGGTGAGATCCTCGGTGTTCTTCACGTGGCCGGCGATGTTGCCGAAGGTGCGGCGCTTGCCCTGCAGCACGCCCTGCACCCAGGCCGGCTTGGTGGCGAAGTCGAACAGCTTCGACAGCGTCCATTCCGGCGGCACGCTCATGCCGTTCTTGATGTCCTGGTGGCGCTGGCCGATCACCTGCAGGTCGACGGTCAGGCATAGCGCGCTGCACTTCGCGGCGATCGCGCGCTCGACCAGGGCCTTGATGAAGCCGCGATCCTTCATGACGTAGAGCTGGAACCAGAACGGCTTCTCGACGCTGCCCGCGATGTCCTCGATCGAGCAGATCGACATCGTGCTCTGCGTGAAGGGGATGCCGGCGGCCTGGGCGGCGCGGCAGGCGTGAATCTCGCCGTCGCCGTGCTGCATGCCCAGAAGGCCGACCGGCGCCAGGATCAGCGGCATCGATGACGGCTCGCCAAGGATCGTCGTCGACAGATCGCGCTTGGACACGTCGACCAGAATGCGCTGGCGGAATTTGATCTTCTGCAGATCGTCGCGGTTGGCCCGCAGCGTCTCCTCGGCATAGGAGCCGCGATCGGCGTAGTCGAAGAAGGCTTTGGGCACGCGGCGCTTGTGCAGCAGGCGCAGGTCTTCAATGCAGGTGACGTGTTTCATCGCGCTCTTCGACTCCCCACCGACGTCTCGTTTCTTGGGCTCGGCAGTCATCTAGCATCTTTGCGGCGCCTGCCAAATCCAACTTGGGAACCGCCACGGCGTCCGGGCAAGACACGCAAACTGCGAGCGTTCCGCAACAGGACGTCAGTGGCCGCCGGAGCGAGCACATTCCTGCTGCGGGGGCGCTCCGAGGGGGGGCCCTCCGGAGCCGTCAGGTCGAGTGAAAAATTAGCCTTAACAATGACTTGCGGCGGCCGTGGCGGTTTCGTGGTAATGATTGATCACATTTTTTGAAGCCATCTTAGCTTTAAGGCGACTATAACCCGCGGGCTGACCGGAGGGGCTTGCCATGTGATTCGCCCCCGCCGGTAACGAAATCCAGAAGCCGTTGCTGGGGGTCATATGAGCCGTAACTATTTCGGGACCGATGGGATTCGTGGCCGCGCCAACGGCCTGATCACGCCGGAACTCGCGCTCAAGGTCGGGCAGGCCGCAGGTCTTCTGTTTCAGCGCGGCGAGCATCGCCACCGGGTGGTGATCGGCAAGGATACCCGCCTGTCCGGCTACATGATCGAATACGCGATGGTGGCCGGCTTCACCTCGGTCGGCATGGACGTGCTGCTGGTCGGCCCGATGCCGACGCCAGCGGTCGCCATGCTCACCAAGTCGATGCGCGCCGATCTCGGCGTCATGATCTCGGCCTCGCACAATCTGTTCGAGGACAACGGCATCAAGCTGTTCGGGCCGCAGGGCTTCAAGCTGTCAGACGATGTCGAGAAGCAGATCGAGCAGCTGCTGGACGAGTCGCTCGACAAGAAGCTGGCGCAGAGCGCGAGCCTCGGCCGCGCCCGCCGCATCGACGGCGTGCACGATCGCTACATCGAATTCGCCAAGCGCACCCTGCCGCGCGACCTCTCGCTCGACGGCCTGCGCGTCGTGGTCGATTGCGCCAATGGTGCGGCCTACAAGGTCGTGCCCGAGGCGCTGTGGGAGCTGGGTGCCGACGTGATCTCGATCGGCGTGGAGCCGGACGGCTTCAACATCAATAAGGAATGCGGCTCGACCTCGCCGGAGGCACTGTGCCGCAAGGTGCGTGAGATGCGCGCCGACATCGGCATTGCGCTCGACGGCGACGCGGATCGCGTGATCCTGGTCGACGAGCGCGGCCACATCGTCGATGGCGATCAGCTGCTCGCGGTCATCGCGCAGAGCTGGAAGGAAGACGGCCGCCTGGCGCGCGCCGGCATCGTCGCGACCGTGATGTCCAATCTCGGTCTCGAGCGCTTCCTGCAGGGGCAGGGGCTCGAGCTGGTGCGCACACCGGTCGGCGACCGCTATGTGCTCGAGCGCATGCTGGCCGACGGCTACAATCTCGGCGGCGAGCAGTCGGGCCATATCATTCTCTCGGACTACGCGACCACGGGGGACGGCTTCGTCGCCGCGCTGCAGGTGCTGGCGACGGTGCAGAGGCTGCGCCGTCCGGTCTCCGAGGTCTGCCATCGCTTCGATCCGCTGCCGCAGATCCTCAAGAACGTCCGCTATCGCAGCGGCAAGCCACTCGACGCGGACGAGGTGAAGTCGGCGATCGACACCGGACAGAAGCGCCTCAACGGCCATGGCCGACTGCTCGTGCGCTCCTCCGGAACCGAGCCGGTGATCCGCGTGATGGGCGAGGGTGACGACCGCGATCTGGTCGAGGAGGTCGTCGACGAGATCGTTGCTGCGGTCGGCAACGCGGCTGCGGCCGCCGCGTAGTCATCAACCGTCATATTCGGCCTTTGCGGCCTGCCATCATCGTCTGATGGCAGGCCGTTTTGTTGGCAGCTTGTCGTCCTGCGCGCGAGAGCGGTGGGCTCGGGTCTGTCGGCGCGATCCGCGGCTCGTCGTAAAGCGGGCAGGGGCCAGGACAGGGCGATGCATCGATGAAATCGGCCAATCGCGGCGGGCAAGTCTGCCAATCTGTTACGTCGTGCCCGGGCTTGACCCGGGCATCCACGACGTTCCTTCCGAGCGCAACAAGGACGGGGCTGGCCGGGACAGGCCGGCCACGACGATGTGGGAGCAGACGGCGCAAAACGCAGATCGCCATATGCGATCGCTCCGTCTGGAGAGGGGCGACGTCGACAATTTTAAGTTGAACTAATTAGTTGATGCTTACTACAAAGACGAAACGGAGATGACGAATTGTTAGGAGGTGTTGCGCGGTCGTTAACGGTTCTTGTGCGCTCAGGAAATATCAACCTTAATAATTAGGGTTAAGCGCCGCTTAAGCATTTGGCGCGATTGTACGGTCGTCAGTTGTGATGTGGGGCCGGATTCTCGATCGCCTCACCGGCCAAAGGGACGAAGCCAATGCGTAGCGTTAAGTCTTTGATCGCCGCCGGAGCGGCCTCTCTGTTTTCAACTCTCGCCTTTGCGGCCGACATGCCCATCGCGCCTCCTCCGGTCTACGCGCCGCCGCCGGCGGCCGATTTCGGTGGCTGGTATCTGCGCGGCGACATCGGTTTCAGCAATCAAAAGGTCAAGGACGTTCATTACTCGCGCGAGTCCGCCTACACGCCGATGACGTCGTTCAACCAGACCTCGGCGTTCGACACCGCGGGCATCTACGGCGTCGGCGTCGGCTATCGATTCAACAGCTGGTTCCGCGCCGACGTCACCGGCCAGTATCGCGGTAATTCGAACTTCAAGGCCACCGACCGCTTCAATGCAACGGCGGGCGGCGTGCCCTATAGCGGCATCGACAATTACAGCGGCAGCAAGTCCGAATGGCTGGTGCTCGCCAACGCCTATGTCGATCTCGGCACCTGGTGGTGCGTGACGCCGTTCATCGGCGCTGGTGTCGGCGGTGCGCGGGTGACGGTCTCGAACTTCACCGACACGGGCATCAACAACCTGCCGTTCACGACCACGAGCTTCGCGACGGCGCCGACCTCCTCGAAATGGAATTTCGCTTGGGCGGCCCATGCGGGTCTCGCCTACAACGTCAATCCGAACCTGGTGTTGGAGCTGGCCTACAGCTACGTCGATCTCGGTCAAGGGCAGACCGGCGTCCTGTCCGACTATGTCGGCAACACCACCGGCAACGTCTTCAAGTTCAAGGACATCACCTCGCACGACCTGAAGCTCGGCGTACGCTGGAATTTCGACCAGCCTCCGCCGCCCCCGATGATGCCGCCCTTGATCCGCAAGGGCTGAGCCGAGCGGTCCTCATCACTGTAAACAATCAAGCGGCGCGGGCCTCCCGCGCCGTTTGGCGTTTCTGATCCCGCTGTTCGAACGCCTCCGCGCTGAAAGAATTTCCGTGCAGAGCGCTGCGACAACGAATGATTAAGGTTAACGCGCGATGATCGGAACAGAGAGTCAAGTGTTGATTGGAGCGTTGCGATGCGTAGCCTGGTGGTGGCGGTTTCGGTGTGCGGCATGATCTCCGCGGCGCAGGCCGCGGATTTGTCCGACCTTCCGATCCTGCGGGGCGGCCTGACCGAGGGCCTGAACAATTCGCGGGTCAACTGGGACGGCTATTACGTCGGCGTCCAGGGCGGCTACGGCTCGTCCGATGAAAATTTCAACGGCTCGACCAAGAACATCACGGCGGCGGTGCTTGCCAACACGCTGATCGAGAGCCAGATGCAGGTATCGTCGTGGAACCCCAATCTCGGCAAGCAGTCCTCGCGCGCATCTGGCTTCGGCGCCTTCGTCGGCTACAACAGTCAATGGGACGACGTCGTGCTCGGCGTCGAGGCGAGCTATCTGCATGGCAAGTATGGCGGCATGGCCTCTTCGAGCCGCACGCTTGTCAGCACGGCCGCACTGTCTGACGGCAACTTTCACGCCGTGACCTCGACGCAGTCCTCGCAGATATCGATCACCGACATGGCAACGATCCGGGGTCGTGCCGGCTATGCAATGGGCTGTTTCCTGCCTTATGGGTTCTTCGGCCTTGCGCTCGGCAATGCAGATCTCGGCCAGTCCGTGACGGTTCAGGATCGCGTCAGCACCACTTTCCTGGGGACCTACACGCCGCTCGCGCCGCTCAGCGCCAACAACATTCAGCACAATCACCTGATCTATGGCTACAGCGCCGGTCTCGGCGTCGACGTCAATCTCGTCGGCGGCCTGTTTGCGCGGGCCGAATACGAATACATCCGCTTCACCTCGACCGTCGACACCAGCATCAACACGGTGCGCGCGGGCCTCGGCTACAAGTTCTGAGCTGTTTGCAAGCCTGTCCTGAAAGCTCATGTCCATCATGATCCGGCCTGCGCAACGCGACGACGTCGGCGCCATTGTCGCCATGCTCGCCGACGATCATCTCGGCCGGGCGCGGGAGCGTGTCGAGCAGCCGTTGCCGCAGTCCTACTATGACGCATTCGAGGCGATCGTGCGGGACGCGAATATCACCCTGGTCGTCGCCGTGGAGGCGGACAGGGTGGTCGGCTGCCTGCAACTCTGCATCCTGCCCGGGCTCAGCTCGCAAGGTGCGTCGCGCGCGCTGATCGAAGACGTTCGGGTCGCAATCGACCGGCGCAGCCGGGGCATCGGCGAGCAGCTGCTGCAATGGGCGATTGCCGAGGCCCGCAGCCGGCGCTGCAATCTGGTCGAGCTCATGACGCATCAGAGCCGCACCGACGCACAGCGCTTCTATGAGCGGCTCGGCTTCGCCAAGAGCCATTTCGGCATGGTGATGCGGTTCTGATCCAATCAGAGCGGCAGGCGGTAGGCTGCGACGGCGTTCGGGCCGAAGGCCTTGCTGCGGACCTCGGCACCCAGCCGGGTCAGGCAGTGCTGGAGCGCCTGCTTGATTTCGCCATAGCTGCCGGCGAGCAGACACACCGGCCAGTCCGAGCCGAAGATCAGCCTGTCGGCGCCGAAGCAGCGTGCGACGTGCGCGACATAGGGAAACAGCCGCTCGGCATCCCAGTCGGTCCAGACGGCTTCCGTGGCGAGCCCCGACACCTTGCACCAGACATTGCCGCAGGCCCCGAGCTCGGCGATGCGATCGGCCCAGTCCTGATCGAACCCGGTTACGATCGGCGGCTTGGCGGCGTGGTCCAGCACGAAGCGTGCTCTTGGAAACGCGCGCACGGTCGCGATCGCCGCCGGCAGCTCGCGCGTGCGCACCAGCAGATCGTAGGTCAGGTCGTGCGCGAACACGATGTCGAGGCCGCGCCTGACATCGCCGCGATAGATCCACGCCGGATCGGCCTCGTCATGGACCTGGTGGCGGATGCCGACCAGCCTGTCGCCGCCGGGCAGGCCGCGCAGCCTGTCGATCGTCGACCCTACCGATGGATCGCTCAGGTCGACCCAGCCGACGACACCGGCGACGAACGGCGTCGCGTGCGCGACGCGCAGGAATTCCTCGGTCTCGTCGAGCGACGACCGGGTCTGCACCAGGATGCTGGCGTCGAGGCCATTTTCGGCGAGCAGCGGGGCGAGGTCGGCGGGACCATACGGACGGCGGATCGGCGCCAGCGCGTCGCCGGCCATCCACGGATAGTCGGCGCGGCCGGGATCCCAGAAATGCTGATGCGCATCGATGACGCGGCTCATGACGCCTCTCCCGGCAGCGGTGCGCGCGCATCGATCAGATTGCTGGCGCGCAGGTCGCGCCAGAACGTGTCGGGGATTCGCGCCTGCGCCAACGCGATGTTGTCGGCCGCCTCCTGCGCATTGCGCGCGCCCTGCAGGCCGACGGTGACGGCGGGATGGGCGAGACAGAACTGGATCGCGGCGGCCTTGAGCTCGGTGCCGTGTTGCTTGCACAGGGCGTCGAGCTGGCGCGCGCGGGCCACCAAGGCGGCATCGGCATCTTCGTAGTTGAACTTCGCCGGCCCGTAAGGATTGGCCAGGATGCCGCTGTTGTAGATCCCGCCGAGAATGATGGCGATGTTCTTCGCGCGGCAGATCGGAAACAGCGCCGTCAGCGCGCCCTGGTCGAGCAGCGTGTAGCGGCCGGCCAGGAGGAAGCAGTCGACCGGAACGGCCTCGGCGAAGCGCGCCAGCATCTCCGACTGGTTCATGCCGGCGCCGATCGCCTTGATGCTGCCGTCGTCGCGCAGCCGCTGCAGGGCACGGAAGGCGCCAGCCACGGCTTCGTCATAGTGGTCGTCGGGATCATGCACGAGCAGGATGTCGACGCGATCCAGGCCGAGCCGAACCAGGCTCTCCTCGACCGAACGCATCACGCCGTCGTAGGAATAGTCGAACTGCGGCCGCAGCGGCGGCGTGCCCTTATAGTGCGTATCTTCGCCCGACGCCGTCGGGTCCGGCCGCAGCAGCCGTCCGACCTTGGTCGAGATCACGTAGCTGTCGCGCGGCTGCTGGCGCAGAAATGCACCGAGCCTCTGCTCGGCGAGGCCGAAGCCGTAGAGCGGCGCGGTGTCGTAGAAGCGCACCCCGCGCGCCCACGCCGCAGCGATCGTGGCTTCGGCATCGCCATCGCTGACCGGCTCGAACAGGCCGCCGAGCGGCGCCGTGCCGAGGCCGAGTCGGGTGATGTCGAGCGGGCTCCTCCCGAGACGGACGCGTTCCATTGTTCTGTCCTTGTTGTTCGGCGCGTACAGATCGCGTCATTGTGCATGGATGCGTTCGGCGAGACAATGACGTCGCTTGGTGCAGCACAACGAAGAGGAGAGGACGATGTCGGCGATCAATCCACTCACGGCCTTCGGTGTCGTCCTAGCGACTGCAGCGACCGATGCGGTTTACGTCATGTTCACTTCGGCGGTCGTTGCCAAGCGGCGAGTGTCAGCGGCGACCTGGAGCTCGATCTGGTACATACTCTCGTCCTTCGCCGTGATCAGCTACACCGAGAACTGGATCTACGTCGCGTTCGCGGCGGTCGGCTCCTGGATCGGCGCCTACGCCTCGATGACCTTCCTGCATCGTCCGCCGGCTGGTCAGGCACCGGTCGGTGCCGCACCGGAATGAATTGCATTCGCTTGCATGCCAGCACGACTGCGTGAACGCCGACAAGAGCGCGCGAAGTTCCTTGACGCGGAACGACCCTTCCCGTATTCACGCCGGCGGGACACCTCCCCCCAACGGGAGGCTTACTATCTGGAAGGATAGACGATGACTGCAGCGAAGCCCTCGCAGCGGCCTGCCGTGCCGCATTTCTCCTCCGGCCCTTGCGCCAAGCGCCCCGGATGGACCTCCGAAAATCTCAAGGACGCTCCCCTGGGCCGTTCGCATCGCGCGAAGATCGGCAAGGCCAAGCTCAAGCAGGCCATCGAGCTGACGCGCGATGTCCTCGAAGTGCCGGCCGACTACAAGATCGGCATCGTGCCCGCGTCCGACACCGGCGCGGTCGAGATGGCGCTATGGTCGCTGCTCGGTGCGCGGCCCGTCACCACGATCGCCTGGGAATCCTTCGGCGAAGGCTGGGTCAGCGACATCGTCAAGGAGCTCAAGCTCAAGGACGTCACCAAGCTGCACGCCGGCTATGGCGAGATTCCGGATCTGTCGAAGGCCGATCCCGCGAGCGACATCGTTTTCACCTGGAACGGCACCACCTCCGGCGTGCGCGTGCCGAATGCCGACTGGATCAGCGCGACGCGCGAAGGCCTGACGATCTGCGATGCGACATCCGCCGCATTCGCGCAGCCGCTCGACTGGCCGAAGCTCGACGTCGTCACCTTCTCCTGGCAGAAGGCGCTCGGCGGCGAGGCCGCGCATGGCATGCTCATCCTCTCGCCGCGCGCGGTGGAGCGTCTCGAGACCTACAAGCCGGCCTGGCCGCTGCCGAAGATTTTCCGCCTCACCAAGGGCGGCAAGCTCAATGCCGGCATTTTCGAGGGCGAGACCATCAACACGCCCTCGATGCTGTGCGTCGAGGACTATCTGGACGCGCTCAACTGGGGCAAGTCGATCGGCGGCCTCAAGGCGCTGATCGCCCGCGCCGACGCCAACACCAAGGTGCTGGCGGACTGGAAGGCGCGGACGCCGTGGATCGATTTTCTCGCCAAGGATCCCGCCATCCGCTCTAACACCTCAGTGTGCCTCAAGGTCGTCGATCCCGCGATCACATCGCTGTCGGCCGATGCCCAGGCGGAGTTCGCCAAGAAGCTGGTGTCGCTGGTCGAGAAGGAGAACGCCGGCTTCGACTTCGCGCACTACCGCGATGCGCCGGCCGGCCTGCGCATCTGGTGCGGCGCCACGGTGGAAGCCAAGGACGTCGCGCTGCTGACGCAGTGGATCGACTGGGCTTTTGCCGAAGCCAAGGCCGCGCTGCCCAAGGTGGCCTGACCCACGCTCGTCGTGCCGCCATTGCGAGCGCAGCGAAGCAATCCAGGGCCACGAAGAAAGCCTGGATTGCTTCGTCGCTCCGCTCCTCGCAATGACGAAATTCAAGACGCGTAGGGTGGGCAAAGGCGCGAAGCGCCGTGCCCACCATCAACGTCAACCGACGCGAAAGACGGTGGGCACGCTGCGCTTTGCCCACCCTACGATTCGATTGCTTCCACCCATTCCGGCGCCGATGCGCTGTCCCTCTCTCGCGAGAGGCGTGAAGGAACATCGTCATGTCCAAACCCAAAGTTCTCATTTCCGATGCGCTGTCGCCGGCTGCCGTGCAGATCTTCAAGGATCGCGGCATCGAGGTCGACTTCCAGCCCAATCTCGGCAAGGACAAGGACAAGCTCGCCGACATCATCGGCGACTATGACGGCCTTGCGATCCGCTCCGCGACCAAGGCCACGGCCAAGATCATCGAGCGCGCCAAGCGGCTCAAGGTGATCGGCCGCGCCGGCATCGGCGTCGACAATGTCGAGATCCCCGCGGCGACCGCCAAGGGCATCATCGTGATGAACACGCCGTTCGGCAATTCGATCACGACCGCCGAGCACGCGATCACGATGATGTTGTCGCTGGCGCGCGAGATCCCGCAGGCCGACGCCTCGACCCAGGCCGGCAAGTGGGAGAAGAACCGCTTCATGGGCGTCGAGATCACCGGCAAGACGCTGGGCGTGATCGGCTGCGGCAATATCGGCTCGATCGTCTGCGACCGTGCGCAGGGCCTGCGCATGAAGGTGATCGGCTTCGATCCGTTCCTCACCGAGGAGCGCGCGCTCGATCTCGGCGTCGAGAAGGTCGAGCTCGAGGAGCTGCTGAAGCGCGCCGACTTCATCACGCTGCACACGCCGCTGACCGACAAGACCCGCAACATCATCGATGCCGCGGCGATCGCCAAGATGAAGCAGGGCGTGCGCATCATCAATTGCGCGCGCGGCGGCCTGATCGACGAACAGGCGCTGCTCGAGGCCCTCGACAGCAAGCATGTCGCGGGTGCGGCGCTCGACGTGTTCGCCGAGGAGCCGGCGACCAGCAATCCGCTGTTCGGTCATGCCAATGTGATCTGCACGCCGCATCTCGGCGCTTCGACCACGGAAGCGCAGGAGAATGTCGCGCTGCAGATCGCAGAGCAGATGTCGGACTACCTGCTCACCGGCGCGATCTCGAACGCGATCAACTTCCCGTCGATCACCGCGGAAGAAGCGCCCAAGCTGAAGCCGTTCATCGCGCTCGCCGAGAAGCTCGGCTCGTTCGCGGGCCAGCTCACCGAAAGCAGCATCACCAAGATCCAGATCACCTATGAAGGCCACGTCGCCGAGATGAAGACCCGGGCGCTGACCTCGGCGGTGCTGGCCGGGCTGCTGCGGCCGATGCTGGGCGAGGTCAACGTGGTGTCGGCGCCGGTGATCGCCAAGGAGCGCGGCATGATCGTCGACGAGGTGCTGCGCGCCGGCGAGAGCGACTATGAGAGCCTGATCACGGTCGCGGTCACCACCGAGCACCAGGAGCGCGCGGTGTCGGGTACGGTCTACGCCGACGGCAAGCCGCGTCTCGTCGACATCAAGGGCATCCGTGTCGACGCCGAGTTCGGCAAGTCGATGATCTACGTCACCAACGAGGACAAGCCGGGCTTCATCGGCAAATTCGCAAGCCTCCTGGGCGACGCCAAGATCAACATCGCGACCTTCCATCTCGGCCGCGTGGCGCCGGGCAGCGACGCGATCGCACTGGTCGAGGTCGACGGTGCGGTGCCGGCCGAGCTGCTCGGCAAGATCCAGGCATTGCCGCAGGTCAAGCAGGCCAAGGCGCTGGCGTTCTGATGACGCGCTGGGGCGCGCGGTGCTTCTTGGTTGAATCGACTTAGCCGCTGGCCCAGTTCACCTCTCCCGTCAAGCGAAGCTTCGCTTCGCCAGAGCGGGGGAGGTCGGCGCGAAGCGCCGGGTGGGGGCTCCCTCCACTCGGGCAGCCTCAATTGAGGAGACACCCCCACCCCAGCCCTCCCCCGCAAGCGGGAGAGGGAGCGCACATCCTTCGCGGTTCGCAACCAGACCTCAACTCTTCACGCGCTGGGCCAAATTGACCGACCGGAAAGGGGCAGCACGGCACCGTGGCCGTGCTGCCCTTTTCTGTGCTCGTCTGTGCTCGACGGAATTTCAACGGCAAGCTTTGCGGTCGCACGATTTGAACCCGCGGACCTCTCGTGGCGTCTAACGCCCCGCAAGGGACCGGCTCATCCGGTTCTCAGGGGCGCTGGGATACGGAGAGATCGATGGCAATGCGAACGACGTGGCTGGTTACGACAACTCTCGTTCTCGGTGCCTCGCTGGCGGCGGCGCCGGGCCATGCGGCAAGCCTCGACACGACGTCCACCGTCGATGCTGTCACCGTGTATCCCGACGGCGCGACCGTGACCCGGGTCATCTCGCTCGACCTTCCCGCCGGCGACACGACGGCGATTGCCAAGGACTTCCCGCTCGGACTCGATGCGTCCTCGCTTCGTGTGGAAGGCGAGGCCGGCGCCAAGCTCGTGATCGGCACCGTCGACGCCAAGCCGCCGCGTGCGGCGCCGCCGGTCAACCTGCCCGACATCGACAAGCGCATCGAAGCGCTGAAGGACGAGCGCGCCAATCTCGATGGCACGATCGCCGCGGCCCTGGCGCGGAAGAAATTTGCCGAGCGTTTTGCCGAGGCGTCACCGGCCGGGCTCGGCGAGAAGGGCGAGGCGCGTCCGATCACAGAATGGCGTGCCGCGTTCGCCGCCGTTGCCGACGAGGTTGGACAGGCCGACGCGGCGATCCGTGATGCCGAGCGCAAGCAGCGCGAGATCGATCGCGAGATCGCGCGCCTGCAGGACAATCTCACGACGAAGCCTCCGAGCAAGCTGGAGGTGCGGATCGAATTGTCGGCTGCAGCAGCGACCAAGGCGACCTTGCGCGTGACCTACGCGGTGCGCAATGCCCGCTGGGTGCCGCTCTACGACGCGCGTCTCGACACGTCGGCGAAGGACCGCAAACCGGCTCTCGAACTGGTGCGACGCGCCGAGATCCAGCAGGCCACGGGGGAGGACTGGTCCGAGGTCGCGCTGACGGTTTCGACGGTGCGGACCGGACGCGGCGGCAGCGCGCCCGAGCTCAGGACGATCATCGCGCAATATCCGCCGCCGCCACAGCCAGCGCCGAAGCCGGCCGCCGTCAGCGCCGCGCGAGGACTCATGGAGAGCCGACAGGAGTTTCGCTTTGGCGGAGGGACGACGTTCGGAGATGTCGCGGACAAGGCCGTCGAGCAGCAGACGGTTGCGGAGATCAGCGCCTTTCAGACCGTCTTTCACCTCCCCGGACGCGTCAGCGTCGGTGCCAATGATGGCGCGAAGAGCCTGCGTATTTCCACCGCGACGATCACGCCCGAACTGACGATCCGTTCGGCGCCCGTCATCGATCCCACCGCCTACCTCGAAGCGAGCTTCCCGCAGAACGAGGAGGCACCGCTGCTGCCGGGCAAGGTCTCGATCTATCGCGACGGCATGTTCGTCGGCACCAGCAGACTGGCGTCGGCCGGCAAGGACGAGGTCGTTCATGTCGGCTTCGGGGCCGACGACAAAGTCAAGGTCGAGCGCAGTGTGGTCAAGCGCAACGAAGGCTCGGCCGGCCTGATCGTGACGACGGCGAAGATCGACGAGCGCACCTTCAAGACGACGGTCCGCAACGCTCACGACTTCCCGCTGAAGGTCGCGATCCAGGATCAGCTGCCGGTCAGCGAGAACGAGGAGATCGTGGTCGAGATGCTGTCCGCGACCACGCCGCCGACGTCGACGAACGTGCGCGATCGCCGCGGCGTCGTCGAATGGGTCATCGACGCCAAACCGGGCGAGGCCAAGGATATCGCCTTCGCCTGGCGGGTGCGCTGGCCGAAGGACAAGTCGATCGTGATGCAGCCGTCGGGTTGAAGCGGGGCGTGAGGCCACGGGCCGGCGCCGTTTGATCCATGACAAGCCGCCCGGTCCCGCTCCTGTTATGCGCGTGGGAACCCGTTCGATCACGTCCTGTCCGGCCGTGATCGAACTCGACCGAGAGCGCCGCCATGGAATCCGACCCGAACACCCGCAAGCAGGCCGTCGCCGTCGGCTACATCTTCCTCGCCGGCGTCGGCATGCTGCTGCTGCAATGGCTGCTGACGACCTACAACACGGTCGAAACCATTCCCTATAGCCAGTTCGAGCAGCTGATCGAGCAGGGCAAGATCACCGAAGTGGCGGTTGGCCAGGATACGATCCAGGGCAAGTTCAAGGACAAGCAGCCGGACGGCAAGACCTCGTTCATCACCACGCGTGTCGATCCGCCGTTGGCGGCGAAGCTTGCCGCGAAGGGCGTGACGGTGACCGGCGTACCCTCGGGCGGGCTGATTCAGGCGCTGCTGTCCTGGGTCGTGCCGGCGCTGATGTTCTATCTGATCTGGGTGTTCCTCGGCCGCAAGGTGATGGACCGCCAGGGCTTCGGCGGCCTGATGTCGATCGGCAAGTCGCGCGCCAAGGTCTATGTCGAGACCGACACCAAGGTGACCTTCGCCGATGTCGCTGGCGTCGACGAGGCCAAGTTCGAGCTGCAGGAGGTCGTGCAGTTCCTGAAGGATCCGAAGAGCTATGGCCGGCTCGGCGCACACGTGCCCAAGGGCATCCTGCTGGTCGGCCCGCCCGGCACCGGCAAGACGCTGCTCGCGCGCGCCGTCGCGGGCGAAGCGGGTGTGGCGTTCTTCTCCATCTCCGGATCCGAATTCGTCGAGATGTTCGTCGGCGTCGGCGCCGCGCGGGTGCGCGACCTGTTCGAGCAGGCGCGCAAGGCCGCGCCCTGCATCATCTTCATCGACGAGCTCGATGCCCTCGGGCGCAGCCGAAGCGGCGGCGGCCAGTTTGGCGGCTACGACGAGAAGGAGCAGACGCTCAATCAATTGCTGGCGGAGCTCGACGGCTTCGACCCAAGCTCCGGCGTCATCCTGCTCGCCGCGACCAACCGGCCGGAGATCCTCGATCCCGCACTCATGCGCGCTGGCCGCTTCGATCGGCAGGTGCTGGTCGACCGTCCCGACAGGGGCGGGCGGCTTGCCATTCTCAAGGTGCATGTCCGCAAGATCACGGTCGCCGACAGCGTCGATCTCGACAAGGTCGCGGCCCTGACGACCGGCTTCACCGGCGCCGACCTCGCCAACCTGATCAACGAGGCTGCGATCGCGGCGACGCGCCGCAAGGGCCACGAGGTGACGTTCGACGATTTCACGATGGCGATCGAGCGCATCGTCGCCGGCATCGAGAAGAAGAGCCGCGTGCTCAGTCCCGCCGAGCGCCGCCGCGTCGCCTATCACGAGATGGGGCACGCGCTGGTCGCAGCCAATCTCGTCGGCGTCGATCCGGTGCAGAAGGTCTCGATCATTCCGCGCGGCGTCGGCGCGCTCGGCTACACGATGCAGCGCCCGACCGAAGATCGCTTCCTGCTCGCGGTCAGCGAATTGAAGAACCGCATCGCCGTGCTGATGGGCGGACGGGCTTCCGAGCAGTTGATCTTCGACGGCGACGTCTCGACCGGTGCCGCCGACGATCTGCAGCGTGCGACCGAGATCGCGATCGAGATGGTCACCAAATACGGGATGGATGCGACCGTCGGGCAGCGCACATACGCGCCGCGTCCACAGGTCTCGTTCCTGCAGCCACAGGATCAGATCGTGTCGGCGGCGGAGGAGACCGGCCGCGAGATCGATCTCGCCGTGCGGGATCTGATCGCAGACGGCGGCGCCCGCGCTCGCGCGATCCTCGAAAGCCATCGCCCGGACCTCGAGCGCGGCGTCACGCTCCTGATCGCCAAGGAGACGCTGACCGCCGAGGAGTTTGCGCCGTTGCGGCCGGCCTCCGCTGCGGTCCCGGTCCGGGATGCCGTTGTCTCGAGCTGATCCGGGTTTCTACGGGGGGTGTTCGCAACCGAAATCTAACCATCGCCTGATCAGTTGACCAGCAGCTCACCTTGACAGATCGAGGTCGTCGATCGGGGACCGGGCGGAGTTCGTTACGTGCTGCTGAATAACCTGAAGATCGCCCCCAAGCTCGCCATCGTCGTCGGCGTGGCGATGCTGGGCCTTGCTGCGGCCGGTACGTTTGCCGGCACTCTGATGCAAAAGGAGATGGTCGACGCCCGCATCGAACAGTGCCGGGCGATCGTCGAGACCGCGCGTAACATGGCCATGGGCCTCATCAAGGAGGTCGAAGCCGGCAAGCTGACGAAGGAGGCCGCGCTCGACGAGTTCGTCAATCGCGCGAGAACGATGACCTTCGACAAGGGCATGGGTTATCTGTTCGCCTACACGATGGACGGCAACGTGGTGTTGTCCCAGGATCCGAAGCAGCGTGGCTCGAATGTGATCGATTTCGAGCTCAACGGCCGCAAGCTCGTCGTCGAGCTGCGCGACGGCGTTGCCAAGGACGGCGAAGTCACCTTGCACTACGAATATCTGCGTCCCGGTCAGGAGCAGCCGACCCGCAAGATCTCCTATGCGGTGATGATTCCCGGCTGGAATACGTTCGTGGGCACCGGCGTCTATGTCGACGATCTCGATGCGAAGATGAAGCCCCTGAAATGGCTGATCTGGATGGCCTGCGCGGGCATCGCGGTCATCGCCGGCGGGATCGCCTGGCTGATCAGCCGCAGCATCAGCGTGCCGCTCGATCGTCTCGGCATCCGCATGCGCGAGATCGCCGATGGCCGGCTCGATGGCGAGATTCCCGGTGTCGGCCGCGGCGACGAGATCGGCGGGATGGCCGCCACCGTCCAGATCTTCAAGGACAACGCGCTGCGGATGCGCGAGCTAGAGCAGGCCGAGGCCGCCACCCAGCAGCGCGCGGCCGCCGAGCGGACCGCGGCCATGCAGAACCTCGCCGCCGACTTCGAGCGCAGCGTCAACGGCATCGTCCGCTCGGTGGCGTCGGCGGCCGAGGGCATGCAGCACACCGCGCAATCGATGACCTCGACCGCGAGCGATGCCAGCTCGCGCGCCTCGACCGTCAGCGCCGCCACCCAGAGCGCCAATGACAATGTCGGCACGGTCGCGGCCGCGGCCGAAGAGCTGTCGAGCTCGGTCAATGAGATTTCGCGCCAGGTCGCCCGCTCCAGCGAGATTGCGAGCAAAGCCGTGGGCGACGCGGAGCGCACCAATGCGACCGTTCAGGTCCTGTCGACCGGCGCCGAGAAGATCGGCGAGGTCGTCAAGCTGATCCATTCGATCGCGGCGCAGACCAACCTGCTGGCGCTGAACGCCACCATCGAAGCCGCGCGCGCCGGCGAGTCCGGCAAGGGCTTTGCCGTCGTCGCCTCGGAGGTGAAGGCGCTCGCCAACCAGACGGCGAAGGCGACCGAGGAGATTTCGGCACAGGTCGCGGCGATGCAGACCTCGACCCAGGATGCGGTCACCGCCATCAGCGGCATCACCCAGACCATCGCGCAGATGAGCGAGATCACCAATTCGATCTCGACCTCGATCGCGCAGCAGGGCGACGCGACGCGCGAGATCGCCCGCAACATCCAGTCCGTCGCCGCAGGCTCCAACGAGATCAGCGCCCATATCGGCGGCGTCACCAAGGCGGCGGAAGCGACCGGCATGGCTGCCTCCGAAGTGCTGTCGAGCGCGCGCGAGCTCGACAGCCAGTCGGGCCTGCTGCAGCAGGCCGTCGATGGCTTCATGGCGAAGGTGCGAACGGCCTGATCAGGCCAGGGCGCGCCGTTGATCCGGGGCTCTCGGATCAACGGCGGCCGTCAAGTCGTAGGCGTGCCAGCCGTCACTTGGCTTTGAGGAAGTCGCCGACCTCCAGCAGCACGAACTCGTTGTCGTCGGCCTTGTTGGGATCCCGGCTGGACGAGAACGGCAGGTTGTTGTCGTTGCCGACGATGATGTGGGTGTCGTCGACGCGGTCGACATTCTCGATCGTGAAGAACGGGAAGGCGAGCACGCCGTCGTTGAGCGGCTTGCGCGCCTTGTTGTCCGGATCCTTGATCTTCATCAGGTCGATAGAGGCGATCTTGCGGAGCGGCTTGCCGACGTTGGCGTCGGACAGTTCGATCTTGTAGACGCGCTTGAACTTGGCGAGATCGGGAAAGCAGTTGTCGCCGCGCGTGCCCTGCGGGCAGGCCTTGTCGCTGGTGCCCTCGCCATTGTCGCGCTCGATGATCAGACCCTGGGTCGGATCGATCATGTTGAAGTCGCCGATCGCGTTGCCGTTCTGCTCGAACACGTACTGCCAATACCGGCCGGTGAACCGCTCCGCCGCGACGTCGAATTCGAGGATGCGCGAGGCTTCCTTGCCGTCGACCTTCTCCCAATCCTTCTTCTCGGCGTCCCACAGCGGGCCTTCGAGCAGGCCGTAGATGAACTTGCCGTCGACCGAGGACGCGAAGCCTTCGTAGCCCTTCGAGCGCCGCAGGTTGACGTTCGCATAGGTCGCGCCTGGCGCGCCCGGCGATTGCACCGCCCAATGGTCGGGCGAGCGCACCGGCTTGGCGTCGGCGACCGTGTCGAACACGGCCAGCACCTTGCCGGTCCTGTCCGCCTTGATGACGTAGGGACCGAACTCGTCGCCGATCCAGAGATTGTCGCCGATGATCTGGAAGCCCTCGGTATCGAAATCAGCACCGGTCAAATAGCGCTTGGCGGTGTCCTCATGGACGATGCGGAAGGGAACCTTCCTGTCGGGATCATGCAGGAAGATCGTCTCGAGCCGCTCGACCTTGCCGCTGGTCCAGTCGATCTTGTGGTGGTTCAGATAGAGCATCGAGTCGGGCGAGTTGTAGCGCGAGCCCATGCCGTTGTCGGTGAGGACCCAGAACGTGCCGTCGGCCATCTTCTTGATGCCGGAGTGGCCCTGGAGAGGTTGTCCCTTGAACGGGAGCGACACCCCGGTCGGACGCTCATAGGACTTGCCCATCACGCTGCCGATCGCGTCGATGCGCTTGCCGGTGGTGTATTTGCCGGACGTCTTGAGATCGTTCGGGGCATCGGCCGGCGCCTCGACGAAGGACTCGGCCGGCATCACGGCATGGCCGGAGAGCGTCGCCGGGAATTCGCCTTCGCCCTGGGCGAACGCTGTGCCGGCGCTCAGAACGAACGCGGCAACGGTGGTCAGCAGATATCGATGCATGGGAGGGCCTCCTGGGAGCTTGATCCACGCATCGTTCTGGACAGGAGGCCTGACGCGGCGCTGACATTTCGATGACAGCCGGATGATGCTCCCCGGTCTTCATGAGGCGTCTTGCCGCACGCTCACACCTTGAGCCGGTCACCCGTGCCGGGAGGCCGGATCGGGACCCGCGACGCGATGATCACGCCGGCAATGACCAGCGCGTAGCCCGCAAGGTGGAACAGCCTGAGCTCCTCGCCGAGGAGCAGGATCGCGAGCACCGAGCCGAACAATGGCACCAGATGGAGGAACGGCGCGGCGCGGTTCGGTCCGATCAGGCTGATGCCGCGATTGAAGAACAGGTAGGCCAGTGTCGACGCAAACACGACCACGTAACCGAGCGTCAGGACCGACAGCAGATCGGGCTTGAGCACGAAGCCCGACGCGTATTCCCAAGCCGCGAACGGCAGCAGCAGCACGGCGCCGGCCGCCGTGCAGGCTGAGATCAGCGACAGCTGGTGCACCGCCGGCCGTCGCGTCATGGCGGCCGAGTAGAGCCCGAATACCATCAGCGCGCCCGCAAACATCAGGTCACCGCGGTTGAACTGGATGCCGGCGAGCGCACCGAGATCGCCGCGCATCAGGATCACCAGCACGCCGATCAGCGACATCGCAATGCCGGCGAATTGGGCCATGGTCAGGCGCACACCGAACAAGGCCAGCGACCACAGCGCGACGAACAGCGGCGTCGAGGATTGGATCAGGAGACCGTTCAGCGCCTGGGTATATTGCATCGCCCAATAGGACAGCGCGTTGTTGATGGCAAAGCCCGTCAGCGACAACAGCAGGATCAGCGGCCAATGCGCGCGCAATGTTCGCCAGTCGCGGGCGAGATGCGCGCGCGCGAAAGGCCACAGCATCAGGAACGTTCCGACCCAGCGGATGCAGGACAAGGTCAGCGGCGGGACATGACCGGCCACATAGCGCGCGAGCACGATGTTGCCGGCCCAGAACAGCGAGGCCAGCGTGAGCAGCAGATAGGGCTGGTTGTTCAGCCAGGAGAGCGGATGACGGTGTTGGGCAGGCAAAGGCAGCCAAGCGTGCTTGGAGAGACGAGGCAATCTGGGCTGAATCGTATCCCCTCGCAAGCCGGCGCAGCGGATTGGTGCCATGCATCGGACAGCAAAGGGCCGCGGGGCGCGCGCAGGACGTGGATATCAGGTCGCCTGCTTGCGCGACGCCACGAACACGCCGACGAGCACCAGCGCGAAGCCGATCACGTGGAAGACCTCCGGCTGCTCGCCGAGGAACACGAAGGCCATGATCGAGCCGAACACCGGGACCACGTGAAAGAACGGCGCGGCGCGATTGGCGCCGATCAGGAGCACGCCGCGATTGAAGCAGAGATAGGCGATCGTCGAAGGAAAGATCGCGACGTAGAGCAGCGACAACAGGTTCTGCGCGTCGAGCGCCATGACCGGTCGCGCGTTGAGTTCCCAGATCAGCAGCGGAATGAGGCTGGCTGCGCCGCAACCGAAGGTGAAGGCGACCATCGACAAGCCGTGGATCCGCGGCCGCTTGATCGTCAGCACCGAGTAGAAGCCGAACACCGCCATCGCGAGCAGGAAGATCAGATCCCCTCTGTTGAAGCTGATGTCGGCCAGCGCGGTGGGGTGACCTCGCGTCAGGATGAGCAGCACGCCCACGAGCGACAGCACGATGCCGATGGCCTGCGCCAGGGTCAGGTGCACGCGCAACAGCAGCATCGACCAAATTGCCACGATCAGCGGACCAGCCGACTGCAGCAGCAGGGTGTTGAGTGCCTGCGTATATTCGAGCGACCAATATTGCAGCGTGTTGAAGGCGCCGATGCCCGTCACGGACAACGCGATCATGATGCCGAGCCGCGACCGGATCGCGGGCCAGTCCTGGCGCAGCTGTTTCCAGGCGAGCGGCAGGATCAGCAGGAAGGCGAGCGACCAGCGCAGGAACGACAATGTCACCGGCGGGATGTGGCCGGCGGCAAGCCGCCCGACGATCGAGTTGCCGGCCCAGCACAGCGCCGTGATGCTGAGCAGCACATAGGGCTGGTTGGCGATCCAGGCGCGCGCGGGCGCGGCGGACGCGGTGGGATCGGCGGCGGACATGCGGCGGTGTTGGCCCGGTTCGATGCGCCGCGGCGCGCGGCCGGGATGTCCGGCCGCCGTTCCTCCCGGCGCTTTCGACAGACACCAATTGCAGCTGCCTATCAAGAGGGCAGATGCATCGCGACCATGCAGCGATGGTCGTCGTCAAGATCGCGCACGAGCGTGTCCCCGGTGCGGTCTCCGCGGTCCGGATCGCACCGCGAAAGATTTGAGGCCCTCCGCACTGACCAGATAGGCGACGACGAGGGCGGCGATGGCAGCCAAGACGGCGAGGGGCGGTGCAACGAAGCCGAACCATGCGCCGGCCGGCGTGAAGGGTACGACCAGTGCGACGGCGAGCGCGGTGAGCGACGACGCCGTCAGCATCGGATCCGCCCGGTTGCTCCATGGCCGCCCATTGGTCCGGATGATGAAGATGACGAGAATCTGGGTTGCCATCGATTCGAGGAACCATGCAGTGCGAAACTCATCGGGCGTCGCATGGAACAAATACAGCAGCGCGCCGAAGGTGAGAAAGTCGAACAGGGACGACAGGGGCCCCATGATCGCGGCAAAGCGCATGAGCCGCTTCATGTCCCAGCGCTGCGGCCGCGCGGTCGCCTGCCGGCTCACGCGGTCGAACGGAATGCCGAGCTCGGAGAGATCGTAGAGCAGATTGTTGAGCAGGATCTGCGTCGGCAGCATCGGCAGGAACGGAAGCACCATCGATGCGGCGGCCATCGACAGCATGTTGCCGACATTCGAGCTCGCGCCCATTCGGACATACTTCAGGATGTTGGCGAAGGTGCGTCGGCCTTCTTCGACGCCGTTGGCGACGACGTCGAGATCAGAGGCGAGCAGGATGATGTCGGCGGCCGATTGGGCGACGCCGGTGGCGCCTTCGACGGACAGGCCGATGTCGGCGGCCTTCAGCGCCGGCGCATCGTTGATGCCGTCCCCGAGGAAGCCAACGATCTCGCCGGAGGCCTGCAGCGCCTTGACGATGCGCGATTTCTGATCGGGCGCCAGACGGCCGAACGCATCGGCCGAGTGCACCTGCACCGCGAGCGCGTCGTCGCTGAGCTCGGCGATGTCGCTGCCGGACAGCACGCGATCCGCCTTCAGCCCGACCAGGCCGGCCAGCCGCTTGACCACGACGGGATCGTCGCCGGAGAGGATCTTCAGCGCGATGCCGGCGCGGGCAAGCTGCGCGATCGCAGCCGCCGCGGTCGGCTTGGGCGGATCGGCGAACGCGCACAGCCCTTCGAAGATCAGTTCCTGCTCGTCGTCGGTTTCGATCTCGCGCGGCGCGCCGTTCCACGGCCGTGACGCGATCGCGACCGTGCGCAAGCCCTCGCGTGCGAGCGCGTGAACGCGCTCGTACATCTCGGTGCGGCCGTTGTCGTCGAGCGGCGCGAACGTGCCGCCATGCCGCTGCTGCATGCACAACTCGATCACCGCCTCAGGCGCGCCCTTCACGATCAGGATCCGATCCTGGCCGCGGATCGCCAGCACCGAGCCGAGCCGGCGCGAGAAGTCGAAGGTCTGCTGGCCGCCCAGGGACCATCCCTCGGCCGCATGATTGGCGCCTGCGACGAGCGCGCAATCGAGCGAGCCGCGATCACCGCCGAGTGCGGCCGCGATCGCGCCGAGCTCCGCAGCTCGCGGATGGTCGGTGCCGTCGGGCGCGACGCTGCGGGCGAGCGTGATCTCCGCGGATGTTAGTGTTCCCGTCTTGTCGGTGCACAGCACCGACATCGCGCCGAGATCATGAATCGCCGCGAGCCGCTTCACGATCACCTTGCGCTTGGCCATGCGCAGTGCGCCGCGCGACAGTGTCACCGTCGTGATCATCGGCAGCAGCTCGGGCGTCAATCCGACCGCGAGCGCGACCGAGAACAACAGCGAGTCGAGCACATCGCGTCCGAATACGACGCGAACCGTGAGCACGATCACGACCAGGGCCAGCGTAAGCCGCGCGATGACGAGGCCGAATTCATGCAGGTCGCGCTCGAACGGCGTGCGCGCCTGCCCCTCGGCGAGCGCCGCGGCGGCCGCGCCGAACATCGTGTTCGGTCCAGTGTTGACGACGATGGCGACGGCCTCGCCGGTCTGCGCCACCGAGCCGCGGAACAGCGCATTCGACGTGTCGTTCTCAACGGCCGGAATGCCGGCCTGTTTCGTCACGGGATAGGGCTCTCCCGTGAGCGCCGCCTCGCCGGCGGTGAACGCCTTGCTTTCGATGACCAGCGCATCGGCAGGAACGATGTCGCCCGCGCGTACGCGCAGGATGTCTCCGGGAACGACCGCCTCGACGTCGATCTGGCGATAGGCGCCATCCCGCTTGACCTCGGCCTTCAAGGCGACGGAGCGGCGGAGCTCCTCGGCCGCCTTGACGGCATGTCCCTCCTGAACCGTGTCGAGGCCGATCGACAGCGTCAGGATGAGAACGATGATGGCGCCGCCGATCACGTCTCCCGTCGCCATCGAGATGATGCCCGCCACCAGCAGGATCAGCGACAGCGGCTCGAGCAGGCGGCGGAGCACGGCGCGCAACGGACCCACGACGTGCGAGGGCGCATCGGCGTTGTGGCCGTAGCGTTGCAGCCGCTGCTCGGCGTCGGCCGCGCCGAGACCGTTCAGGTCGCAGCCGAGCGTCGCGCCCGCCTGCGCGGGCGACAGGCGCCAAAATTGGTGCGGGCCGGAGGTCGTCTCAGTGCTCACGCGGGCCTGTCCAGGTTGGTGGATGAATGGTCGTGGTCATCATGGTTGATTTGCATGAAGCTCTCCGGGCGGCGGTTGACCTAGCGCAACATCCCGCTGCCGTGATGGCCTCGGTTGCCGCAATGTGCCGCATCGCCGCCGTGCTGATCGTCTCGGTGATCCAGCGCTCCAAGGAGATCGGGATCCTGCGTGCGATGGGCACCTCGCGCGGACAGATTTTGCGTGTGTTTCTGCTGCAGGCGGACTGCTCGGCTTCGTCGGCTCGCTGGTCGATCGCGGCTTCCCGGGCCCCGAGATCGAGGCGCAGGCGTCGACGCTGCTCGACCAGGTCGGGCTGGCGAAATTCGCCGACCATCTCGCGAGCAACATGTCAGGCGGCCAGCAGCAGCGCGTCGCGGTGGCGCGGGCGCTGGCGATGAACCCCGATCTGGTGCTGGCGGACGAGCCGACCGGCAACCTCGACACCAAGTCGGCCGAGGCGGTCTTTGGCCTGATGCGCGAGGTCAATCGGGAGGTTGGCACGAGCGTCCTGCTCGTCACCCACAACCTTGATCTGGCCCGGCGCTGCGATCGCATCATCGAGGTTGTCGACGGCCGCATCCAGAGCTGAGAGCGCGCCGCTTCGATCGTAGATTCGCCGCCGTTCGGGTGCTCAATGGAACCGCCCAGGTCGATGCGCCGCCAGAAGCGTACGGCCGGGTCGCCCGATCCGCAGCCGGGGCGGCATGAAATTTTGGGGCTTATCAAAGGCTTGGTGGCGCTCTTGTGTGCTCCGAAGGCCCGTTCTCGCTTGCCTAGCCCGGCGGCTTCCTTTATCCGGTGGGTCGCCTCGCAAGCGAGCGGTCCCGGCCGCGATTTGGGCTGGGCGCATGGTTGGCCAGGCTGGCCCCTCATCGGAAGCGATTTCGTCCGAACCGATCGTGCTGTTTTGGATCTTGGCAGAGGAAAGAGCTGCGAATGGCTAACGTGGTCGTCGTCGGCGCCCAATGGGGTGACGAGGGGAAGGGCAAGATCGTCGACTGGCTGTCGGAGCAGGCCGACATCGTCGTGCGCTTCCAGGGCGGCCACAATGCCGGCCATACCCTCGTCATCAACGGCGCGACCTACAAGCTGGCGCTGCTGCCGTCCGGCGTGCTGCGCACCGGCAAACTGTCGGTGATCGGCAATGGCGTCGTGTTCGATCCGCAGGCCTTCCTCGACGAGGTCGGCAAGCTCCAGTCGCAGGGCGTCGCCATCAGCCCGGACAATCTGCGCGTTGCCGAGAACGTCACGCTGATCCTGCCACTGCACCGCGAACTCGACGCGCTGCGCGAGTCCGCGAGCGCGGCGACCGCGATCGGCACCACCCGCCGCGGCATCGGCCCGGCCTATGAGGACAAGGTCGGCCGCCGCGCGATCCGCCTGATGGACCTCGCCGATCTCGATACGCTGCCGCACAAGATCGATCGGCTGCTCGCGCACCACAATGCGCTCCGCCGCGGCCTCGGCCTCGAGCCGATCGACGGCCAGCAGATCCTGCGCGAGCTGACGGCCTTTGCGCCGAAGCTGCTGCCCTATGCGGAGACGGTCTGGCGTCTGCTCGACATCAAGCGCCGCGAAGGCAAGCGGATGTTGTTCGAGGGCGCGCAGGGCGCGCTGCTCGACGTCGATCACGGCACCTATCCCTACGTGACCTCGTCCAACACGGTCGCGGCGCAGGCGGCCACGGGCGCGGGCCTCGGGCCGGGCGCGATCGGCTATGTGCTCGGCCTGTGCAAGGCCTACACGACCCGGGTCGGGCAGGGGCCGTTTCCCACCGAGCAGGACAACGAGACCGGCCGCAAGATCGGCGAGCGTGGCCGCGAATTCGGAACGAATACCGGCCGGCCGCGTCGTTGCGGCTGGTTCGATGCGGTCCTGGTCCGCCAGGCGGTGCGGACCTGCGGCATTAACGGTCTTGCGCTGACCAAGCTGGACATTCTCGATGGTTTCGACACCATCGATGTCTGTACCGGCTACAGGCTGGACGGCAAGGAGATCGATCATTTCCCGGCAGGAGAGGGCGCGCAGGCTCGGGTCGAACCGATCTACGAGACCATCGAAGGCTGGAAGCAGCCGACCGCAAACGCGCGCTCCTGGGCCGATCTGCCGGCACAGGCCATCAAATACGTCCGGCGGATCGAGGAACTGGTGGGTTGCCCGATCGCGCTGCTTTCCACCAGCCCCGAACGCGAGGATACTATTCTGGTCCAGAATCCCTTCGAGGCGTGACGGGACCCGACAGCTGAGCGCGCGAATTGAGTTGATATGGCCGACTACTACCCGCTGATAGCCCGTGCCATTGCCGGATTGGACCCCAACGCTCCCGGGGAAAGCCGGCGTGCGCTTTACGAGCGGGCGCGGGCGGCCTTGATCGCACAGTTGCGCAGCGTCCAGCCGCCGCTGAGCGAATCCGAGATCACGCGCGAGCGGCTGTCGCTCGAGGAAGCCGTGCGCAAGGTTGAGGCGGAAGCGGCCCAGCGCGCCCGCGAGGCACAGCGGGCGTCCAGCGGCGCGGCCCGCCCAGGTGATGCGCTCCGGCGGGCCGGTGCGCGCAATTCGGATGCTCCGGCCACCCCCGCGGCTCAGCCCGCTCCGACTCCAGACCAGGCCGCCACGACCGCCTCGCGGCCACGACCGGCGGCCCCGGCCGCTGCCCGGGCCGAGCGGCCGCCGCTCGGCGGCGAGACGGCCGAGCCGCGTCCGGCGCGCAATCCGCGACCGGAAGCGCCGCCGGCTGCCGCTGGCGCACCGGCTGTGCCGCCGCGGCCCCAGCCGCCTCAAACGCCTCCACAGGATGGGGCGGCGCCTCCAGTGCGCGAACGTCCGGCGGCCGCCCGCCGCGGTGCTCAGGACAACGGCAATCCGGCAACGCCGCCCGCCATGCGCGGCTTCCGCGACATCACCGCTGATGTCGACGATCTCGGCAAGGCCACTGCCCAGGCCAACCGTGCGGCGCGCAAAACCTACGCCAACGTTCCGACCACCGATCTCGATCGGCTCGAGGGCGACGACGATGACCGGCCGCCGCTGCCCGAGGCGCCATACTCCTATGACGAGTCGGTCCAGGAGGCCGAGCGCTACGCGCTGCCTGCCACCTCGACCCGCCAGCGCGGCGCCGCGCCGGATCGCGAGGGCAAGAAGAAGTCGGAGCGCAGCGGCTCGACCTTTCCGTTCAAGGCCGCCATCGCCGCAGGGATCGTGCTGATCCTGATCGGCGCCGGAATTCTGTGGGGCCGGCCGCTGGTTGGGATGGTCAATGGCCTGTTCAAATCTTCCTCGACGGTCGAGGCGCCCAAGGACACCGGCACGCCGCTGAGCAAGCCGAAGATCACCGACCGTGTCGGGCAGTCGCCGTCCTCGGACCAGATCGCGCCGGTCGCGCAACGCGTCGTGCTCTATGACGAGGATCCAGCCGATCCGAAGGGCAAGCAATATATCGGCTCGGTGGTCTGGCGCACCGAGCAGATCAAGGCGACGGGGACGCAGAAGGCCGACATCGCCGTGCGCGCCGACATCGAGATTCCCGATCGCAAGTTCAAGATGACGATGTCGTTCCGCCGCAACACCGACACGTCGCTGCCGGCGAGCCACACCGCGGAACTGACCTTCATCCTGCCGCAGGATTTCTCTGGCGGCGGCGTCGGCAACGTGCCGGGGATCCTGATGAAATCCAACGAGCAGGCGCGCGGGACGCCGCTGGCCGGCCTCGCAGTGAAGGTCACCGACGGCTTCTTCCTGGTCGGCCTGTCCAATGTCGACGCCGACCGGACCCGCAACGTGCAGCTCCTGAAGGAGCGCTCCTGGTTCGACGTTCCGCTGGTCTACAGCAATCAGCGCCGGGCCATCATCGCGATCGAGAAGGGCGCGCCGGGCGAGCGCGCCTTCAACGACGCCTTCGCGCTGTGGGGTGACTGAGCAGTCCGCACGCGCCTCGCGCGTTGGGCGAATCGGCGAGGCAGGAGATTGGGCATGAAGCGATATCTCATCTTCGTTGCCGTGGGCCCGGCGCTGGGCGGTTTCGCGCTGCTTCTGGTCACGACCTACATGTCCGGCTATTGGACCAACACCAATCCCGGCGAAGTGGCCAAGCTGTTCAAGGTCTTTGTCACCTCGCTGCAATACAGCTACCTGTTCGGTTTCCTGCCGGCACTGATGATGTGCGCGATCGACGACATCCTGTTCCACGTCAGGCGCATCGGGCCGACCTTGCGGATGCTGCTGGTGGGCGGCATCGCCTTCCTGCTCGCCGGCTTCAACTACGCTTCGCACGGCTCCGAATACGGTGCCCTGCAATGGGTCCTTTACGGACTGGTCGGCTTCATTCCCGCGACGGTGTCGTCGTGGCTGGTGCACAAATTCGTCGACGAAACCCCGCCCGAAGCGCCGGCGGCTCAGCCCAGCGAGCACAGCGCGTGACGGCGTGACGCAACTTGCGCCCTGCTGCCGCGTTTCTATGTGATGGGTATGCAAGAGCAGATGACCCCCTCGCCCCGCCGCGCCTCCGGACGCGCCTCGCAGGCACGCTTCAACGCCAATGAGGCGCGCGGACCGATCATCGACCAGGACGGACGTGAGATCCCGCAGGGATCCTTCCAGTCCTCGTTCAATGGCGCCTTCGTCGGCCCGGGCGGCGTGCGCTTCGATTTCAGCACCTCCAATCCATTCGGCAATCTGACCCGTGAGCAGCGCATCGCGCGGCTGGAGGCGGTGGCGAAGCTGCTCGACGTCGCCTTCGTCCTGCCCGGCACCAACATCCGCTATGGCATCGACGGCATCATCGGCCTGATCCCCGTGGTCGGTGACCTCATCGCGACCGCGCTGTCGCTGTGGCTGGTGCGCGAGGCCCGTGCGCTGGGCGCGCCCTGGCACGTCATCACCCGGATGCTCGGCAATGTCGCGGTCGAGGGGGTGATCGGCATGGTGCCGGTGGCGGGCGACGCCTTCGACGTGCTGTTCCGCGCCAATATGCGCAACGCCAAGATCCTGCGGCGGTGGCTCGATACCCAGCCGCGTTGACGCGCCGCGAGACCGGGCCAAAAGCCGCACAAACCGACCCCTATAAAAAAACTGCCCCGCACAAGGCGGGGCAGGGTGTTGGAGAATGGTCTGGCAGCCGTCAGGCTGCATCGGCGTCCGGCGCCTTGTCGACCACCCGGCGCGGCAGCGGGAACGCCTCGCTCTCATACAGGGTGCGGATGCCGTTCTGGTCGAACCGGGCTTCCTCGACCTGCAGGTAGGCGCCATTCAGCGAATCCGCAGGCAACTCCTCCATGGCAAAGCGCACGGCTTCAGCCGCGGTGCCGAACCGCCGATAGGCAAACCCCGCCCGCTTCTTCTTGCGGATGGCGGCGGGAAACAGTTCGGCAGAGGTGTTGAAGTTGAACGGACGCAGTGGACGCATGGTCTGAGACCTCTTCTTGTCGGCTGGAAGCGCTGACGCGAGCTTTCAAAACATTCAGCTTGGCGATGACGCCAGCGATTGCGGGGGTGGAGGGCGGGATTTGCCGCTCCAGGCGGCCCGGCCCTGCATAGTCAGTTACGACCCCTAATATAGGCCGATTTGGCAGAAATGCGAATCCTGCACGCTCACATCGTAAATCCGGCCTGGTTCGGACCGCGCTGAAATATCCTCTTTTTTCAATAGTTTAATCGATCTGCAACTTGTGAATGCAGGAGAGCCCGATCTGCACGGCTAAAATCTCACCCCTGGTGGCCGGTTTTGGCCGCCCACGCCTCGCCGGCCGCCAGCCCAGCGGCCCCATTACCGTCCGTAACGGAACCGGGGCCGATGGTGACGTCAGCGCGGCTTCAACTTCAGGGCCGCGGAGTTGATGCAATAGCGCAGGCCGGTCGGCCCCGGACCGTCGGGAAAGACATGGCCGAGATGGCCCGAGCATTTCGAGCACAGCACCTCGGTGCGGACCATGCCGTGGGTATAGTCGGTTTCCTCGTCGATGTGGCTCTCCGTCGCCGGCTGGGTGAAGCTCGGCCAGCCGCAGCCGGAGTCGAATTTGGCGTCGGACTCGAACAGGGTCTGGCCGCAGCCGGCACACACATAGGTCCCGGCGCGATGCTCATGCTCGTATTCGCCCGAGAACGGGCGCTCGGTCGCCTTCTCGCGCAGCACGGCGTACTGCATCGGCGTCAGCTCCTCGCGCCATTCCGCCTCGCTCTTGATGACCTTGTCGTCGGTCCTGGTGTCGCTCATCTCTTTTCCTCCGGCGGACCTAGACTCGTCCGCCCCTGTCATTGCGCTGATCGGCCACCGTCGCGGCCTCAAAGTCGTGGCGACAGGTCGTCGCCTCAGTTCGTCGCTTTGGCCTCGCCGACCAGCGTCGGCTTCTCGATGTAGTTCTCCGCGAAGATCTTCTTCAGGTTCTCGATCTTCGGCAGGTCGTTATAGGCAATATAGGGCTGGCTCGGGTGCAGCGTCAGATAGTCCTGATGATAGGCCTCGGCCGGATAGAACGCCTCGAGCTTGCCGATCTTGGTGACGATCGGCTTGCCGAACACCTTGGCCTTGTCGAGCTGGGCGACATAGGACTCCGCGACCTTCCTCTGCGCCTCCGAGGTGGTGAAGATCGCCGAGCGATATTGCGGGCCTGAGTCCGGGCCCTGGCGGTTCAACTGGGTCGGATCGTGCACGACCGAAAAGAAGATCTGCAGGATCTTGCCGTAGGAGATCTTCTTCGGGTCGTATTTGATCTGGACCGATTCCGCATGGCCCGTCGTGCCGCTCGACACCGTGCGGTAATCGGCCGTGGCCTTGGTGCCGCCGGCATAGCCGGACACCGCGCTGACCACGCCCGCCGTGTGCTGGTAGACGCCCTGGACGCCCCAGAAGCAGCCGCCGGCGACCACGGCGGTTTCCAGCCCGTCGGAGGCCGGCTGATCCTGGGCCGGCGGCGGGATCACGACGGCCACCTCGGCGGCGTGCAGCGGCTGCCAGGCCAGGATGCCGGCCGCCATGGCACCGAGCGCGGCTGTCTTGACGAAAAGGGAGCGGGTGAGGCGCATCTTTGGATCCTCGCTAGGGGGGCTTGTCGTCTCGCCAGCCGGAAACACTGGCCCGGTCCGGCCTCTGCTGCAAGATACGTCGGTGCTCGGCCGGCGTTACGGGGGACGCGACACGACTGCGTGAACGGCCGGGGTGGCGCGAGGCGTGCACAATTGCGCGCTGGGCGCCGGGAACGACACTGTGAGTTGTGGCGGGAGCGTTCCAGACATGGCGATTTGTTCTCGCGGCTCGAATGGCCCGAGGGATACCGGTTCATTGGCCCTCCGGAAGCGGAGGGCGCAGGGAAGGCCGGACCTCGGCTGAGGCCCGTGGCCCGCCTGCTCAAAAAAATGCAGGCGGCAGGTACCACAGGTGCAGCCAGACAGATCCGGCCTTCCCCGCGCGATGGTGTTAACGCTTATACGTGCTCTCCTCGGGGACCGGCTGTCTTGCCCCCGTCGCCGGCGGATCATCACCACCAGCTTGGCCTCAGCGTCGGGAGGCCAGGACCACACGCTTTCGCCGTCCGCGCCATGTCGTTCGTCCGCAGGCGCTTCGCCCGCCGCAACATGTCGCGTCCATCGCATTTCGCTGCCAACGTCCGTGACGATCGCGATACGTCCCCTGCCGTGCAACGAAACGCGGGCATCATAAGCCTGATTTGGGCAAACCGCGAAACGATTTATGTTTTTCAGAAGACCTTGACAGCTTCTGTCGTCGTTTGCCGATTTGCCCGACGGGCCATCTAGTCCGCAAGCTCACGATGACATCACACTTCGTCGATCTTCGAACCATGATGTGGTTCAGGTCTCGTGGTCGTGATGCCCGCGCGGCGGAGACGCCGCGAATATTTCGTTCTCTCTGCGGTCAATACAGAGGCGGACGCGTCTCGATCGTCAGACCCCTGACCAGACATCGAGTGCGCGTTCTCCGCATCTTGAGAACCTGGAGAACAATCATGACATCCTGGAAATCAAAGGCGGCAGCGGTGCTGCTGTCGATGGCGACTGCCGCGCCGGCATCGGCGCAGGGCTGGTTCTACGGCGAGCAGGAGCCGGGGGCGTTTCAGGCGATGTATCCCGATCGCGACGTGCTCAACGGCGGCGCACTGACGCCGGCGGGACGAATGGGCCTGGTGCGCGCCTCAGGCGCGGCGCCCGCGTTTCCGCCGTCCGCTCATCTCCGCCCGTATGATCGGCTGCCGCAGCGGCGATGACGGGTCGCCTGGAAGGCGTCCTACGATCTGCTGCCCGGACAGCGGCTGCAGCGCTACGTCTGAGAGATGGGCGCGATCACGAACGGCCGTCACCTCGCGCGGTCGTGATTGGGATGCCGCTTTCGCCTGCCTACATCATCGCCTGCGCGAATTGGTGCGCAACAGGGAAGACCAATCATGATCGCATTCAGGAGCCTGGCGGCAGCTCTGCTGATGTCGCCACTGGCGGCCACCGCGGCGTCGGCCCAATTCTCCGAGCCGGCGGCCTATGCGGCCATGCATCCCGACCGCGATGTGCTCAATGGCGGCGCGCTGACGCCGGCGGCGCAGGCGGAGCTGGCTCGCCGTGGCCCGCCGGCCTTTCCGAATGCAAATGCAGCGATGCCGCCAGCCGATCCCGTGAGGGCGCATCGGCGTCATCGGCGCTGAGCGCGTCGCCTCAGCTCGCGTGCTCCTCGCGCTCGTGGATGACGCTGGCGCGGCCGACGATGAGATCGTCGACCTGCCCGATGCGCGAGGCGTCCTTGCCGGCATAGGGCAGGGAGTGCAGCACGCAGCGCATCGCGTTCAGCCGCGCGCGCTTCTTGTCGTCCGACTTGATCACGGTCCACGGGCAGTCGGCAGTGTCGGTGGAGAAGAACATCGCCTCCTTGGCGCGGGTGTAGTCATCCCATTTGTCGAGCGAGGCGGTGTCGATCGGCGACAGCTTCCACTGCTTGAGCGGATGCGCCTCGCGCTCCTTGAAGCGGCGGCGCTGCTCCTCGCGGCTGACCGAGAACCAGAACTTGATGAGATGCATGCCGCTGCGCACGAGATTGCGCTCGAACTCCGGCACCTGGCGCAGGAACTCGTCATATTCGGCCTGCGAGCAGAAGCCCATCACGCGCTCGACCCCGGCGCGGTTGTACCATGAGCGATCGAACAGCACGATCTCGCCCGCGGTCGGCAGGTGCTCGACATAGCGCTGAAAATACCATTGGCCGCGCTCGACGTCGCTCGGCTTGTCCAGCGCGACGACGCGGGCGCCGCGCGGATTGAGATGCTCCATGAAGCGCTTGATGGTGCCGCCCTTGCCGGCGGCATCGCGGCCCTCGAACAGCAGCACCAGGCGCTGCCGCGCATCCTTCATCCAGTTCTGCAGCTTGAGCAGCTCGGTCTGCAGGATGAATTTCTGTTCCTCATAGTCCTTGCGGTACATGCGGAATTTGTAGGGGTAGCCGCCCTGGCGCCAGTTGTCGGCGAGCTCGTCGGAGGTGTGACGCTTGTCGGGCTTGGCCTTGCCCTCGATCAGCGCCTTCATCAGCTTGGCATCGTCGGGCGCGGCACCATCCAGCATCGCCTTGACCGGCGCAGAGTTGGCGTCCAGGGCCGGCGGTCCGTTGAGCACGGTCTCGAACGCCGACAGCCCGGTGATCTGCGCGGCCTGCATCTGTTCGTCGACCAGCGACTGCGCGATCGGATCGAGCCTGGCGGCGGACTGCCGGCGCGCGACGCGCGCGGTGGCGGCTGCGCGCTTCATGCGTTGGCCGTTGGAGGCCTTGCCCTTCGTGGTCCTGGACTTTGCCATGCGATCCCGCCGCCTGCTGCCGGATTAACAGAGATGTGAATCGATCTCTATCCGCCAAGGACCCTGCGTCAGGTTGACGTGGATCAACCGGCCGCAGGCGGGTACCAGCGAGGCGGACGAAATCGCCTCGCGCGGTAAAGCCGGCGTTACACCACGATCGACAGCCGCTTCGCGGCCCGTGTGATTCCGGTGTAGAGCCAGCGGGCGCGGCTCTCCTGGAAGGCAAAGCTCTCGTCGAACAGCACCACGTCGTCCCATTGCGAGCCCTGCGACTTGTGCACGGTCAGCACGTAGCCGTAGTCGAACTCGTCATAAGGCTTGCGCTGCTCCCACGGGATGTCCTCGATGCCGCCGCCGAAGCATTCGCCGCGCACCGAGACTTTCGTTACCTTGCGTCCGAGATCCTCGTCGGGCGCGACCCGCATCGTCACGATCTTGGATTTCGAGGTCGCGCGCGACTTCACCCGCCATAGCCCGCCATTGAACAGGCCCTTCTTGCGGTTGTTGCGCAGGCAGACCAGCTTGTCGCCGGCGACGGGGAGGGCGTCCTCGATGTCGAGGCGCTGCCGAAAGCGGTTGTTGTAGGCGCGGCGGGTGGCGTTGCGGCCGACCAGCACCTGGTCGGCCTCCATCACGCGCGACGGATCGAGCTCGCGGCGCTCCACCACCTCGCTCTCGCCGTAGCGGCCGATGTCGAGCGTGTTGCCCTCGCGCACGTCCATCGACATCCGCACGATCGGATCGTCCTTGGCCTGGCGATGCACCTCGGTGAGCATCACGTCGGGCTCGCTCTCGGTGAAGAAGCCGCCGCCCTTGACCGGCGGCAGCTGCGCGGGATCGCCGAGCACCAGCAACGGGCAGTCGAAGGACAGGAGATCACGGCCGAGATCGGCGTCGACCATCGAGCATTCGTCGATGATGATCAGCTTGGCCTTGGACGCCGGCGCGTCGTCCCACAATTCGAAGTTCGGCTGCTCCTCGCCGCTCTCCTGCGCGCGATAGATCAGCGAGTGGATGGTGGAGGCATTGTCGCAGCCCTTGCTGCGCATCACCAGCGCCGCCTTGCCGGTGAAGGCCGCGAACTTGACCTCGCCGTCGACGTCTTCGGCGATGTGGCGGGCCAGCGTGGTCTTGCCGGTTCCGGCATAGCCGAACAGCCGGAACACCTGCGGCGTGCCGTTCTTGCCCGGCTTGGCCTTCAGCCAGTCGCCGACGGCCTTGAGCGCGGAATCCTGATGCGGGGAGAAGGTGGTCATGGCTCACGAGGATGGAGCCGCGCGGCGACTCGGGGACATTCCGTGAACCTAAGGGCTGGCGGGGAGAGATCAAGCGCTCGATGTGAATGGGTCCACGCCTCCCCCGCTTGCGGGGGAGGTCGCATCGCATCGGAAGATGCGATGCGGGTGGGGGAACGCTCCGGCGGGACTGCCCGTGTGGCGCCCCCACCCCAGCCCTCCCCCGCAAGCGGGGGAGGGGGCGCAGCGTGCCTGCGGCGATCGCTCGTTCCCCTCCAGAAGAAGCCTACTGCCAGCCCGGGACGCCGCGCATGTCCGGCAGATGGTGCGCGATGCCCTTGTGGCAGTCGATGCAGGTCTTCTCGCCGGTGAAGAGGAAGCGCTGGTGCGCTTCGACGGCGCGCGGCGACTGCTTGGTGATGTCCATCGACTGCGCGCTGTGGCAGTTGCGGCATTCGAGCGAATCATTGGCCTTGAAGCGCGCCCATTCGTGCAAGGCCAGCTCCAGCCTGCGGTCGGTGAACTTCTCGCGGGTGTTGATCGAGCCGAACAGATGGCCCCAGACCTCCTTGGAGGCCTGCATCTTGCGCGCGATCTTGTCGGTCCAGTTGTGCGGCACATGGCAGTCCGGGCAACTGGCGCGCACGCCGGAGCGGTTGGAGAAGTGGACGGTCGACTTCAGCTCGGCGAACACGTTGTCGCGCATCTCGTGACAGCCGGTGCAGAATTTTTCGGTGTTGGTGATCTCCAGCGCGGTGTTGAAGCCGCCCCAGAAGATGACGCCGGCGAGGAAGCCCGCCAGCACCAGCACGCCGAGCCCGAACACGGAGCTCGGCTTCAGCAGCACGTCGATGAGGTCGAGAATGAACTGCCAGGCGCGGCGGACAAGGCCGAGCCGCTTCTCGGGGACGGGCGCTTTGGCGCCCTCCGGGATGTCGGCGCTGCTCATCGCTTGCCACCCGGCCTGTCGTGCGCCAGCAGCGTGTCGATGTCGACGAAGTCGTTGCTGACCGGCGGGTTGGCGACGCTCTGCGGCACATGACATTGGGTGCAGAAGAAGCGGCGCGGTGACACCGAGGCCAGGAACTGGCCGTCGCGATCCATGAAGTGCGTGATCGACAGCATCGGCGCCTTCGACTCCGCGGTGCGCGCCCGGGCGTGGCAGGACAGGCATTTGTTGCCCTGCATGTCGACCTGATAGCCGTCGATGGCATGCGGGATCACCGGCGGCTGCTCCGGATAGTTGCGCACCTCCCTCTCGGCGGTGTTCTTCATCGGCTGCATCGGCGGCGCCGGGCCTTCGTCGTTGAGCGGCGCGGGACCGCGCAGGGAGGACGAGACGCTCTGGGCGAGCAGGGCGCTCGATCCGGCCGCAACGCTGGCCGCGATCAGCATGACAGCAATTTTTCTCATCATGATCGTCACACCCGCTCGATGCGCACGGCGCATTTCTTGTAGTCGGTCTGCAGCGAGATCGGATCGGTGGCGTCGAGCGTCACCTTGTTGATCAGCTTCGACTCGTCGAACCACGGCACGAACACGAGCCCGCGCGGCGGCTTGTCGCGACCGCGGGTCTCGACGCGGGCGCGGATGAAGCCGCGCCGCGAGGCGACCTTGACCTCGTCGCCGCGCCTCAAGCTGGCCGCCTCGGCGTCGTCCGGATGCATGAAGCAGACGGCATCGGGGAACGCCTTGTAGAGCTCGGGCACGCGGCGCGTCATGGTGCCGGAATGCCAGTGCTCGACCACGCGCCCCGTCGAGAGCCAGAACGGGTAGTCCTTGTCGGGCGATTCCGCCGGCGGCTCGTAGGGCAGGGCGAAGATGCGCGCCTTGCCGTCGGCGAAGCCGTAGAACTGCACGCCGGTGCCGGCCTTCACATAGGGGTCGGAGCCTTCGCGGAAGCGCCAGCGCGTCTCCTTGCCATCGACCACGGGCCAGCGCAGGCCGCGCTCTTTGTGATAGGCCTCGAACGGCGCCAGGTCGTGGCCATGGCCGCGGCCGAACGAGGCGTATTCCTCGAAAAGACCTTTGTGGACGTAGAAGCCGAACGCCTTGGATTCGTCATTGGCGTAGCCCGGCTCGATCTGGTCGAGCGGAAACTTGTCGACCTGGCCGTTCTTGTAGAGCACGTCGAACAGCGTCTTGCCGCGCACGTCCGGCTTCTTGGCGATCAGCTCCTCGGGCCAGACCTCCTCGATCTTGAAGCGCTTGGAGAACTCCATCAGCTGCCAGAGGTCGGAGCGCGCCTCGCCCGGCGCGGAGACGAGCTGATGCCAGAACTGGGTGCGGCGCTCGGCATTGCCATAGGCGCCTTCCTTTTCCACCCACATCGCGGTCGGCAGGATGAGGTCCGCGGCGAGCGCGGTCACCGACGGATAGGCGTCGGAGACGACGATGAAATTGTCGGGATTGCGGAAGCCCGGATAGGTTTCCTCGTTGGCGTTGGGGCCGGCCTGCAGATTGTTGTTGACCTGGACCCAATAGGCGTTGAGCAGGCCGTCCTTCAGCATCCGGCTCTGCAGCACGGCGTGGTAGCCGGGCTTGTCGGGGATCGTGCCTTCCGGCAACTGCCAGATGTGCTCGGCCTTGGTGCGGTGCTCCTTATTGGTGACGACCATGTCGGCCGGCAGGCGGTGCGAGAAGGTTCCGACCTCGCGCGCGGTGCCGCAGGCCGAAGGCTGGCCGGTCAGGGAGAACGGGCTGTTGCCGGCCTCGGCGATCTTTCCCGTCAGAAGATGGATGTTGTAGACGAGGTTGTTGCACCAGACGCCGCGGGTGTGCTGGTTGAAGCCCATGGTCCAGAACGAGACCACCTTGGTCTTCGGATCGGCATAGAGCTCGGCCAGCGCCTCGAGCCGGTTGAGCGGCACGCCGGACATCTCGGCGGCCTTCTCCAGCGTGTAGTCGGAGACGAACTTGGCGTATTCGTCGAACGAGATGTCGGTGGCGTCATTGGCCTTGGTGCGGCCGGTCGCCGCCTTCTCCAGTGGATGCTCGGGCCGCAGGCCGTAGCCGATGTCGGTCTGGCCCTTCTTGAACACGGTATGCGCCTGGACGAACTCCTTGTTGACGCGGCCGGACTTGATGATGTGGTTGGCGATCGCGTTGAGGATGTAGAGATCGGTCTGCGGCTTGAACACCATGCCGATGTCGGCGAGGTCGAACGAGCGGTGCTCGAAGGTCGAGAGCACTGCGACCTTGACATGCGGCGCCGACAGCCGCCGATCGGTGACGCGGCTCCATAGGATCGGATGCATCTCCGCCATGTTGGAGCCCCACAGCACGAACGCGTCGGTGGCCTCGATGTCGTCGTAGCAGCCGGGCGGCTCGTCGATGCCGAAGGTGCGCATCATGCCGGCGACGGCCGAGGCCATGCAGTGCCGCGCATTCGGATCGATGTTGTTGGAGCGGAAGCCGGCCTTGAACAGCTTCGAGGCCGCATAGCCTTCCCAGATCGTCCACTGTCCGGAGCCGAACATGCCGACGCCGGAAGGCCCGCGCTTCTTCAGCGCCTCCTTGTACTTCGCGGCCATGACGTCGAAGGCTTCGTCCCAGGAGACGGGGGTGAACTCGCCGTTCTTGTCGTACTTGCCGTTCGTCTTGCGCAGCATCGGATGCGTCAGGCGATCATGGCCGTACATGATCTTCGAGAGAAAGTAGCCCTTGACGCAGTTCAGGCCGCGATTGACCTCGGCCTTGATGTCGCCATGGGTGGCGACGACCCGGTTGTCCTTGGTCGCGACCATCACGCTGCAGCCGGTGCCGCAGAAGCGGCAGGCGGCCTTGTCCCATTTCAACTCGGAGGCTTCGCGCTCGGTGACGAGGTTTGCCGCGAGCGAGGCGCTCGGCATGCCGGCGGCGGCCGCGGCAATCGCGGCGGCCTCCAGCTTCAGCATCTGGCGGCGATCGATCTTCATGTCGGTCATTGGAGTCTCGTGTGATTAGCCGGCGTCGATGGCGTGGAAGACGAGGCAGGCGGAGTGCACGTGCGGCAGCAGTCCGATCCGGTTCATGGTGGCGCCGAGCGCGCCGGCATCGGGCGCATCGACGACCACGATCAGCTTGCCGCGCTCGTCGCGGCCGTGGATCTCGCAGCCGGACAGCGCGAGGATGTCGGCTTCGACGCGATCGAGCTGCTCGGGGCGGGTCTGCACGATGATGCTGGCGATCTCGCCCTTGGCCGGCGCGACGACGGGATCGGCGGTGAGGACACGGCCGGTGATCAGCGCGCGGCGGTCGAGGGAGGTGCGGTGGGAGAGCATAGGCGTGGTCGTTCCAATCAATGCGCAGCAGGCGGGCCGGGCGGCCCGACCATCATCTGGTAGACCCACACCGTGAGCCCGTAGGAGCCGACGGTGGCGACCGCGAGCGCGGGCATCAGCACGGCGGTGAGAAACAGGAAGGCAAAAATTTCCATGCGTCTGCGACGCGCATGCGCGTTCGCATCGCTGCCAACGAGCGACATGAGAGAATTCTCTGCTAGGGGAGGTTCAGGAGGGATTGCGGCATCCGGGCCGCGCCTAATCTTATGTTTAAGAAAGCTCCGGAAACCGGCGTTGACCTGGATCAAGCGGGCGGAACCTCGCGCACACCGGCGCACCGCCAGAGCGGAGTCGCGCCGGTCCCACCGAGATCTTGGTTGATGGGCCGTGAAAACGCGTGATCGCATCTTTGCTTGCGAGAAATTCTCGCTGCTTTGCGTGGGGGCCTCGATACGATCATCCCCTCTGGTCGTGAGCCGAGAGGACCGGCATCACTATTTTCCAGGGGTGCTCGACACGCGTTTCGCCCGCCACCATCATCCTGTGCATCGCATCAACGTAGATGCACAAGGGTGATCGGAGAGGGCAATGAAGCGGCGTGATTTTCTGAAACTGTCGTTGGCATCGGCTGCGGTGATGGCCTCTGCGACGCCGCTGCGCGCCGAGGACAAGCCGAAGGAGATCCGGATCGGCACCCAGAAGGGCGGCTTCTTCCCGGCCGTGAAGGCGCGCCGCACCATCGAGGACACGTTCAAGCCTGTCGGCATCGACATCGTCTGGGTCGACTTCCAGTTCGGTCCGCCGCTGCTGGAGGCCATCAATGTCGGCAGCGTCGATTTCGGCTATGTCGGCGACGCGCCGCCGATCTTCGCGCAGGCCGCCAGTGCCAAGATCCGCTACGCGGCGGCCGTCAAGCAGAACGGCAGCAGCCAGGCGATCATCGTGCCCAAGGACTCGCCGATCAAGTCGCTCGCCGATCTCAAGGGTAAGCGCGTCGCCTTCGGCAAGGGCTCGAGCGCGCACAATCTCCTGGTTGCCGCGCTGGAGAAGGCGGGCCTGTCCTGGACCGACATCACGCCGGCGCCGCTCGCGCCCGCCGATGCCACCGCCGCCTTCGTCAAGGGCTCGGTCGACGCCTGGTCGATTTGGGATCCGTATCTCGCGCTCGCCGAGCTCAAGGAGAATGCGCGGGTGATCGCGTGGGACAAGGACGTGCACAAGCCGAACTCGTTCTACATCGTCGGCTCCGACTTCGTCGAAAAGTACCCGGCCGTGGTGGCCAGGCTGAACGCCGCCTTCGCCGCGGAGGGCGTGTGGGCCAACAGCCATCACGAGGAGGTCGCCAAGGCCCAGGCCGAGGCCACCGGCGTCGATCTTGAGGCGGTCAAGCGCTTCGTCGACCGCTCGGTCTATAGCGTCGTGCCGATCGACGACGAGGTCATCAAGAGCCAGCAGGCCGTCGCCGACCGCTTCGCCCGGGTTGGGCTCATCCCGAAACAAGTCAACGTCGCCGACATCGTCTGGAAGTGGATGCCGTCCACCTGACGCTCGCCTGCGACACGATCCGAAAGAGAACGACATGAGCAATGCTTCGAAGCCCAATGTGCTGTGGTTCCTGCCGACCCATGGCGACGGCCGCTATCTCGGCACCTCGCAAGGCGGCCGCGAGGTCAACTTCAACTATCTGCGCCAGGTCGCGCAGGCCGCCGACCAGCTCGGCTATTTCGGCGTGCTGATCCCGACGGGGCGCAGCTGCGAGGATTCCTGGATCGTGGCGTCGGCCGTGGCGCCTTTCACCGAGAAGCTGCGCTATCTCGTCGCGGTGCGTCCGGGTCTGCAATCGCCGGCCGTGGCCGCGCGCATGACTGCGACGCTGGACCGCGTCACCAACGGACGCCTGCTGGTCAACGTCGTCACCGGCGGCGATCCGGTCGAAAACAAGGGCGACGGCGTCTTCCTGTCGCATGAGGAGCGCTACGAGGTCACCCGCGAGTTTCTCACCGTCTACAACGCGCTGCTCGAAGGCGAAGCCGTCAACTTCGCCGGCAAGCACATCAAGGTCGAGGATGGCCGGCTGCTGTTCCCACCGGTGCAGTCGCCACGCCCGCCGCTGTTCTTCGGTGGCTCGTCGGATGCCGGCATCGACGTCGCCGTCGATACGGTCGAGAAGTATCTTACCTGGGGCGAGCCGCCGGCAGATGTCGCGGCGAAGATCGCCAAGGTGAGAGCCGTCGGCGACAGCCGTGGCCGCAAGCTGTCGTTCGGCATCCGCCTGCACGTGATCGTGCGCGAGACCAACGCGGAGGCGTGGGCGGCCGCCGACGACCTCATCAAGCACGTCACCGACGACACCATCGCCTCGGCACAGAAGATTTTTGCGCGGATGGATTCGGTCGGCCAGCAGCGCATGTCGCAGCTCCACGGCGGCCGGCGCGACAAGCTCGAGATCAGCCCGAACCTGTGGGCCGGCGTCGGCCTCGTCCGCGGCGGCGCCGGGACCGCGCTGGTCGGCGATCCCGACACGGTCGCGGCTCGCATCCGCGAGTATCAGGATCTCGGCATCGATACCTTCATCCTCTCCGGCTACCCGCATCTCGAGGAAGCCTATCGCTTCGCCGAGCTGGTGTTTCCCAAGCTTGGGCTGAACGTGTCGGAGCAGGCCGGCAACGTGACCAAACTGCGCACCAACACCGGCCCATTCGGTGAGACCATCGCCAACGAGCATCGTCCGTTGCAGAGAGCCTCGCAGTCATGAGCCTGATCGAAAGCCTTCCCAAGGTCCGCAAGCTCGCGGTGCCGAGCGCGGATGCGCTGATCCCCTGGCTGGTGCCGCTCGCGATCATCCTGATCTGGCAGGCGGCCTCTCTCGCCGGCCTGGTGTCGCCGCGGGTGCTGCCGGCGCCGAGCGACGTCGCGCGCGCCGGGTGGAAGCTGCTGTGGTCGGGTGAGCTCGGCCGCAACATCTGGGTCAGCTTCTGGCGCGCCTCGATCGGCTTTTTGATCGGCGGCAGCATCGGCTTCGCCTTCGGGCTCGCCAACGGCCTGTCGCAGCTGTCGGCGAAGCTTACCGACACCACCTTGCAAATGGTGCGCAACGTGCCACATCTGGCGCTGATCCCGCTGGTCATCCTGTGGTTCGGCATCGACGAGAGCGCAAAACTGTTCCTGGTGGCCCTCGGCGTGTTCTTCCCCGTCTACCTCAACACGCTGCACGGGATTCGCACCGTCGATCCGCAACTCATTGAAATGGGCCGCGTCTACGGCATGACCGACGGCGAGCTGTTTCGCCGCGTGATCTTCCCCGGCGCGCTGCCGTCGATCTTCGTCGGCCTGCGCTTCGCGCTCGGCATCATGTGGCTCACCTTGATTGTCGCCGAGACGATCGCGGCCTCTTCGGGCCTCGGCTACATGGCGATGCAGGCGCGCGAGTTCATGCAGATCGACGTCGTCGTGCTCTCCATCCTGATCTACGCCCTGCTGGGCAAGGTCGCCGACAGCGCTTCGCGGGTGCTGGAACGGATGACGCTGTCCTGGCATCCGGCCTTCAGCAAACATTGAGGTTCGCAAATGCAGCAAGCGCTCCGAATTCCCGTGTCCGGCACCGAGGCGATCGACGGCACTGACGTGATCGGGCAGGCTGAGGCCTTCCGCCGCGCGAGGAAGCCAGGCGTGACCCCGGCCAAACCCGAGACCGAGACGCGCGGCTTGCCGCTGGTGATCCGCGGCCTTCGCAAGGCGTTCGGCGACAACGAGGTGCTGCGCGGCATCGATCTCGAGATTCCGGCCGGTCAGTTCGTCGCGATCGTCGGTCAGAGTGGCTGCGGCAAGAGCACGCTGCTCCGCCTGATCGCAGGTCTGGACAAACCGACGTCGGGCAGCATCAGCTTCGGTGAAGCAGCGGCGCGGCCCGAGGACGTCCGCGTCATGTTCCAGGAACCGCGGCTGCTGCCGTGGGCGCGGGTGCTCGGCAATGTCGAGGTCGGCCTCGGCCGCGAGCGCAAGGCCGCCGGCGCGCATGAGCGCGCGCGGCAGGCGCTGGAGGAAGTCGGTCTCGCCGACAAGCGCGACCAATGGCCGGCGGTGCTGTCCGGCGGCCAGAAGCAGCGCGTCGCTCTGGCGCGCGCGCTCGTCAGCGGTCCGCGCCTGCTGGCGTTCGACGAGCCGCTCGGCGCCCTCGATGCGTTGACGCGGATCGCGATGCAGCGGCTGCTGGAGCGGGTCTGGGCCGATCAAACCTTCACCGCAATCCTGGTCACCCATGACGTGGCGGAAGCCGTGGCCCTGGCCGACCGGGTTCTGGTCATCGAGAATGGCCGGATCGCCGAGGACATCAGGGTCGATCTGCCGCGCCCGCGCCAGCGCGGCTCTGCGGAGCTTGCGGCGCTGGAAGGCTCGATCCTGGGCCAGTTGCTCGGACCGGGCACGACGGGTTAGGAGATGATATCGCAATGAACTCCATCGTCCGCCTCATGCCCGACGTCACCGCGCTTCAGCCCGATTTCCGCTCCGCGATGCGCCAACTGGTCGGGGGCGTGAGCGTGATCACCGTGGGGCGGGGCGATGAGGTCACCGGCATGACGGTGAGTTCGCTGTCATCGCTCTCGATCGAGCCGGCGTCCGTGATCGTGAGCCTCAATCGGAACGCCTCGTCCTGGCCGATCCTGCAGCGGGAGCGTGTTTTCGGCGCCAATCTGCTCGCCGCGGACCAGATCGGCGTGGCCGAGCGGTTCTCGGGTAAAGGCGGTCTCAGAGGCGCCGAGCGGTTTGCCGGCGCCGAGTGGCGCAAGCACGTGACCGGCGTGCCGCTCCTGGTCGGGGCGCTCGCCGCGCTGGACTGCGAGGTCGAGGAGATCATCGAGCGGCATTCCCATGGCATCGTGATCGGCCGCGTGGTGCATGTCGAGGTGGCGCCGCAAGCGGCAGCCCTGGCGTATTGGCATGGCGGCTATGTGCACGTCGACCGCGACGCGGACATCGCCCGACTTGGCCCCCTCGGCGGGGCCGATCCGCAGGACGTGCCGTAGGGGGTGAGCGGCGGTTGGTCGCAGGGTGGCGTCCCGAAGCTGAACGCCGTAAAAGCACCGCGGCCTTGAGGCGGTGTTTGCGGCGGAGCTGATGAAACGGATCGGAACCTGGGCGCTCTACGTGATCGGCACCGTCGCGATCCTTTATCTCGCGCTCTATGCCTATGCCGTGCTGACGCAACGCGAGTTCACGCCCGGCGATCCCATTCACATTTTCCGCAATCCTGAGGCGCCGAACTATTCGTGAGGTGGTGCCCGGCGACGACGCGCCGGCGTGTTCTCGCGAACCCACGGATCCGGGGACTGCTGACAGTCCTGTAGCTGCATCCAATCGTCGGTCAGAAACTGCACGCGGCAGCGGCGCCACACTTTGATGCGCCCGCCATCCGGCGACGTCTCGGCATCGGACAACGAGAGGGTGGGCGGCCGCCAGCGATAGCTGCGTTCATTGTCCCAGCCGTCGCAGCCCTCCCTGCCACAGGCGATCGTTCGCGAGATCAGCTTGCCCTTGCCTGCGAAGCACCAGCTCCGGGCGCCCCATTCCTGACCCGACGACGGATTGACGAGCGGTGCGTGCGACGTCTGCTCCCAGCAGCCGGACAGCACGCCGCGCGTTGCGGCATCAGCCGGCGAAACGGCAAGCGGCGCGCCGAGGGCCAGCGCGCCGCCGAGAACGATCCGGATGGGCAGATTATACGGCGCTCGGCACGCGCGGCGTGTCGCCGGAGCCTGGCGGCGGGATCGGCACGCCGCCGTCGGCATATTCGTTGAGCTTGTTGCGCAACGTGCGGATCGAGATGCCCAAGATATTGGCCGCATGTGTCCGGTTGCCCAGGCAGTGCTTCAGGGTCTCCAGGATCAGGTCACGTTCGACATCGGCGACCGTGCGGCCGACCAAAGCGCGTGTGACCTGTTCCGCGGCCATCGTAGCATGCGCGACGGCAGGCTGGGTCTTGCCGATGTCGAGACGGGTGCCGTCCGGCGTGAGGATGGCATCCGGCCCGATCTCGTCGCCCTGCGCCATCAGCACCGCGCGATGCATCGTGTTCTCCAGCTCGCGCACGTTCCCCGGCCAGCGATTGGTGGTGAGGATGCGCTTGGCTTCCGCCGAGATCGGCCGCAGCGGCACGGCATTGGCATCGGAGTATTTGCGCGCGAAATGCTGCGCCAGCTCGAGAATGTCGGCGGGGCGCTCGCGCAGCGGCGGGATCTTCAGGTTGACGACGTTGAGGCGGAACAGCAGGTCCTCGCGGAACGTGCCCTCGCGAACGGCGTCGGCAAGGTTGCGATTGGAGGTCGCGATGATGCGGATATCGACCGGCACCGGGCGGGTGCCGCCGACGCGGTCGATCACGCGCTCCTGGATCGCGCGCAGCAGCTTGGACTGCAGCCGCACGTCCATTTCCGAGATTTCGTCGAGCAGCAGGGTGCCGCCATTGGCCTCCTCGAACTTGCCGATGCGGCGGGCGACCGCGCCGGTGAAGGCGCCCTTCTCGTGGCCGAACAGCTCGGATTCCAGCAGATGCTCCGGGATCGCGGCGCAGTTGATCGAGATGAAGGGACGCTTGGCGCGGGCCGAGCGGGTGTGGACGTAGCGCGCCAGCACCTCCTTGCCGGTGCCGGACTCGCCTGTGATCATCACCGAGGCGTCGGAGCCGGCGATCTGCTGGGCGAGCTTGATCACCTTGGCCATCGCCTCGTCGCGATAGACGAGGTCGCGCGAATCGTTGGCGACGGCGGCGAGCACCGCCGCGATCAGCTCGGGATCCGGCGGCAGCGGAATGTATTCCTTGGCGCCGGCATGGATGGCGGCGACCGCGGCGCGTGCATCGCTGGTGATGCCGCAGGCGACGATCGGCACGTGGATGTGCTCGGCGTCGAGCCGCATCACCAGGTCGCGGATGTCGAGCGCGACGTCGACCAGCAGCAGGTCGGCACCCTTGCCGCCGCGCAGCACGCGCATCACCTGCTCGTTGTCCTCGGCATGGGTGACGGTGGCGCCGTTCTCCATGGCGATCTTGGTGGCCGTCGTCAACTGGCCCTTCAGCGTTCCGACGATGAGAAGCCGCATGTTGGTCTCCTATTCGGTCGCGCCGCTCTCGATCGGCACGCAGGTCATGCCTGTCAGTTGCGGTCGGACTTGATGATTTCGGTCATCGTCACGCCGAGCTTGTCTTCGACCAGAACCACCTCGCCGCGTGCCACGAGCCGGTTGTTGACGTAGATGTCGATCGCCTCGCCGACCTTGCGGTCGAGCTCGAGCACAGTGCCGGGCCCGAGCTTCAGAAGCTCGCCAACATCCATCTTCGAGCGGCCGAGCACGGCCGAGACCTGAACCGGGACGTCGAACACTGCCTCGAGGTCGGCCGCGATGCGCGCGGCATGCTCTTCTTCATTGTAGCCGACGTCCCCGCCCAGGGGAGGCGCGTCCGCGGAATTGAGGTCGGGAAGCGGGATCTCGTTGTCGCTCATGACTTAAACTCCTTCGACCGCCACAGCGGCCTAGTTCTTCCTGGACGCCATGTAGCGTCCGACCAGCTCGTTGATCTTGGCGTCGATCGCAGCGCGCTCCAGCACCACGCCGCCATCGGCCCATTCGATGCGGCAGTCGCCGGTCGCGATCTCCGGCTCGGCGAGGATCACGAGGCGTCCCTCGAAGCCGCTCTGCTTGGCGAGCTTCTCGATCTTCTCGCGGGCGAGCTCGTACAGCGTCTCGTTGATGCGCAGCACGAGGTGCGGCGTGGCGACCAGATGCGCGAAGCAGTCGTGCACGAGGCCGATGATCTCGCCGAGCGGCTCCGCCTCGATCAGCGCCGCGCACAGCTTGCGAGCGACGGCGACCGCCACATCGACGGCCTCGGTTTCCATCCGCTGCTCGATGCCTTCGAAGCGGGCGGAGATGCCCTGCAACTGGATGTTGATCTGCTCCAGAGCCGACGCGACGCGGCGGTCGGCCTCGACCTTGGCTTCGCGCTGCGCCGCCTCGTAGCCGTTGCGGTAGGCGGCGGCTTCGGCGGCCGCGACCTTCTGTGCGATCTCGGCGGACGTGGCCGCACGCTCCCGCGTCGTCTTCTCCGGCGCGGCGAAGTCGGTATCGAACAGGAATTTCGCGGGCTGAGCCATCAATACACCAGTTCGTCGTCGGCGCGGTTCTTGCTGAGCATGATCTCGCCCTTGGCGGCGAGATCCTTGGCGAGATTGACGAGCAGGGCCTGCGCCTCGTCGACGTCGCGCAGTCGCACCGGTCCCATGGCGGCCATGTCGTCCTGCAGCATCTTGGCGGCGCGCGACGACATGTTGCCGAAGAAGAAGTTGCGCACCTCCTCGTTGGCGCTCTTGAGCGCCACGCCGAGCTTGTCCTTGTCGACATTGCGCAGCAGCGTCTGCGCCGAGGCGGAATCGAGCTTGATCAGGTCGTCGAAGGTGAACATCAGCGCCTTGATGCGCTCGGCTGACTCCCGGTTATCTTCCTCCAGCGAGGTGATGAAGCGGGTCTCGGTCTGGCGGTCGAAATTGTTGAAGATCTCGGCCATGACCTCGTGGGCGTCGCGGCGCCGGGTCTGCGACAGGTTCGACATGAATTCGGTGCGCAAGGTCTGCTCTACCCGCTCGATGACCTCCTTCTGCACCGCTTCCATGCGGAGCATGCGGCCGATCACGTCGAGCGCCATGTCCTCGGGCAGGATCGCGAGCACGCGCGCGGCATGCTCCGGCTTCAGCTTGGACAGCACGACCGCGATGGTCTGCGGATATTCGTTCTTGAGGTAGTTGGCGAGCACCTCTTCCTGGACGTTGGAGAGCTTCTCCCACATGTTGCGGCCGGCGGGGCCGCGGATCTCGTCCATGATGCCGTTGACGCGCTCCGGCGGCAGATATTGCTGCAGTAGCCGCTCGGTGGCGTCGAAATTGCCCATCAGCGCGCCGGAAGCAGACATGCGCGAGACGAATTCGAGCATCAGGTCCTCGACGACGTCGGCTTCGATGGTTCCCAGCGTCGACATCGCGAGCGACAGTTCACGCACCTCGTCGTCATCGAGCTGCTGCCAGATCTTGCCGCCATACTGCTCGCCGAGCGCGAGCATCATCACGGCAGCGCGCCGCGGGCCGCTCAAGGGCTCGGTCTTCGGGCGCTGCGCCTGGCGGCTCGCCAGCGTCGCGATCACCGTGGAAATGTCGTTGTTGTTGGCGTTGGCGTTCTGGGTCTGCGGCAGCGACATGGCGTCTACGTTCTTTTCAGTTCAGGCGGTTCACGTCGGTGGGATCAGTTCTGCTGCGGCTCGGCGAGCCACTGGCGGATGATGGCGGCGGCTTCGCCCGGGTTGCGGTCGGCCAGCTCGCCCACCCGGTGGACGGACTGGGCGTGGACCTGGCCCTGGACCTGGGCGACGTCGATCAGGCTGGCGGTCTGCTGGGCGTGAGCGGCTGCCTGGACGGTTTCGTCGGTGAGCGCCGGCAGGCCGCCGCCCAGGGCGGCGACCTCTTCGGTGGCAATGATCTTCTTCACCAGCGGCCGCACCACCATGAACACGACGACAATGCCGAGCAGCATCATCACCGCGAGCTCGATGACGTACATGACGTCATCCTTGGTGAAGTGGAGCATGCCGAGGAAGCCGGTGGGCTCGTTGATCTGCGGCACCGTGGGAGCGTCGGCGAATTTCAGGTTGACCACCTCGACCTGGTCGCCGCGCTTCTGGTCGAAGCCGATTGCGGAGCGGACCAGCGCGGCGATGCGGTCGAGCTCGTCCTTGCTGCGCTCCTGATAGACCAGCTCGCCCTTTTCGTTCTTGGAGTAGGCGCCGTCGACCAGCACCGCGACCGAGATGCGGTTGACCCGTCCGGCCTCGGTGACCTCCGTCTTGGTGGTCCGGGAGATCTCGTAATTGTTGGTCTCTTCGGTCTTCTTGCTCTGGTCCCGCGGCTGCTGCGGCGGCTGGTTCTGCTGGTTGCCCGGCAGCTCGTTGTTGACCGTGACCTGGCCGTTGCTCTCGTTGGTCGCGGACTGCTCTTCGCGGGTCTGGCTCGAGCGCAGCACGCGGCCTTCCGGATCGTAGCGGTCGGAGGTCTGAGTGATGCGGTTGAAGTCGAAGTCGGCGGAGAGCTGGACGCGGGCGCGGCCCGCACCGACGACCGAGGAGACGATGTCCTCGACCTGCTTGCGCATCCGCTTCTCGAAGGCGTTGCGGCGCTCGTCGCCGACCTGCTGGTCGATGTCGGTCTGGGTGCCGTCGGCGAGCAGCTGTCCGGCCTCGTCGACGATCGACACCCGCTGCGGCTTCAGGCCGTTGACGGCGGAAGCGACGAGGTGGCGGATGGCGCGGATCTGCGCCGGCTCGAGGGTGCCGCGCACGCGCACGACGATCGAGGCGGACGGCTCCGGGGTCTCGCGCGAGAACAGCGGCCGCTCCGGCAGGACGAGATGGACGCGTGCCGCCTGGACGCGGTCGATGGCGCGGATGGTGCGGGCGAGCTCGCCCTCGAGCGCGCGGAGATGGTTGATGTTCTGGACGAAGCTCGTGGTGCCCAGCGCGTCCGACTTGTCGAAGATCTCGTAGCCGACGCCACCGCCCTTGGGCAGGCCGCCCTCGGCGAGCTTCATGCGCAGCCGGGTGACCTTGTCCTTCGGCACCAGGATCACGCTGCCTTCATTGCGGATCTCGAAGGCGATGCCCTGCCGCTCCAGATCCTTGATGATGCTGGAGGAGTCTTCCATGGTCAGGTCGGTGAAGAGGGTGGTCATCTGCGGCGCCGTCACGCGCATGATGACGAAACCGAAGAAGCCGATCAGAGCAGCGGTGACTGCGATCATGGCGGTGAGCCGCGCGGCGCCCAAACCCTTCAGAAAGTCCAAGAGACCTTGCAAGCAACTGCCCCATAGTTCGGCATTTCGACGGGTGGCTGCTGAAAGGTGATTTGAGCTTCGCGGGCCTTTACGGCCGGTTGCATAGATCGCGAAATTCAATCCTTAACCTTCACCAACACCCGCATTCCAGGTGGCGATCCGATGTCAGCCGCTGCCCCCGCCATTCGCGGGACGGGTTGCGGAGGTTGAAACGAACCACTGGGCAATTATTGCCTATGGGAAGGTTTCGATATGGTTAACGGTGGTTAAAGGGTCCTAACAAAGTGTAGACATGCAAAAAATCGGCTTGGCAGGGCCAAGCCGATTTTCGAAGAAGTCCAGTCGCGTCGGTAACGATCTATTGGCGATATTGCTGAATTCGGGTGGTGCGCAGGCCGGCCAGACCGTGCTGGTCGATCGAGAACTGCCACGACAGGAATTCGTCGACGGTCAGGGTGTAGCGGCTGCACGCTTCCTCGAGGGATAGCAAGCCGCCGCGAACGGCGGCAACGACTTCCGCCTTCCGGCGAATGACCCACCTCTTGGTGCCTGGGGCAGGCAAATCCGCGATGGTGAGCGGGCTGCCGTCAGGCCCGATGACGTATTTCACCCTCGGGCGATGGGGTTCTGTCATGGCGTACTCACAAACTCTTAACCACTGAACTCACGGTAAGACCCTACGCCGCCTCGCTTAAAATTTGCCTAAGCCAAGGGCGCGAATCCGGCGATGTGCGCGAACGCCGCCACTTCCGGTGGCGAGACGCCCCGGGAGCGGAATCGTGGTAAATGATTGGTTAAGAATTTCCGGCGCTTACGCTGACATGTCGCCGCGGCAGCTGAGCTTGATGTTCAAGCTCAGCTGCAGGCGCATCCGTGGTCTCAGGAGCCGGTTGCGAGCCTTGGGGGCTAGCCGACGATCTGCCGGATCTGGTTGACCGTGTAGGTCTGGCCGCCGATCGTCAGCAATGGCGGCTGCTGGGTCAGGTCGACCGAGGACACCGCGCCCTGGACCTGGGTCTTGATCGCAACCGGATTGCCGTTGGTGGCGTCGGTCGCCACCGTCGTGATCTTGTACTGTCCATCCGGCCATTGCGTGCCGTCATTGCCCTGACCATTCCAGCTGTAGGTCTGGTTGTCACCGGCGTTGGCCGTATATTTGCCGGTGAAGACGGTCTGCCCGGCCTTGTTGATGATGTTGACCGTCAGATTGCAGTTCTTGGGGATGGTGAGGCCCCAGCTCGCCTTTCCACTGGACAGGCTGGTGGTGTCGCCGGCGACGACCGCGGTCTTGCCGACGAAGGCCAGCGCCTGGGTCGCCTGTGCCGTCTGCTGCATCGTGAGCAGCGAGGCCAGCTGGTCGTTGGTCTTGAGCTGCTGCTCGACGCCGGCGAACTGCACGAGCTGCTGGGTGAACTGGTTGGTGTCGAGCGGATCCAGCGGATTCTGGTTCTGCAGCTGCGTCGTCAGCAGCGTCAGGAAGGTCTGGAAGTTGCCTGCAATCGTCGAGCCTGCGCTCGAGCCGAGGTTGCTGTTTCCGGATGACGAATTGGTGTTGGTCGTGCCCGAGACTGGCGGGCTTGACGTGATTGCGTCGCCGATTGCCATGGAAGCCTCCTGTTAAACCCTGATATCCACGCCGCCTTGCGCGCCGAACATCCGTCCATAGGACCGGCCGGCGAGCTGGACCGGGACGTTTTCGTCCTCGGTCACGATCAGGCGTTGTGCGTTGCCATTCTGTTGATAATCGCCGCCGTTCTGGCCGGACGAGTTCTGGTCGCGGAGCGAGAACTGCAATCCGCTGTTGTTGCTCTTGAGGCCGGCGTCCTGCAGCGCCTGCTGCAGCTGCGGCGCCGTCTGCTGCAGCATCGCCAGCGTCTCCGGCTTCTCGACCCGCAGATGCGAGGTCACCTGGCCGTTGCGGTCGACGTCGATCCGGACGTCGATGCGGCCGAGCTCGGCCGGATCCAGCCTGATCTCGAAGCGGCTCTTGCCGTTGAGCGCGGAGGCTGCGATCTCGACGGCAAGCCCGTGCAGCGGCACAGCGGCCGCCGTGGCGGCTGTCGCGGTCAGGTTGGCCGAGGTGATCTGGCTGGTCGATACGGCCGGCGTCGACAGCTGGGGCTGCACGGCGGCCGTGGCCTGTGCGCTCGGGTCGGGCGCCGGCGCGTTGGTCGGGCTGGTCGTCGGCGCGGCATTGCGATCATGTGAGGCTGGTGCCTGCACGTTGCCATTCGCCTTCCCGTCGCCGGCCTCGACGGAGTCCGGCTTGGCTGCAACAGCGGGCTGTTGGGCGAGGGGGCCATGGCCCGGCTGCTGAGCGGCCTGGACGTCGCCATTGCCCGGTTCGGTGACCTTGCCGGCTGCGCCGTCGGCGAGCCCCGTCTTGGTCTGGGTGCCCGGCTTGCCCGTCGTCTTGGTGCCGCCGGGAACGGCCGTATCGAGCGCGGCGGTGAAGGTCTGATCGGCAGATGCGGCAGCGTCGCCGGAGGCCGCCGTTGCCGTCTCGGGCGCCGCCGCGGCGGATCCGGCTCCGTCGGCATCCTTGGCCGCGCCGGTGGATTTGGCTGCGGCCGCCAGCAGACCCGCCGCGGCATCGACCGAGCCTTGCGGGCCAACACCGGATGCTCCGACGAGCGCGGTGGCGCCGGGTGCGTTGGATGTGCCGTCGCCGTCCGCCGTGCCATCGCCGGTGGCGGGGTTGGCGAGGGTGATGTCGGGCTGGATAGCGACGGCGACCGGCGTCGGCACGGCCACGGTCTGCTCGGCTATAGCGGTCGTTGCAGCGCTCGCATCCGTGCCGGCCTGATCGCCGTCCTTCTTGTCGCCCGTCTTGCCGTCGCTGGTCTTTCCGTCGGCGGTCCCGGCCGCATCGGTCTTGGTCGGCGTGCCGGTGGTCGCGTCGGCCGTGGTATCGGGACCGCTGGCGTCGGCGCCCGCACTGCTGCCGTTGGCCTTGTCCGCCGGCTTGTCCTGCGACCTGGCCTGGGTGGTGCGATCGGCGTCGCCGGCCCGCGCCGGCTCGCGGCTCGGGGTGGAGGCGCTGCCGGCGCGCGGTGACGGCGACGTGGAGGTGGGCGGCGACGCTGTCGACGGATCCGGAGTCGCGGCGTCGACCAGCGCCGAGAAGCTGTCGGACGGCTGCGGAGCATCCTGACGGGACTGTCTCGGCGCCGTGGTCTTGAGAGCCGTGCCGGCCTGGATGTCTGACGTGACGCTGAACACCTTGGAACCTCTCGCGATGAACTCGACGAAGCAGTTCAGCAAGGAGCGGGCCAAGCCAGTTCTGTCAAAAATAGTCAACAAATTCAAATTCTTATGGAATCGATCGCGGCGTGGATCCCCCGCCGCGTCCTCGCCATTTCTGCCCGGCCGGCAAGATTTGCCGCCGGCATCTGCGACCGGCGCAATTGCTTCGCAGGAAGTGCGCCTATATTAGAGACAGATGCTTTCGTGTTGTTTCCGATCAGGACATCCTGTCGGAGATCGCCGGAAGCAAGCCATCCGCAAAGACGGCGCATGCGAGGCGTTCCCGCGCCGGGAACCCGTTGCCTGACGCCGCGATCGCAGTGACCGGATCATGCTCAACAGTCTCGATCTCGAAGGCCGTCCCGAAGACACCAGGGTCGTCGTCGCCATGTCCGGCGGCGTGGACTCGTCGGTGACGGCCGCGCTGTTGAAGTCGGAAGGCTACGACGTCGTCGGCATCACCCTGCAGCTCTACGATCACGGCGCGGCGACGCACCGCAAGGGCGCGTGCTGCGCCGGCCAGGACATCCACGATGCCCGCAACGTCGCCGAGCGCCTCGGCATCCCGCATTACGTGCTGGACTACGAAGACCGCTTCCGCGAGTCGGTGATCGACAATTTCGCCGCCAGTTACGCTTCGGGCGAGACGCCGGTGCCGTGCATCGAGTGCAACCGCGCCATCAAGTTCGGCGATCTCCTGAAGACCGCGCGCGAGCTCGGCGCCTCCGTGCTCGCCACCGGCCACTACGTCGCCTCGCGGCGGCTGGCGGACGGATCGCGCGCGCTCACTTGCGCGGCGGACAGCGATCGCGACCAGAGCTACTTCCTGTTCGCGACCACGCGCGAGCAGCTCGATTATCTGCGCTTTCCGCTCGGCGACATGACCAAGCCGGAGGTGCGCGAGCTCGCGCGCCGCTTCGGCCTGGAGGTCGCCGACAAGCACGACAGCCAGGACATCTGCTTCGTGCCGACCGGCCGCTACACCGACATCATCGGCAAGCTGCGCCCGAACGCGATGGAGCCGGGCGAGATCGTCGATCTCCAGGGCCGCGTGCTCGGTGTGCATCACGGTATCGCGAACTACACGATCGGTCAGCGCAAGGGCCTCGGCATCGCTGCCGGCGCGCCGCTCTACGTCGTCAAGCTGGACGTCGCCACCCGCCGCGTCGTGGTCGGCCCGCGCGAGGCGCTGCGGACGCATCGCATCACGCTACGCGAGGTCAACTGGATCGGTGACGGCGCGCTCGACGCGGCCGCGCGCGAGGGCCTCGAATTGTTCGTGCGGGTGCGCTCGACGCGGCCGCCGCAGCCGGCCTGGCTGCGCGGTGCGGACGGCCATTACGAGGTCGAGCTCGTCGCCGGCGAAGAGGGCGTCTCGCCGGGCCAGGCCTGCGTGTTCTACGATGCCGCGTCCGGCCGCGCCCGCGTGCTCGGCGGCGGCTTCATCCAGAGCGCTGTTGCGGAAAGCAGCAGCTTGGGCGGCAACGTGATCAGGCCGCAGCGCGTGGCCGAGCCGGTCCGCGGCTGATCAGCATCCATCATTCGGGGCAGGGGCATGGGGGACATCGACCGCGCGGGGGTCGAAAAGGCCTATGAGCGCTGGGCGCCGATCTACGATCTGGTGTTCGGCAAGGTCTTCGATCAGGGCCGCCAATCGACCATCGCGGAAGCCGATCGCATCGGCGGCCGCATTCTCGACGTCGGCGTCGGCACCGGCCTGTCTTTGTCGGACTATGCCCGGACCACGAAGATCTGCGGCGTCGATATCTCCGAGCCGATGCTGCGGCGGGCGCAGGCCCGCGTGCGCGAGCTGAAGCTCTTCAACGTCGAGACGCTTGCGGTGATGGACGCGAAGCATCTCGCTTTTCCCGACAATTTCTTCGACGCGGTGGTCGCGCAATACGTCATCACCGCGGTGCCGGATCCCGAAGCGACGCTCGATGATTTCATCCGCGTGTTGAAGCCCGGCGGCGAGCTGATCCTGGTCAACCACATCGGCGCCGAGAGCGGCCCGCGCCGCCTCTTCGAGCTCGCTTTCGCGCCGATCGCGCGCCGGCTTGGCTGGCGGCCGGAGTTCCCCTGGGCCCGCCTCGTGAACTGGGCCGCGAAGCATGGCGGCGTCACGCTGGCCGAGCGCCGGCCGATGCCGCCGCTCGGACACTTCTCGCTCATTCGCTACCGCAAGGGCTGATCGCCAGATACTCTGGCAGCGCTTTGCCATGCCCTCCGCGCGGAACGCGAGCGCGGGGTTTGCGTTGCCCCGTCATGAGCATTAGGCAATCCTTGTTCCTCTCGTTCGCACTGGCCGCGGCTGCGGCCCACGCCCAGGCGCCCCCGACGCCGGCCACACCGCCGCAGGCGACCGCGCCGGCGCCCGATGCGAATGCCGCCTGCGCGCCGAACGTCCGCGCGACGGCGACGCCCGACGGCATCACCACCGGCCGCGCCGGCGAGCCGCTCGGCGACAAGCTGGCGAAGACCAACGGCGTGTTGTGTCCGCCGAGCGGGGTCGATCCGGAGATGCACGCGCCGACCCCCGAGGGCGGCACGACGCCGGTGATTCCGCCGCCCGGCAGCCCCGGCGGCAATCCGAACGTGCAGCCGAAGTGAGCCTCTTGTGATCTGCATTGCCGAGCTGCCGCTCTCTCCTGCGCGCGTCGGCCCGTGCCCCTCGGCGAGTGGCGGATACATCCGCAAGGCCTTGGAGAGTCGCCGAGAAATCCGCTGGTGCGAAAACCGTTGCGGCCCGCGAGCTTTGCTTGACAGGGACGGAGACGCCTCCTTATATGCCGCCCGTTCACAAGGCCCCGACGCCCGCTTCGACGGGTCTTGCCTTGATCGAACACCGTGGCGGGGTAGCTCAGCTGGTTAGAGCACGGGAATCATAATCCTGGGGTCGGGGGTTCGAGTCCCTCCCCCGCTACCACGCGTGACCCACTATTGTAGTGGGCCTCTGGGAACACATCTGCCCCGAGCAATGCGGCCAGCTTTCCCTTGACTTCAATCTCAAAGTCCTCCTGGGGTCCCTTCGGGTGAACCGCGACGCCATGCACGAGGGCCCGGAAATCGTCGATCAGGGTGCCTCGGTCGTCGTCGGCACTGGCGTGGCCCGCCATCCTTTCCGCCAGCGCGTCGACGGTCGCGACATGGCGATCCAAGGTTGCCGGATGCAGGGCCACAGGGATGGGGGCTTCCGCAAGCGCGGCCCGTTCCGCCTCGACACGCTGTCGTCCCTCGTTCAGCTCTGCAATGCGTTGCCGCTCGCCCTCGATCCGATCGCGCTTCGCCTCCAGTCGCGTGCGCGTTGCGGCCGCTCCGGCAAGCCGTGTCGGGCATCTTCCTCTGAACTGATATACCTGATCACAAGATCGATGTTGCGCTGTCCTCAAGCTCAAGGGGCACGCACAATGTTGCTGCGCTGATTGTGGTCCTTGATGTGCGCCAACTCATGCATTGCGACGGCGTACGAGATAAGTGACCTGGTACTTGGAGCGCGAACAAATTCAAACTTGCCACTGACCGCAGTGCCTTCGATGGACGTTAGCACCAATCGATGTCGATCTATTCGGTAGAGCACAGGCGTAGGAGATATCGTTCGCGATCGGCGATGGTGGGCATCGTTCTCAAATTGTAAGGCTTGGCCGCGTATCTTAAATTTAGAATGAGGCATATTCGACTTGATGAAACTGATTGAGGTCAAGTCAAGCATTCAAGACCGGTAAGCGGGCGCTGTGCCATTTCGAAAGAATGCGATCAGGCACCTCGGAGGCCGTTCCTGATCGGTCGACGGGGAGGCGCTTCGCGTCGATTGGGACGAACCCGATCGAAATGAAAGCCAGTAGCACCGTTGATCCAGATCAATAGCAGTCGGCTGTAACGGCGCGATCTTTTTACAAAAGAGGTGCACCATGTCCGTGCAGTCGCCTTTGACTGACTCACCGGGACCTTCGAGCCGAGACGAACGCACTCGCCAGATCGATTCAGCAGCCTGGGCGGTGTTCTTCATCTGGGTCGGTGTCGTCATGCTCGCCGACCTGCCCTGGGCTTGGTTCCTTGTAGGAGTCGGCGTCCTCATTGTAGGCGCGCAGATCGTGCGACAGCAACGGGGCCTGAAGGTCGAGATGTTTGGTTTAATCGTGGGGCTCATCATGCTCGCGGCCGGCATCTGGGATCTTGTTGCTCTGCCCTTGCCGCTTATGCCCATTATCTTGATCGTGCTCGGCGGCTATCTGCTTTGGAAGACGCTTTCGCGAAGGGCTGAATCTTCGTAGGCGCGTGGTAGTGCGCGGCGCAGGGAGGCCGGAATGACTTGGATGACCAAATTGGTCGTGCTGGGGTTGGCCGCAGTTGGCGGCGTGGTCGCGCTCCGGTGTCTTCCGGTCGAGCCGCGGCATCGCTTGACGCGCACAGCAGGTGATTGGGTGAACAAGAAGATGCTCGCCCACATGGGGTGGATAATGGCGAGCCTTCCGGAAGGCGCCCCACCCAAGCTGGTTATGTCTGTCCTGCCCAAGCTCCAGGCGCAGAATGAAGAGATACTCGAGCTGCTACGCGTGCAGAACGAGCTTCTTCGGCGAGGGCAGAACATCAGCGAGTTAAGTTTGGACGCCTGACGCACCCTAAGCACCCGGAATGACAATAGCCGCCGGTCCCACCATTCGCGCTAACGTTTGTCGCGCAGGATTCTGGACCATGCTGGTCGTAGCCGCTGCCTTCGTCAGTGCGGCGGATGCGCGGCAGGCGCACCGGATGGCGATCTCCGGCCGGGGTGACGGCTACGACGGATATTGGAATGGTCTCATCATCACTGACGCCGGCACGTGCGATCGCACCTACAGCCCTCCCGTCCATATCGCAGGTGGACATGTGCTGTCCGGAGGAATGGCCGAGGTTGCTGGCAGTGTCCCTCGCAGCGGTGATCCCAGTCTCGCTGGTCCATCATTCGGTTCAGACGATGAGTGTCCTATCGCCTACTTCATATTTGGGTTCAGTCGAGAGTCCGCTAAACCGTTGTGGGCGCAAGTTCCAGGCACATTGGGCCGGTCGTGACGATCGGCGTCTCGCACGCGACTATCTATGATACAGGCCGACCAGAGTGGCCTCGGCAAGGGTGACCTTGCGCGCCTCGCGTTCGACGTCGCGGCACGAAGCATTCGCCCGTAGATTCAGATGATCCGCCGAGAGCGCAAGGAGCCGGAAATGATAGTGGTGGACGCCATGTCCCGGCGGAGGACACGGTCCTCCATAGCCAATCTTCCGGAAATCGTTGGCGGCCTGCTTCAGCCCGGGCTTCTGTGCTGCGCCATCCACAAGGCCGGTTTGCGTGGGTGGGATGTCGTAGACCGCCCAATGATGCCAGGTGCCGCTTGGGGCATCGGGATCGTCACAGAGCAGGACATAACTGCGGGTTCCCTCGGGTGCGTTGGCCCACTGCAGGTGCGGGGACAGGTTTTCGCCGTCGCAGGTGAAGCGTCGCGGAATAGTCGATCGGTCGACAAAAGCGCCGGACAGGAGTTCCATGGTTCTCTCCTAGCTTGAGGTGGGGACAGGCGCTGGTGTGCGCAGATATCGCTCGAACCACTGGCTGGCATGGTCGATGACGGTGTTCATTGCGCCCGGCTCTGGAAACAGGTGCGTCGCGCCGGGAATGATTTCCAGTTCCGTTGGCCCGCCAAGCCGGGTGAGCGCCTCCTCGTTCAGCTCGATCACGCCGGAGTCGGCGCCGCCCACGATCAGCAGGGTTGGCGCATGGACATGAGACAAGGCCTCGCCAGCCAAATCCGGACGGCCGCCGCGGGAGACTACGGCGGCAATTCGATGAGGCAATTGAGCCGCGGCAACAAGGGCGGCCGCGGCGCCGGTGCTGGCGCCGAACAATCCAACCGGGAGGCCGGCAATCGCCGGTTTAAGGCCTTGAAGCCAGTCGACGGCTGCGACCAGCCGCGTTCCAAGCATTCCGATATTGAAAACGTTCGAGCGGTCATGCTCTTCTTGCGGCGTGAGAAGATCGAATAGCAGCGTCGCAAAGCCGCGCTCATTCAGCCCCTGCGCGACCGCAATGTTCCGGATACTGAATCGGCTTGAGCCGCTGCCGTGTGCAAAGACGACCAGGCCGCGCGCATTTTCCGGCAGGGTCAGCGTTCCTGCCAGCCCGAAAGGCGGAATGCGAACGTCGAACGCTTGATCGATCTTCATGACACATCCGCTCTGGGTCAGCCCTTCTGGGTCAGCCCTGGAGGTTTCTGAGTTGGGCCGGAAGATGGGCCATCAATTTCTCGAATTCGCCGGGATCCAGCTTTTCCCATAGCACTTCGTAGATTCCACGCGCGGCCGTGAGGGGATCGATGGGAAATTGCGGCGGAAGCTCTCGGCCAACATGCGCTACAAATTCGTCGATGTGCCGCTCCTTGGTCGGAGTCGCCGCCATATGCCAGCCCTCGTAGTAGATGCCGCGCACGATGATTGGTAGCTGCGCGCCGAGCTTGGCTGCGACCTCCGGCGGCAGACGGTCGCGCAGCGCGTGCAGGACGGCTCGCAACGCATTGTAGGCATGGTGGCGGCTTTCCAGGGCCAACTGCTCATCGATCGCTTTGAGCCAAACATTGGTTTCCTGAACCGAATGATCCAATGCAGTCACACCCGTTGTTGTGCTCATGGTCTCGCTCCCAGGACAGAGACAGATGGTCAATTAGTCGCAGCCTGTCCTCGGCCTGCTTTGACCTGCCGCAAAGTTCCCCGAAGGAGGGCAACAAAATGAGCGCCGCCGGGCGTTCTGGACCGGCGGCGAGTTACCTGGTTGAGGGCGTCGGGCCGGGTTGATTTCGCGCAAGGCCGTGCGCGGGCGGCGTGCTCAGATCGGTCGCCTTTTCTGAGGAGCAAGATCATGCAAACCCCGGCTCAAATCGAATTCGAGAATCTGACGCCGTCTCCTGAGCTGCAAGCTGCGGTCAGCCAGCACATTTCCGAGCTGGAAAAGCGCTTCGGTCGAGCGACCGCAGGGCGCGTCATCGTGCGAGGCCCTGGCGAGCGTCACAAGACGGGCGGTCAGTACCAGGTAAACATCCGGCTCGTTCTTCCCGACGGGCGCGAAGTCAACGTGGGCCGGACGCCCAAGGAGGATGAAAGGTATGCCGACCCGACCTTTGCAGTGGACGACGCTTTCAAGCGGGCGCGGCGGCAACTGCAGGATCAGGTGCTTGTGATGCACCGCGAGACGAAGCACCACCAAGGAGAGCCGGTTGGCACTGTGCTACGGATCGATCCTAGCGGCGAATTCGGGTTCCTCGAGGCGGACGACGGCCACGAGGTCTATTTCAATTGCAACAGTGTTCTGGAAGGCCGCGCGAACATCGCCGTCGGCGCGCGTGTCGGCTATGTCGAGGAGCTCGGAGAAAAGGGGCCTCAGGCCAGCACGGTCAGGCTCCTGAGCAAACACGGCATGCGGACGTAGGTGGTTCCTCATCTCAATTGGTGGTGTGCTCACAATGGACAGTAGCTGGACGCCTCGTACCGCACGGACGCGGAGCGATCGGTTGCGCCTTTTTGCCTTGAATGGCAGCACGGAGCTGGGCGAGCGGATTGCGTCCTCATTGGGTTGCAAGCTGGCGGCCCACGAAGAGCGCAGCTTTGAAGACGGCGAGCACAAGGTTCGGCCACTCGATACGGTTGCCGGGTGCGATGTCTTTGTCGTTCACAGTCTTCACGGAGGTCCGATTGAGAGTCCGAACGACAAGCTTTGTCGTCTGTTGTTCATGATCGGCGCACTGAAAGACGCAGGTGCCACGAGCGTGACCGCGGTCACGCCATATCTTTGCTATGCGCGAAAGGATCGCAGAACGAAAGAGAATGATCCCGTGACGATCCGTTACCTGGCGTCGTTGTTCGAGGCGGTCGGCACGGCCAGGATGGTGACGCTCGATGTGCATAACGAGGCTGCCTTCGAGAATGCATTCCGCTGTCCTTCGATTGCACTCACCACGGCGCCGCTGCTGATCGGAAGGATAAAATCAATCGCCGGCGACAGGCCGATCAGCGTCGTCTCTCCCGATCTCGGTGGTGGCAAGCGGGCCGATCTGTTGCGGGAGGCATTGCAAAAGGCCTTGCAGAGACCCATAGGCAAGGCCTTCGTCGAGAAACATCGCAGCTCCGGCCGGGTGTCCGGCGACCTCTTTGCCGGCGACGTGGCTGATGCGTTCTGCGTCGTCGTCGACGATCTCATCAGCAGTGGCGGAACCCTGGTGCGTGCGGCGAAAGCGGCGCGCGCGCACGGCGCAGGAAGTGTCATTGCGTGTGTCGCTCACGGCCTGTTCATGCCGGGGGCGGAAACGGCACTTGCGGACGCGTCTATCGATCACATTATCGCGACGGACACCGTTCCGCCGTTTCGGCTGCGCCCGGGTCCGGTTCTCGCCAAGCTTGAGGTGATCTCGGCGGCTCCGCTGCTGGCAGAAGCCATCAGACGGCTGCATCAGAACGAGTCGCTGGCTGATTTGATGATGTATCAGGCTTGACGAAGCCTTGCTCGAATCATCGGGCGAGCAGCCGTTCAAGCCGCTTTGCATCGGCTTCGGCAAGGGCGAGATAGTGGCGCGCGACGCGGGGCCATTTTTCCGGCGTGCGCGGCCGGGCATCGAGCAAATGCGCGATGGACAAGCGCGCCCGTAGCATCGCGCGACCAACTCGATAAAACAGGAATACGCCGCTGGCCGGATCATCGTGCAGCGTGCGTGCCAGCCCTTGTCGGATCGTGTCGCCGAACCATCGGCTGCCAAGCCGTTCGCATTCCAGGTGCAGAAACGCGATCTCGTCCAGTGCATCGCTGGCCCGCAAACGCGAATTGAACTCGAGACAGTCGATGATCGGATGGGCAGGCGTGAGCCAGATGTGCTCTGGTCTCAGGTCGCCGTGACCATCGACGATAAGCCTTTGCGAGACCCGATCGATGAGGATCCGGGCGTTCTGCTTGAGAAATCGTCGTTGAACGGATGCAACGCGCAAGATCGTGCCGTGCGGCAGGGCGAAGCGTCGATTCAGCAGGACTTGCAAATCGAGGACGGCGGCTTCGTGCAACGAAGCCAAATAGGTCTCTGGGTCGATCAGGACCCGCGAAGCATGCGAATAGAACCCGGCGAGAACCGCTGCGAGCTGGTCGGCATCGGTCTGGCGAGCGGTGCCGTTGCGCAGCATGGCCTCGAGCGTTTCGTCCTCGTTCAGTCGGCGCATGACGACGAGCCAGTCAGCCACCGGACCGGAGCCGCCGATCGCGTACCCCGAAGCAGTCTCGGTCAGCGGAACGACGCCGAGATAGACGTCGGGTGCCAGCCGGTGGTTGAGGCTGGCTTCTGCCAGGCAGGCCGTCCTGCGGCGAGCCAGAGTCGAAAAATCGAGATAGGCAAAACGGACCGGCTTCTTGAGCTTGTAGACCCGCCCGCCATTCATGAAGACCCAGGACATGTGGGTCTCGCGCGTCTGAAGGCGGTCGGGAACGGGAGTGTAGCCCTCGGGGCGGCTCAGGAATGCGACCTTGCCGGAAAGGGCAGAAACGCTGACGTTCTCGGCACCGTCCGTCGTGAGCTCGTTCTGGCGGTCCAGCATGACAATCACTTGCCAAACGAAGACCGAGACAGTTTGACACCGATCAACGATCCCGGGCGCCGGAGCAATAATCTGACAAAAATTCAAGCGGATCTGCCGACATGTTGTTTCAGGACCGGGAAGACGCCGGCCGTCAGCTGGCAAAAACCTTGCTGAAGTACAAGAGCCGCCATCCCGTGATTCTGGCGTTGCCTCGGGGCGGCGTTCCCGTGGCGGCTGAGGTGGCCGAACGGTTGGAAGCGCCGCTCGATCTGGTTCTGGTGCGCAAGATCGGCGCGCCCATGCAGCCAGAGCTCGCGATCGGGGCGGTGGTGGACGGAGACGATCCGATTATCGTTCGCAATCAGGACGTCATCGATCTGACCGGCGTGAGCGAGAAGACGTTCGACGCCATCTGCGCCGGTGAGCTTGCCGAGATCGACAGGCGGCGCGAGCTTTATCTTGGCGGTCGCCTGCGGTCCGACGTCAAAGGGCAGGTCGCGATCATCGTCGACGACGGCATTGCGACGGGGGCGACGACGCTCGCAGCGATCCGCGCGCTGCGAAGACGAGAGCCGAAGGAGTTGGTCCTAGCCGTCCCGGTCGCGCCGCTCGAGACCTTGCAGCGGTTGCACACGGAGGTCGATGCAGTCGTTTGCCTGGACACGCCGCGAGACTTTGGCGCGATCGGCTACTATTATCGTGACTTCGGCCAAGTCAGCGATGACGAGGTCATCGCAACCTTAAAGCGGTTCCCGGCGAAGACGACGACGACACCGGCCTCCTGATCTCGGGGTTGCTCATGAATACGTCGTCAAGCGCGCTCCTGACGGACCTGTACCAACTGAACATGGTGCAGGCGTATCTGGAAGCGGGCCAGACGCAGACCGCCGTCTTCGAATTCTTCGTCCGGAAGCTGCCGGCCCAGCGCAACTTCCTGGTGGCGGCCGGTCTGGAGCAGGCGCTCGAGTTCCTGCGAGGTCTGCGCTTTTCCGACGACGAACTGAGCTGGCTGGTACGAAGCGGCCGGTTCAGCGCGAGCCTAATCCATTATATCGCGGATTTCCGCTTCAGCGGTGATGTCCACGCCATGCCGGAGGGCACGGTATTCTTCGCCAACGAACCTATCCTCCGCGTCACGGCGCCTCTCCCCGAGGCTCAGCTCGTCGAGACCCGCTTGATCAATCTGTTGCATTTCCAGTCGCTGATCGCGTCCAAGGCCGCCCGCATGGCGCTGCTCGCGCCGAACAAGCTGTTGGTCGATTTCGGGCTGCGCCGGGCTCATGGCGCGGAAGCCGGTCTTTTGGCAGCCCGCGCCAGCTATATCGGGGGCTTTGCCGGGACTGCGACCGTTCTCGCCGAGAAATGCTTTGGAATCCCTTCCTATGGCACGATGGCGCATTCGTTCGTCCAATCGTTCGATGACGAGACGGCAGCGTTTGAAGCTTTTGCGCGAGCAAGACCGGAGGATCTCGTGCTGTTGATCGACACCTATGACACGGAGATGGCGGCCAGAAAGGTGGTGGCCTTGGCTCCCCGGCTGCGGGCCCTTGGCATTTCCATCCGTGGAGTACGGATCGACAGTGGTGACCTGGTGGCGCTCTCGAGAAGCGTCCGGCGGATCCTTGATGAGGGCGATCTCGAGGACGTGACCATTTTCGTCAGCGGCGGCATCGACGAAGAAGCGCTGTCTTCCTTTGCTTGCGAGGCCGCCCCCATCGACGGTGTCGGGATCGGCACCAGCCTGGCGACATCCTCCGATGCCCCCGCCCTCGACTGCGCCTATAAGCTACAAGAGTATGCAGGCACGCCGCGGCGAAAGCGTTCGACCGGCAAAGCGACTTGGCCGGGCCGCAAGCAGGTGTGGCGTCGCTATGATCCCGACGGCCACATGACATCCGACGTGCTCTCGACGGAAGATGATGTCCGAGAGGGAGAAGCCCTGATCGTCCCTGTCTTGCAACAAGGGCGTCCGGTCACGCATCAGCCCTCGCTCCAGGATATCCGCGCCTACGCCCGGACTCAATTGGGGCGACTGCCGAGAGCTCTTGAGGGACTCCAGGTCGGCTCGTCCTATCCGGTCCATGTGGCGGCACGGCTCCGAGAATTGGCCGCTGCTGTCGACTTGAAGACGAAGTAGGTTGCTGCGGCTAATTCTCGTCATCTGTATCAAGAGCGGAACGCCCGGTGTGCGCCTAGAAGGCGTGGAGAGCGCCTATGCCGGTTCAGAATGCCGAAATTGCCAAGATGTTCGACCAGACCGCGGATCTCCTGGAGGTCAAGGGCCGTTCTCGCGCGTATCGTAACGCAGCCCGCCTGATCGAGCGCCTGCCCAAGAGCATCACCAGCCTGCTGAAGGCTGGCGAGGATCTCTCCGAGCTACCTGGGATCGGCAAGGACCTCGCGGGCAAGATCGAGGCCATCGTAACGTCGCACAAGTTCGATGTGCTTGACCGGCTCAGGCGCGAGCTGCCGGGTGACCTCGGTGAGATTGCGGCGCTTCCCGGGCTCGGGCCCAAGAGCGAGCAGAAGCTCTTGCTCAACGAAGCGCCGCATCAGCTTCCCCGCAGAGAGAATCATCAAATCCGGCTGTTGCCGGTCGGGTGATGGTACAGACGGTGTACCTCCAGCTTCGGAAATACGCCCTCCATTCGGGGGACCGACGTTTCGTGCCATAAGCGGACCAACCACTTGCCGCTAGATCGTACGCGCTGTTGATGGACCAGCTGCGGGGGCAGTGACAGTGCAATCAATTGACAAACGGCACCGCCAAGGAGCGCCATTGTTGCTCTGCGAGTTCAGTACGCATTCAACGTAGTCCGCTAGAAGCGATAGTTGATGCCCACGCGAACGATCTGGAGTTTCGTGCTCACCGTATGGTTGGCTACTTGTCCAGGGGGGCCAAATCCGGGTGCGTTATTGAAAGTCGAATAGGAGAAGTTGCCGAGGTCGGCGTAGAGATACTCAGCCTTCGCGGACCAATGGTCTCGGAATGCCCATTCGACGCCACCGCCGGCTGTCCAGCCGACACGGGTGCTGCTGCGGCCGCCGACATGACATTCATTCAAGCCGTTCACGATCGGGCAGCCGTCGGCAAAATCCCACGCAAATCTCTTTGATGCGTCGACATTGGCGATCGCCGCGCCGCCCGTGCCATAGATCATGAATCGGTCAAAGGCCCAGCCAACGCGCCCTCGGACCGTGGCGAACCAATTCATACCAATGTGGTCGACTGATGCAACCGTTCTCCCCGATACCGGCTCGACAACATTGCCAGTGTTTCGCGACACGTTGCCATCAATGCCGTTGAAATCGCCCTCGATACCCAAGACCAGGTGCGACCAGCCTGCCGTTGTTGGCTGCCAGTTGCATCCAACCTGTCCTCCACCGGTAATGCCGGTGTGACTCGAGCTCGCCAGACCGGCATTGTTGATTGCCGTTCTTGCAATGCCACTGATGAGATTGGGCGGGAACGGAGGCGCGTCGGTCGTCAGGTTGTGTTTCACCTGGCCCCCGCCGAGGTTCGCGCCGACATAGCATCCCGTCCAACTAAACACGGCGAGCGGCGCAGCGCGGGGCGGGGCCTTTAGCGGCAGATCGGCCGCCGACGCGGCCTGCGCAAATGGAAGGATTGAAACAGCAGAAATGATTGCGATGGATGCGTTACGCATCGTTGCCTCCCACCACCAGACCCGAGCCATGCTATTCGGTGCGCGGGTCCGTGGGCAATAACGTCTGGTTGTTTCGTATGTAAATTTCAACCCATCGTGACATTTTAACCACAGGTTGTATGTTGTAAAGTATGAAGCTCATTCATCGCGCGACCTTGGATTAAGGATACATTGCTCACCTAACAACGCCGAGATGCCGGGAGCCGCAGTCCATTGCTGGGGATCACCGTGGTTTCGGGGGCGCCTATCGCGCCGGGGGCGGGGGACCTTGTGGCGTGTGCCGGGGCAACTTTCCCCGCGCTCCCTTTGCTCGGCTCGATAGGCCTGTCCGCTGATCGGCGGGTTGAGATGATGAGATCGTGTCCGGTTCCACCACGTCTGGGTTGCTTCTGATGGCTCTGAAAATCATGCTTGCCGGCTTTGCCGTGTTTCCTTTGGTGCTGCTCTGGTTCGGAGGTCCGATCGTCTGGACCGCCCTGCGAACTGGGCGGCTGCTTGGTCGTGGCGCCGTCTACGATCGTGACGTGCAGCCCAAGATGTACTTTTTTGGCTTGGTGTTCTGGCTTTGCATATTTCTCGTTGTGGCAGGGAATAGCGTATTAGTGCTCATGCATGTCGACGATTGGCTGTTCAATTGAACGCCACCTGCGCCATTCCACCGCGCTATCGCGCGTCGCCCTGGAATGGCAGCGAGGCGCCGACAAAGAAAACGGCGGCCGGGGGGCCGCCGTTGGAGTCGAGACCACGCGAAGCGCGGCGTGGTGCTCAGGAGGTTCGGAGCTGGACGCGCTGGATCTTGCCGACGATCAGCAAGTAGGCACACGCCGCGACCAGGGCGTTGAGGCCGACGAACACCAGCGCGCCGTTGAACGAGCCGGTGGCCGACAGGATGTAGCCGATCACGATCGGGGTGGTGATGCTGGAGAGGTTGCCGAAGGTGTTGAACAGGCCGCCGGAGACGCCGCCGGCTTCCTTCGGCGAGGTGTCGGAGACGACCGCCCAGCCGAGCGCGCCGATGCCCTTGCCGAAGAAGGCCAGCGCCATCAGGCCGACCACCAGCGCCTGGCCGTCGACATAGTTGCAGCCGATGATCGCCATCGACAGCAGCATGCCGCCGACGATCGGGATCTTGCGGGCGAGCGTCAGCGATCCCGTCTTGCGCAGGATGGCGTCGGAGATGAAACCGCCGAGCACGCCGCCGATGAAGCCGCACAGCGCCGGCAGGGTGGCGATGAAGCCGGCCTGCAGGATCGACAGGCCGCGCTCCTTGACCAGATAGACCGGGAACCAGGTCAGGAAGAAATAGGTCAGCGTGTTGATGCAGTACTGGCCGATATAGACGCCGAGCATCATGCGGTTCGACAGCAACTGTCCGATGTGCGACCAGGTCGGACCACCGGAGGCGGCCTTGGCGTCTTTCGCGCCCTCCATGTCGACCAGCGCGCCGCCGTCCTTGATGTAGTCGAGCTCGGCCTGGTTGACGCTCGCGTGCTCCTTCGGTCCGTACATGGTCCTGATCCAGATCAGGCCCATGAGGATGCCGAGCGCGCCCATCACGGTGAAGACGTGGCGCCAGCCGAACGCGTGCGCGATCCAGCCCATCAGCGGCGCGAAGATCACGGTCGCGAAGTACTGCCCCGAATTGAAGAAGGCCGACGCCGTGCCGCGTTCGCTGCTCGGAAACCAGGCGGCGACGATGCGGGCATTGGCCGGGAAGCTCGGTGCCTCGGCGAGACCGACCATGAAGCGCAGCGTGAACAGCGCGGTGACGGCGGCGGCGCCGGAGAAGAAGCCGATCCAGCCCTGCATCATGGTGAAGATCGACCAGATCACGATGCTGCAGGCATAGACCCAGCGCGAACCGAAGCGATCGAGCAGCCAGCCGCCCGGCACCTGCGCGAGCACATAGGACCAGCCGAAGGCGGAGAACACATAGCCCATCGCCACGGGATCGAGATGCAGCTCCTTGGACAGCGAAGGTCCTGCGATCGACAAGGTCGCGCGGTCGGCATAGTTCACGGTCGTGACCAGGAACAGCATGGTCACGATAAGCAGCCGCACGCGCGATCGGCGCAGTTCGGCCGTGGTTACGATTGCGCTCATGCACGCCACCTCTCTTGTCACGTTCCTCGAGAACTGTCCTAGAGGAGAGGGAGGGCCGCGGTCCAAACCGAAGCCTGTATCGATCGATCCAAATTTTGGATCAATCCCGGGGTCTCCATGCCGGGCAAAGGCTTCTCTCCTGACCATACGCGCAGGAGCCGATCAGGATTGCCCGTCGAGTTTTTCAGATTTCGTGGCGCATTCCGACGGCCGTCGCGGCAACCGCCAGCATGGCGGAGCGGATCTCTCCTCACATCCACCGCGCCTCACGCGCCGGATCGCCTGGATCCCGGCAAATTCGCTGCCGACAAGATGCGAAGCGCAGCGGTCCGTTCCGCCGGTTGGAAGCCGCCCACGGACCAATGGACGTGCGAACCATCTGTGCTTGTATCGGCTGCTACTGCGTGCACAATCGTCGGTGCAAGCGAACAGGAGCCATTGCGCGTGAAGGCCGTCTACACCGAGCTGCATCGCAGCCATGATCCGCAATTCTATCTGGTGCGCGGCGTCGTCAAGCGCACCACCGAGCAGCCCGAGCGGGCGGATCGTCTGCTTGCGGGATTGAAGGCCGGCCATCACGAGTTGGTCGCGCCGATTCATTTCGGCCAGGAAGCTCGCGCGCGCGTGCACAGTCCGGAATACCTCAATTTCCTGGAAGAGGCGTGGGACGCGTGGGCCGCGCTCGGCGATGCCGGTGCGGAGATGATTCCGAACATCCATCCCGTTCGCAATGCCGCCACCTATCCGACGCACATCGTCGGGCGGCTGGGCTGGCACACGACCGATACCTCGGCGCCGATCGGGCCGGGGACGTGGGAAGGCGCCTGCGCCGCGACCGACGTGGCTGCGACCGCGGCGCAACTGCTGCTCGATGGCGAGGATGCGGCGTATGCGCTGTGCCGGCCGCCGGGCCACCATGCCTATCGGGACATGGCCTCGGGCTTCTGCTTCATGAACAACTCCGCCATTGCAGCCGCGCATCTGCGTCAGCGCCACGAGCGGGTCGCCATCCTCGACGTCGACGTCCACCACGGCAACGGCACGCAGGGCATCTTCTACGAGCGGCCCGACGTGCTCACCATCTCGATCCACGCCGACCCCACGCATTACTACCCGTTCGTCTGGGGCTATGCGCATGAGCGCGGCGCAGGCGCGGGCCTTGGCGCCAACCTCAACATTCCGCTGCCGCTGAAGAGCGGCGACGACACCTATCTCAAGGCGTTCGAGACCGCGGCCAAGACGATCCATGCGTTCGCGCCCGGCGCGCTCGTGGTCGCGCTCGGTCTCGATGCCTCCGAGCACGATCCGCTCAAGGGGCTCTCCGTGACGACGCCGGGTTTCCGCCGCATCGGCGGCGCGATCGCGCGGCTCGGCCTGCCCACGGTGTTCGTGCAGGAGGGGGGCTACCTCTCGGACATTCTCGGCCAGAACCTGACCGCAGTGCTCGGAGGTTTCGAAGCGGCGCGGTAAGCCTTCATCTCCTCCTCGTGATCTCTTCCTGGTGTGCGCCGAGAACGCCATCGCAAATCATTCGCATGGCTGCGCTTGACGTGCGGAGGCGAGCCGCGACGCGGCCGCTTCAGGCTCGACAGTGCGGCCGACTGTCGAAACATTCAGGTCCGATTGCTGCACCATTTAACAAGTGCTAGGCTTTGCGAACTACCTTCGGCTGTAGTCGGCTCGGAGGGACGTGATGAAGCGGCGAATGATCGGCCTGGATACCCTGGTCGCGGGATCCGAAGAGGCGTTGGCCCAGCCGATGGCCAAACTGACCGGGCCGGAGCTCGGCTCTGCAGCCTTGGCCGGCCGGCCATCCCGCCGAAGGCTGCTGGCCTCAGCCGGCCTCGGCCTCGGCGCTGCGGCCGTATCGTTCTCAGCCGGCCCGGTGATCGCGCAACCACGTGACGGCGCAAGCCTCGGCCGGCCGGTGCGGGTCAGCAAGGACCGGCTCGATGCGCTTGCAGCGAAGCTCCACGCCGTCTTCAATGAGCACAATATCTTGCCGCCATTCTCGGCCGAGAAGCACGGGGCGCGGGTCGACGTCGAACTGCGCCGGCTGACGACCTACACGCGCGTCCCCGAGACCGGTGAGCGCGTCAAGGTCAGCGGCCTGCTCGCGCTGCCCGCCGATCACAAGGGCGCACTGCCGGTCGTGTCGTGGCAGCACGGCACCATCCTGTCGTTCGATCAGGTCCCGTCCAATCTCGTCAGACTGGCCGATCCGAACTACGAACCGCGCGACAATGTCGATTCGATCGAGACGCTGTTCAACGTCCAGCGCCTGGTCGGCAACGGCTTTGCATTGATCGCGGCCGACTATCTCGGCAAGGGACCGTATCGCCGGGGGCGAGGCGAGGCCTATGCGGTGAAGGACGCGACCGTGCAGTGCTGCCTGGACGTGCTGAACGCGGGCCTGCTCGCGCTCGATCATCTCGGCCTGCGAAAGACCGGGCTGTTCCTGAACGGCTGGTCGCAGGGTGCCTTGAACACGCAATGGCTGGGCCAGGAGCTGCAGCGGCGGCGCGTCGCGGTGGCGGCGAGCGCAACGCAAAGTCCGTTCAATAATCTTGCGGATTCGATGCGCTATTGGGTGTCGGCCGAACCGGGCAGCGCGTCGACTGACAGCACCTATCCGAAGCAGCCGATTTGGATCACGCCGTGCGTCATCGTCCTCCTGGGCAGCTATCGCCAGTATTACCGGCTCGGCGACCTGTTCAAGACCGCGATCAAGCCGCAACACCTCGCGCTGGCCGAGAAATACTGGGCCGACTACAGCATGGACGAGACGTTCAGCAGGTCGGTGCCGCAGCCCTCGGACCTGCTGGTCGACGGCTTCTTCGAGCGCTTCACCCACGAGACCAACAGCCGCTTCCTCCGCCGCCTGGCCGGCAACAGCTCGACCTATTGGGATTATGACGCCCCGATGCGGTTCTACTACGGCCTTCTCGACGAGGCGCTGCCGCCGAGCCTAGTCAAGATGCCGCTGGCGGCCGACGGCCGCTTTGCGCAAGGCACAGCGGTCACCGGCGCCAGCCATCGCGGCACGTTCCTGGCAAGCCTCTATGGCGGCGGCGACGTCATGGGCGGCGCTTCGACCGTGCTGGACTTCTTCAAGACCAGCTCTTGAGCTTCGGCCATGATCAGCTCGCCAGCGCCTGCGGCGTGCGCGAGGCAAGCTCCCGCTCCGCAGTGCGGACGATCTCCATGGTGCGCACGACGCTCGCCGGATTGACGCTGATCGAATCGATGCCGAGTTCGGCCAGATAGCGCGCCACTTCGGGATAGTTGGCCGGCGCCTCGCCGCAGATGCCGACATGGCGACGGTTGCGATGCGCGCCTTCGACCGCCATCCTCAGCATCGCCAGCATGCCGGGATCGCGCTCGTCGAAATCGAACGCGACGATATCGGAATCGCGGTCGACGCCGAGCGTGAGCTGGGTGAGATCATTGGAGCCGATCGAGAAGCCGTCGAAATGTTTGGCGAACTCGTCGATCAGGATCACGTTGTTCGGGATCTCGCACATCATGTAGATCTCGAGCCCGTTCTCGCCACGCACCAAGCCGTGCCCGGCCATCGCCGCGATCACCTTGCGCGCCTCCTCGACGCGGCGGCAGAACGGGATCATGATCTTCAGATTGGCGAGCCCCATCGTGTCGCGCACGCGCTTCAACGCCGCGCATTCCAGCGCGAAGCCGGCGGCGTAGGCGGGATGCGCATAGCGCGAGGCGCCGCGGAAGCCGAGCATGGGGTTCTCTTCCTTCGGCTCGAAATCGGAGCCACCGATCAGGCTGGCATATTCGTTGGTCTTGAAGTCTGAGAGGCGCACGATCACCGGTCGTGGGTAGAACGCCGCGGCGATGGTGCCGACGCCTTCCGACAGCCGCTCGACGAAGAAGTCGGCGGGCTTCTTGTAGCGCGCAGTCAGGCGCTTGATCGTCGCGCGGTCCTTTGCCGCGGTCACCTTTGCGGGCGTCGCCAGCGCCATCGGGTGGATGCCGATCGCCTGGTTGATGATGAACTCCATGCGGGCGAGGCCGACGCCATCGTTCGGCAGCAGCGCGGTCTTGAAGGCCAGTTCGGGATTGCCGAGATTGACCATGATCTCCGTGCGCGGCTTCTCCAGGCTGTCGATCGCCAGGCGCTCGACATCGAACGGCAGTGCGCCGTCGTAGACATGGCCGGCATCGCCCTCCGCACAGCAGACGGTGACGGTCGTTCCGGTCTTCGCGTGCTTGCTGAAATCCTCCGTGCCGACCACGGCCGGCACGCCGAGCTCGCGGGCGATGATCGCGGCATGGCAGGTGCGGCCGCCATGATCGGTGACGATCGCCGCCGCGGTCTTCATCACCGGCTCCCAGTCCGGACTGGTCGATGCGGCGACCAGCACCTCGCCGGGGCGGAACGCGTTCAGATCCTTGGGAGTGCGGATCAGGCGGATCTTGCCGGTGGCGATCCTTTCGCCCACGGCGCGGCCGGTTGCCAGCGCCTTGCCGGTCTTCTTCAGAACGTAGGTCTCGATCGCCTCGGGCCGCCGCTGCGAGGCCACCGTCTCCGGCCGCGCCTGGATGATGTAGAGCGCGCCGTCGCGGCCGTCCTTGGCCCATTCGACGTCCATCGGTGTCGGCCTGCCGGCCTTCTGCGAGTAGTGCTCCTCGACGACGATGGTGGCCTGCGCGAGCTCCAGCACGTCGGCATCGCTGATGCAGAATTTCGCCCTGTCAGCCGGCGGCGTCGCCTCGGTGCGCGTCGTGGGGCCACGACTGCGCGCGCCGGGCTTTGCGCCGGCTTTGGCATAGACCATCCGTTTGTCCTTGGCGCCGAGCCGGCGCGACAGCACGCTGCGGAAGCCGGCCGCGAAGGTCGGCTTGTGGACGTAGAATTCGTCCGGATCGACCGTGCCCTGCACGATGGTCTCGCCGAGGCCGTAGACCCCGGTGATGAAGGCGACATCGCGAAAGCCGCTTTCGGTGTCGAGTGAGAACATCACGCCGCTCGCGGCGCGGTCCGAGCGCACCATCTTCATCACGGCGACCGACAACGCGACCTTGTCGTGGTCGAAGCCGTTGTCGATGCGGTAGGAGATCGCGCGGTCCGTATAGAGCGAGGCGAAGCAGCGGCGGCACGCCTCGAACAGATCCTTCGCGCCGCGAATGTTGAGAAAGCTCTCGTGCTGGCCTGCGAAGCTCGCATTCGGCAGGTCCTCGGCGGTGGCCGAGCTGCGCACGGCAACCGCGACGCCGCGGCCATACTCCTGCTCCAACTGCTTGTAGGCCTCTGCGACCTCGTGGCGCAGGTCGTCACGGTCGGTCGCCGCGAACACGATCGCGCGGGCCTTCGCCGCGCGCTTGGCGAGGTCGGCAATGCGGCGCTTGTCGAGGCCGGCGAGCAGCCTCCGTAGCTCGTCGTCGGCTCCGGCCGCGCGCAGCGCATCGCGATAGGCGGCCGCCGTCAGTGCGAAGCCGTTGGGCACGCGCACGCCGTGCGACGCCAGCGCCGAATACAGCTCGCCGAGCGACGCCGTCTTGCCGCCGACGCCCGGCACGTCCTCGATGCGGAGATCCTTGAACCAGCGGATATAGCTAGGTGCCGTCATCGGTCATCTCCCGCATCGCAACGCAAACGTCAGTTTGTCGCGGCGGGCGGCGGCTGCCTTGCGCAAGATCAAGCAGGGCGCTCCGCGAGCTCCTTAAATCGCGGGATGACAACGGTTCCACCATAGGCGAGGATGTTTGCTAAAACCCATCGATCACCTCCATCCGGATCACCAATGATCTCCGACGACCAGAACGAGGACGGCAATCGCGAATGGTCGCGATTCTGGCTCACGGCGCGGCAATTCTGGCTCGGATCGACGGCGTGGCGGGTCTGGCTGCTTTGCGTCGCCCTGGTCGTCCTCGTGGTGCTCCAGCTCTACGTGCAGTTCCGCTTCAATTACTGGAACAGGGATTTCTTCGACGCGCTGGAGGGCCGCGATCCGACGCGGCTGCGGCAGCAGGCCGCTCTGCTCATTCCGCTTTGTCTGGCGAGCGTCGTGCTGGCGATCGTCTCGGTGTGGGGCCGCATGGTGATGCAACGCAGCTGGCGGCAATGGTTGAGCGCCAAGGTGATCAATTACTGGGTCGAGAACGACCGCTATGCGCGGCTCGCGACGGTGCAGGGCGATCTGAAGATTCCGGAGTATCGCATTGCCGAGGACGTCCGCATCGCCACCGATGCGCCGATCGACTTCGTGGTCAGTGTGATCTCCTCGCTGCTGACGGCGGTCGTGTTCGTCCAGGTGCTGTGGCAGGTCGGCGGATCCATCGGCTTCGTCGTGGGCGGGCAGCAGTTGTGGATTCCAGGCTACCTGGTGGTCAGCGTCGTCATCTATTCCGGGCTGGTGACCGGGGCCATGCTGTGGGTCGGTTCGCCGCTCACGCGCGTCATCCAGACCAAGAACCAGGCCGAGTCGGAGCTGATCACCGCGGCCCATCACTTGCGCGACATCGGCGAAGGCATCGCGCCCAAGCAGGAGGAACGCAGCGTCATTGCCGGGCTGTGGATGGCGCTCGACCGCACGATCCAGCAATGGAAGCGGCTGTGCTGGCAGCTGATGCGCAACACCCTGGTGTCTCATCTGAATACGCTGCTCGCGCCGATCATCGGCCTCGTGCTGTGCGCGCCGAAGTTCCTCGGCGATCAGATGACCCTGGGCGAACTCACCCAGGCAGCCGCTGCGTTCACGCTGGTGCAGGGGTCGTTCAATTGGATGGTGGACAATTTCAACCGCCTCGCCGAGTGGATGTCGTCGCTGGAGCGCGTCGGCGGGTTGCTGCTCTCGCTCGATCGGCTCAACGGTGATGCGGAGAGCGATGTCACGCCGTCTCGAGCCGCACGTCAGCCTGCAGACGGCTGACGTCGGCGGGATCGCACAGCGCGGTGCCGGTGCGCAGCAGCGCCGCAGCACCTGCGGCGACCGCAAAGCGAAACGCGTCGTCGAGCAACTCGCCCGCGGCGAGCTTCGCGACCAGCGCGCCGAGAAAACTGTCGCCGGCGCCGACTGCATTGACCGGCACCATCGTCAGCGGCTGAGCGCGCAGCACGCGGTCGCGGGTCACCAGCAGGGCACCGAGATGACCCATGGTCAGCGCGACGGTGCCGGCCTTGCCGCTCGCGACCAGCGCGTGGGCGGCTTTCTCCCACGCCGTTGCATCGGGCAGCGCGCCGCCGGCCAGCTCTTGCATCTCGTGCAGCGACGGCTTCATCAGGTCGATGCCGCCGGCAACCGCCGCGGCCAAAGCTGGACCCGAGGTGTCGAGCACGAATTGCGCGCCGCGTGATCGTGCAAGCGTCGCAGCGCGCGCGTAGAAGTCGGTCGGGACGCCGCGCGGCAGGCTGCCGCTGCCGATGACGAAGCGGGGGAAAGGATCCTGGGCTGCGAGCAAGGCAAGGCCGGCCTGCCATTCGGCCTCGGTCAGCGTCGGACCCGGCAGGATGAAGCGATAGGGCTGGCCGCTGACGCGCTCCTGGACGAAGAAGTCCTCACGCGTGTCCTCGGCCGTCGCCCAGGTGCGGCTGGCGACGCCTTCCTTCTCGACGAGCTGCTTCAGCAGCAGGCCGGTCGGACCGCCGACCGGATAGAGCGCGGTGACGTCGCCGCCGAGGCGGGCGATGACACGGGCGACGTTGATACCGCCACCACCGGGATCTCGCTGTTGCGTCGTGCCGCGCAGCTTGGCCACCGGCACGATTTTCTCGACGGTCGTCGAGACGTCGACGGCCGGGTTCGGCGTGATCGTGACGATGTCGCTCATTCGATCTCAGTGCGTCGGGGAGCCGCCGCTCGCGGTAATGCTGGCCTCGAAGAACGATTTGAGACCGAGGAAGCTGATGTCGGGCTTGGTGACGATGTGCACCGGGATCGGCCGCAGATAGCTGTCATAGCGTCCCTTGCTCTCGAACTGCCGGCGGAAATCGGATTTGGCAAAGTAGTCCGGAAACCTCGGCGGGATGCCGCCGGCGATGTAGACGCCGCCGCGGGCGCAGAAGGTGAGCGCGAGGTTGCCGGCGACGGCGCCGAGCCAGGCGCAGAACATGTCGAGCGTGGCGCGGCTGGTGGCGCAGCTGCCGTCGAGCGCGGCGCTGGTGATGGCGGCGGCGTCGCGCTTCGGCACCGAGGCTCCGTCGACGGCCGCGATGGCATGATAGACGTTTTCGAGACCCCTGCCGGACAGCGCGCGCTCGATCGAGACATGGCCGAAGTGCTCGCGCATCTTGGCCAGCACCGCGGCCTCGCGCGCGGTGGTGGCCGGCAAGGTGGCGTGACCCGCCTCGGTGACGGCAACCGTGGGACGGCCGCCGCCCGGCAGATAGCAGGCCGCGCCGAACCCGGTGCCCGGGCCGATCACCAGCATCGGCGCGCCGGCGACGGCCGCGCTGCCGCCGAGCGGATACAGATCATCCGGCCGGAGCGCCGGCAGCGACCAGCCGACGGCCTCGAAATCGTTCAGCAGCTTCGCCGAGCGGAGATTGAATTGCGCGGCCAGCTCGGCGCCGTCGATGGCCCAGGTGCTGTTGGTCAGCATGCCGCGATTGCGCTCGATCGGCCCGGCGATATCGAGCACGGCCGCGGAGGGGGCTCCGCCTTCTGCGTGCCGCGACAGGAACGCGGTAATCGCATCGGCAATGGTGGCGAAGTCCGCGACCTTCAGGTGTTCGACCTCGCCGACCACGCCATCGTCGAGCAGCGCGAAGCGCGCATTTGTGCCGCCGATATCGCCCAGAAGAACGCGATCGCTCATGCCTCAGTCTTCCGCCCGGTTGTACGGCCCGTCGGAGGTCCGGTGGGCCGCGATCATGTCCGCATACCATCGCGCAGACGCCTTGGGAATGCGACGCTGCGTGGTGTGGTCGACATAGACAATGCCGAAACGCTGCGAATAGCCCGCCCCCCATTCAAAATTATCCAGCAGCGACCACACGAAATAGCCGCGGACGTCGGCGCCTTCTTTCATCGCCTGTTCCATGGCGGCAGTGTAGGCCTTGAGATAGGCGATCCGGTCCACGTCATGAACCTGGCCATCATTGCCGAGGACGTCGGCAGCTGCGGTGCCGTTTTCAAGCACGTAGATCGGAAGCTGGAACCGCTGGTGGATATCCAGGAGCGTGTCGTGGAACGCACCGGGCACGACCGGCCAGCCGATCGCGCTGCGCGGCACGGTGTCGGGCGCCGGCCCGAAGCTCGCCCCGATCAGGTTGGTGTCAGCCCTCACGTAATGCGGCGAGTAGTGGTTGAGCCCGAACCAGTCGACGGGCCGTGCGATCTGCGCCATGTCGCCGGGCGCGACATATGGCGCGACGGCCTCCGCCAGCTCCGGCGGGTAGCTGGCAAACGCTTGCGGGAACGGGAAAGCGTCGTTCCAATAGGCTGCGAGCCGCAGCGCCGCTGCAGCGTCCGCCGGCTTGCTGGTGCAGGGATAGCAGGGCTGGCGGTTGTGGATCGCGCCGATCGAGGCGCCGGCGACGTCTTTGCGCAGCACGTCGACGGCGCGGCCATGGCTGAGATTGACGTGATGGATCGCCTTGTGCAGCGCCGTCTTGTCGGCCAAGCCAGGGGCATGCCAGCCGAGGCCGTAGCCGAACAGCGTGAACACGCAGGGCTCGTTGAAGGTGGCGAAGCGCTTGACCCGGTCGCCATAGCGCCGCGCGACCAGCGCGGTATAGTCGGCGAACCAGCCGGCGATGTCGCGGTTCTGCCAGCCGCCGAGCGCCTCCAGCGCCTGCGGCAGGTCCCAGTGGTAGAGACAGAGCCACGGCTCTATCTCAGCGGCAAGCAGGGCGTCGATCAGGCGGTCGTAGAAGGCGAGGCCGGCTTCGTTGGCCGCGCCGCGGCCTTGCGGCAGCACCCGCGGCCAGGAGATCGAGAAGCGATAGGCGTTGAGGCCGAGCTCTTGCATCAGCACCACGTCGCCGGCGTAGCGATGATAATGGTCGCATGCGGTCTCGGCCGTGTCGTTGGTCTTGGTGCGGCCCGGCGCGCGCAGAAAGACATCCCAGATGCTGTCGGCGCGGCCGTCGAGATGGGCTGCGCCCTCGATCTGGAAGGCCGAGGTCGAGGCACCCCAGAGAAAGCTCGGACGGATGGTCATGATCGAGAGGGGCCCTTGCGTTGTTGCGATCAGCCGCATGATGGCGGTCGCCGGCGCTCCGCCGTTGACCGGGATCAAGCCGACGATACCGTGGCCGGTGTGGCCTGCGAAGATGTCCTGCGCCGGGCAATGGCAATCATGCAGGCAACAGGCTTGCATCGGAGCCGAAAGCTGTGGAACGTGCGGCCGCCGAAAACTGGAGTCCCGGCGCGAATGAGCGTTTTTCTGCTGCGGCGCTGCCTGACCTTGCTGGCGACCCTCGTCGGCGCGTCGCTGATCATATTCCTGGTGCTCGACGCGCTCCCGGGCAACGCCGCCCAGATGCTGATGGGCGCGGATGCCTCGCCCGACGCGGTCAGGGCGCTGACGGTCAAGCTCGGGCTGGATCAGCCGCTGGCCTGGCGCTACCTGCACTGGATCGGCGGCATGCTGAGCGGCAATCTCGGCAACAGCTATGCCTATGGCACGCCGGTGGCCGAACTGATCCGCGAGCGGCTGGCGATGACGATTCCGCTCGCGATCCTGGCCATGGGACTCACGACCGTGCTGGCGCTCGCGGCCGGCATCTACACGGCCGCCAATCACAACCGCCTCGGCGATGTCGGCGTGATGTCCCTGACCCAGATCGGCATCGCCTTGCCGAACTTCTGGTTCGCGATCCTCCTGATCCTCCTGTTTGCGGTGAAGCTGCAATGGCTGTCGGCCGGCGGCTTCCCCGGCTGGGAGGACGGCACTTGGCCGGGGCTGCGCGCGCTGCTGTTGCCGGCCGTGGCGCTGGCGGTGGTGCAGGCCGCGATCCTGGCGCGGGTGACGCGCTCTGCGGTGCTCGACGTTCTGCGCGAGGATTTCGTCCGGACCGCGCGCGCCAAGGGCCTGACGAAGCGTGAGGTGCTGTGGCAGCACGTCTTGCGCAACGCGATGATCCCGGTGCTCACCGTGATGGGCCTGCAATTCGCAAACCTGCTGGCCGGCACCATCGTGATCGAGAACGTGTTCTATCTGCCGGGCCTGGGGCGTCTCATCTTCCAGTCGATCGCCAATCGCGATCTCATCGTCGTGCGCAATTGCGTCATGCTGCTGGCGGCGATGGTGATCGTCGTCAACTTCGTGGTCGACGTGCTGTATGCGGTGATCGATCCGCGCATCAAGGTGCACGAGCTGTGAGTTCGTCCGTGATCGTTCAAGCCGCAGCCGGCACGGCCCCCGCGCCGAGCGCGTTCTGGCGCCGCGCGCTGCGCCATCGCAGCTTCATCGTCGGCGCGCTGCTGTGTCTGCTGGTGCTCGGCGCTGCGCTGCTGTCGCTGGTGTGGACGCCGTGGTCGGCCTATGAGATCGACGTCGCCTCGAAGCTGCGGCCGCCGTCATCAGCGCATTGGCTCGGCACCGACGTGCTCGGCCGCGATATCGTCTCGCTGCTCTTGGTCGGCGCGCGAGCGACCATTCTGGTCGGCATCATCGCCGTCGGCATCGGTCTCACCTGCGGCGTCTGCCTCGGCCTAATCGCAGCCGCGCAGCGCGGCTGGACCGAGGAGCTGATCATGCGCTTCAGCGATTTCACCTTCGCCTTTCCGGCGGTGTTGTCGGCGATCATGCTGGCGGCTGTGATCGGCCCGGGCATGGTGACCTCGATCACCGCGATCGGCATCTTCCAGATCCCGGTGTTCGTGCGCGTCACCCGCGGCCAGGCCGGTGCTGTCTGGGCGCGCGAGTTCATCCTGGCGGCACGCGCTGCCGGCAAGGGCCGCTTCCGCATCACCATCGAGCACGTGCTGCCGAACATCCTGTCGATCCTGATCGTGCAGGCGACGATCCAGTTTGCGCTGGCGATCCTGGCGGAGGCGGCGCTGTCTTATCTCGGCTTGGGCACCCAGCCGCCGCAGCCGTCCTGGGGGCGCATGCTGAACGATGCGCAGACCTTGCTGTTCCAGTCGCCGAGCCTCGCCGTGTACCCCGGCGCCGCCATCGCGCTCGCGGTGCTCGGCCTCAACCTGCTCGGCGACGGCCTGCGTGATCTGCTCGACCCTCGGCTGGCGAGGCAGCGATGATGGCGAGCGATCAACCTCTGCTCGATGTCAGCGGTCTCGGCATCCGGCTCAACACCAGCCGCGGCCCGGCGCAAGCGGTGCGCGAGGTGTCGTTCGCGCTCCGGCGCGGCGAGACCTTGGGCATCGTCGGCGAGTCCGGCTGCGGCAAGTCGATCACGGCGCTCGCTCTGCTCGGGCTTCTGCCTGACAGCGCTGTCGTCAGCGGCAGCATCAAGCTCGATGGCCGCGAGCTGGTCGGATTGCCCGATGCCGATTACTGCAAGCTGCGCGGCAACCGCATCAGCATGATCTTTCAGGAGCCGATGACCGCGCTCAACCCGATGCATACGATCGGCCACCAGGTGGCGGAGCCGCTGCAGCGACATACCGGCTGCTCCGCGACTGAAGCGAAACGTCAGGCGATCGCGCTGCTCGACCGCGTCGGTCTGCCGGACCCCACCCGACGCTACGACGCCTATCCGCACCAGTTCTCCGGCGGCCAGCGCCAGCGCGTCACCATCGCGATGGCGCTGGCCTGCAAGCCCGACGTGCTCATCGCCGACGAGCCGACCACCGCGCTCGACGTCACCATCCAGCGCCAGATCCTCGACCTCATCGCCGATCTCGTGGCCGAGCAGGGCATGGCGATGATCCTGATCTCGCATGACCTTGGCGTCATCGCCGAGAATGTGCAGCGTATGATCGTGATGTATGGCGGCACGGTGGTCGAGAGCGGCAGCACCGATGCGGTGTTCTCGCGCATGGGCCATCCCTACACGCAGGGCCTGTTCCGCGCGCGGCCGCGGCTCGGGGCCCGCAAGGGTACGCGGCTTGCGACCATCGCCGGTACCGTGCCGGAGCTCGCCGATCTGCCGGCCGGCTGTCCGTTCGCCGATCGCTGTGCGCTGGTCGTCGACGCCTGCCGCGCGGCGCTGCCGCCGGCGATCGAGATCGGCATCGGTCATGGCGTCCGTTGCATCCGGACCGATGTCGCGCTTGCGCGTGATCCGGTGGGAGTTGTCGCTTGAGCACGGCATCGCAAGGAGCTGGCGAGACGCCGCTGCTCGAGGTCAGGGATCTTGTGCAGCGCTATACGCTGCCGCGCGAGAGCCTGCTGCGGCCGCCGGGCCAGGTGCTCGCGCTCAACGGCGTGTCGCTGACGTTGATGCCGGGTAAGAGCCTCGGCATCGTCGGCGAGTCCGGCTCCGGCAAGTCGACCTTGGCGCGGCTGATCATGGCATTGGAGCGGCCGTCATCGGGATCGGTGCTGATGTCCGGGCGCGATCTCAACCGCCTCTCGGTGGATGAGCTGCGGCGGGCCCGTCGCGATTTCCAGATGGTGTTTCAGGACCCATATGGATCGCTCGATCCGCGCCAGATCATCGCGCGCATCGTCGCCGAGCCGCTGACCGCCTTGGAAAGCCCGGATCGCAACAGCCTGCGCACGCGCGTGGCAACGGTGCTGCGGCAGGTCGGATTGCGCGACGCCGACATGGACAAGTATCCGCACGAGTTCTCCGGCGGCCAGCGTCAGCGCATCGCGATCGCGCGGGCGCTGATCACGCAGCCGAAGCTGATCGTCGCCGACGAGCCTGTCAGCGCGCTCGACGTCTCGGTGCAGGCGCAGGTGCTCAATTTGATGCAGGACCTGCAGGAGCAATTCGGCCTCAGCTATGTGCTGATCAGTCATGATCTGGCAGTCGTCGACTATCTCTGCGACGAGGTCGCGGTGATGTATCTCGGGCGCATCGTCGAGCGCGGACGGCCCGAGGATCTGTTCGGCCAGTGCGCGCACCCGTACACCCGGGCGCTGCTCGACGCCGTGCCGCGGGCGCAGGCCGGCGCGATCCGGCGCCGGCGCGAGAGCGTCGCGATCGCGTCGCAATCCCTCGGCGCGGCCGGATGCGCCTACGCGCCGCGCTGTCCACTCGCTGATGTCCAGTGCCGGGCGACGGCACCCTCCCTGCGGGCGCTCACGGGGCTGCATTCCGCTGCCTGCCACAAGGCGGAAAGCGTGATGGCGCTGCCGGCGCTCGTCGCCGCAGAACACCAGCCTCTTGTCTCGAAGCCGCTTTGACGCGTAACTTGGTTCCGTCCGGGAGAAACGAACAATGTTGAAAAGACTATCCATCGTCGCATTGGCCGCGCTCGTCGCGGCCACCGCTGTGCCGGCCTCGGCACAAAGCAAGAAGGACAGCGTCGTCGTCGGCATGACCTTGGAGCCGCCGGGGCTCGATCCGACCAGCGCGGCCGCCGCGGCCATCGCCGAGGTCACGCTCTACAACGTCTATGAGACGCTGACCAAGATCAACGAGGACGGCTCGGTGTCGCCGCTGCTGGCCTCGAGCTGGCAGGCCTCGTCGGATCTGAAGAGCTACACTTTCAAGCTCGTCAAGGGCGTGAAATTCCAGAACGGCGAGGCGTTCGATTCCGCCGCCGTGAAGTTCTCGTTCGAGCGCGCCGGCGCCGCGAACAGCACCAACAAGGACAAGGCGCTGTTCCAGGCGATGGAGGCGGTCAACGCGCCCGATGCCGAGACGATCGAGGTCAAGCTCAAATATTCCGAGCCCAACCTGCCGTTCCTGCTCGGACAGGCCACAGCCGCGATCGTCGAGCCGAAGAGCGCGCCGACCAACGCGACGCAGCCGGTCGGTACTGGGCCGTACACGCTGGGTAGCTGGGCCAAGGGCTCGTCCCTGAGCTTGAACAAATGGCCGGACTATCGCAACGCCGCAGCCGTGAAGCTGTCCAAGGTGACGATCCGCTTCATCTCCGATCCGGCGGCGCAGGTAGCGGCGCTGCTGTCGGGCGACGTTGATGCCTTTCCGCGCGGAACGTCGGCGCGCACGCTGCCGCAGTTCAAGTCCGACCCGCGCTTCACCGTGCTGATCGGCGGCTCAAAGGCGAAGACCATCGTCACCATCAACAACAAGAAGAAGCCGCTCGACGACGTCCGCGTCCGCCGCGCGATCCTTGCCGCGATCGATCGCAAGGCGATGATCGAAGGCGCCGTCGACGGCCTGGGTACGCCGATCGGAAGCTTCTACGTGCCGGGCTCGCTCGGCTATGTCGACACCACCGACATCAATCCCTACGACCCGGAGAAGGCCAAGAAGCTGCTGGCGGAAGCCGGCATCGCCACGCCGCTGCAACTGTCGCTGCGGCTGCCGCCGCCGGCCTATGCGCGCCAGGGCGGCGAGGTGCTCGCGGCTCAATTGGCCAAGGTCGGCATCGTCGCCAAGATCGAGAATCTCGAATGGGCGGCGTGGCTGTCACAGGTGTTCAACGGACCGCATGATTTCGACCTGACCATCGTCTCGCATGTCGAGCCGTTCGATCTCGTGAAGTTCACCGATAAGAACTACTACTTCGGCTATCAGTCCGAGGCCTTCGACAAGCTGTATCAGAAGATCGTCGACACGCCGAACGAGGCGGAGCGCACCAAGCTGCTCGGCGACGCCCAGCGCATGCTGGCAACGGATGCGGCCGCCGGCTTCCTGTTCCAGCCGCAGTGGATCACGGTGATCAACAAGAAGCTGAAGGGCGTCTGGAAGGACGTGCCTCAGTTCGAGAACGATTTCGCGAGCTGGTCGTGGGAATGATCGTGAGCCCGTTTTGCTTGGCTGCGAAATAATTCCTGCGCAATGCGGTGCCCTCTCCCCTTGTGGAAGAGGGCATCGCCGGTCCATCCATATGTGCGGTCGCGTGACGGGTATCTCTCCACGAACGACACCATTAATTCTACAGATCAGTTCGGCCATTCGATGGGCGTAAAGCGCATCTGCCGTCGTCGCATTTCAGCCTGAAGCTCCTGGGCGTATTGCTTGGCCCGGTCTCCGATGAGCCGATAGGGTCCCCCGATCCGACTATCAGCGGCAACTTGCTTTCGGATACTCTCATAATAGGCCAACAGACTTTCGTCGGTTGAATTCTCAAATCGCATCGATTCTCCCCGAAACGCAACCTTAGGTGTCAAATTTTGCCACTATCGCCGCGGCATGGCAGTGACATAGGTTAAGTTCCGTTGCCCAAAAAAAGTTCCTTGTGTGTTCCGGATTATGGCCGAGCGAATTTCGCTCCGGAGCCCGGGGGGGGAACTTAGGACCGCTGGCTGCGTAGAATTTCGGGTGTCGGCGTCGACCGAGCGCTCAGGAACCTGCGGTTCGGCAGCGGTCGCGCGCATGGGACGAACAACGGGTTCGCGGCAGACGCGGCCGAGCTGTCAAGAAGGGCGAGGGGCTGCGATGCGCACCGAAGTTCTCGTCGTCGGCGGCGGGCCGACCGGCCTGATGGCCGCGATCTATCTGGCGCGGTTCCGACGGGACGTCGTGATCATCGACAGCGGCGCATCTCGGGCAGCCCTGATTCCCCGCAGTCATAGTCTACCTGGCTTTCCTGACGGCATTTCGGGACATGAGCTGCTCGCGCGGATGGAGCATCAGGTGGAGGACCTCCGCGTTCCGATCATCCGCGGCACGGTGACATCGCTCGACAGGACCGGCGCCGACGTCGTCGCGACATATGCTGACGGCGCAATCGCCGCGCAGCGGGTGATTCTGGCGACGGGGATCGTCGACAGGCAGTTTCCTCTTCCCGACTGGATCGAGGCGGTTCGCCAGGGTGAGCTGCGCTACTGCCCTGTCTGCGATGGCTACGAGGCAGCCGGCCGCAAGATCGCGATCGTCGGTGCACTCGGTCATGCTGCAGGCAAGGCGCTGTTCATGCGTGTCTACAGCGCCGACATCACGTTGATCCCGAGCGATGACGCGCAGAACGACGCAGCGCGGCAGCAGCTGGCCGCGGCCGGGGTTCGCGTGATGCCGCCTCTCCAGTCGCTTCAGCGCCGGAGCGGTGCCATCGAGGCGGCGTTCGCGGATGGCGCCAGCGAACACTTCGAGGTTATCTATCCCGCGCTGGGGGCTGAGGTCCGCTCGGAGCTCGCCATCCGGATGGGCGCGCGACACACGGCCGAGGATTTTCTGGAGGTGGACGCCAAGCAGCGCTGCGGCGTCGACGGGCTTTATGGTATCGGCGACGTCGTCACCGACCTACACCAGATCTCGGTCGCGTTCGGCCATGCCGCGGTGGCCGCCTGCCACGCACATCATTCGCTGCCGATGCGCTATGTGTAACCTGCCGGCAGGACAATCATGCGAAGTCGATCACAACCTCAGATCGCGCTATCCTGTGTTAACGCATTTGGGGTTGATCTGTCGGACCTTGGCGCATGGACAGGAAATCGGCATGTTTGGCGGCGGCGTCGAGCTGCCATGAGGAAGCCGCACGCGATCCGGCACGCCGCGACCTTTGGCTGCAGGAAGCATCGAAATGGACGGCGCTGGCGGGCGAGCCGGCTGGCAACGCGGTGATCATCTGCGAACAGGCCGCCTCTGCGACCAAGGAAGCCCGCGGCTGAGTGCAGCTATTGCAGCGTCGGGTCGAGCCGGTCACGCAGCCAGTCGCCGATCACGGACACCGCAAGCGTGGTCACGACGATGATGATCGCCGGCGCCAGCATGATCCACGGCGCGCGCGTGAGATATTCGCGGCCATAGCCGACCATGTTGCCGAGGCTCGTCATCGGCGGCTGCACGCCGAGCCCGAGGAACGAGAGGCCGGACTCCAGCAGGATGACTTCCGGAAACACCAGCGTCATCGACACGATCAGGGTCGAGGCGATGTTCGGCAGGATGTGCTTGAGATACACGCGCTGCGGCGTCGCGCCGAGCTGGCGCACGGCGGCGGCATAGCCTTGCGCATTGGCCGAGATGGCGAGCCCGCGCGCGATGCGCGCATAGCGCTCCCAGCCGAACAGGCCCATCAGCCCGATCAGGAGCGGCAGCGAGTTGCCGAAGAAGGCGAGCACGGCAAGCGCGAGGATGAGGAACGGCATGCTGGCCTGGAAGTCCGCCAGCATCAGCACGAACTGCTCGACCAGTCCGCGAAAATGCGCGGCGAGAAAGCCGAGCGTGGTGCCGGCGATGGCGGAGATCGCGGTGGCGCCGAATGCGATCAGGAGCGAGATCCGGATCGAGACGATCAGACGCGACAGCACGTCACGGCCGAGCTCGTCGGTGCCGAGCCAATGCGCGGCGTTGCCGGGCAGCGCCAGGCGATTGCGCAGGTCGAACTTGGTGAAGCCATAAGGTGCGAACTGGTCGGCGAAGACGGCCAGCAGCAGCATTGCCGCGATCCAGCACGCGGCGATCGTGACGGAGACGGGAACGTCGGGCCAGCTCAGCCGCCGCGCGGCAGGTGCCTTCATCGCGACGTCGGTCATGCCTCCGCTCCCTTGCTGCGCAGCCGCGGATCGAGCAGGCCGTAGAGGAAATCGACGATCAGGTTCGACGTGACCATCGTCATCGCCACCAGCAGCAGGATGCATTGCACGACCGCGAGGTCACGATTGGCGACGGCGACGACGAGCAGCCGGCCGACGCCCGGCCACGAGAACACGCTTTCCACCACGACCGCGCCGGCGATCAGGCTGCCGACCATGAAGCCGAGGATGGTGACGGTCGGGATCGCGGCGTTCGGCAGCGCATGGTCGGTGATGACCCGGCGCCAGGGCACGCCCTTGGCTGATGCGGTCCGTATATAGGGCTGGCCGAGGATCTCGAGCATCGCGCTACGCGTGAACCGCGCCAGCACCGCAGCGCCGCCGAAGCCCAGCGTCACGATCGGCAGGATGGCATGACGCCAGGAGTCCTGCCCGCCCGACGGCAGCCAGCCGAGCTGGACGGCGAAGATCAGCACCAGAATCAGCGCCAGCACGAAGCTCGGCACCGTGAAGCCGGCCACCGCCGTGATCATCACGGCGCGGTCGATGGCTGAGCCGCGGTGAAGCGCTGCATAGATGCCGGCGGGAATGCCGAGCAACACCTTCACCAGGAACGCCGGGATGGTCAGCGCCAGGGTCGCCGGGACGCGCTCGATGACGAGCTGGATCGCCGGCCGGCCGTCGCGCATCGAGCGTCCGAGCTCGCCCTGGCCGATTGCCTTGAAGTAGTCGAGATATTGCATCCAGATCGGATGATCGAGGCCCCACGCCTTGCGAAACGCGGCGATGACCTCGGGCGGCGCTTCCGGCCCCATGATCATCAGCGCGGGATCGCCCGACAGCCTGAGCACGATGAAGGCGAAGGTGACGACGAGTGCGATCGTCAGCAGCGCGCGCGACACGCGGATCGCGAAATAGCGCAGCATCACGCGGCATCCTGGGTCTGTGACTGTGGCCCCGTCACGAGATGGCAAGCCACCTGGCGCTGTTGATCCAGCGCGGTGAGCGCGGGCACCTCATTGGCGCAGCGGGCGGTCGCGCGGCTGCAGCGCGGATGGAAGGCGCAGCCGGAGGGGCGCGCGGCCGGATTCGGCGGATCGCCGGTCAGGACGATGCGGTTGGTGCTGCGGCGTCCCGGAGCAGGGGAGGCCGAGACCAGCGCCTGCGTATAGGGATGCTGGGGCCGCGCGAACAGATCGTCGGCATCGCCATATTCGACGATGCGGCCGAGATACATCACCGCGACCTTGGTGCTGATCTGCCTGACGACGCGCAGGTCGTGGCTGATGAACAGCATGGTCAGCCCGAGCCGCGCCTGCAGATCGACGAGCAGGTTGACCACCTGCGCCTGGATCGAGACGTCGAGCGCGCTGACCGGCTCGTCGCAGACGAGAAAGTCCGACCTGGTCGCCAGTGCGCGAGCGAGCACGATGCGCTGACGCTGGCCGCCGGACAGTGCGCCGGGATAGCGCCGGCCATGGCTGTCGTTGAGATCGACGGCGTGCAGCAGCTCGCGCACGCGCGCCTCGCGCTCTGGCTTGGTCCCGATGTCATGGATGTCGAGCGGCTCGCGGATCTGCTCGGCGACGGCAAGCCTGCGATCGAGCGCGCCGAGCGGATCCTGGAAGATCATCTGCATGCGCGCGCGCTGCGCGCGCCAGGCCGCCGAGCCTAGTGCTGCGATCGGCGCGCCGCCGAAGCGCACGCTGCCCTGGTCGGGCGGCTCGAGTCCGAGCACCATGCGCCCGGTGGTGGATTTGCCGGAGCCGGATTCGCCGACGATGCCGAGCGTCTCGCCCTTCGCAATCGCAAAGCTCAAGCAGTCAACGGCGTGGACCGATGCAGGACGCCCGAACAGGCCGGACCTCATCCGGTAGGTGCGCGAGATCCCGTGGACCTCGACCAGCGGCGCGGTCATTCGGCGGCGAGCTCCACCGGCAGACGCTGCGGCCGCAGACAGGCCACCGCGCGGTCCGGCTCGATCGGCGCCAGCGGCGGCACGCCGGCATGGCAGCCGTCGCCGGCAAACGTGCAGCGCGGCGCGAAGGCGCAACCGCTCGGCAGCGCGCCCGGATCAGGGACCGTGCCGGGAATGGCCTGCAGCCGCCGCCTGATGCCATCGAGCGGCGGCAGCGCGCCGATCAGGCCCTGCGCGTAGGGGTGCCAGGGATCATCGAACAGCCTCGTCGCCGGGGCGCGCTCGACGATGCGGCCCGCATACATCACGCAGACGCGGTCGCAATTCTCGGCGACGACGCCGAGGTCGTGGCTGATCAGGACCATCGCCATGTTGAACTCGCGCCGGATGGCCGACAACAGATCGAGGATCTGCGCCTGGATCGTGGCGTCGAGCGCGGTGGTCGGCTCGTCGGCGATCAGGAGGTCGGGCTGGCCGGCGAGCGCCATCGCGATCATGATGCGCTGGACCTGGCCGCCGGAGAACTCGTGCGGATAAGCCGACAGCCGCCGCGCCGCATCGGGAATGCCGACGAGATTGAGCAGCCTGAGCGCCTCGGCCCGCGCGGCCTCGCCGCGCAGCCCGCGATGCAGCGCGAGGCTTTCGCACAACTGGCGGCGGATCGTGAGCACCGGATTGAGCGCGCTCGCCGGATCCTGGAAGATCATCGCGATGCGCCGGCCACGCACCTGGTCGAGCACCCCGCCATCAGCACCCAGCAGCTCGCGGCCTTCGAGCTTGGCTGATCCGGACACTTTCGCCTTGACCGGCAACAGGCCGAGCGCCGCGAGCCACGTCACCGACTTGCCGGATCCGGACTCGCCGACGAGGCCGACGGCCTCGCCCTTGCGGATGTCGAGATCGATGCCATGCAGCACGGGCGTGCCGTCGAACGCGACCCTGAGGCCGGAGATGCTGATCAGCGGCGCCACGGCATCACGCTCCGTAGTTGCCGATGCGGAAGTCCATCGCGAAGGCCGGCGAGGCCTTCCACTTGATCGACTTCGGCTTGGCGGTGAAGGTCGCGTTCTGGTGCAGCACCGTGTAGGCCGGGTCCTCGCGCTCGGCGATCTCCAGCATGCGGCGGAACGCCTTCTTGCGAGCGTCGCGATCTGTCGAGGTCTCCAAGAACTCCGACAGCCGGTTCAGCTCGTCGTTGCTCCATTCGCCGACCTGCTGCTGCTGGCCGTTGGGGCCATGCTGGGCGACCAGCGACGAAACCGGATCGTTGAACGCGGCCGAGTTGGACCAGTCGCGCACGGCGCGGGTCGGGCCGCGCTCCAGGATCTGCGACCAGTTCTCCTTGGTCTCGATCTGCACATTGAGGCCGACCGCCTGCCACATCTCGACCAGCACCTGCGCGGTCGCGACCTGGTTGGTGTAGTAGTTGTTCAGCAGGCGATAGGGGATCGGGTCGCCCTTGTAGCCGGCCTGCTTCAGCAGGTCCTGCGCCAGCTTGGGATCGAATGCTGGCACGCTCCAATCGGCGACGAACATGTCGCCGTAGAACTCCCACTGCAAACCCTTCGGCACGCGGGTGCGGCCGGCCCACAGGCTGTCGACGATCGCCTGGCGGTCGATCGCATGGGTGAAGGCGCGCCGCACCAGCGGATTGGCGAGCTGCGGATGATTCTTGTCGAACACGGTGAGGCGGTGGTTAAGGATGGTGCCGCCCTGGACCTCGAACGCCGCGTTCTTCTCGATGCCGGCGATCTGGTCCGGCGGGATGTCGCAGGCGAACTGATATTCGCCGGAGAGAAGCCCATTGATGCGGCTCGCGACCTCCGGCACTTCGAGGAAGCGGATGCGCTTCAGCGGCGGGCGGCCGCCCCAATATTCATCGTGCGCTTCAAGGGTCAGCGACACGTCGGGCTTGAACTCGACGATCTTGTAGGGACCCGTCGTGATCGGCTTGCGCGCCCAGTCGAGGTAGCTCGCGGCTTCCTCCCAGCCGCGCCGGCTCATGATGTCCGAGCCGTAGCGCATCAGGCGGCCTTCGATGGTCACGTCAGGCGTCGCGTTGACGAAGCGCACGGTGTATTTGTCGATCGCATCGACGCGGACGAGATCCGGCCAGATGCGGCGGGCCACGCCGATGACGTCCGGCGGCAGCTCCTTGCCGGGGCGCGGCGCCGGGATCTTCTCGAATGCCTTGATGGTGCTGCGGCTCTTGGCCTCGCTGTCGCCGAACATGCGCTCGCGGCTGAACGAGAACACGACGTCCTCGGCCGTCATCTCGTCGCCATTGTGGAACTTGACGCCCTGGCGCAGCTTCAATTCGACGGTCTGGTCGTCGATGCGCTTCCACTCGGTGGCGAGGCCGGGAACGGCTTCGAGATTGCCGCGGAAGTTCTTGGAGATCAGGCCTTCCCACAGCGACGAGTAGAACACGCGCTCGCCGACATTGGACTGCTCGCGCAGCACGTCGAGCACGTTCGAGTTGGTCACCTTCTGCACGGCGATGGTGACCGAGGGACGGGTGTCGGCTTGCGCGATCGAGACGCGCGGCAGGATGAAGCTGCCGCCGATCGCGGCGCCGGCGCCGAGCAGGCCGCGGCGGGTGAGCTTGGTCATGGCAATATCTCTGTGGTCTGAGGTTGTCCGAGAAATGAGGATGCGTTGGCTTATTGAGCGAGCTCGAGCGAGGCGAGATACGCTGCGCCGGCCTTGACGTGATCATGGTTGCGCAGTTCGAGGATCAGGCGCGGGTTGGAATTGAGTCGGGCGAGCGCGCGGAACACGGCGACCCAGCGGATATTGCCTTCGCCCGGCGCCCAGTGGCGGTCGGCGTAGCCGTCGGTGTCCTGCAGATGGACATGGGTCAGCATGTCGCCGGCAGAATCGACGTAGTAGTCGACGGGCGGCGCGCCGGTCGAATGGTGCGCGTAGTTGGCATGGCCGGTGTCGAGCGAGACCCGCACCTTGCTGCTGCCCAGCGCCTTCGCAAGTCCAACGCGATCCTGCGGGTTCTTGTCCTCGATGTTCTCGATCACGATCTCGCAGTTGGCCTGCTCGGCAGAGGCAATGACGTCGGTCAAGGTCGCCCTGACACGCTCGATCAGCGCCTCGCGATTGTCCGGCAGCATGTCGATGTTGTTGGCATCCCAGGTCGTGTACGGCGAGTGGATCACCATCTGGGTGGCGCCGAGAAATTCGGCGACCTCGAGCCCCTGCAGCAAGCGTTTGGTCACGGCGCGGCGGATCATCGGGTCGTGGCTGTCGATCTTGAAGCCCCAGAACGGGCCGTGGATGCCGAGCCGACCGGTGTGCCCGTCCAGCATCGACTTGATCTCCTTGGCGGTGCTGCGCCAGTCGCTGTCGAGAAGGTCCGCGCGGAAGAAGTCCTGGATCTCGAGATCGCGTTGACGTTGGAGCAGCCAGTCGCGATGAGCCGGAATGGACTTGACGGAGAGGGCGGCGCCGAGCACCGGCAGCGTGGTGGTCATGTCGAGGAAACCCTTTCGAGGAAGCCCTTGGCCTGCGTGAGACCCGGCAAGCGCTAGCGGAGTTCGATGACGCTCCCATGAAGGGCTGTGGAGGACGTCCGCGACATGTTGTGCCTTCGTGGGCACGAGGCCGGTCGGCCTCGCAATCCCTGGGGTAGTCGCACGTTCTTCGCTGCTACTTGACGTAGCCGCGGGAATTGCAACAATGCGGCGAAAACGGGGAACTGGGATGACGGTGCGGCGTACGATCGTTGGAACGATGCTTTCGCTCCTGGCGCTGGCGACAGCTGCGTTGAATGAGCCTGCGCATGCGAAGGGGCCTTACGGCTCCATCTCCGTCGCGGGCTGGTCGGGCGGCGCCTACACCGACGACAACACCGGAAAATTCTCGAGCTGCATCGCTTCCGCCAGCTACAAGAGCGGCATCAATTTCGGTGTTCTGGCGCTGCCGACCTTCAACTGGGCTCTCGCCTTCATCCATCCCGGCTGGTCGCTCTCGCAGGGGCAGAAGTTTCCCATCGTGCTCAGCTTCGATGGGCGCAATTCCTACAATGTCGAGGGCTCGGTATGGTCGGCCAACATGGTCGTCGTGCCGATGCCGAACGACTCCAGCCTGATCAAGGCGTTCAGGGCGGCACGGACGATGTCGGCCTTCGCGCAGGGCAATCTGTTCCAGTTCGATCTGAACGGCACGTCCGTGCTGCTGCCGTCGCTGGCGAATTGCGTGCGCATGATCAATGCCGGCGGAATGGCGGCCGCGACGAATTTCACCGTGCAGCACGGCGCTCCCTCGGCGCAGCGTCAGGGAGCGCCGCCCGCCGCCACCGCGACGACGAGCACGCAGCCGGCGCGGGCGTCGGAGGACTCTCCCGAGTTGCAATTGGAAGCGATGCAGATCGCCTCCAACTTCATTCTCAAAGCCGCGCTGTCGCATCCGGCCATTCTGGGCGGGGGCGAACGGCCAGTGTGGTTGACATCGGGCGGGGTCGCCTGGAAGGCCGACAACGCCACCGGGTTCGTTCGGATCGTGCCGCCGCAGCGGAATGTCGACGGCCTCGAAGTCGCCGCCACGATCATCGGCAACGACGCGCGCGACTGCAAGGGCAAGTTCATCTCGGCGCGCAACAGCGAACTGGTCGACAGCGCCGTCGTGTTCCGCGGCATGTCCTCCTGCGAGGACAGCGAGAAGTCGGACATCGCCGAATACTTCATCTTCCCGCGCAAGGCCGGCGGCTTCGTCCTGTTCTCGGTGGTCACGCCGACCAAGCCGGCCGGTGGCGGCGGTGGCCAGCAGCTGCAGACCCGCGAGGAAGCCAACGCCAACTTCCGCAAGGCGGCCTATACGTCGATCGGGAAATAGGGCTGCCTTCCCTTCGCTACGCCGTCCGCGGGTCGATTTGCCGGCTCACCCTCGCGACCGCTTCGGCCGCCTGACGGCGCGGACCTTGCCGCTGCCGCCGCCGCCGCAATACAGCGTCTCGCCGCCGTCGGATTCCATGCCGGAGACGCCGGTGCCAGCAGGCATGTCGAGCTGGTCGAGCACCTCGCCGGTCGCGGGATCGATGCGCCTGATGTCGCTGACGTCGTCTTCCCAGGTGCCATGCCAAAGCTCGCCATCGACCCAGGTGACGCCGGTGACGAAACGCGTGCACGGGATGCTGCGCAGGATTTGCCCGGTCGCGGGATCGATCTGGTGGATCTTGCGATCGCGATAGGCGCCGACCCAGAGCGATCCCTCGGCCCAGGCGAGCCCCGAGTCCCCGCCTCCCGACGGCGCCGGGATCGTCGCGAGCACGCGGCCATTATCGGGATCGACCTTGTGAATGCGATCTTCGGCAATCTGATAGAGGTGCCGGCCATCGAACGCCGTGCCGGCATGCGAGGGGATATCCAATGACTTCCGTACCGCGCCGTCGGCCGGATCGAACGCCTTGATGCTGTTGCCGGTCGCGATCCACACCTGCCGACCGTCATAGCTGACGCCGTTGACGCGCTCGGCGTCGTCGAACGGGCCGTACTCGCGAATGATCTCTGCGGTTGCTCGTGTCATGTCTGACATCCCACTTTTTCCGATGGACCCACGCTAGTCGAGCGACGACCACGCCGGGAGTAACAACGCGGTCGCGAATTCCGGCACGACGGGGCAGGTCCAGCGTTGCGCGCGGCCCCGACCGAACGACTGGACCCTGCCGGACGATGCCAGTCCATCGAGGGCACGCTGCACGGTTCGCTGGCTCGCGCCCAGCGCCAGCGCAAGGCCGGAGCTTGACCATGCCTCACCGTCGGCGAGGCAAGCAAGCACGGTGGCATTGTCGTCCTCGATCGGCTGTGCGAGGACGACGACGTCGTGATCGCGACACGGCACCAGGGCAAAGCCGTCGCGCGTGGCATTGATATCGGCCAGGCCATGGAGGAGCTGGCGCAACCGTCCGATCTCGACGCGCAGGCGGGCGCGGTGCGACTCGTCGGCTTCCTTGCCGCGGAATGCATGCGCGATCAGTGCGGCCCGCGGCACATCATCGGGGACCCCCTCGGCCAGCCGCCGGGCGAGTGCAAACAGCACCGGGCGCCGCGCCAGCGACACGATCTGGCTCGCCCGGCGTACCGCCAATCGGCAGGCATCGACGATCAGCACATCCGACCGGAACAGCGATTCGACGTCGTCGAGCTGCAGCAGGCGTTCCTCGCCGCGCAGGATCATCCGCGCGGCCGGCGCCGACAGCGCCGACGAGGCCCGCTCGATCTCCGCCTGGAGCTCCGGAATGCGGGCCTGCCGCGCCGACCGCGTCGCGCGCTCGAGCGCCGATCGCGCGGTCTTTGTTTGTAGACGGCGCAAGGCCAGTCCGGCGACGATCAGCTCGTAGATCGTGCGTGCGGCCGGCAGCAGCGGCGAGGGATCGAGCTCGGCGAGGCTGCGCTCGGCGTCATCGAGGTGCCCGATCAGAATCATGCGCCTGATCTCTAGGCTGCGCGCATAGGCGGCATTGGCGCGGTCGCCCTGCTGCTCCAGGGTCTCACGCGCCGCTGCGAGCGACTTGGTCGGCCAGCCGAGATCGCGCGCTGCGAGTGCGATCTCGGCCTCTGCGACGGTGCAGCGGGCGCGGGCCAGAACTGCCTTGGGGCCAAAGCTTCGCGCGGCCTGCCGCAGCAGCGCCTTCGCGCGCCCGAAATCGCCAAGCCGCGCCATCGCGATGCCGCGCAGCGCCAGCGCCGGGGGATCATCGCGCAACGCAACCCGGTTCAATGCGCCGAGCGGATCGCCCGCAGCGAGTGCCTGCGCCGCCGCTGAGATCAGCGAGTCCATGCAAATCCCGCCATACTTGTCACTCCCGGCCCCTCCCGTACCGATCCTAGTCTGAGCTGCGGTCAACACGCAAAAGGATGACGATCATGACCATGCATATCACCGGGACGCGCGAAGATTGGTTGAAGGCCCGGCTCGACCTGCTGCAAGCCGAGAAGGAACTCACCCGCCGCAGCGACGAGTTGGCGGAGCGCCGCCAGGCCCTGCCATGGGTGCGCGTCGACAAGGCCTATCGCTTCGACACCGAGGACGGACCCGCCGCGCTGCCCGACCTGTTCAGGGGGCGCTCGCAGCTGCTCGTCTATCACTTCATGTTCGGACCCGACTTCCAGGCCGGCTGCCCGTCCTGCTCGATGATTGCCGACGGCTTCAACGGCTTCCAGGTCCATCTCGCCAATCACGACGTGATGCTGTGGGCGGTGTCACGCGCGCCGCTGGCGAAGCTGAAGGCGTACAAGGCGCGGATGGGCTGGACCTTCCCGTGGGCGTCATCGGCGAGCAGCGACTTCAACTTCGACTTCAACGTCGCGATCACCGAGGAGCAGCAGCGCCGGGGCGGCACCGACTACAACTACCGCACCAGTCCTCCGCTCGGGGCTGGCGACGTGCCGGCGATGGTGGCGGAGATCGCCGCCGGCACCGGCACGGATGGCGCGACCTTCATGCGCGATCGGCCGGGCATGAGCGCCTTCATCCTTGAGGATGGTGCCGTCTATCACACCTATTCGGCCTATGCGCGCGGCCTCGATGGGCTGTGGGGCGCCTATCAATGGCTCGATCGCGCGCCGAAGGGCCGCAACGAGCAGGGCGTGTGGTGGCGCCGCCGCGACGAATACGGCAAGCGCTGACACGCAGGAGCAAAGCCATGGCGTTCTTCCACTCCAGGATGCGCGCGATGCCCGACATCGCCAATGGTCTCCGCTTCGCTGCGGCGCCGACCTTCGCGCTGATGGCCGTGCTGAACGCCATGGCGCGTGACGGCCGGTCGGACGTGATCTGCACGGCCATGCCGGCGGGCGCGCCGCTCGGCGACATGACGGTGATGTATCTGCTGATGAGCGCATTCCACCTCGTGCCATGGTTGAAGCGCGTCGGCCGCTACGTTGCTATTCGAGCGAGCGAACGATGTGCTGCTTCAGCCGTTGCGCCGGCAGCGACAGACCCTTGACCTCGAGCAGCGCGATCTCGGTGTCCTTGAGATCCGGTAGGTCATGGCCGTCGAGCACGTGCAGGCCTGCCGGCACCATATCCTTCGGCAGCACCGCGAGCCCGAGCCCTGCCTTGACTGCGGCATGCGCGCCGGACAGGGCGGCGCAGGTGTAGGAGATGCGCCATGGCTTCCTCGCTCTGTCGAGCGCCGTGGTGGCGCGCTTGCGGTAGACGCAGGGCGGCGGCGACACCACCAGCGGCACCTTCGCGCCGTGATGCAGGAAGTCGCGGCTGCCTGACACCCATACCAGCGGCTCGCGCCAGACGCGCAGGCCCTTGGCGCGCACCGATGGCTCCTGCTTGACCAGCACCAGATCGAAATCGCCGGCGCGGAAGCGGTCGACCAGGTTGAGCGTCAGGTCGCAGGTGACTTCGAGCGCGACAGACGGATAGGCCTGCGCGAATCGCGCGAGCACCTCGGGCAGATGGCGGGTCGCGAAATCCTCCGGCGTCCCCAGCCGCACCACGCCGGTCATCATCGGCTCCCCGAACCGCGCCACCGCCTCGTCGTTCAGGTCGAGCAGCTTCTGCGCGTAGTCCAGGAACAGCTTGCCCTCGGTGGTCAGTGCCACCGCGCGCGGCGAGCGCTCCAGCAGCTTGGCGTTGACCGCGCTTTCGAGCCGCCCGATCTGCAGCGAGATCGTCGATTGCTGGCGTCCGAGCCGCTCGGCGGCCTGGGTGAAGCTGCCGAGCCGCGCGATGGTCGCGAAGGTGCGCACGAGGTCGATGTCGAGATTGGTCAACGTCTTCGGCATGGGGCGGTCATGATTGAGAAACACAATGGTAAAGCTTTCAATTATCAATTTTACAAATTATCGCCCTTTGCTGCAAGTGCGGCCGGCGCCCATTGGGGGCGCCCTTGGAGGGCGGAGGCCGGCACCAGAGGCCGTCCGCCCGATGCGGAGTAGCGCTTCATGGGGCTGACCGAACTTGCGTTTCAGAATCTACTGTCGCCGATGGTACTGTTCTTCATGGTCGGCCTCGCCGCCGCGCTGGCGAAGTCCGATCTCACTGTGCCTGAGGCGGTGGCGAAGCTGCTGTCGCTTTATCTCCTGATGTCGATCGGCTTCCGCGGCGGCGTCGAGGTCGCGCATCACGGCATGAGCTGGGATCTGGTCGCCGCGATCTGCGCCGGTGTCCTGCTGTCCTATTTCACGCCGATCCTGGCCTATCTGCTGCTGACGCGAATGAGCCGGCTGTCGCCGGTCGACGCCGCGGCCGTGGCCGGACACTACGGCTCGATCTCGGCGGTGACATTTGCCGCCGTCACCGGCGCGCTCAATCTCGTGTCGTTGCCGTTCGCGGGCTACATGGTCGCGGTCGCGGCCGCGATGGAGACGCCCGCGATCGTCTCGGCGCTGCAGCTCGCGCGTCCGCATCGCAAGACTGAAACGGGGGACGGGCATTCGATGTGGCGCGAGGTGATGCTGAACGGCTCGGTGGTCACTCTGCTCGGTGCCTTCGTGGTGGGTATGATCACCGGCACCAAGGGGCTCGCGACGGTGAAGCCGTTCCTGGTCGATCTCTTCCCAGGCGTCCTCTGCGTGTTCCTGCTCGACATGGGCTTGATCGCAGGCCGCGGCCTGCAGCACGGACGCAAATATCTCAGCGTGCCGCTGTGCAGCTTCGCCGTGCTGATGCCGCTGATCGGCGCAGCGCTGGGCGCTCTGCTCGCAAGTGCCATCGGGCTATCGGCCGGCTCTGCCGCCGTGCTGATGACGCTCGCGGCGTCGGCGTCCTACATCGCCGTGCCCGCCGCGCTGCGGCTGGCGCTGCCGGAGGCCAATGCAGCGATCCCGCTGACGCTCTCGCTCGGGATCACCTTTCCGTTCAACCTGCTGGTCGGCATTCCGCTCTATATCGGCGCTGCGACGATGCTCGCCGGCGCCGTGAAATGAGGGAGGAGACGATGAAGACATTCGCCAAGAAGCGCATCGATCTGATCATCGAGATGCCGCTGCTGCGCCGGGTCACCGAGCGCTTCGACCAGGCCGGCGTGACCGGCTATTCCGTGCTGCCGGTGATCGCCGGGCGCGGCCAGTCCGGCCCCTGGTCGGCCGGCGGGCAGGTCTCGGAGGTCGGCCAGATGGCGGCGATCATGTGCATCGTCGATGGCGGCCGCGTCGATGCCGTGCTCGATGCCGTCTTTGCCGTGGTCCAGCATCAGATCGGCCTCGTCACCGTGTCCGATGTCGAGGTGGTCAGGCCCGAGCGGTTCTGATCGGGCGCGGCGGGGATTACGCCTCCGCCGCTACCTTCAGCGCCTCGGCGCGGATCTCCTCGACCAGCCGCTCCTTGAGCGCCACGAACTCCGGCGAGGTCTTGACCTTGTAGGAGCGCGGATGCGGCAGCTCGATCTTGATGTCGGCCTTGATGCGGCCGGGCCGCGCGCTCATCACCAGCACCCGGCTGCCGAGGAAGATCGCCTCCTCGATGTCGTGGGTGACGAACAGCACCGTCTTCTGGTCGCGCTCCCAGATGCCGAGCAGCATCTCCTGCATCAGCACGCGCGTCTGGTTGTCGAGCGCGCCGAACGGCTCGTCGAGCAACAGGATCTTCGGATCGTTGGCGAGCGCGCGCGCGATCGCGCAGCGCTGCTGCATGCCGCCGGAGAGCTGCTTGGGCCAGTGGTTCTCGAAGCCCTTGAGGCCGATCTGTCGGATGAAGCGATCGGCGATGGCATTGCGCTCGGCCTCCGCCACGCCGCGCTCGCGCAGGCCGAAGGCGATGTTCTCGCGCACGGTGAGCCAAGGAAACAGCGTGTAGGACTGGAACACCATGCCGCGATCGGCGCCGGGACCGGTCACCTCGCGGCCGTCGAGCAGCACCTTGCCGCTGGTCGGTTGATCGAGGCCCGCGACGATGCGCAGCAAGGTCGACTTGCCGCAACCGGAGGGCCCGAGGATGGTGACGAAGTCGTTGGTGCCGATCGTGAGCTCGACCGGCTCCAACGCGCGTGTCGGCGCATGGCCCTGGCGGGCCGGAAAGGTGCGCGTGACGTTGTTGATGACGAGCGTGGTCATGCGAGCTTCCACGGGAACAGCCAGGCGTTGAACGTCTTGAACAGGAAGTCCGAGATCAGCCCGATCAGGCCGATGACGATGATGCCGAAGATGATCTGTCCGGTGTTGAGCAGCGCCTGGCTGTCGGTGATCATGTGGCCGATGCCGGAAGACGAGCCGATCAGCTCGGCGACGATGACGTAGGTCCAGGCCCAGCCGAGCACGAGCCGCAGGATCTCGGCGATATCAGGCGCAGCGGACGGCAGCAGCACCCGGCCGATGATGCCGCGGTCGCTGGCGCCCAGCGTATACGCAGCCTCGACGAGATCGCGTCTGGTATTGCCGACAGTCACGGTGATCATCAGGATGATCTGGAACACCGAGCCGATGAAGATGATCAGAAGCTTCTGGAGCTCGCCGATGCCGGCCCACAGGATCAACAGCGGAATGAAAGCGGAGGCGGGCAGATAGCGCGCGAAGGACACGAACGGCTCGAGGAACGCCTCGACCGGCTTGTAGGCGCCCATCAGTAGGCCGAGCGGGACGGCGATGGCAGCCGCGAGCACGAACCCGCCGACGACACGCCAGACGGTCATGCCGATGTCATAGAGGAAGCCGAACTTGGTCAGCAGATCCCAGCCCTCGCGCACCATCGTCAGCGGATCGGCAAGGAAGGTCTTCGACACGTAGCCGCCGAACGTCGCCAGGGACCACGCCGCGACGAAGACGACGAAGAAGGCGAGGCCGAGCGCTGTTCTTGACCTGGCGCTGACGGGATCGAGAGGTCGGATCACGGAGAAAGGCTTTCGTGGTGGAGGCGGTACGCCCGGTGTCGCGGGCTGCTGGTGGTCGGTTCGAATAAATTCACGAGGGCATGATCTCTCCACATCGTCATTGCGAGGAGCGAAGCGACGAAGCAATCCAGAGTCGCACCCCGCCCTGGATTGCTTCGCTACGCTCGCAATGACGGATCACTCAGAGCTTAGCTCCGAGCTACTTGATGAAGCTCGCGTCGTAGAGGTCGTCGATTTTCGGGATCTGCTTGACGATGCCGACCTCGAGCAGGAGCTCAGCGGCCTCCTTGTTGAAGGTCTTGAACTCGGTCTCGAAGAACTTCTGGCTCGCGGCCTTGTCCTGCCAGCGCAGATATTTGGCGGAGTTGCCGAACTGCTCAGCCGTCTGCTTCACGTCCGCGCCCATGATCTCATAGGCCTTGGCTTGGTCCTTGGCGATCATGTCCAGCGCCTCGAAATAGCTGTCGGCAAGCGCCTTGGCGGCCTTCGGGTTCTCGGACAGGAACTTCGGTGTGCAGCCGAACGTGTCCATCACCATCGGATAATCGAGGGTGGTGGCGATGATCTTGCCCTTGTCGGGAGCGGCGCGCACCGTCGACAGATACGGCTCGTAGGTCATCGCCGCGTCGTTCTGACCGGCGACGAAGGCCTGCGCTGCGGCGGCCGGCTCCAGGTTCACGATGGTGACGTCCTTCACCGTGAGGCCGTTCTTCTTGAGCATCCAGGCCAACCCGAAATAGGGCGAGGTGCCGGGTGCAGACGCGGCGACGGTCTTGCCCTTCAGGTCCTTGATGGAAGCGATGTCGTTGCGCACGGCCATGCCGTCGGCGCCGTAGCTCTTGTCGAGCTGGAAGATCTGCTTGGTGGCGACGCCGTTGGCGTTCCAGGAGATCCAGGTCTCGACCGTAGTTGCCGCGCACTGCACGTCGCCGGCGGCGATCGCGAGGTGGCGATCCTTCTGCGGGATCTTCTTGATGGTGACGTCGAGGCCGTTCTTCTTGAAGATGCCGGCTTCCTTCGCCAGCGTCAGCGGCGCGAAGCCGGTCCAGCCGGAAATGCCGATGCCGACCTTGACGTCATCGGCGTAGGCGGTCGTCGAAGTCAGGAGCGCGGCCGTTACTGCAAGTAGCCCGAATCTGCGCATCGTCATCGTCCTTTGCGGTGGGAGGAAACTGGTCGCGCGGCTCGCGCGCCGTCAAGGCTGCGCGGTCCGCCTGCGTCTGCAAGCGTGCTTGCAAATCTCGTGCTCAGGCCGGGCGCGCTTGATCGTTTCATTCGCTGCCCCTGAACCGCGCCACAAGCCGATGCTGCTCGCCGGGATAGACCAGCCGCACCGCTGTGAGCGGCTGGTTCTGGCGCCAGGTGTGCCGCTCGATCACGAGGCAGGGTGCGCCGATCGCGATGTCGAGCCCATCGGCGATCGCCTCGTCGGCGACGATGGCGCTGATCGCATGCTCCGCTTCGGTCCATGGCACGTGATGTAGCAGCCAGGAGCCGGGCGGATCGACCTTGAAATTGGCCTTGGCCGCGTCGGGGACGGCATCGAGGTCGATCAGGCGATCCTCGATCGCGAATGGCAAATTGTCGGCGCTGTGCCGGCAGCGGATCGCGATCACCTTGCATGGCGTCTTGACGCCGAGGCGCTCGCGATCGGCCGCGTTGGCGGTGCGGCGCGTCGATGAGATCAGCTCGTAGCCATAGGCGCGGCCGAGCGCGCCGATCTCGGCGCGGATGTCGGGGATCTTCAGCACGGCCGACAGGAATTGCGGCCGCCGCACGAAAGTGCCGGCGCGCCGCCGCCGCTCGATCAGGTCGGCCTGGGCAAGCTCCGACAGCGCCTTGTTCACGGTCATGCGCGAGCAACCATAGTGCTCCATGATCTCGTGCTCGAACGGGATGCGATGGCCCGGCGGCCATTCGCCGGTCAGAATGCGGCGCTCGATGTCGTGCCGGATCTTCTTGTAGAGCGTACCGGCTCCCGGCTTGGCGCGATCCTCGGCGAGGCTCATGCGAGCAGCCTCCGCACGGCCCTGTTGAAGCCGCGCCGGGCCGTGTCGCGCGAACGATGGTGGCCGCCCTGGACGACCTTGGCGCCGCCGGCCCAGACGCAGTCGATCGCGTCGTTCGACGTCGCGAAGATCCAGCCGTCGAGCAGCGCATCTTGCGTCCGCCCCGCGAGCGAAGGATGCGTCAGATCGAACGTGACGATGTCGGCACGGCCGCCCACCTGCAGCCCGGCGAGAGATTGCGCCAGCGCCTGCGCGCCGCCGGCGAGCGCGGCATCGAGAAGCGTGCGGCCCGTCGACGCATCCGGACTTGACGTCAGCACGTTGCGCTCGCGATGCGTCAGCCGCTGGCCGTATTCGAGCTGGCGCAACTCATCGCTCACGCCGACCAGCACGTTCGAGTCGGTGCCTACGCCGATGCGTCCACGCGCGCGCAAGAAGTCGCGCGCCGGGAAGATGCCGTCGCCGAGGCTGGCTTCGGTGATGGGGCAAAGGCCGGCCGTCGCGCCGCTGCTCGCGAGTGCCGCCGTTTCATCCGGCGTCATGTGCGTCGCGTGGATCAGGCACCAGCGAGCATCGACGGCATGATGATCGAGCAGCCATTGCACGGGACGCTGCGCCGACCAGGCCAGGCAGTCCTCGACCTCCTTGACCTGCTCGGCGGCGTGAATGTGGATCGGGCCGCCGTCCGCAAGCGGCAACAGCGTGCTCAGCTCATCCGGCGCGACGGCGCGCAGGCTGTGCGGCGCGATGCCGAGATTGGCGCCGGCAAGAGTGCTGATAGCCCTGCGCGACGCCGCGAGCAGCCTCTCGAAGCGATCGACATCGCAGATGAAGCGCCGCTGTCCCTCATGCGGCGCGGCGCCGCCGAACCCGCCATGCGCATAGAAGCTCGGCAGCAGCGTCAGGCCGATGCCGGATGATTGAGCTGCACCGGCGATGCGCACCGCCATCTCGGCGATGTCGGCGTAAGGCGTGCCATCGCGATCATGATGCAGATAATGGAATTCGCCGACCCGCGTAAAACCGCGCTCCAGCATCTCGACATAGAGCAGCGTCGCGACCGCCTCGACATCGTCAGGGCTCATCGCCAGCGCGAAGCGATACATCGTCTCGCGCCAGGTCCAGAACGTGTCGGTGGAAGGACCGCTGATCTCGGCAACCCCTGCCATGCCGCGCTGGAACGCGTGACTGTGCAGGCTGGCGATGCCGGGGATCGCGACCTCATGTTGCTCGTCGGCGGAGGTCGGAGGCACGCCCGCGGTGACCGACGCGATTGTGCCGTTGCTGATGACGACCTGCACGTCCTCGGCCCAACCCTTGGGCAGAAGCGCGGATGCGAAGTGCAGTGACGCCATGATCGATAAGCCCGCTGGACAGGACGGCGGAAGCGAGTTTATGTATAGACATATCGCCCGTCAAGCTTTCGTGAAGTTGGGAGGCAGCAGCATGGCCGAGCGCTTCGATCGGATCTGGCACAATGCGCGGCTCGCGACGCTGCGCGAGGGGCAGCCGGGCCTCGGCGTGATCGAGCAGGGCGTGGTGGCCGCGCGCGGCGGCCGCATCGCCTTTGCCGGCCCGCAGTCCGATTTTCCAGCCAATGCGGATGCGCCCGAGCGCATCGATTGCGAGGGCCGCTGGATCACGCCGGGCCTCGTCGATTGTCACACCCATCTCGTCTACGGCGGCGACCGCGCCCATGAGTTCGAGCTGCGCTTGGCGGGCGCGAGCTATGAGGAGATCGCCCGCGCTGGCGGCGGCATCGTCTCGACCGTCGCTGCAACGCGCGCCGCCAGCGAGGAGGCGCTGGTTGCAAGCGCTCTGCCGCGGCTCGATGCACTGCTCGCCGAGGGCGTCACCACGATCGAGATCAAGTCCGGCTATGGCCTGGAAACCGCAACCGAGCTGCGGCAATTGTCCGCAGCCCGCGCGCTCGGCAGCCGGCGGCCGGTCGGCGTGCGCACCAGCTTTCTCGGCGCCCACGCGCTGCCGGTGGAGGCTGGCGGCGACAAGGACCGCTACATCGATCTCGTCTGCAATGAGATGCTGCCGGCGGTCGCAAGGTCGGGCCTCGCCGATGCCGTCGATGCGTTCATGGAGAACATCGCCTTCTCTCACGCGCAAACGTCGCGGGTATTTGCCGCGGCGAAAGCGCTCGGCCTGCCGGTCAAGCTGCATGCCGACCAGCTGTCCAATCTCGGTGGCGCTGCGCTCGCCGCCGAATTCGGCGCGCTCTCGGCCGATCATCTCGAGCACACCGACGATGCCGGCGCCGCCGCGATGGCGCGCGCCGGCACGGTCGCAGTGCTGCTGCCCGGTTCCTACTACTTCATCCGCGAGACGCAGAAGCCGCCGGTCGAGCTGTTCCGCAAACATGGCGTGAAGCTCGCGCTCGCCACCGACTGCAATCCAGGCTCGTCGCCTTTGACCTCGCTGCTGCTCACGATGAACATGGCCGCGACCTTGTTTCGCATGACCGTCGACGAGTGTCTTGCCGCAGTGACGCGCGAAGGCGCCCGCGCACTTGGTCTGTCGGCTGAGACCGGCACGCTCGACGCCGGCAAATGGTGCGATCTCGCGATCTGGGACATCAGCCGCCCGGCGGAGCTGGTTTACCGCATGGGCTTCAATCCGCTGCATCAGCGTGTCTGGAGGGGCGAATGAGCACGATCATTGCGGCGCCCGGCCGCGTCGGCCTCGACGATCTCGCGCAGATCTATGCGGGAGCTGCGGTCGTGCTCGAGCCTTCCTATTGGCCTGATGTCGATGCGGCGGCCGCGATCGTCGCCAGGGCGGCGCAAGGCGCCGAGCCGGTCTATGGTATCAACACCGGCTTCGGCAAGCTGGCCTCGAAGCGCATTCCGCCCGATCAGACCGCGCAGCTCCAGCGCAACCTCATCCTCTCGCATTGCTGTGGCGTCGGCCCGGCGGCGCCCGAGCCGGTCGTGCGGCTGATGATGGCGCTGAAGATCATCTCGCTCGGCCGCGGCGCCTCGGGCGTGCGGCGCGAGATCGTCGAACAGCTCCAGGCGATGTTGGCGCGCGGCGTGTCTCCGTTCGTGCCGCAGCAGGGCTCTGTCGGCGCCTCCGGCGATCTGGCGCCGCTCGCGCACATGACGGCGGTCATGATCGGCGAGGGCCAGGCCTTCCACGATGGCCGGCTGGTGCCCGGGCGCGAGGCGCTGGCGCACGCCGGCCTGACGCCGGTCACCCTCGGGCCGAAGGAAGGCCTCGCGCTGATCAACGGCACGCAGTTCTCGACGGCCTATGCGCTCGCCGGCCTGTTGCGCGCGCATGATCTGCTCAACGCCGCGTTGGTGACCGGCGCGCTGTCGGTCGATGCCGCGATGGCCTCGACCGCGCCGTTCCGCCCCGAAATCCAGGCGCTGCGCGGTCATCCCGGTCAGATCGCAGCCGGCCGCGTGCTGACGGAGCTGCTCGACGGCAGCGCCATTCGTCTGTCGCATCTCGAAGGCGACGAGCGGGTGCAGGATCCGTATTGCCTGCGCTGCCAGCCGCAGGTCGCCGGCGCCGCGCTCGATCTGTTGACGCAGGCGGCGCACACGCTGGTGACCGAAGCCAATGCCGTCACCGACAATCCGCTGGTGCTGGTCGGGACCGGAGAGATCATCTCCGGCGGCAACTTCCATGCCGAGCCGGTGGCGTTCGCTGCGGACGAGATCGCGCTGGCGCTGTCCGAGCTCGGCGCGATCAGCGAGCGGCGCATCGCCACGCTGGTCGATCCCGCGCTGAATTTCGGCCTGCCGCCGTTCCTCACGCCGGAGCCGGGCTTGAACTCCGGCTTCATGATCGCGGAGGTCACCGCGGCGGCGCTGTTCGCCGAGAACAAGCAGCGCGCGCTGCCATGCTCGATCGACTCCACGCCGACCAGCGCCAACCAGGAAGATCACGTCTCGATGGCCGCGCATGCGGCGCGGCGATTGCACGACATGGCTGACAATCTCGCTGCCATCATCGGCATCGAGCTGCTCGTCGCCGCCCAAGGCATCGAGCTGCGAGCGCCGCACGGCACCAGCGCGGCGCTGTCTGCTGTCATTGCCGCGCTGCGCGCGCATGTGCCGGCGCTGGTGCACGACCGCTACATGGCCGACGATCTCGCCAAGGCGGCCGCGCTCGTCGGTGGCGGTGTGTTGGCCACGGTTGCAACGCATGCACTCGGACGCGATCCGTTTCCCAAGCTTGGATGAGAGGGACCCATGAACCGACGCCTGGACAATGCGCGGGTGATCCGCGCCCCCATTGGCAGCGACATCAGCGCCAAGAGCTGGCTCACCGAAGCGCCCTTGCGCATGCTGATGAACAATCTCGATCCTGATGTGGCCGAGAAGCCGAGCGAACTGATCGTCTATGGCGGCATCGGCCGCGCCGCGCGCGACTGGGACAGTTTTGATCGCATCGTCGAATCCTTGCGCAAGCTGGAGGCGGATCAGACACTGGTCGTGCAATCCGGCAAGCCGGTCGGCATCTTCCGCACCCATCCGGATGCGCCGCGCGTCCTGATCGCCAACTCCAACATCGTGCCGCATTGGGCGACGCTCGATCATTTCAACGCGCTCGATAAAATGGGCCTGATGATGTACGGCCAGATGACGGCCGGCTCCTGGATCTACATCGGCAGCCAGGGCATCGTGCAGGGCACCTACGAGACCTTCGTCGAAGTCGGTCGACGTCACTACGACGGCGATCTCTCGGGCAAGTGGATCCTGACCGCCGGCCTCGGCGGCATGGGCGGCGCGCAGCCGTTGGCTGCCACGATGGCTGGCGCCTCGATGCTCGCCGTCGAATGCCAACCGAGCCGCATCGAGATGCGGCTGCGCACCGGCTATCTCGATCGCCAGGCCGCCACGCTCGACGAGGCGCTGGCGCTGATGGCGGAGGCCGCGACGACGAAGAAGGCGGTCTCGGTCGGCCTGCTCGGCAATGCTGCCGAGATCTTCCCGGAGCTCGTGCGCCGCGGCGTGCGCCCCGACATCGTCACCGACCAGACCAGCGCGCATGATCCGATCAACGGCTATCTGCCGAAGGGCTGGACGCTGGCCGAGTGGGAGGCCAAGCGCGCGTCGGAGCCGAAGGCCGTCGAGCAGGCGGCGAAGACCTCGATGGTCGGCCACGTCCAGGCGATGCTGGATTTCCACGCCATGGGCATCCCGACGCTCGACTACGGCAACAACATCCGCCAGATGGCGAAGGACATGGGCCTCGCCAACGCGTTCGATTTTCCGGGCTTCGTGCCGGCGTATATTCGCCCGTTGTTCTGCCGCGGCATCGGCCCGTTCCGCTGGGCTGCGCTGTCGGGTGATCCGCAAGACATCTACAAGACCGATGCCAAGGTGAAGGAGCTGCTGCCGGACAACAAGCACCTGCACAATTGGCTCGACATGGCGAGGCAGCGCATCAAGTTCCAGGGGCTGCCGGCGCGGATCTGCTGGGTGGGGCTCGGCGATCGTCATCGCCTCGGGCTTGCGTTCAACGAGATGGTCGCCCGTGGCGAATTGAAGGCGCCGATCGTGATCGGGCGCGACCATCTCGACTCCGGCTCGGTCGCGAGCCCGAACCGCGAGACTGAGGCGATGAAGGACGGCTCGGATGCCGTTTCGGACTGGCCGCTGCTCAACGCGCTCCTGAATTGCGCGAGCGGCGCGACCTGGGTGTCGCTGCATCATGGCGGCGGGGTTGGCATCGGGTATTCGCAGCATGCCGGCATGGTGATCGTCGCCGATGGCACGGCCGACGCCGCGCGGCGGCTGGAGCGCGTGTTGTGGAACGATCCGGCCACCGGCGTGATGCGCCATGCCGATGCCGGCTACGAGGACGCTATCGCGTGCGCCGAGGCCTACGGCCTCGACCTGCCGAGCCTGGCACGCTGAGGGCGTGCATTCCTCACGGGTTGAAGTGCGGCCCCTGATTGTGATCTCATGCTGACAACGCGACGGGAACTCGTCGCGGTGCAGGGGAAGCTCATGGGGATCGCCTTCCGTTCTCGGCCATCGTCGGCCAGGACGAAATGAAGCTGACGCTGATGATCGCTGTCGTCGATCCGAAGGTCGGCGGCGTGCTGGCCTTTGGCGATCGCGGCGCCGGCAAGTCGACCGCGGTCCGCGCGCTCGCAGCGGGCAACTAGCTCCCCTTTTCGGTTTCCTCGTCGTCGCTTTCTTCTGGTTGGCTGAGGTCATACCGATCGAGCTTGGCGTAAAGGCTTTGGCGGCTGAGACCAAGAATTTCGGCGGCCGACGTCCGATTCCCATTGGCGAGCTCGAGCGCCGCACGGACGTAATGCTGTTCAACGACCTCGACCGTGCTCTTCACCAGCTTGCGCAGCGGAGTCTTGCCGACGGATTCGTTCAGGGCGGCCAGCGCGACCCTGAGGTTGTCATGCTCCGCAGTCGGCAACAGCCGCCTGGCGACGTTGCGCAGCACCAGCGCAATCCGGGGATGGCCGTCCAGACCATAGGCCGCAGCCGAGATCTCGACCTCCGTTTCGGTGCCGAGCTCGCCTTGGATCGTCGTGGATAGCAGCCGAACGGTGCCGTGGCGCTCGACGTTGGAGATCAGGACCGAAAGGTCGGCGCCCGGGCGCGTCAACCAGCGGCTCAGCTTCTCGCCGATGACCGCCTCCGTCGACCCGATCTCGACCAGTTCCAGAAACGCGCGATTCGCGCGCTTGATGGCACCACCGCCGTCGATGCTGATGACGGCGTCGGGGAGGCTGTCGATCAGCGCTTCGGGATTGTCCGGCACGAGGCCAGGCTGCGCAGCCTTGCCGATCGGCGCCATCTGCAGCAGGAACATCGGCCCGGTATTGCTGGTCATCAGGGATCCCCTGAGCATCCAGGGGACGGCCTCTGCGCCGAGATGGACCACGATGCCGGGCGCCTTGCCCTGGTCGCGCACGCGTCTCAGCATCTGTTCAACCAGCTCGCGGTCAGTGGCTGGAATCTCCTGCAGAAGCTCGCGGCCGACCAGATTGTCCCTGCGGCGGCCGGATGCCCCCAGCGCGGAGGCCGCGGTCCGGTTGGCTTCGACGATGCGCAGATCCCGGACCTTCGTCAGCAGTACGGCCTCGTTGGAATCCTCGATCACGAGCCGGTAGCGCGTTTCGATCTCGCGCAGCTTCCAATAGTCGCGCTCGATGGTCTGCTGGGCCGAGATCAGCCGGGCCTGCAGCTCGGCCACGGCCTGCAGGTTCTTGCCGATCGCGAGCATGCCAGCCCGACCGCCGAGCAGTACAGTCGTGAATTCCATCGGAAGTTCGAGGCCGCTGGGGAAGCGCTGCGTGATCTGGCGGAATGCGGAAATGCCGGTCCGCTTGGTGTCCTGCATGATGCGTTCGATCTTCTCGCTCGCACCGTCGACGATCTCGGACCAGGGACGGCCAAGCCACACGTCGACATTTTCGGATGACATGTTGGGAGACAGCGTCGCCTCACGGATCACGCCGTCCATGTCGAGCAGTAATGTCACGTCGGCGCGTGGACCGTGAAATTCGGCCATGGTCTAGGCACCCGTTGGAGACGCTCAAGGACCACGGCCGACGCCGTCGGCGCGCATCTTGAAGGCGCTAGGTCGCATCCCGCTAACGTCTTGAGAGACTCGACAGTCCATGCTGCGCCCTCAGTGTCAAGGCTTATTTACAAGTACATACTTCCAACTGTATCCCTGCGCCCGCCGCATGCTCAAACTGCGGCTTGACCGCTCGTTTTCAGCGATCATTTCATCGACACATGGCATGACAAGTATTCATTGCACTAATCACTGTAAGGGATAGCTGCGCGAGGACTCGGAAAATCGCGACAACGCAGGATGCTGAGAGCGGGTGTGGTTGCGACGGTCGTGTTGGCAATTTCGGCCGACGGCACTCTCGGCGATCTGGGCCGAGATGGGGCTGGCGCAGGCCGCGTGAGGTCTGGTGCGCGCGCACATCGACGTGCGCGCGCACGGTGCCACCACGCCGGTCCCTCACCGTGCCGTCAACGGGGCAGGAACCGTGCGCCCTCCTTGCCGAGGAAATCCAGCATGGCCTGCGCCGGCGGCAGCAGCAGCTTGTCGGCGCGCCGTACCGCATGCCATTGCCGGATCACGGGCAGTCCGGGCACCTTCAAGGTGACCAGGCGGCCCTCGCCGAGCTCGTGCGACACCGTGTGCTGCGAGATGAAGGCGATGCCGAGGCCGGCGATGACGGCCTGCTTGATGGTCTCGTTGCTGTCCATCTCCATGCTGGTCTTGAGATGCAGACCGTGCTTCTCCAGGAAGGTCTCCATCAGCATGCGGGTTCCCGAGCCGCTCTCGCGCGTGATGAACACCTCGCCCGCGAGCTCTGCGGCCGCGATCCGTTTTCGGCGCGCGAGCCGGTGCCCCGCCGGCGCGACGATGACATGCGGATGCTTGCCCATCGGCCGCATGTCGACGGGAATGTCCGCCGGCGGCCGTCCCATGATGGCGATGTCGAGATCGTATCCTCTGAGCGCTTCGCGGATGGTGTCGCGATTGCCGATCCGCAGGGTGACGTCGATCTTGGGGAACCGTCGCGAGAATTCCGCTATGGCGAAGGGAACGAAATATTTCGCCGTGCTGACCGCGCCGATCGCGACCCTGCCGCCGCTGCGCCCCGCCAAAATGTCGAGCGCCTGCTCGCAATCCTGCAGCGCCGCCTCGACGCGTTCGGCCAGCGCCAGCACGCTGCGTCCGGCTTCGGTGAGAATCATGCCGTCGGTGGTGCGCTGGATCAGCGGCAGGCCGGCGAGCTCCTGAAGGTTGCGAATTTGCAGCGTGACCGCAGGCTGCGTCAGGTGAAGACGGCCGGCCGCGGAGGTGACCGATCCGGACTCCTGCACGGCTGCGAGCGCGCGCAGCTGGCGAATGGTGAGGTCGCGTGAGAAGCGCCGGCTCATGGAACCCTCGATATAAGGAAAACTTTTGTCGATCCAAAGATAATGAAATTTCCCTAATCACGCAAACCGGGCCTTGATGGGGGTGCGGCACGACCCCTTCGTGCCGCACGCATCAAGCTCTCCAAAGAATGGGCTGATGGCAAGGGAGTGGCCCATGGATCATCATCAGACATTGCAGGCACATCTGGCGGCGCAGGGTGCCGACGCCGATTGTGCCGCGGTCATCGAGGCTCTGGCCGAGGCGGCGCGCGAGCTCGCGCGGCAGATCGCTATCGCGCCGCTGTCCGGCGTCGACGAAGGCGCCGCCACCGTGAACGCCGACGGCGACGTCCAGAAGGCGCTCGACATCGTCGCCGACAATCTGATGCGGGATGCGCTGCGCCGGGCTCCTGTCGCGGGCATCCTGTCCGAAGAGGTCGATCGGCCGGAAACGGTCAACGCTGCTGCCCCACTTTGCGTGGCGATCGACCCGCTCGACGGCTCCTCGAACCTGCAGAACAACATCTCGGTCGGCACCATCTTCTCGATCCGGCCGCGCGGCCGCGACGTGCTCTCCAGCTTCTTCGAGCCCGGCACCGCGCAGCGTGCCGCCGGCTTTTTCGTCTACGGACCGCAGACCTGCCTGGTGCTCGCGATCGACCGCCGCGTCGATCTCTACGTCCTGCATCCGACCTTGCACGAGTTCATGCTCGCCAAGTCCGGAATCCGCATCCCGCAGGATACGCCGGAGTTCGCCATCAACGCCTCGAACCGCCGGCACTGGAGCGGGACGGTGCGCAACTATGTCGACGAATGCCTGGCGGGCGCCGCGGGCCCGCGCGGCCGCGACTTCAACATGCGTTGGATCGCCTCGCTGGTCGCCGAGGCCTATCGCATCCTGATGCGCGGCGGCGTGTTCCTCTATCCGGCCGACTCCCGCCCCGGCTATCGTGAGGGCCGGCTGCGGCTGGTCTACGAGGCGCATCCGATGGCGCTGATCATGGAATGGGCCGGCGGCTCGGCCTCGAGCGGCCGTTCGCGCATTCTCGAACTGTCGGCGCGCTCGCCGCATCAGCGCGCGCCGCTGATCATGGGCGACGTTCGCCTTGTCCGCGACGTCGACCAGCTGCATGAGGGTGTCGAGCCGCTGTTCGAAACCAGCGATGCGCCCCTGTTCGCGCGGCGCGGCCTGTTCCGCTGAGCCTGCCTGCCGAACGCGCCTTCCGGAGAAAAGTCATGTCACGTCGTCATCCCATCATCTCGATCACGGGCTCGTCGGGCGCCGGCACCACGTCCGTCAAGAAGACCTTCGAGAACATCTTCCGCCGCGAGAACGTCAAGGCGGCCTACATCGAGGGCGATGCCTTCCATCGCTACAATCGCGAGGAGATGCGCCGCAAGATGGTCGAGGAGGCCGAACTCGGCAACAAGCACTTCAGCCATTTCAGCCCCGACACCAACCTGTTCGAGGAGCTCGAGAAGACCTTCCGCGACTACTCCGAGACCGGCACGGGCATGACGCGCCACTACGTCCATGACGAGGAGGAGGCGCGGCTCTACGACACAAGGCCCGGCAACTTCACCGACTGGACGCGGCTGCCGGAAGAGTCCGATCTTCTGTTCTACGAAGGCCTGCATGGCGCTGTCGTCACCGAGACGGTCAACATTGCCCAGCATGCGGACCTCAAGATCGGTGTTGTTCCGGTCATCAATCTCGAATGGATCCAGAAGCTGCACCGCGACCGTGCCTCGCGCGGCTATACCACCGAGGCGGTCACCGACACGATCCTGCGGCGCATGCCGGACTATGTGAACTACATCATTCCGCAATTCTCCGAGACCGACATCAACTTCCAGCGGGTGCCGACCGTCGATACGTCGAATCCCTTCATCGCGCGCTGGATTCCCACGCCCGACGAGTCGATGGTCGTCATCCGTCTGAAGAATCCGCGCGGCATCGACTTTCCCTATCTGCTCTCGATGATCCAGGGCAGCTTCATGTCGCGCGCGAATTCGATCGTGATCCATGGTTCCAGGCTCGATCTCGCCATGCAGCTCATTCTCACCCCCATGATCATGCAACTGATGGACCGAAAGAGGCGCACGCTATGACCGCCACCGCCGTGCAGACGCTGGCCCCCAAGACTGATAGCAAGACCGATATCAAGGCCGATCCCAGCCATGCGGAGATGGCGAATGCCATCCGCTTCCTCGCGATCGACGCCGTCGAAAAGGCGAAGTCGGGCCACCCCGGCATGCCGATGGGCATGGCCGATGTCGCCACTGTGCTGTATCAGCGCTTCCTGAAGTTCGATCCCGCCGATCCGGCCTGGCCCGATCGCGACCGGTTCGTGCTGTCGGCCGGACACGGCTCTATGCTGCTCTATGCGCTGCTGCATCTGACCGGCTACGAGGCGGTCACGATCGATGAGCTGAAGAAGTTCCGGCAATGGGGCGCCAAGACGCCCGGGCATCCGGAATATGGCCACACGCCGGGCGTCGAGACCACGACCGGTCCGCTGGGGCAGGGCATCGCGACGGCGGTCGGCATGGCGCTCGCCGAGCGCCTGATGAACGCGCGCTATGGCAACGATCTGGTCGATCACTACACCTATGTGATCGCCGGCGACGGCTGCCTGATGGAGGGCATCAGTCACGAGGCGATCTCGCTCGCGGGGCATCTCAAGCTGAATCGTTTGATCGTGCTGTTCGACGACAACGGCATCTCGATTGACGGCTCGACCGGACTGGCATGCTCCGACGATCAGCTCGCGCGCTTTGCCGCCTCTGGCTGGACGACCTGCCGCATCGACGGCCATGATCCGGAAGCGATTGCTGCGGCGATCGCAGCGGCGCGGCAGAGCGATCGTCCCAGCATGATCGCGTGCCGGACGACGATCGGCTTCGGTTCACCCGGACGGCAGGGCTCGGAGAAGGCGCATGGCGCGCCGCTCGGGCCGGAGGAGGTCGAGAAGACCCGCGCGGCACTGCACTGGCCCCACCGTCCGTTCGAGGTGCCGGCCGACGTGCTGGTGAGCTGGCGCGAGATCGGCGCGCGCGGCCGCAGCGTGCGCCAGGCCTGGAAGGAGCGTGCGCGCAAGCTGTGCACCGCGGACCGGTCGCCCTGCCACGACGCGCTGAACAAGAAGCTTCCGGCCACCTATACCGAGCGCATGGCGCAGTTCATCGCGCAGCTCACGGCCGAGCGGCCGAAGATCGCCACCCGCCAGGCCTCGCAGAACGTCATCGATGTCATTGCGACGGTGCTGCCCAATCTGCTCGGTGGCTCGGCGGATCTCACTCACTCCAACCTCACGAAGGCAAAGACACACAAGTCCGTCACGCCCGCGACCATGGACGGCAACTACATCCACTATGGCGTGCGCGAGCATGCGATGGCCGCGGCCATGAACGGCATCGCGCTGCATGGCGGCTTCATTCCCTATGGCGGCACCTTCCTCGCGTTCGCCGACTACAGCCGGCCGGCGATTCGCCTGGCCGCGCTGATGGGCATCCGCGTCATCCACGTCATGACCCACGATTCCATCGGCCTCGGCGAGGACGGCCCGACGCATCAGCCGGTCGAGCATGTCGCGAGCTTGCGGGCCATTCCGAACCTCCTGGTATTCCGCCCGGCCGACGCGGTCGAGACGGCGGAAGCCTGGGATTGCGCGCTGCGTGCGGAGACCTCGCCGTCAGTGCTGTGCCTGTCGCGGCAAGCCTTGCCGGCCTTCCGCACCGAGGCATCGGATCACAACAAGGTAGCGCTCGGCGCTTACGTGGTCATCGAGCCCGAGGCCGGTCGCGACGTAACTTTGATTGCGACCGGCTCGGAGGTGACCATCGCGCTGGAGGCGGCCAGCCTGCTGGCGGCCGAAGGCGTCCAGGCGGCGGTGGTGTCGGCGCCGTGCTTCGAGTTGTTCCGCAAGCAGTCGGCAGAGTATCGCGCCGAGGTGCTCGGCCATGCGCCGCGCATCGGGGTCGAAGCTGCGATCGAGGGCGACTGGGCGCGCTGGCTCGGTGATGCCGGCGAGTTCGTCGGCATGCAGGGCTTTGGCGCCTCGGCGCCGGCCGAGGTGCTGTACCGCGAATTCGGCATCACGCCTGCGGCGGTCGCCGATGCGGCCATGCGCAACATCATCCGGGCGCGGGCTTCCTGAGCCGCGTCGCAGAATAGAACATCGAAACAGGGACGGAGATCAACATGGCGCGGATCACGCTCAGACAATTGCTGGACCATGCTGCCGAGCGCAGCTATGGCGTGCCGGCTTTCAACATCAACAACATGGAGCAGGGGCTCGCGATCATGGAGGCGGCGGCGGCGGTCGACGCCCCCGTGATCATCCAGGCCTCGCGCGGCGCGCGCTCCTATGCCGGCGACATCATGCTGTCGAAGATGATCGACGCGCTGGAGGAGATGTATCCGCAGATTCCGCTCTGCCTGCACCAGGACCACGGCAACGACGAGGCGACCTGCGCCACCGCGATCAAGTACGGCTTCACCTCTGTCATGATGGACGGGTCGCTCAAGGCCGACGCCAAGACCGCGGCGGATTATGACTACAATGTCGACATTACCCGCCGTGTCACTGACATGGCGCATTGGGTCGGCGCCTCGGTCGAGGGCGAACTCGGCGTGCTCGGCTCGCTCGAGCATGGCGGCGGCGAGCAGGAGGATGGTCATGGCCTCGAGGGCAAAGTCAGCCGCGAGCAGCTGCTGACCGATCCGGACCAGGCCGTGGATTTCGTCCGCGCCACCAAGGTCGATGCGCTGGCGATCGCGATGGGCACCTCGCACGGCGCCTACAAGTTCTCGCGCAAGCCGGACGGCGAGATCCTCGCCATGAACGTGATCGAGGAGATCCATCGCCGGCTGCCGAACACGCATCTGGTGATGCACGGCTCGTCCTCGGTGCCCCAGGCGCTGCAGGACATGTTCAATCAGTTCGGCGGCGAGATGCCGCAGACCTGGGGCGTCCCGGTCGAGGAGATCGTGCGCGGCATCCGCCATGGCGTCCGCAAGGTCAATATCGATACCGACTGCCGGCTGGCGATGACCGCGATCTTCCGCAAGGTCGGCGCGTCGTCGAAGGTCGAGTTCGATCCGCGCAAGTTCCTGAAGCCGGCGATGGATTCGATGCGCGAGTTGTGCCGCGAGCGGTTCGAGCAGTTCGGCGCTGCCGGCAATGCATCCAGGATCAAGGTCATTCCGCTCGCCGAAATGGCCAAGCGCTACCGCTCCGGCGCACTCGATCCGCGAGTTGGGGGAATGACTGAAGCTGCCTGACATCCACGGCCATAACGAACATTCAGGAGGAACACATGAACGACCCATCGATCACGGTGCGCGGCAAGGATCGCTACAAGTCCGGCGTCATGGAATACAAGCGCATGGGCTACTGGGAGCCGTCCTATCAGCCAAAGGACACCGACGTGATCGCGCTGTTCCGCGTCACGCCGCAGGACGGTGTCGACCCGACCGAGGCTTGCGCCGCGGTCGCCGGCGAATCCTCGACCGCGACCTGGACCGTGGTGTGGACCGACCGCCTGACGGCGGCCGAGAAGTACCGCGCCAAGTGCTACCGGGTCGAGCCGGTGCCGGGCTCGCCGGGCAGCTACTTCGCCTACATCGCCTATGACCTCGACCTGTTCGAGCCGGGCTCGATCTCCAACCTGACGGCCTCGATCATCGGCAACGTGTTCGGCTTCAAGCCGCTGAAGGCGCTGCGGCTGGAGGACATGCGGCTGCCGGTTGCCTATGTGAAGACGTTCCAGGGGCCGGCGACCGGCATCGTCGTCGAGCGCGAGCGGCTCGACAAGTTCGGCCGGCCGCTGCTGGGCGCTACCGTCAAGCCGAAGCTCGGCCTGTCCGGCCGCAACTACGGCCGCGTCGTCTACGAGGCGCTGAAGGGCGGGCTCGATTTCACCAAGGACGACGAGAACATCAACTCGCAGCCGTTCATGCACTGGCGCGAGCGCTTCCTGTACTGCATGGAGGCGGTCAACAAGGCGCAGGCGGCCACCGGTGAGATGAAGGGGACTTATCTCAACATTACCGCAGCGACCATGGAAGACATGTATGAGCGCGCCGAGTTCGCCAAGGAGCTCGGGTCATGCGTTGTCATGATCGACCTCGTGATCGGCTACACCGCGATCCAGTCGATGGCGAAGTGGGCTCGCAAGAACGACATGATCCTGCATCTGCATCGTGCAGGACACTCGACCTATACGCGGCAGCGCGCGCACGGCGTGTCGTTCCGCGTCATCGCCAAGTGGATGCGGCTCGCCGGTGTCGACCACATCCATGCCGGCACCGTGGTCGGCAAGCTCGAGGGCGACCCGAACACCACACGCGGCTACTACGACATCTGCCGCGAGGACTTTAATCCGATGCGGCTCGAGCACGGCGTGTTCTTCGACCAGCCCTGGGCCAGCCTGAACAAGCTGATGCCGGTGGCGTCCGGCGGCATCCATGCCGGCCAGATGCACCAGTTGCTCGACCTGCTCGGCGAGGACGTCGTGCTACAGTTCGGCGGCGGCACCATTGGCCATCCGCGCGGCATCGCCGCCGGTGCGACCGCCAACCGCGTCGCGCTGGAGGCGATGATCCTCGCCCGCAACGAGGGCCGCGACTACGTGCATGAGGGCCCGGAGATCCTGGCCAAGGCGGCGCAGACCTGCACGCCGCTGCGCGAGGCGCTGGAGATCTGGAAGGACGTCACCTTCAACTACGAATCGACCGACTCGCCGGACTTCGTGCCGACCGTCACTCCCGCCGCCTAGTCATTATTCGATGCGCCGCCGCGACGCGGGCCGGAGCCCGCTCGCCCGCATTAGCCACATCAGGAGACATCAACATGCGCGTGACCCAAGGCTGCTTTTCTTTCCTACCCGATCTGACCGATGAGCAGATCACCGCCCAGATCCAGTATTGCCTCGAGAAGAATTGGGCCGTGAACATCGAGTTCACCGACGATCCGCATCCCCGCAACACCTATTGGGAGATGTGGGGCCTGCCGATGTTCGACCTGCGTGACGCCGCCGGCATCATGCGCGAGCTGGCCGAATGCCGGAAGATCTATGGCGACCGCTACATCCGCATCTCGGCCTTCGACTCTACCCACGGCTGGGAGTCGACCCGGCTGTCCTTCATCGTCAACCGGCCGCAGAACGAGCCGGGCTTCCGGCTCGACCGGCAGGAAACCGTCGGGCGCAATCAGCGTTATTCGACGCGGTCCTACGCGGCCGAGCGCCCCGAAGGCCAGCGTTACTGATCCCTGGCGGGCGGAGGTCGCTGCTGCGCCTGCAGGTCTGCGGCGTGGCAGGGATCTCCGCCCGGAGCGGCCATATCACTCTATCTGCCGTTGCTTCGTTGCTGCCAGGTTCGCAATCGAACGCACGGCGATCTGATGCGAGCGTCCCGAACGGAGCACGAGCGGATGATGCAGGCCACGCAGGCGGACACCACCCAGGCGACGCCGGTCGATACCGTCGACCTGCGCCGCGAGTTTGAGAGCGTCGATATTGCGCCCGTGCTGGAGCAGCTCGACCGTGAGCTGGTCGGGCTCGCGCCGGTCAAGACGCGGATCCGCGAGATCGCCTCGCTGCTGATGATGGAGCGGATCCGCCGCAAGATGGGGCTGGCGACGACGTTTCCGACCCTGCACATGTCGTTCACCGGCAATCCCGGCACCGGCAAGACCACGGTCGCGCTGCGCATGGCGGGCATCCTGCACCGGCTCGGCTTCGTCCGTCGCGGCCACGTCATCAGTGTCACCCGCGACGATCTCGTCGGCCAATATATCGGCCACACCGCGCCAAAGACCAAGGAAGTGCTGAAGAAGGCGATGGGGGGCGTCCTGTTCATTGACGAGGCCTATTATCTCTACCGTCCCGAGAACGAGCGCGACTACGGCCAGGAGTCGATCGAGATCCTGCTGCAGATCATGGAATCGCAGCGCGAGGACCTCGTGGTCATTCTTGCCGGCTATGCCGACCGGATGGAGAAGTTCTTCCAGAGCAATCCCGGCTTCCGCTCGCGCATCGCCCACCACATCGACTTCCCCGACTATTCGGAAGCCGAGCTACTGACGATCTCCGAGATGATGCTGGAGGGGCAGAATTATCGCTTCACCCCGGAGGCCCGCGCCGCTTTCGAAAAGTACATCGCCGTCCGGCGCACCCAACCGTTGTTCTCGAACGCGCGCTCGATCCGCAACGCGCTGGATCGGATCCGCCTGCGCCAGGCCAACCGGCTGGTGTCGCGGCTCGACCGCGTACTGACGTCCGATGACGTGATGTCGATCGAAGCCAGCGACGTGCTGGCGAGTCGCGTGTTCGCCAAGGGCGCCGACGCAGGCGACGGCAGGGCGGAGGCGCAATCATGAGTCTCGCTTTGGTGATGAACGCGCCGCTCGACGATCTCAGGCGCCGCATCGCCGACGCCGGCGCGCTGATCTTCGATGTCGACGGCACCATGGCCGAGACCGAGGAGATCCATCGCGAGGCCTTCAACGAGGCGTTCGTCGCGGTCGGCATCGACTGGCACTGGGGCCGCCGCATCTACAAGGAGCTGCTGCGCGTCGCCGGCGGCAAGGAGCGCATTCGCGCCTTCGACCAGAGGCGGCGCACGGGGCCGCCGCTGAGCGACGCAGTCATTGCCCGGCTTCATCGCATCAAGACGGAGCGGTTTGCCGCGCTGATGGCCGACAAGGGATGCCCATTGCGTCCGGGCGTCGAAGCACTGCTGGGGGCTGCCTCGGCACGCGGGCAGCGGCTCGCGATCGCGACGACGACCACGCGCGCCAATATCGATGCCCTGCTGGCGCCCGTGTTGGGCGTGGATTGGGAGGCAGGATTTGCCGCCGTCGTGGCGGCCGACGATGTCGCGCGCAAGAAGCCTGCGCCCGATGTCTACCTGGAGGTCTTGTCGCAGCTCGATCTACCCGCGGCCAGTTGCATCGCGATCGAGGACTCCGGTAACGGGTTGATGGCTGCGACCCGCGCCGGCGTTCCCGTGCTGATCACGCGCAGCCTCTACTTTCATGACGACACGTTCGACGGTGCGCTCGCTGTGCTCGACGATCTCGTGGAGTTTGTTGCCTGAGGTATTTTGAGGTGCCTGTGCTGATGCATTGCCGATTATGTACGCCACCATGCGCATAGCCGCGTGGCGTAGTTGTTCTATTGCCGTCTCGACAAGAACGTGTAATCCCTTAACGATATGTCTTCATGTCGAGTCGAGGTCGTTGAGTATGGCCCGCACGCAGGCCAAATTGAAACGTACGGACGTTGCACGCACGGAAGCGTTTCGCGGGCGGGTGGGACGGCCGCCGAAGGCGCTGGCTGGAAACATCGAGGAACGTATTCTGGACGCTGCGCGCGCGGTGTTTCTCGAGCGCGGCTTTGACGGCGCGAGCATCGACGAGATCGCCGAACGCGCTCCCGCCAGCAAGCCGACGATTTATGCCCGATACACCGGCAAGGCCGCCTTGTTTGCCGCCGTCGTCGAGCGCTCCATCAACGACGTGATGAATCTCGGGGCCTACACGCCGGTCGCCGGCACTGCACAGGAAAAGCTGGTTGGACTTGCCATCGCCATCGTCGATCGCGCGCTGAAGGAATCGCTCGGATTGTTACGGGTCACGATCGGGGAGGCCTACCGGTTTCCCGATCTCAGTTGTCAGTTTCATGACGTCTCGCGTAAGCGCGCCACCCATGCCGTGGCGGCGCTGCTCGCCGAGACGATCGGCGTCTCGGCCATGACCGCCCGCCGGACGCCGTCGAAGGCGTCGGCGGCCTCCGCCGAGATCTTCATCGACCTGATCGTCATGCCGGTGATCATGCGCTCGCTGATGGGCGAGAGCGAACGGACGATCCGCAGGGAGCTGCCCGGCTTCGTCCGTGACCGGGTCAAGATTTTCCTGGCGCTGCAGCCGAAGGCCTGAGCAGCGCGATCAGCGCCGCCGCAGCAATGACGGTTCGAGCGTCACCTGCTTGAGATCGTTGCCGCTGACGACGACCACGATGAAGGCGAGCTTGCCGTCCTTGTTCATCAGGCCGCCACTGATCGCCCGGCCGGCCGCCGAGCGCTCGGCGATCCGAATCGCATCCGACATCTTGAGCCGGACCGTGGTGAGGGCGGCCAGGCTGTTACGGTCGCTTTCGCTCAGTCCGTCCACGGTCGAGAACAGCACGCTGTTGCGCACCTTTGCCGTGGTGCCGTCGATGTCGGATTCCCAGATCCGTCCGCGCTGCAGGGTTCGAACCTTGTAGACGGGGGCGTCGAGCCCACCCTCGAAGCTGATGTCCGCGGTCTTGGAGCCAGGATGAATCCTTTCGGCGATTCGCAGCGCCTGGTGCAGTGACACCTCCGTCCGCCTGAACTTGTCGAGCTCGCGATCAATCGTCTCCTGGCTCAGCGCCGGATCGGTGGAGGCTTGCGGATCCCCCTCCGTCTGCATGCCGGTTCCGGCGACGGCATGCGCCACGGGAGTCCATGACAGCAGGATCAAGGTCAACAGAATGATTCGTTTCATGACGGCCTGCTGTCTCCGATCTCGGTCGGTGCTTGTAGAGCATTCCCTTGGGAAACGGTTGCGATAAAACGAAACTGTATCGTTTTATAATTGTCGGCGGCGCGGTTGTCAAGGTAACGGCGCCGGCGGCGTCTGGGTCCAGAAGCGACCCGAGCGCGCGCCGTCATAGCCGAGGGTGTAGAGCGAGCGCATGTAGTCGGTGTCGAAGCCGACGCCTTGGCCCTCGGGGACGGACGGGTCGATCGCCGTCATGTTGAAGGCCAGGCCATTGTGCTGGGCGAACTGATAGGTGGCCGAGAGGTAGCTCCGGATCTCGCGTTTGCTCTTCATGGCCAGCGAGCGGATCGCGATCGCCTTGGCGCTGTTTTCGACCGGCTGGAAATCGGTGGACGTCCGACCGTTCATGATGATGTAGATGGCGGGCCTCGCTGAGGTCATGCGCCGCGATGATTCGGGCTGCATCAGCAGACGGTCCGGAAAGGTGAACACCTGGGTCGAGACACCGCCGTCGACATGCATCTCCTCGATCGGCTTGCCGTCGGAGGAGGCCGCGATCAGCGACGGCGGAAACGCCACGGGAACGCTGGCGGACGCGGTCAGGACCTGCCGGAACAGGTCGAGCGCGCGCGGCGTCCGCGCCGAGGCGATCTCACCCATGTTCCACAACACCGGGCGCCCCGCGTCCAGGTCGGTGGTCACGACGAACAGTCTCCGGCCCTTGGCGTGTTCTCTGGCGATCGCCGCGAGCAGGTCCGGCGTCGTGTAGTGGCTGATCGCGTCGCGGAGCGGCTGCCCATCGAACAGGGATGAGCCGAACACGGCGTTGAGCGCGTTGGGGGAGGCCGCGAACGAGCTGGCGAGCCCGCTCGTATACATCTCCTTCAGCGTCGCATCGTAGGCTGGCCCGAGGAAGGCGAACGGAGCGATCAGCGCGCCGGTGCTGACGCCCGAGACGATCGTGAATTCGGGACGAGCGCCGCTTTCGCTCCAGCCGTTGAGAACGCCGGCGCCGAATGCGCCGTCGCCGCCGCCGCCGGACAGCGCAAGATAGGCGAAGGGCTTGCCCGGTTGCGGCTGCGGCTTGAACGCGGCGTTGTCGAAGCTCGCGGCCGGCGCATCGGCCCACATCCGGATCGCGCGAAAGCCGTCGATCGTGGCGCGTTTGGCATCGTCGGCCGAATAGGCCGCGCGCTGAACGGCGGCACAGCCGCCGAGCAGGAGAGCCAGGCTGCAGAACGCGGCCAGACTCCCTGCCGCTCGGATCCAACGCGATCGCACGTCCCACCTATCCGTTCAATAAACGAAACCGTATAGTATTGTTATTGCGATTTGATCAAGCCCGAAGGCGATCGACGCGTATCCGCGGATCACGATTGCGGGAGCTGGATCTTGGAACCTGCACGGCAGCCTGGGCCGATCGTCCTGCTGCTCGATCGCAGGCGGCGCTCGGCGCGTTCATCTGCGGCTCACGCGCCGCCGGCTATGATTTTCTTCCATTTCCGATAGGTTGTCGCCGTTTCAACCAGGGGCGGCCGATATTGCCGCGCAGCGGCGTCCGATGTTCCGACAGGGTCACGATGCAGGCCGCATCGGCGGACGCGACCAGAGGAGTCTGAATGATCAACCGGCGGGCCATGATCACCTTCACGTTCACCGCCGCGACGCTGCTCGCAGCCTGCGGCGGCGTTGCGCAGGCGGCGCAGTGCGGCTCGTCGCCGGCGGGGTTCGAGGCGTGGAAGCGCGAATTCAGCGAGGAGGCGAGGGCGAAGGGCGTCGGCGGCACCGCGATCGCCGCGTTGATGCAGACCAACTACGCCTCGGCGACGGTCGCCGCCGATCGCGGCCAGCGCAGCTTCCAGCTCTCGCTCGATCAGTTCCTCGCCAAGCGCGGGGCTGCGGCGATCGTCGCGCGCGGCCGCCAGCTCAAGCAGTCGCAGGCGGCGATGTTCGCCTCGATCGAGCAGCGCTACGGCGTGCCGCCCGGACCCCTGATCGCGATCTGGGGCATGGAAAGCGCGTTCGGCAGCCAGCGCGGCAATCAGCACATGCTGTCGTCGATCGCGACGCTCGCCTATGATTGCCGCCGTCCGGAGTTCTTCACCGACCAGCTCTATGCCGCGCTCAAGCTGATCGACCGCGGCGTGCTCTCGGGCAACACCCGCGGCTCGATGCATGGCGAGGTCGGGCAGACGCAATTCATGCCGAAGAACATCCTCGCTTACGGAGTCGGCAATCTCGACGTCGCCGCCAACGCGCTGGCCTCGACCGCGAACTTCCTGCGCGCCAACGGCTGGAAGGCAGGCGCCGGCTATCAGCCGGGCGAGCCGAACTTCGCCGCCATCGAGGCCTGGAACGCCGCCGGCGTCTATCAGAAGGCGATCGCGCTGATGGGCCGCCAGATCGATGGCGGCGGCTCGGCCGCGGCGCGCTGACAGGCTTGCGACTGGCAAGCATGTCGAAATGAAAGAAGCGGCGCTTCATCACTGAAGCGCCGCCTCGCATTATTCTCGGTCAGTCAGCTTCTCGACTTAGGCCTTCAGCTCGAACCGATCCAGGTTCATCACCTTGGTCCAGGCGGCGACGAAGTCCTTGACGAACTTCTGCTTGGCATCCGAGCTCGCATAGACCTCGGCCAGCGCCCGCAACTGCGAGTGCGAGCCGAAGATCAGGTCGGCGCGGGTGGCCGTCCACTTGATCGCGCCGGACTTACGGTCGCGGCCCTCGAAGGTGTGCTCGCCCTGATCGACCGGCCGCCACACCACGCCCATGTCGAGCAGGTTGGCGAAGAAGTCGTTCGTGAGTGTCTCGGTCTGCGCCGTGAACACGCCATGCTTGGAGCCGTTGGCGTTGGCGCCGAGCACGCGCAGGCCGCCGACCAGCACGGTCATCTCCGGCGCGGTCAAAGTGAGCAGTTGCGCCTTGTCGACCAGCAGCTCCTCGCCCGACAGCCACTGCTGGCCGCTGAGATAGTTGCGGAAGCCGTCATATTTCGGCTCGAGCACCGCGAACGACTCGACTTCGGTCTGCTCCTGCGAGGCATCGGTGCGGCCGGGCACGAACGGCACGGTCACCTCGACGCCGGCCTTCTTGGCCGCCGCTTCGACGCCGGCATTGCCGGCCAGCACGATCAGGTCGGCGAGCGACACCTTCTTGCCGCCGGTGGCCGATGCGTTGAACTCCTTCTGGATGCCCTCGAGGGTCGAGAGCACCTTGGCGAGCTCAGCCGGGTTGTTGACCGCCCAGTCCTTCTGCGGAGCGAGACGAATGCGCGCGCCATTGGCGCCGCCGCGCTTGTCCGAGCCGCGGAAGGTCGAGGCCGAGGCCCAGGCCGTCGACACCAGTTGCGACACCGACAGGCCAGAGGCGAGGATCTTCGCCTTGAGCGACGCGATGTCGTTGTCGTCCACGAGCGGATGGTCGACCGGCGGCACCGGATCCTGCCAGATCAGATCTTCCTTCGGCACCAGCGGGCCGAGGTAGCGCACCTTCGGACCCATGTCGCGATGGGTCAGCTTGAACCAGGCGCGGGCGAAGGCATCGGCGAACTGATCCGGGTTCTCCATGAACCGGCGCGAGATCTTCTCGTAGGCCGGATCGAACCGCAGCGCGAGGTCGGTGGTCAGCATCGACGGCGCGTGGCGCTTGGACTTGTCATGCGCATCCGGCACGGTGTTGGCGCCGGCGCCATGCTTCGGCTTCCACTGGTGCGCGCCGGCCGGGCTCTTGGTCAGCTCCCATTCATAGCCAAACAGATTCCAGAAGAAGTTGTTGCTCCACTTGGTTGGCGTCGTCGTCCAGATCACTTCGAGGCCGGAGGTGATGGTATCGCCGCCCTTGCCGGAGCCGTACTTGCTGGCCCAGCCGAGACCCTGCTGCGCGATGTCGGCGCCTTCCGGCTCGGCCCCGACCAGCGACGCATCACCCGCGCCGTGGGTCTTGCCGAAGGTGTGACCGCCGGCGATCAGCGCCACCGTCTCTTCGTCGTTCATCGCCATGCGGGCGAAGGTCTCGCGGATGTCGTGCGCGGCAGCCAGCGGATCGGGATTGCCGTTCGGGCCTTCCGGGTTGACGTAGATGAGGCCCATCTGCACGGCAGCGAGCGAGCCTGCGAGCTCGCGGTCGCCGCTGTAGCGCTCGTCGGCAAGCCACTTGCCCTCGGGGCCCCAATAGATGTCCTGCTCGGGCTCCCAGGTATCGGCGCGACCACCGCCGAAGCCGAAGGTCTTGAAGCCCATCGATTCCAGCGCGACGTTGCCGGTCAGCACGAACAGGTCGGCCCAGGAGATCTTCTGGCCGTACTTCTGCTTGATCGGCCACAGCAGGCGGCGGGCCTTGTCGAGGTTGGCGTTGTCCGGCCAGCTGTTCAGCGGCGCAAAACGCTGCTGACCAGTGCCGGCGCCGCCACGGCCATCGCCGATGCGATAGGTGCCGGCGGCGTGCCAGGCCATGCGGATGAACAGCGGACCGTAATGGCCGAAATCGGCCGGCCACCATTCCTGCGAATCCGTCATCAGCGCGTGCAGATCCTTGACCAGCGCGTCGAGATCGAGGCTCTTGAATTCCTTGGAGTAATCGAACGCCTCGCCGAGCGGATCGGAGAGGTTCGAGTGCTGATGCAGGACCGACAGATTGAGCTGGTTCGGCCACCAATCCTTGTTCGAAAATCCCTTCAAGCCGCCCGAGAACGGGCACTTGCTGACGTCATCCATGTTTGCCTCCTGACGTGATCGTCATGGTTCCCCCCTGGGGTGGGAGCCGGGACCCTACGCGGCTACTTCGATCAGGGGAAATTGAGATTGATGATCATAACGATAAGATTATCTGATGATGTGGTGTGACGCTGTCCAAACGCATATGGACGCGGTGCGTTACCTCCGCATCTCAAGATTGCGGTCAGGAAAATTGACTTCGCGGCGCTGATCGATAAGATAATCTGATGATACATTTGACGATGCGGCAGCTTCGCTATTTCGACGCGCTGGCGCGTCTGGGGCATTTCGGCCGCGCCGCCGAGGCCTGCGCGATCTCGCAGCCGGCGCTGTCGATGCAGATCAAGGAGATGGAGGAGGCGCTCGGCGGCGTGCTGCTGGAGCGCAACGCCCGCCAGGTCGTGCTGACCCGGTTCGGCGAGCAGCTCGCCGAGCGCGTGCGCGAGATCCTGCGCTCGGTCGATGAGCTCGGCGACTTCGCCCGCGCCTCGCGCGACAAGCTCACCGGCCGGCTCCGGCTCGGCATGATCCCGACGATTGCGCCTTATCTGCTGCCCAAGGTGATCGGGAGCCTGACGCGCAAACATCCCGAGATCGACATCCACGTCCGCGAGTCCAAGACGCCGACCTTGATCGAGGAGCTGGTCGAGGGCCGCCTCGATGCCGCCATCGTCGCGCTGCCGGTCTCGGAGCCGTCGCTGACTGAGGTCGCGCTGTTCGCGGAGAACTTCCTGCTGGTGCGGCCGCCGGAATATGAAGGCGCGGCGGTGCCGAGTGGCGAGATGCTGCGCGAGATGCGGCTGCTGTTGCTGGAGGAGGGGCACTGCTTTCGCGACCAGGCGCTGTCGTTCTGCAACATGCAGGCGCCGCGCGAGATGCTCGATGCCTCCTCGCTGTCGACCCTGGTGCAGATGGTGGGCGCCGGCATGGGCGTGACGTTGATTCCGGAGATGGCGGTCGGCGTCGAGACGCGCTCGGCGTCGGTGTCGCTGGCGCGCTTCGCCGATCCGCAGCCGCAGCGCACGGTCGGCATGGTCTGGCGCAAGACCAGCCCGCTCGCCAAGCAACTGATGCAGATTTCCGAGATCGTCGGCAGCGCGGCCCAGGGTCTGCGCAAGCAGGCCTCGGCCGGGCAGGGCCGCAAGCGGCGAGGGTGATCCCAGCCGTCGTGCGTTTCCTCCCGGAACGTCCCGCGATGCGGAGATTTGTCCGTCTCCTGCCGGAGAAGGAGAACGGGCGGCAGCAGCTCTCTACGGCTATGTCGGCGTCGGCTACGGGCCGTACTACGGTCGTCCATACGAGGCCCGTCCATATTGGCGGCACCGCTATGACGTTGGGTGGTCATTGGCCGGCCCGTGGTGGTGAGATCGGCCGATTGATCCTCTGACACGAGGGTCGTCTGCGCGCCAGATCGCGCTGGCGATCTGGCGTGACGGCTAGCCGGCTGACGAGACCTCCCCTGCGCCCCGCTGGGTCGGAACGCGCCGTCGTGATGGCCCCTGATGTCCTGCTTTCCCATGGCATAAGTCTTGTATCGATCTCCGCGAGCGGTTGAACGTCCGACGCGCATGCGGTGTGGCGATGCCGTCGGATTGTGATCTCGGTCGGTCGGTTCGCCGCTCGCGCGGCTTGCTGGTCGAGACCGCGTGCCTGGAGAACGGTCCATGTCTGAGTCGCGCAATGCCCGGGAGCTCTGGGCTGCCACGATTATCGATTGGCTCATCGAGAACGCGAGCCTCAGGCGGGAGCGCGTCGACCTCGCGCGGAAGTTCACCCAGGAGCCCTACAATCTAAGCGTCGTCAGGGTCCTGACCATGATGGACGAACTCGTTGCGCGCCACAATGCAGCGAGCGGCGCCAGCCTCGTGCTGTCGCAGAACTGGCGCCTGGCGCATCGCAGCGACACGGTCGGTGACTTCATCGCGGCTTTCCTGCAACTGGTGCTTCCCGAGGGGCGCGGCGCCACAACGGACGACGCCGCGAGGGACAACGGCGTAGCGACGCCCGGCGACGCGTCGGAAAGCCGACAGGGCCGGACGCAGTCGCGCCGCATCGATGCGCTGCGGGCTAGTCCGGGCGGCGACTGGAAGCCGGTCGATTTCGAGATCATCGCCTCGCAATACGCGATCAAGTTTCGCAAGATCACCGGCACCCACGAGGTGTTCCTGCATCCCGCGGTCCCGAATTGCGTGACGATCCCGCTGAAGGCGAGGATCAGGCCGCCGCATGTCCGGGCCTTCGTGGCGATGATCGACGGAATGGACGAGGCGGCGCGATGAGCGATTCCCGCGTCTATGCCTATGAGGTCACGGCGCTCGGCGCCGAGGATGGCGGCGGCTTTCTCGTCACCTTCCCTGACATTCCCGGGGTCATCGGCATCGGCGCCCACGCTGAGGAGGCGGTTGCCGACGGTCAGCAGGCGCTGTTGGCATGTCTCGACGCGCTCAAGGCCGTCGATCGCGGGCCGCCGGTCCCGGCCGCGGCGCGAGCTACCGTGCCGCTGGCGTGATTCTTGATGTGAGGTCCGGGACGCCAATGCGACGGGAGACAGCATGCCATTGACAGAGGACGCCATCCAGGTCGGCAAGTGCTACAAGACGAAGATCGCCGAGAGCTACAAGGTGCTGTCGATCACGCGCGGCATCGTCACCTATCAGACGCTGACCTCGCCCTTGCGCATCAACACCGGCATCAAGGCGTTCGCCGACGCCGTCTACAAGGAGATCAACTGTCCGCGGCAGGGCTAGCGATCCGGCGGCGGCCGTATCGTGCGGCACGCGGACCGGGGGCAGGCGGCAGGCTCGGGGCGGACAGAGAGCGCACCACCTCTCCTCCGTCATTGCGAGGAGTGTCAGCGACGAAGCAATCCAGACTGCCTCTACGGAAAGACTCTGGATTGCGTCGCTGCGCTCGCAATGGCGTGGAGAAGGCTCGCCTTTGTTCACGCGCTGCGGAGGTAGGAATGAAAGTCGAACAGCGCGATGACGGCGTGTTGGCCGTCGTCGACGAGGAAGGCCGCGTCTGGGCGCAATGCGCGCGGTCCTCGCAACATGCCGATGAGACGGATTACGTGATCGAGGGGCCCCTCAGTGGATTCGTCTATGAGGACGGCACGTTCACGGCGGACAGCGAGCAGGCCTTCCGCGCCTGGCTCGCCGACCGCCTGATCAGCGACGAGATCTTCCATGTGAAGGACAGGGAGACCGCGTTGGCTCTGTGCCGGCGTATCGCGATCGCGGCCCGCGAGATCCTGAAGGACAAAGCTGGCCCGGCTCATTGTTGAGTGTCCCTGCGTTCCCCTGCGCCATCGCAGATCGCGATCCGGGCCTCAGCCGAGGTCCGGCCTTCCTCGCGCGCTCTCCTCATTCAGAGGGACATGATCGATGCACGACCTGGGCGCAGTGCGCCGCGCGGGATGAGCGGCAAGGTATCGATCGGATTCGTCGATTTTGCTGCGTTCTCGTTCGATTTCGATTGAGTTCGTTGCGGTTTGTTCGGATCGTTTCTGGTGCGGCCCGTCGGGGGCAACATCCTCTCTAGGCTGAAACAGGGGTTCGATTCCCTAGAGAACCTTAAGATCACTTGGCAATCAGGGGGCCACCTCGTGTTGTCCGGAAGCCATCATTGGTACACAATGCATTTTCCGAGAGCTGGCAAACCCTGAGTCCTCAAGAAAAGACCGGCTGGAGGCTTGCCTGGGCCGTAGAGCCATCCTGCACACAAGCGGCTGAGCTTCGCGATTGGGAAGTCCCGCCCAGTCTAACTGAGGGAGTGTCAGTCAAACTCCCCCGTCAGATAACGACCTTCCGCCACTTGCAGCGCATGATCGTCTCGGTGTTGCCGGATGGATTGATGTCGGTGCCGACAATGACCGTGCCATCGGCGGCGACGCCGTTGTGCCGGCCTGAGATATTAATCCGGAAGCAGTCGGCGGACAGGAATCGATCGCATACCAGTGGCCGCAGTCTGGCGAACCGCGTTCTGACGCGGGAAGCAGGAAAACGCGAGAGTGTTGCCCCGCAACAGCCGCCCTTTGCGGGTCAACGTGGAGAGCAGAGTACAGATTCTGTAACGAGTGCAGTTAACGCGTAAGGAGGCCTTGCGGTAGCGTAGGCTTCCCCGGCTGCGCTATTTCAGCGTCGACAGATAGGCGACGACGTCGGCCCGCTCCTTCGCGTCCGCCAATCCCTTGAAATACATCTTGACGCCGTGAACGTCCCCGCGCGGATCGGCGATATAGGCATCCAGCGCGGTCGTGGTCCAAGGCGCGTTGTTTTTTTTCATGCCCTCGGAGTAGGCGTAGTCCGGTACAGCCGCCGGTTGCCGTCCGACGATGTTCCAGAGGCTCGGGCCGACCTTGTTGATGCCTATCTCGGCAGAGTGGCAATTCTGGCAGATGCGCTGGAAGATGCCCTTCCCAGCGACGGGATCTCCATCCAGCGCCTGGGCGCTCGACGCCAGACCTGCGAGAACAACGACAAGAGCGATGCGGCGGAGCATGCGAATCCTTCCCTTTTGATCCGGAGCGGGCGCGGGCCAGCCCCGCGGCCAGGCCGGTGAGCAGATCGGTGCAGATGATCTGACGACAGCCCGGCCCAAGTCCTTGTTCTGGATCAAGCCGCGCAGTTGCCGTTGCTGCTCAATTGGCTTAATCTTCTAAAAAAACGAACGATCACGAACACGAAACCCAAGTGTCGTTCTGGGAGGTGCCCGGTGGGAGACGCCGATCCTCGGCCCGCGCGTCCGTCTGGCGTGATTGCGGCGAAGTCGAAGGCTGCGACGGAGGCCGCCGCGGCGGCCGACATCTGCGGCCAGGTGCCGGCTGACGGCTTGGCCATGGTGCTGATCTTCCTGTCGCCCCACTACGACCCAAACGCGTTCATGGCGGAAGTGACGACCCGTCTCGCAGACATCCCCGTGTATGGTTGTACGACGGCTGGAGAGCTGTCGCCCGATGGCTGGGACGACAACAGCGTCGTCGCTCTCGGCTTTGCCGCCGATGATTTCACGGTATTCGCACAGCCCATCTTCGGGCTGTCGGGCTTCCGCGTCGACGAGGGCCGCCGCCTTGGCGTCCAGTTGAGGCAGGATCTGTCGCGGCACGGCGGTCGCGACGATGACGGCGTGTTCGGGCTCGTCCTGATCGACGGCATGTGCCAGCGCGAAGAGGCGATCATGTCGGCGATCTATGCGTCGCTCGACAATATCCCCTTGGTCGGCGGGTCGGCCGGCGATGGTCTGCGCTTCGAGCGCACCTGGGTCTTTCACGACGGCAAAGCGCATACGGACATGGCGGTGCTGATCCTGATCAGGACGTCATTGCCGTTCCGGCTGTTCAAATGTGACAATTTCGAGCCGACCTCGACCAAGATGGTGGTGACGGAGGCCGATCTCGAACAGCGTATCGTCAAGCAGCTCAATGCCGAGCCGGCGGCGGAGGAATATTGCCGCGCGGTGGGCATCGCGGATTCCGAGCTCGACCCATTCCTGTTTGCAGCCCATCCGGTGCTGGTGCGCGTCGGCGGCTCCTATTTCGCGCGCTCGATTCAGCGCGTTAGCCCTGACGGCTCGCTGCGGTTCTTCTGCGCGATCGACGAAGGAATGGTGCTGACGGCGGCAAGGTCGCGCAACTCCGTGGCCGCCGCCCGCGAGATGCTGGCCGAGGTTCGAGACGACATCGGCGAGGTCTCGATCTTCATCGGTTTCGAGTGCATCCTCCGTCGTCTCGACGCTGAGCAGCATCAGTTCGCGCGGGAAATGTCCGAGCTCTATCGCGATAACCGGATCGTCGGGTTCCATACCTATGGTGAGCAGTACGGTTCAATGCACGTCAATCAGACGTTGACCGGCGTCGCGATCGGCAAGCGTCCAGGGGCGCAGCAATGACTGTCGTCGGGTCTCCGGAAGACCTGCAGCGCGAGGCGGCCAAGCTCAGGAAGATCAATGCCGCACTGATGTCCCGGGTCGAGCGCTCGATGGACCAGCAGTTCAATGCGTTCTCACTGTTCGAAACGGCGATCGCACTCGATCAGCAGGTGCGCGAGCGGACGCAGCAGCTGCGCGATGCGCTGCGTTCGATCGAAACGGCCAACAAGGACCTGTTTCGGGCCAAGCAGCAGGCCGAAGCGGCCAGCTCCCTGAAATCCTCGGTTCTCATCTCCGTCACGCATGATCTGCTTCAGCCACTCAACGCGGCGCGGCTGACGCTGTCGACCTTGGCGGACGAAGTCTCGTCTGATCGTGGCACAGCCATGGTCGGCCAGGTCGACCATTCGCTGGCCATGCTGGAAGATCTGCTGCGGTCCCTGCTGGAGATTGCCAAGCTCGATGCCGGAGCCCTGTGGCCCGACGTGAGGCCCGTTCTGATCTCGAGCCTGTTCGAGCCGCTCGAACGCGAATTCGCCCCGATCGCGGCCAAACGCGGGTTGTCCTTGCGCATTTGTCCCTGCTCGGTCGCGGTGGTCTCGGATGCTATGATGCTGCGGCGCATCTTGCAGAATCTCCTCGCGAACGCTCTGCGCTACACGCGGCGAGGCGGCGTCGTCATGGGATGCCGGCGCGGACCGGGGGCAGGCCGGGTTCGCATCGAGGTCTACGATACCGGCCCTGGCATTCCCAAGCCGCAGCAGGAAGCGATCTTCCTCGAATTCCAGCGCGGTCATTCGAGCGCCGAGGACCAGGCCGGCTTTGGGCTCGGCCTGTCGATCGTCCGTCGCTTCGCCAATGCATTGGACCATGAGGTCAGGCTGGCTTCGCGGGTTGGCCATGGATCCACATTCAAGCTCGCGCTCGACCGGGCGGACCCGGCAGCCGTACCGCCGGATCCGCATCCTGCTGAGCACGTCGAGCACGATTATGGCGGGCTCGAAGGCGCCAAGATCCTGTTGATCGAAAACGACCTGGCCACCGCCGATGCCATGGTCGGTCTGCTGGAAAAATGGGGCTGCGACGTCGTGGCCACGGTCTCGTCGAAGGACGCGCTGCAGCGCCTGAGTGCGCTCGGGGCGGCCCCCGAGGCGATCATCGCCGATCTTCACCTGGATGGCGACGAGAGCGGGCTTGCCGCCATCCGGGACATCCGGCAATTCCTCAGCCGAGATGTTGCGGCCATGATCGTCACCGCTGACTATTCCGAAGATGCAGCCAGGGAAGCGAGCCAATACGGGCTCGAGATCCTGACCAAGCCGGTCAGGCCTGCGGAGCTTCGCGCGCTGTTGTCGTTCCTGCTGTCATGAGCGCGTCAACGCCGCTCGCCCGCGCCGGCATGCGTGGCCCGCTGATGAGGTTCACGAAGTCGATCTTTTCCATCTCGATGATGGCCTTGGTCCGGCTCATCACGCGGAGCTTTCGCAGGATTTCAGAGACGTGGACCTTCACCGTCGTCTCGCAGATCCCGAGTTCGAAGGCGATCTGCTTGTTCTGCAGTCCGCGGCGGATCAGGTCGAGCACGCGCAGCTGCTGCGGCGTCAGCTCGTGAAGACGCTTCAGGAGATCTTGAGCGGGAAGTCGGCCACGGCGCACGCCGGCGCAGAGGGAGCCACCTTCAACGTGGACTTCGCCGCGCAGCACCGCCTTGATCGCGTCGGCCAGTTGCTGCTTCGAGGTTGATTTCGAAATATAGCCGGAGACACCCAGCGCGAGAACATGGGCGACGAGGCGCGGGTCCTGATGCGCGGAAACCACCAGGATCGGTGTGCGCGGCGCGGTCTTGCGAATGCGGATCACGCCGGAGAGCCCGGTCGTTCCGGGTGTTGAGAGGTCGAGCAGGATCAGGTCGAATCTCGGAGGCGATGACAGAAGATCGACGGCCATGTCGATGGATGTTGCCTCGCGCATCTCGGCATCAGCCAGAGCGGGGCGGATCGCGCTCTCCAGCGCCTCGCGAAACAGCGGATGGTCCTCGACGATGAGCAATCGAGCCACGTGCCTGTCACCCCCCGGCCGGATCGGAGATCCGGTTTGTTCATTGTCGCGGATCTGACATTCAAACCAGTGCGCGCGCTGCGTCTTCGAAAGAACGTCAGGGCCGGAGCACCAGCGATAGCGCGTCGGTCGGCCTCAATCAACGACCAAGACGCCATCAACGGTGCGACGCCTGCGGCGGCCGCGACCTCCTGCAGCGCAGCAATAGCGCTACGGGTGCTTTCTGCGCGAGACGTTGCGCGATCCCTGGCGGTCGGCCGGAACGGGCAGCGCGATCTTGCCGATCTCGATAACGGCCTTGTTGCGGCTGAACAGGCGGAGTTTTCTCAGGATCTCCGTGATGTGCGCCTTGACGGTCGACTCCGCGAGCTGAAGCTCGCCCGCGATTTCCCGGTTCTGATAGCCACGCCTGATCAGGTCGAGGACGCGAAGCTGTTGTGGGGTCAGCTCCTCGAGGCGCGCCTGCAGCGCGCGGGCGGAGCCGTTGCCGTGGCGCTCCGCCACGGGCACGAAGTCCTTCGGGACCGAGATCGAGCCGCTGAGCACGCGCTCGATCGCGGACGTCAGCTCACGCTTCGAGGTCGACTTCGGCAGATAGCCGGCGGCGCCGAGCGAAAGCGCCTCGCGCACGACGTTGAGGTCTTCATCACTGGAGACGATCGCGACCGGAAGCCGGGGATGCGTGGCACGAAGCCGCAGGAATCCTGAGAAGCCCACGGCATCGGGCAGCGTCAGGTCGAGCAGCGCCAGGTCGATGTCGGGTTCTAGCGCGAGGGTGTTGAGCGCATCGGCAATCGACAGCGCCTCGAAGATCTCGGCGTCAGGATGCGCCAGACGCACCGCATTGCCGAGGGCTTCGCGAAACAGCGGATGATCGTCGATGATCAGAAAGCGCGTCATGTCCGCCCCCCCCCCCTCACTTGCCCCCTGTACGCGCCGGGTGATCCGGCAGATCGAGCGGCCGGTGTCCGCCTCCTTCAATTGGCCGTTTCGGACGACTGCACGGTCCGCAGGAACGCATAGATGCTCTCGAACTGCTCGTCGGTAAAGACCTCCTTCCAGGCCGGCATGCCCTTGGACGGACGGCCTTCATGCACGGTGGTCCAAAACTTGTCGCGCATATCCTCGCCATAACGGGTCTGCAGCCGCCGCAGGTCGATCTTCCGTTCCGCCTGCACGGCGTCCGGTCCATGACAATGTGCGCAGGTGCCGTTGAAGATCTCCTTGCCGGCGCTGACCGCCTCGGTCGTGGAATCGCTCGCAGCAGCCGAGTCCGAAACCCTGATCACGGCCGCCTCGGCGACCGGCTGGCGGAGAAGCTGAGCAGGGCCGGCCAGCGAGGCCAGCTTGATTGGGCCAGGCAGCGCGCCGAGCCTGATCGGTGGTTCGCTCGGCAGCCCGTATTTGCCAGCCAGCTCGGCTATCAGCGGTGCGAGCTGCGGCAAGGCGGCGTCGATCTGATCGCGCAACTGCGTGGAGCTCTTGGCAAAGCCGATCGCGGCATCCCAGGACAGACCGTCGCCTTCGACCGGCTGGATCCGGAAGCTGCTCTGGTAGGTCGTCTTGTTCAGCCAGCCTGCAACCGGTCCCCAGACGAAGGCGACGTCGGCCTTGCCCTGTGCCAGCGCCGCCAAGCCTTCGTTCGGCGTCAGCACCGTCACCTTCTCGATGTCGTCGCGCTGGGCCAGCAGATTTTGCGGCGTGGTCTGGTATTGCACGGCGACGCGCTTGCCTCGGAGGTCGTCGATGCTGTGGACGACGAGCGTTCCGCGGCTGACAAGCGCGTAGGTCTCGGTCGCGATCTTCTTCGAGAAGATCACCGTCGGTCCCATGAAATCCGAGGACAGCGGCAGGCCGATCATCGCGTCGCACTGCTTGCCGAGCAGCGTCACGCGCACGGTTCGCTTGCCGAAATAGGATTTGTACCAGTCATACGTCACGGGCCGTCCGAGCTGCTGTGACAGCGCCTGGCCGACCTCGAGGTAGAATCCCGGCTGCGTTGGATTGTCGCTCGAGAATGGAAGATTGGTCGGATCCGCGCAGAGCCGCAGCGGGTCCGCCTCGTTGGCCAGGCCCGCCGACGATGCGGCCAGCACGGTGGAGGCCACCAAGGCGACGAGTGCCGTCGCGCTTGCTGCCAGTTCGGCGGCGGCCCGCCACTTCGAGCCAGTCTGACGGCGATTCAGGCGCATCCTCGATCCCTCGGGTCTTGTTTATCTGTTTGTACGGTTCGGTCTCGCGGCCGGGCCGTCTTCGTCCGCTTGATGCGGATTGGCTAAACGCTGCGCGTGTCCCCGCGGCCGGGGGCACGCGCAGCCGTCGCGAGCGTTGCGGCTATTGGACCGCGAACACGAACAGGGCGCCGCCCTCGGGAGCCGCGTTCGTCATCTTCTTGCCGATCTCGCCCAGGAACGCCGGGATCGAGGCGGTGCGGCCGACGACGACAGCGACGTACTGCTTGCCGTCGACGGAGTAGGTCACTGGACCGGCGCCGATGCCGGAGCCGAGATTGCGCTTCCACAGGATCTTGCCGGTCTTGGCGTCGATGGCGCGGAAGTCGCCGTGAAGATTGCCGGAGAACACCAAGCCGCCGGCGGTGCTCAGCGTGCCGCCGTTGAACGGAAGGTCTTCCTGAATCGACCACACCTTCTTGTTGTTCACGGGATCCCAGGCAATGAGCTCACCGAGGAAGCCGCCGGGGCCTTCCTTGGTCGGGAATTCCGCACCGAGATAGAACACACCGCGCTTGTAGGAGACGTCGCTGACCGACCAGTCCATGCAGACATTGTTCGCCGGGATGTAGACCAGCCCGGTGTCCGGATTGTACGACATCGGCTGCCAGTTCTTGCCGCCGATCAGGTTCGGGCAGACGTCCTTGACGGGATGTCCAGGGCCCGGCCGTTTGTTCGGATCCTCGACCGCGCGCAACGTCGAGATGTCCCATTTCTGCGCCCAGTTGGCGAAGACGTACTTCTCGGCCGAGATCACCTTGCCGGTCTCGCGGTTGGCCACGAAGAAGAAGCCGTTGCGATCGGCCTTCATCAGCGTCGGGACAGCCGCACCGCCAACCTTGAGATCGGCGAGAATAGCCTCGTTGACGCCGTCATAGTCCCAGGCATCGGCAGGCGTCGTCTGGATGTGCCACTTGATCTTGCCGGTGTTCGGATCGAGCGCCAGCGTGGACGCCGTATACAGATTGGTCAGCTTGCCGAAATCGCCATTGCCGGTCGAGCGCACAGCGGTGTTCCAAGGACCGGGGTTGCTGGTGCCCCAATAGACCGTGTCGCTCTTCGGATCGTAGGAGCCGACCAGCCAGGCCGCGCCGCCGCCATGCAGGCCGGTGTCGCCCTTCCAGGTCTCGCTGCCGGGCTCGCCGGGCGCAGGCACGGTAAAGGTCTGCCAGACCAATTTGCCGGAGTTGATGTCGTAGGCCTGCAGCGAGCCGCGCACGCCGTACTCGCCGCCGCCGAAGCCGGTGATGACCTTGTCGCGCACGACCAGCGGCGGCGAGGTGATCACCGAGCCCTGCTTGTAGTCGACCACCTTGGACGCCCACAGCTCCTTGCCGGTGGCGGCATCGAGCGCGGTCAGCTTGCCGTCGAGCCGGCCGACGAACAGCTTGCCGTCGGCATAGGAGATGCCGCGGCTGTTCACGTCGCAGCAGGCATATTGCAGCGTATCGTCCGGAATGTCCGGCTCATAGGTCCATTTGCGCGCGCCGGTCGCGGCATCAAGCGCATAGACGTATTTCGGCCCCCACGACGTCGAGACGTAGAGCGTGTTGCCGATCACGATCGGCGAGGCCTCGTTCGAGCGTAGCGAGGCCAGCGAGAACGAATAGACCAGCGACAGCTTGCCGGCGTTCTCGGTGTTGATCTCCTTGAGCGGGCTGAACCGGGTGTTGCCGTAATCATGGCCCGCCATCGCCCAGGCCCCGGGCGCGCCGGCGGCCTTCAGCGCCGAGTCGTTGGCGCGGACGCCAAGCGTGCCGGCGACGAGGAAGGCAACCGTCGAGATGCCAGCCAAGAATCTCCTGCTCGTGAAATTCATCAGTTCCCTCCGCATATTTCTTTGTTGTGGCACGTGCGCGCCAAGCCCCAGATGTGCAGTCGCGCTGCAAGCATCGGGAGCGATTACAGCATCAGCTCTGCCAGGCTCTCATAGGCGGAAGGTAGTAGGCCGTGGGGCCGCCGTTGAACGTCGATTCTCCAGCAGTTTCGCAGGCTTATGAAGTCCGGACGCCAAATGTCCGACTTCAAAACGATGGTCAATCGCGTGATCAAGGAAGCGGGTATCGACAAATTCACGATACGTGACTTGAGGCGCAGCTTACGCACCGTCATGCCGCGCGCGTCTACGTCCCATCAATAAAAAAGCCCGCCGGCAATCTGGGCCATCAGCGCGAGAGCAGGGGTGGTCCGGCAGAGGGCAGCGGACGAGGCACTGACGACTGCACAGCCGCTGACTGTGCCCTGGGTTGCGAGGGTTTATGCTGCGGGATCGGGGCCGCCTGCTGCTGGGACAGCGACGAAGGCGGGGTTGTTGACATTCTCTGTCTGATGTCGTCTGCGACAGCTTGCAGCGTCGCAATGCTCTGGGTCATCTGTTCTTGCTTGGCGGTGAGTTGCTCGACGCTGCGCCGCACGACATCGAGATTGAACGCCAGGGGCTCAAGCTGCTGCATCGGGTCCGGGACAGTTGCAGCAATGGCTGGCGACTTCGTCGTCGAGACGGATAACAACCAGCCCAGCGATGGAGCCCGGGCCACCACCTTGTCCCTTGCTGCGTTACCGTAGGACTGCCAGGCAAGGGTGGCGCCGATACCGATGAGAACTGCAATAACGAGCCGGGCAAGGGTGTGGAGTGTTCGCCTGCCAATCGACGGCTGGTCGCTCGCGATATTGTCGTCCTTGAGGCCGGAGGGGCGAGGAGAACGGCCAGGCGGTTTCATGGGCCCTCCAATCCGCGGATCGAATCGGGCGTTTGGATCGCGCGCAGGCCCGTCCCACGCATTCTCTACGAGAGGTATGCTTTGCGAGTACATAAGTAGCTCCTTCCTGACTATTCACGGATCGTGATCGCGAGCTGAGCCTGCACGACGAGTTTCAGCACAATCAGTCTCAGCAATGTCGATTTTCCGGACCCGTTCCGATTGTTCCGGGGCATGAAGCCAGGGTCGACCGGCTTGATGCCTTGGTCGTCACGGCATGGCGATAGACGGTTTCGATTCCTTTCCCGAAGGCGTCGACGGAATATTGCGTCGTTGCGCGAAGCCGGGCGGCATGGCCCATGCGCCAGCGCCGCTCCGGATCGCGGAGCAATGTTTCGATCGCTTCCGCCAACCGAACATGATTGCCGGGTGGAACGGTGATGGCCTCGATGCCGTCGCGCGCCACGCGTGGAACGGCCGTGTCAAGCCATGTATTGATGATCGGCCGTCCCGCCGCCATCGCTTCCAGTTGAGCGATGCCAAACGTTTCCGCATTGGTCACGGACGGCAGGACAAAGACGTCCGCTGTACACATGAGACTGGCGAGTTTGGCCTTCGGCGCGGAGCCAAGCAGGCGGACGCGATCCGCGACGCCGAGGCTATGAATCATTCGTTCAAGCCGCGCCCGTTCTGGACCCTCGCCGATGATCCAGACCTCAAAGCGGTGGCCGACCGCCGCTCGCACCAGCACATCGAAGCCCTTGTAGGGAACGAGTTGCCCGCAAGCCAGCACGAGCCGTCCACGATCGCGTTCGGCAGCGTCATTGTCGCGCGGCTCCGGCCAATCGTACTTCGAGGCATCGACGCCGAACGGAACGACGTGACATTTCTCAGCGAATTCCTGCAGCAGCGGGCTGCTGTACAGCAGAATGGCATTGGACACGATGATTGCGTCCGCCTGCCGCAGCGTCCGGCGCAACAGCGGCTTCATAAACCACCTCAGTCCGGCATGCGAAACGATGTCCGCATGGTAGTGCACGACCAAAGGTCGATCGCGGCCCAACCCCAGGGCGAGCATGAGATCGGCGAGCGAAAACGGTGCATGAAGCGCGAGCAGATCGTGATCGGCGACCTGGCGCCATAACCGCAGCGGATAAGTCGGCGCGGCCGGAAGCGAACCTACATCGCCGAACGAGCGCACGCGCTCGATCGTTACGCCGTTCACGACGATGCGCCGTTGCCCGTTCGACTTGGAGCAGACCAGCACGCAGGCGGTGAACGCGTCTTTCAGTCCTGCGCATATGTCGCGGATCACCGACGGGGCTCCGCCGAACAGGTCGGGATAGCAGTCATTGAAGATGTGAAGCACCGAGAGGCGCCGAGAGGGAGCGAGCATGGCCGAACTCTCCATGACTGAGCGCCTCCCTTATATGTGGGAAAATTTCACACGTCAATTGATCTCGACGGAAAAGTGGGATTGTATCCCACGGGACTCGCCGCTACAATTTCGCCATGAACGCCAAATCCCGGAAATCGAAGTCGGCTTCGCATCAGCCGATTGCGGCGGCGAGCCTGCGCGCGCCCTTGGCGCGCCTGCTGCGCCCGCTGGTGCGGCTATGCATCCGCGGCGGAATGACATTTCCTGAGCTGGCTCAGCTGTTGCGAGAACTCTTCGTCAATGTTGCCGAGCACGACTTTGCCCTGGAGGGAAAGGAGCAGACCGACAGCCGCGTGAGTCTGCTCACCGGAATTCACCGCAAGGAGGTTGCGCGGCTGCGCGGCGCCGGTGCGCCGGTCAATGAAACGCCTGCCACTCTGTCGCTGACCAGCGCGATCATGGCACGCTGGCTCGCCGCTCCGGAGTTCACGGACGCGAACGGCGATCCGCTGCCCTTGCCGCGCATGGCCAGTGGCGATGCGCCCTCGTTCGAGCAGCTCGTCAGTTCGATCACGAAGGATGTCCGCCCGCGCGCAGTGCTGGATGAATGGCTGGACCGCGAGCTCGTGACCATCAACGGCGATGAAGAGATCGTGTTGGTGGATACTGGCTTCGTTCCGCGCGGCGATGACGAGCGCAAATGGCACTATCTCGGCCGTAACCTGCATGATCATATCGCGGCAGCCGCCGAAAACGTATCCGGGCCAGCACCCCGTTTCCTCGAACGCGCGGTGCACTATGACGGCCTTTCGGCCAAGCTCGCAAAACGTCTCGAAGGGCGTTCGCGCGAACTGGCCATGGACGCCCTGAAGATCGCCAACCGGGAAGCAAACCGCGCGCTCGCCAGGGACAAGGGCGGCGACCACCGCTGGAATTTCGGCATCTACATTTACAGCGAAGGTCCGGACGACGCGGCGAATGGTGATGCTGACGAAGGCGGCTCGTCATGACCAAGCAGCCCGTCATCTCGCGCCGCTCGTTGCTTATGGGACTCTGGCTTGCCGGATCGTCCTCCGCCTGGGCACAGGTGCGCCGCGGCAGCGATCAGGGTATCGGCGGCACCGGTATCACGCGTGGCCACGATCAGGGCATCGGCGGCACCGGCATTGTTGGCGTCATTCAGCGTTTCGGCAGCATTTTCGTCAACGGCCAACGCATCAGCTATGCGCCGAACGTCCCGGTGCGGATCGATGGCGAACCGGTATCGGCGAAGGCGCTCAAGATCGGACATCTGGCCCGGGTGCTGGCGCTGCCGCAGGCGAACGGTTCGCTGATCACCCGCGGCGTCAACGTGGTCAGTGAGGTGATGGGGCCGATCGAAAGCGTCAGGGACGGCGAGATGACCGTGCTGGGCCAGCGGATCATAGCGGCCGGCCACGAAAGCTGGCGCCATCCGGGCGCCAATGTCGCGGTCTTCGGGGTGCGCCGCATCGACGGCGTGATCGTCTCAAGCCTGGTCGAGCAACGCCTTAACGCGACAACGCGGGTTTCCGGACCACTCGAACGCGATCGCGGCGGCCTGCGAATAGGCGGGTTGCGACTCAACGGCGCCGATGCCGCACTCGTCGGACAACGTGTTCAGGCTGAGGGCCGCGTTACGCAAGGCGTGATGCAGATCTCGCGCATAAGGGCTGACGACCTCTCTGATTTCTTCGGCGCGAACCGTCTGTCGATCGAAGGCTATGTCCGCCGCGTCGGCAGCTATCTGCAATTCGGCTCGGGCTATGTCGCGCATGACAATAGTCGCTTCGCATCCTCAGGTAATGCCCGCGTGGTCGTGAACGCCACCTTTGACAGTTCCCGTGGCTTGCGGGTTGAATCCATCCAATCCGTCAACAAATTTCCGGGTGACTCGATCCAAGGTACGAGATCCGAGCAAGCTCCGGGCGCGACGCCCGGCGGCTCGGACGTCCCGGGCGGTGGCGCTACTGTGCCGGGCGGCGGTCCTCCCGGGCTGGGCGGTGGCGGTCCTCCCGGCCTTGGCGGTGGCGGTCCTCCCGGCCTTGGCGGCGGCGGTCCTCCCGGCCTTGGCGGCGGCGGTCCTCCCGGCCTTGGCGGTGGCGGTCCTCCCGGCCTTGGCGGCGGCGGTCCTCCCGGCCTGGGCGGCGGCAGTCCTCCCGGCCTTGGCGGCGGCCACGGCCGGCGATGAACAACGAAGATTTGGCAGAGCGGGCGAGAGGCGCGCGCTCGCAGCGTCGTCCAGCTTCGCTATGCGATTCATCGCGAGCAACCTGCGCTGCGAACAGCTAGCCCGAGTTCGCGGATTCGCGCTCGAAGATCGGGATTTGCGATTTTTTGGCGAGCTAAGTAATTGATCTGCAAAGGGTGGGGTGTTCGATTTCGGGCGAGAATGGTTGTAGTGAAGACCTCCCCGATTCCCAAGGGCGTGGCGATGCGGGTGGATTCGCCGCGCGATGTTTCTGCGACGCACGGAGCGACGAGCCCGCGGCTGAGCAGAATTTGAACAACCCGACGGCGCTCGCCGCTCTGGCGAGCGCCGTCTCGCAGACAGTGCGACGACAGAAGATTGGCTGAGTTTCCGCAGATCGGCGGAGAGACGTTTGGTGGATCGAAGCGGATGCGGAGAGCACGCTATCTTGCCGGCGATGACAACTCGATTGAGAGGTCGAGCGCGCTATTGTGTCTGTGTTGCCCCGCGATCCTGACGAGGACATGTGCGCCCGCTTGGCAGGCGGGGCTGAGCACGGACTCCCGGATGGACCACCAGATGTCATCACCGCGAGATCACGACGGAAGCCGGACCAATGCTATGTTGTCGACCGCTCATGTGCAGCCGTGTAGTATCGAACAGAGGAGACGATCATGTCGAATAAGAAGGCGAAGAGACGCCCGATGTAAGCGTCCGGCCGCTGCACATGGCCTCAGATCTTGACATGATCGGCCGGCTTCCAGCTCCACGGCAGCACGTCGCCGTTGTGAGCCATCGGACGCCGAACTTGGCAGTGTTTCCGCACGAACGAAAAGTGGACGTATCTGGTGCGCCGAGCCCGCAATGGCAAAATCACACAAGCCGTTCATTGAGATCGCTGGTGGGCCCGGCAGGACTCGAACCTGCAACCAGACCGTTATGAGCGGGCCTGCTTGCTCGAAGGTCTCGGAGAACATTGACGTTTTTCGTGGCGTCGCCTCACGAGCTTCCACGTTCGTTCACCCTGTAGCGGTGGTCGAATTCTGAGGGGCGGCGCACGACGTCGGTCGACGAGCCAATTAGCAGTAAGTAGGTCTCGGCTTGACGCTGCTCCCTTTCTCGGGCGCTGCTACGAGCACGCCTCCGTAATTATCACCACCAATCTTGCTTTCGGCGAATGGCTCAGCGTGTTCGGCGACGCCAAGATGATAACCGCGCTGCTTGGCCGGCTGACCCATCACTGCGACATCGTCGAGACCGGCAACGACGGTTGGCGGTTCAAAGGCCGAGACGACGATCACGCCACCATCTCGCCTCCGATATTCCAGTCGGCTCCGACAAGACGAGCGCTATCGCCAAAACCCGCCGCGCAAAGGGCGAAGATGGACACACCAGAGTAGTAAGGCCTAGAGTCGCATGGCGCCGAAATCTCAAAAACCCGCAACCCAATAGCAGGCGGGTCGAGGTTTGCGTCTTCATCGGGCCTGGGGCATCAGCTGCGTCTAGTATTCCAGATATCGGGCTCGGCTTCGGCTTGAGAGCGAAATGGTCCCGTAACTCAATTGAAGCTAAAGGAATTTTAGTCCATCTCCGGCTTCTCGACCGAGCGCAAAAATGGAACAAAAACCCGAACAATCCGGGATTTCCGGTCCAAAAGTCCCAGAATAAGTCCCAGACTTGGATTCATCGTTCTTGGGAGGTTCTCGGCGCAACGGCCACCGCCCAAAGGGGCGGAGGCCGTGTTTTTCACGTCCTGGCTGGCCCGCAAGGCGGCCGATCGAGCAATGTTTCGTACACGCCGATTTTCCGTCGCAGCTCCCCGACTGCGTCAATGGAGGCGCCCATCGGGTACAGGGAGGGCGCCGATTTCAGGCTTTCGAGCCGGCGTCGTCTATCGGAAATTCGCGCACGCCAATTGTCGCAGAAGCCGCACATAGTGGCCTCGTCTGATTGGGTTTCGGATGTTCGAACTTCCCAAGCGGCGCGCTGGGGTCCCGTCGATCAGGCGATCTGCGGCGCGCAGACCAATTCAGCAGCTTTAAGCGGCCTCGGCGCGAGACCTGAACAGCTAGGGTCCATATATCCCATTTTGGGCGACGAAACAAACAATTCCCTGGGCTGCGCCTCCTCCGAGGACCCTTGTCGGCCCTCGATAGAGCCGCAAGTGCGGCCCCGGAAGCGCCGCTCGCTCTCTGACCGAGAACCGAACTGCGACGAGCTGATTGCGACGTATAGCCCGCGCACCCGCATCAAGCGTCCTCCCGATTGCGAGTCAACTTGCGTCAACCACGACTCGGTTATTCGAACATTTCTTGATCAACCGTGGCCGCGTGGGCGAAAGAGAAGAGCGTCGACCCGGCTAAACTCAAGGTGCGGTCGTAGCGCTCGATCCGAAGATTGTCGTGCCATGATGAGCCATCCATCATGATCCGATATTGGCCTAGAAGTGGGCGTTCTTAGCCTCGAGCCAGGTGCCATCGATGAGATGGAAATACACCCATAGTCCCTCCGAAGAAGGTCTCCGGCCCACGACCAAAAGCAGAAACCCCGGAAGATGGTGGGCGGATCGGCGGACCTTCTCGGCGAGGCTCGTCGGGTCGTTGGAGGAAGGGGTGTCAGTCAAGAGCATTGAATAGTAAGCGGTTTTCGAACCTTGGCTTATAAAGCTACGGTGCACGCGAGGGACCGTAGCTTCGACAACTGGGCATTTGCGTAATTCAAGCGAGCCGCGGGTCGGGCCGTCGAGAGCATGGATGAGAAGGGACGAGCACAGCAGGGCACCACACCTGGTCTAGTGATTGCAAAACGGCTCTTCCGGGACAAGTTGACACAAGACGTTTGCGGCGAAGCACGTTTCTAGCTCGCCGAGGCCTGTCGAACACACGGCGCGCGCCATCAATCAACGCGAATCGTCGAACGTCAATCTCGGAACGCGCGCGTATCAGAGAGTAGCTGCCTTGGCGAGAGCCTGCACGTATCTGGCGTAGTCGCTCTTGCCGAGCGCTGCCCCCAGCCGCTCCAGCTGCTTCTGCTCGATGAAACCCTGTTTGAACGCGATCTCCTCCGGACAGGCGATGCGAAAGCCTTGCCGTTTCTCCAGGGTCGCGACGAAGTCCGCGGCGGCCATGAGACTGTCGGGTGTTCCAGTATCCAACCAAGCGAAGCCGCGGCCCATTTGCTCAACAGCGAGCAGCCCTCGTTCCAAATAGACCCTGTTGACGTCGGTAATCTCAAGCTCCCCTCGCGCGGAGGGAACAATGCTGGCGGCAATTTCGACCACCTGGGGATCATAAAAATATAGCCCCGTCACGGCAAAGTTCGATTTTGGAGTTGCGGGTTTCTCTTCTATCGAAGTTGCTTGTCCTGTGCTGTCGAAGCCAACCACGCCGTACCGTTCGGGGTCGGCGACATGATAGGCAAAGACCGTCGCACCGAACCGGCGGCCAGCGGCCCTGACAAGCATGTCTGGCAGACCATGGCCAAAATAGATGTTGTCGCCCAAGATTAAGGCTGACGATTCGCCGCGCACAAAATCCGCCCCGATAATGTAGGCTTGAGCCAGGCCTTCAGGTTTGGGTTGCACGGCATAGGATAGCGTCAGTCCCCATTGCCCGCCGTCGCCCAGCAGGGACTGAAATAGCGGAAGATCGCCCGGTGTCGATATAATCAGTATGTCCCTGATACCCGCCAGCATCAATGTCGTTAGCGGGTAGTAGATCATTGGCTTGTCGTAAATCGGCAGGAGCTGTTTGGACACCACCAACGTCATGGGATAGAGGCGGGTGCCGGTTCCGCCAGCCAGAATGATGCCTTTCAAGATCTACTCCAAATTGGCGTGAGCGGGATCGCACAGGCGATCGAGGCAGATTCGCAAGGATTGCGATGAGTGAGGCAGGCGCAGCCCGAAGACAGAGTTCAATCTGTCGCAGTTCAGACGGGAATTCGCCGGCCTAACAGCGGCCGTCGGATAGTCCTTCGTCGAGATCGCCTCAACACGGGCTGGACAATCTCGTCTCGTTGCGAGGTCGAGGACGATGCGTCTGGCGAACTCGAACCAGCTCATTTCGTCAGGACCCGCCAGATGCGTGACGCCGCCATGACCAGACTGCCAGCCCGAACCCGCGATCTGCCGAGCGACGGCAATGATGGCATCGGCGATGTCGGGCGCGTAAGTGGGGCAGCCGATCTGGTCGTTGACGATACCCAATCGATCCCGTTGCCGGGCGAGCCGCATGACAGTCCTTACGAAATTGTTGCCATAGGGCGCGTAGACCCATGAAGTTCGCAAGATCAGGTAACGATCGGCGGCAGACGCCACCGCGACTTCGCCGGCGAGCTTCGATCGACCATATACGCTCTGCGGCGAAGTCGCGTCGGTTTCGACGTAAGGAGCCGGATTCTTGCCGTCGAAAACGTAATCAGTCGACAGATGGATGACGGGAACATCCAGTCGACTTGCTGCTGATGCGACCGCACCAGCTGCCTTGGAATTGATCGAGTAGGCCAGATCCGGTTCCGTCTCCGCACGATCGACAGCGGTATAGGCGGCAGGATTTACAACGATGTCTGGCGAGAACTCCGCCAAAGTCCTTTCAATCTGTTCGATGCGCAACAGGTCGAGGTCGGAGCGAGTGGAGCATCTGATCGTGATGTCGGGGTTCGCTGCGGCAGCTTCCCGCAATGATCGAGCGACCTGACCTTCGCTCCCAATAACATATAGACGCATCGTTCTGCTCAATGTCGACCAAGACCTAGTCGCTCGCCACGGTAAACGTTTTCGCGCAGCGGCCTCCACCAAGCGGGATGCTCAAGATACCATCTGACCGTCTTTTTGATGCCGCTTTCCAGAGTCTCCTCAGCGCGCCAACCCAGAGCCGTTTCGAGCTTTGTTGCGTCGATGGCGTAGCGCAAATCGTGACCTGGACGATCCTCGGTATAGGTGATCGAGCCGTCATGCGAATGTGCGGGCCCGCGCAGCTCGTCAAGGCATGCGCAGATCTGTCTTATCACCTCGATGTTGGAGCGTTCGTTGCGACCGCCGACATTATAGGTCTCGCCTGGAACTCCCTTCTCGAGGATCAAGCCCAGTGCGCGCGCATGATCCTCAACAAACAGCCAATCCCGGACATTGAGACCATTTCCATAAACCGGCAACGGCTCCCCGTGCAGAGCGTTGAGGACCATCAACGGAATGAGCTTTTCAGGAAATTGATAGGGCCCATAATTGTTTGAGCAATTGGATACAATGACGGGCACCTCATAGGTTCTGTGCCAGGCCTTTGCAAGATGATCAGACGCGGCCTTCGTCGCTGAGTAGGGGGAACTCGGATCATATCGCGTAAGTTCGGTGAAAAGTCCGGTCTCTCCCAACGAGCCATAAACTTCATCGGTCGAAACGTGGACGAACCGAAATCGATCGGCGAGCATGGGATTATGGTCGAGATGGCGGCGCGTGGCCTCCAGCAGGGTGAAGGTGCCTACAACGTTTGTTTGGACAAATGCATTTGCGCTGGTGATCGACCTGTCAACGTGGCTTTCTGCTGCAAGATGAACGACGGCAGTCGGTCTATGCTTGATGAAAATCTTCTGCAGGGCATCTGCATCGCAGATGTCGGCCCTCTCGAACGCATAGTTGGGATGCTCGGCAACCAGCGCAAGCGAGGCCAAATTGCCGGCATAGGTCAATTTGTCGACGACAACGACCTTGAGGCCAAGGTCAAAAACAAAATGCCGACAAACCGCCGAGCCGATAAATCCTGCTCCGCCCGTGACGAGAACGTGCATGTTCAGTGGCTCCCCTGCGCATTCTTGAAGGGAGAGATAACGGAACTGAGCCGCGGATTCTGCTGATCCTTCTTAGACAAAATGGGCTCGCCTGCTAATCGCCAATCGATTGCAAGATCTGGATCATCCCAGGCGATCCCTCGCTCAAGATCCGGGGCCCAATAGTCGGTCACTTTATAAATAACCTCGACTGGTGCTTCTAGGGTCACATAGCCATGAGCGAATCCTGACGGTACCCATAATTGCTTCCAGTTCGCCGCAGACAGCTCGATCGCTACATGACGTCCGTAGGTCGGAGATCCTCGCCGGATGTCCACGGCCACGTCCAAGATCGATCCTCCGACGCAACGAACGAGCTTGCCTTGGGCTTTGGGAGGCAGTTGAAAATGAAGTCCGCGCAGCACCCCGCGTTCGGCGGAGAAGACATGGTTCTCCTGGACCAGATCGTCCATCACGCCGTGTGCCCTCAGATCATCCTTGCGGAAGGTCTCCGAAAAAAAACCCCGATGGTCACCACGCCTTGAGGGGACGATGAGAACAAGACCATCGATTTCGAAATGCTGAAAATCCATTTCACACCAAGCTCATTAGGTGCCAGCACCAGGAAGCTTCCGTCCGATCGCGCGACAATAGCGGGAAGCCGCATCTTTGCAAGGCGCGTCCAGTCGCGAGTGACCCGGCGCGCTTAAGGCCGAGCCCGCGCGCGGCATCTCGTTAGCACCGACAGCAGCACCACCAAACTGATGCCTGATCTGCTCATGGAAAAGAAAATTGGATTTTCGTCAGCTCGATAGGCTGCGGCTTCGCGACGCAGCTACGAGAACTCGCAGCAATGCTGTTCCAAATCTGATTGTCGTGTAATTTTCATTTGCAACCTCTGAATGCGTCGAGGTACTATCAACTTCAGGGCATCGTTCGTGAGCTCGGCGGAATCCTTAGCTTCGGATTCGTCTGATGGTGGGGATGTGAAGCTTGGAGAGTCGTTATGCAGCCTATCCTCGTTCATAAACCATTATGAATGCTGTGGTGGCAGCTCAGGAAGGCACGAATTCAAGTAAGTAACCAACGGTCAATAGTCACGATGATCTTCACCGCCAACGCAATGGTCCGACGGCAACATCACCAACAGGGACCAGAAGTGTCGCCGTATCCCCCAAATCGGCTATGGATCAGCTCGAAGAAAGGCGCGGCTGTCGTAGGCAAGGGGGTGCGACATGAGGGTATTTGAACAATTCGTTCAAAATCTGACGACATGCGACAACGCGCATGAAATCGAGCGTCTATTGCGACAGACCTTGGATCAGTACGGCTTTCCATGTTTCGCTTATCTAAGCTTCACGCCGCGAGGTGACGAAGACGATACACTGGCAATGACGACGTATCCGAGTTCCTGGGTGGAGCGGTACTGTGCAAATCGGTACGACAGGATCGATCCGGTGATCGCCCGCTCGGTTACAACGACGCTTCCCTTCGCTTGGTCGGCTGATCGATTTGATGCAGGGCTGACCAACAGGCAGAAGGGGCTTCTAAAAGAGGCCAGCGAGTTCAACATTCGACGTGGTGTCACGATTCCGATCCATGATCGCCAGGGTAAAGTTGCCACACTCACGCTCTCGGCTGGCAATTCCCGTCCGGCGTTCGAATCCCAAGTCGAGAAATACCGCCATCAGCTGCATCTCATTGCGATCTACCTGTATGCGCAATTGCGTGACGTAACGCCATCGCCCACGTCATCGCCTCGCCCATACCTGACACAGCGCGAGAGGGTCTGCCTGCAATGGGCAGCTCGCGGAAAGAGCGCTTTGGACACAGCGGAAATCATAAACGTCAGCCGACGAACGGTTGTCTTTCACACCCAGAATGCCAAGCGCAAGCTCGGAGTTGCGACCGTGCAACAGGCGGTCGCCAAGGGACTGGCGTACGACATCATCAGCATGTAGCCGTTCGTCGAGCGGTCCGAAGTGCCGCGACCTTGGAGTGGCCGCGCCTGGGCTTGCAGATGCGCGTCTTGATAGCGTCGCTCTCCGTAGCGTCGCTCTTCGAGGTCACTTGGTGTCGCATCCGTCTATCGTGTCGGCACCACCCGTTGTGGCCGCGTCGGTGCATAGCGCAGCATGTTCGCGAGCTACCGACGCCGACTCTAGGGCAGTCCCCAAACACGGGATACCTGCAAAGGTAGACAGCTCGAGCTGATGTTGGCGCCGGGTCATACTCCAGCCTGACGGACGGCACGAGGACGCCAATGATACGAATTGTCACGAAGGACAATGCAGAACGCCACATCAGCGGTAGCGGTTTGTATCAAATGCATCGTCTTCGGAAGGCGGTCTTCAAGGACCGGCTCGGTTGGGACGTCATCGTAAGCGGCGAACTTGAGGTTGACGAATACGACGCCTTGCGGCCTCGCTATCTGCTCTCGATGGACAGACACGGCATCCTGAACGGTTGCGTCCGCCTCCTGCCGACGACCGGTCCGAATATGCTTCGCGATATCTTTGCGTCCCTTGTGACCAAGGCAGCCGTGCCTCGCGGAGAACGCGTGTGGGAAGCCAGCCGATTTGCAGTGAGCGGGAACACCGGCGGCACTCAATCGGGCATATCACAAGCGACCTACGATCTGCTGATCGGAGTTCTGAAATTCAGTTTGTCGAACGGCATAAACACGATCGCTTGTGTCGTCGACGTGCGTATGGAGCGAGTCCTGCGGCGGGCTGGCTGGCGACTCGAGCGCCTCGGCCCCGCGCGCCGAGTCGGCAACACCATCGCCATGGCCGGACAGCTTGACGTGTCTACACAAATCCTTCGACAGCTTGAAGCGCGTGTGGGCCTCGCGCACGCAGCCGCGGCCTGATCGTGGGCGCACGACTGAAGTCATCCCCTAGTCGAGATCGGAGCACGAGACGTGAGTAACCCTTTCGATGATCAGGGCGGCACCTTCGTCGTCCTGCTCAATGACCAAGGTCAACATTCGCTCTGGCTCGCAGCTGCGGAGATTCCGGCCGGCTGGTCCGTGGTCTACGCACAGAACAGCCGCCGGGCCTGCATCGACTACATCGACACAAACTGGACGGACATGCTTCCGAGAGCCCGCGCTGATAGCCATCCGGCATAGCCGCAGACTCGATCATCCGTCTAAGGCATAATACATGGTTGGGGAAGCCGTGAACGCGATCAACGAACCTTCACAGGTATTGCCACTCTCCGCGGCTCAGACGGGCATGTGGTTTGCGCAGAAGTTCAGTTCGCCGGACTCGATATTCAATCTTGCGGAGTCCATAGAGATACACGGTCCGATTGATCCCCCGCTGTTCGAGGCGGCCTTGCGGCAAGCCGGGATGGAAGCGGAAACCGTGCGAGTGCGGTTCATCGAGCGAAGTGATGGAATTCGCCAGATGATTCCCCGCAGATTGGATACGACCTTTCCATTCATCGACGTTAGCTCCGAACCTGACCCGCGGGCGGCAGCAGAAAGCTGGATGATGGCAGAGTTGACCCAACCGGTCGATCTGCTGACAGGGCCGCTTTGGACCTGCGCATTGTTCAAGGCCGCGGCGGATCACTATTTCTGGTATCATCGCAGCCATCACATCGTCATGGACGGTTTCACCGGCGGGCTCTTCGCCCGGCGCGTCGCCGAGATCTACACGGCTCTCACCGAGGGACGCGCTCCCGAACAAGGTACTTTCGGTCCTTTGGCGCTTCTCCTCGAAGAAGAGACCGCGTATCGGAGCTCCGAACGATTTGCACGCGACCGCGAGTATTGGCTGAAGCACTTCGCCGATCGCCCGGTTGCGTTTAGTCTTGCCGATCAGCGAAGGCAAAATGTCGGTGGCCTTCTCCGCCAGACGACCCATCTCGGTGCTGGAAGCGTGAAGGCGATGCGCGCAACGGCGCAGGCCAGCGGCGCAAGTCTCCCACAGATCATGATCGCCGCGATCGCAGCCTATCTCTATCGCGTGACAGGTATTGACGATTTGGTCGTTGGCCTGCCGGTTGCCGCCCGGCCCAAGGGACGGCTGCGGCGTGTTCCCGGCATGGTTGCCAACGCCGTGCCGCTACGTTTGGCGATGAGTCCGAGCATGAGCGCGACGGCACTCATTCGCGATGTGGGAAGGCAGGTCCGCGAAGCGATTCGACACCAGTCCTACAGATACGAGGACCTCAGGCGGGACCTTAGCCTGCTTTCCACCAACGGGCACCTTTTTACCACTGTCATCAATATCGAGCCATTCGACTACGACCTCCGGTTCGGCGGCCATTCCGCAACGACTCACAACCTCTCCAATGGCTCGGCCGACGACCTCGCAATTTTCGTCTACGACCGTGGAGATGGAAAAGGGCTTCGAATTGATTTCGACGCCAATCCCGCCCTTTACACCTCGAACGATCTCGCCTTTCACCAGCAACGTCTCGTGAGGTTGGTCGAGGCAATCGCACACGATCCCAGTCGGCCGATTGGCGCAATCGACATTCTCGACGCGGCGGAGCGGCGTCGGGTGCTGGCGGAGTGGAATGACACGGTGCGCG
>NZ_JAUEYN010000012.1:0-287550 GCF_032489675.1 Bradyrhizobium sp. SZCCHNR1043
GCCGCACGTGACCGTCTTCGACAAGTCGGCCCGCACCGACGGGACCTTCTCGCGTGAGGCCTTCACCTACGACCATAGCAGGGACGTCTATCGCTGCCCCGCTGGCAAAACCCTCACCACTACAGGGACGCTGGTGAACAACGATACGACGGTCCTCTACCGTGCGAGCAAGCACGATTGCCAAGCATACTCTCTCAGAAGCAGGTGTTGCCCCAACACCCCGGCCCGAAAAGTGCCGCGCTCGGTCTACGAGGGCGCTCGCGACATGGCACGCGAGATCGCAAGCTCACGGGAAGGCCGCACTTCACGCCGGCTCCGCAAGAAGATCGAGATGCTGTTCGCGCATCTCAAGCGCATTCTCAAGCTCGATCGCCTGCGACTAAGAGGGCCGAACGGCGCACGCGACGAGTTCATCCTCGCTGCAGCCGCTCAGAACCTTCGCAAAATGGCCAAGCTGATCCCGATGCCCGCACCGACGCCCGCGTGACCCCCACCAAGCCAACTCATCCGATAAACGGCAGTCGTTCACGACGAAACTACAGCCTACTTTTTCAACGGAATCGACCATAAGCGGACATTCACAGTCTCTTAAGGCCTTGAGGACCAGCGCCGATTGGGCGTATTCACAAGATAGTGCCACTTTGATACTCCTCGCGGCATTGAGCAACTCCATAGGGATTTGACTTCGATCTCTGCCTGCGGGTGCAAATGTGGTTCAGAAGAAAGTCGCCCCTCGTCTTTTTGTGATATTTGCGCGTGAAGCACATGAAGCCGTCATCTTCCGTCGGGGTCCGTCGGACTGGTTTCATATCATTCGCTGGGACACCAAGGGCGATAAGTTCTATCCGGGCGCCTGGCTGAAAGGGCGCATCTATCCAGAAAAATGTGATCTTTCGCCTGATGGCGAATTGCTGCTGTCGTTCATCCACAAAGGTCGTGGCCTGAGAACGGACTACACCGATGCATGGAGCTCGATCAGCAGGAGTCCGTGGCTTCATGCTCTTGGCCTGTGGCCCCAGGGAACAACGTATGGCGGCGGAGGACGATTTACAGATAATCGAAGCGTTGTCCTCAGATTTTACCCGGTAGCAGCACATCCAAATCATCCGGGTACCGGGATCAATGTCAGCTTTATTGCGTCTGACACGAGTTTTGCCAGAAAGACCGATCTCGCACCTTTACATCGATCGACCCAAGAAATTTCGGGAGCCGAGTGGACCGGCCGAGATCAGCGAGGCAGATTGGTTTACGCTGCTAATGGCAAGCTCATGCGCGCAGGCACAAAGACACAGCAAGCTACTTGCCTGGCCGACTTCAACAATCTCGTTCCGGACCCGCAACTGCCCCCTTTCTCCGCGACGGTGCCGCTCGGAGCGAAGAAGCTTCAGAGACGTGTCGAACGTAAACAATGATAGCAGCGCCATCTGGACCTGAGATCGTATATCAACGCGGATGGAATCTCTTTTCTCTTTTGGTGGAAGGCGCATCCCAGTAGCTCGTTCGCTATTGTCCGCTCTGGGTCAAAATGTGAAAATCCGACCTGAGCAATTCTGGTCCGTTGACCACCCCAGAGCGGACCTCAACCCGGCGGCTCGCCACTTCGCTGATGGGGAAGAAGCAGCCGTCGATGCACCCCACCCGGAAGGTCGGCTATGGGCGAATTGCGGACGTGACCGGGTCGCCGGACCGTACCCTGAATGGCCCTGGAGGCTGCCGACTTGCGGCGCTGCATCAAGTCGGCAACTATCCGAGGTACACCGGCCGTGACGCTAGCTCGTTCGGGACGGCAGCAAGTGACCCATAACGTAAGATGGTCAACGTCCTTGAGGCTTCGCCACTCGATCATACCAATACGTTCCTAGTGCCTCGACAATAGCATTATTCACGATATAGCCGTAATCTGGCCGATCTCGCAGTGCTCGCCATTCAAGATAATGAACGATCGCGACAGCCTGGCGGTGATCTAACAAGCTCCAGCGATTGCGAGCACATTCAGCCTCGAGCTTTTCGCTTTGTGGCTTGGCTCTCTTGTTGTGTGATCGGGGGGCAAAGCCGTGAGTGAGTGCAAAGATTGGGTCGACCATCCGCAGCTGGGTGGTCATATCCGCAATAATGTAGGCAGGTATGTAGAAGCAAATCGCTTCATCGGTCAGAAAGCTCAAAGCTGACCCGAGGCCGCTTGGTACCTTATCCAGCCATTCGGGCGCGAGTGTTGTCCAGTCATCCTTATCGTCAAATGCCGCGATGACCCGCAATGGCTCGTCGCCTTGGGCGCTGTTGACCAGCGGAAGGAACCGACCCTGCCGCCGTGCTGGGAAGGCCTGTCGTATTTCTTCGATTAGAGCCTCGACGGATACTGTCATGCTTTCCCTGCAAGATGCTCAGAGACGCGCCCAGTCGACGCGTCAAGCCCATGTCTCAGCTTCAACTTAACCGCCAGGCGCCCAGTGGACACATGAGGCTAAGAGACACGATTAACGCATCGTTTCTAGGGGCTATTTGTTGGCGTTCGACTTCCGGAATTGGCCCATGGCTGCCGACTTGCGGCGCTGCGGCAAGTCGCCTGTTATCTGGGGTACACCGGCCAAAGCGCCACCCCATTTCGGAGGACAGCCCATGGCCCGGCAGAGAAAGGCCGTCAGGGCCATGCCATGTCGGTTATTCGAGGTTGTGCAGAAGAGAGTCACTCGGCATAAGAATTTCAGTCTTTGACCCGAAGCTGACCTCGACACCAACTTGGAATCCCCCGACAACCCGCTCGGTTGATCTCGCTACGAGCGGCGGTGAACCTCGAACGACGCCATCAAGTCAAGGATACGCTGCTGCATCCTCTGCCAATTGGGCACGTCCTCCGGCCGATGACGGAAATAGAAGTGTCGGCCCTTGTTGATGAAGCGGTGCTGACAGGACTTCGGAACAGCCTCGGACGGCGTGCCGCAGCCTATTATCGTGGTGTTGACGCCATGACCGTCATCATAAGCAAGATAGCCATTTCCGACGTACTCCTTGCCGTCCTTGCCATGCGTGATGGTTTTGGTCTTCACGAGACCAAACTCTCTACTTTGCTCGACAATTTCTCCGCCGGGCGGATCTTTCATTAGACTTAGCATCCATTCGGGGTCCCACGTGACGAAGACCGAGTTGCTGTCAAATTCCGCCGGCATCAGACGGCGGTCGAGTGGTTGGAAGTCGGGAGCGGTCGTCGCAAGCAGCAAGCTCGGGCTTGACCCGCCGCTCCACTCTGCTTGCCAGACGGTTGGGATGAGATATGTCTCACCTCCAGAATACCTGATGTAATAGCTGTCCGGCGACACGGGGATCAGTGCCAGCCGCTTACCCACGAAGTCACGCACCTGCAGGCAGGTAATCGCCGGCCCCCGACCCTCAATATGCCCGTTTATTACGCCCGGCTCGAAGACGCGGTGGAGATACGACCAGTGATATAGGCGCACATTGGAGGGTTCGCCGACAACGAGGATCGCGTGGTGCTGCATGTAGAGCAGACCATCGTGCCTGGCCCTCATTTTAAAGATCGACAGGTCGAACCATACGCGTGCGGGCCGGTAGTCGGAGGCCCCGTCAGAAATCTGGATGCAATACGGCTCAGATCCAGCGATCTCTTCAGCGCCATGAGCTACAAGGAGCGATGTCGCCGCGCCTGCGGCGACAAAGAGCAAGGTCACAATTAGAGCCAGACCAACAAGCATTCGTAGCGAAATCAACTCAATCCCCGCCGTGCCACACATTCTATTTCGACCGGCGATATTGGAGTTTGCGCGTGGGGTCGCAGCAAGCACCGTTTATCGGAAAGTTCGGCAAATGGCCGGTGGTCGCGTACGGTATTGTACTTGTTCGTCCGCCTCCCAGAGTGAGAAACGTCAGTGTCTGGCCCAAGGCTGCCGACTTGCGGCGCTGCGGTAAGTTGCCTGTTATCTGGGCTACACCGGCCATAGCGCCACCCCATTTTGGAGAACAGCCCATGGCCCCGCAGAGAAAGGCCGTCAGGGCCATGCCATGTCGGTTATTCGAGGTTGTGCAAGAGATTTGCGCGGCATGAGAATCTCAGTGTTTGACCCATTGCTGACCTTGAGAAGTCTTGGCATCGTGTCGCGATTACTAGCGATCAGGGTGCGAATATGCGTACATTGAAGATGACAGGGCTCGGCGCGCTTTGCTTGATTGCTTGTCTTTTATTCGACCGAGCAGAGGCATGCGCGGTGGCGAGCGCACAGACTGGCGTGCTCTTCGACCATATCCCTGCGGAGCTCGATGCGCCCGTCATCGTAGAGGTGACGATCGTTGGCAGAGAGGCCGATATCAGTTCTCAGAAATACGGCCGTTTGGCTGTGATGGATGCTCGGGTCGACAGGGTTGTCAAGGGGACACCCGATCTTGACGCGTTGAAGGTTGTTACGTCCATCAGCACCTGCACCCGAATTGGCGTCGGACATGGTTTTGTTGCCGGTGCGATTGATCACGATGCCCGGATCGGCCTCGAGCTGATTGCGATACAGCGACCCTATCAAACCCTAACGCAAAGACGATGAACTCGACCGGGCTTATCAAAATGTGCTTCGTAAGGCTTCCTGTCCCGTTCACCGCGCCGACGTGAGCTTCGTTCAGCGACGTTGGCATTCATGCAATCTTTACTTGTATTCCGGACAACTCCGCTGAATGCCCCTAGAGGCCTTGGCCGATGGCGCCGGAGTTCTGACGCACCCTATGAGCCTCGTATGACATTTATTGGCCCGAGAGCCCTTTTTGGGATTTTGCTGTCTTCGTTGATAGCTGGATGCGATCTCAATCCTCAACTCCGTCCACTGCCCGTGCCAGCCGACCAGGCAGCGTTTCAGAGTGCGTGGAACGCTGGCCGCAGCTACAGTACTCTCACCAACTCGTCCAGCTACGATGGTCGTGTGGAAGAGAAAATGCCAAGGAATCTGCGTAATTGGACCGGGAAGGTGCTCATCAAGAAGACGGTGCGCGGCAAGGTCGATTTATTTGTAATACAGGTCGCCGATCAAGTTGCCGTCGTCGCCTACAACGTCGATCCGGCGCTTCGCGCTGATCTGGCAGATCGAGATAACTACGTTCAATTCAGCGGAGTTCGACCGGAACACCCGTCGCCAACATTTCCTTCGGACGAGCTACAGGTCTCCGGAATATGGGTACTTTTCGAAATGAGACTGGACAAGGTCTCAGTCCCTAATCACCGGCAGGGACAAGGCATATAAAGAATCCTTCAGAGCACGTTTCGAATGTTGGCGCGAAGGCGAATTTCACGCGCAGTCTGCGGAAGTCAGCTTTTGGCCCATCGCGACGAAATCCGCCTATGGCCTGCATGGAGGCTCTGAGGGAGTAGACCGGACCTGCCAGAGATCGGGCAAAGCCGTCGCGATCGACCCATCGCGACATATTGCGGTTCTGCACGAAGTCGGTCGCTATAGGGACAAAGCAGACATTGCTTTAGTCGCATCGCGCCGCAGGGTTTATGGGTACACGGCCTGGCCGTGAGTGAAAACCGGATATCCATTGACGTAACGAATCGGCCGTGATTCGATTCGCGGCACTGGCCGCTACAGGCCAGGCAAGCGGCCCGCACAGGTGCTGAAGACACCTGCACGAGCCTAACCCTCAACATGGAGAGTGCCATGTCTCAGGCTGATTCTGCCTATACCACGAGTCGTTCAATCTTTCCTGCCAGCCCGGCCGTTCGGCGCCGGCAGTTTGTCACCGGCGGCGGCGCCATCCTGGCCGGGGTCATCACGGCCTCACAGGCTGAAAGTGTTGGCGTTTCGACCTCGCCCGACCCGGTCCTCGATGCCATCGAGGGCCACCGCCGAGTCTTTGAGGAACTGGGGCGCCTGCTCGCCGAGCAGGATGCTGCCGAGCGCGAGCTGCGCGGTGCGCCCTGCGGCAGGCGGGCCGAGCTGGAGGCCAAGTTAAGTGGCCTCTGCGCGGCTGAAGGCGCACTCGGTCGGGCTGAGATGAAGGCCTCGCGTCAGCTCGCCGGAGTCGTGCCGGGAAGCCTCAAAGGAGCGGCCGCGGCGTTAAAGTATGTGCGCGAGTGTTATGAAGTTGGCCAGTACCCCCTTTACGAGGAGGATGGCTACCGGCTGCTGCTGCTCTCGACTGAACGCGCGATTTGTGCGGCCGTTGGTCTCGCTATTCCGCATCGTGTTGTTGATCCTCGCTAACGATTGCGCGTCTTCCTACGAGCGGGATGTGGAAACGAAGTCCTGGTCGAACCGCGACGCACCCCCAGACGAAGGCGGTGGAACGGATATCTGCGACCTACGACCATCGTGCCACATCTCGGCTCCACAAAAGGACGAAGAACAAGATCAACGTGAAGGCAATCCGGGTGCGCCTAGACATGACGCAGGAAGAGTTCGCAGCTCGCTTCGGATTCAGCGCTCAATACGCTATGCCATTCGGAGCAAGGTCGCGACAGCCGGAGGGGCCGACACGCGTGTATCTTCTCGCGATCGAGCGCGCCCCGAAGGCCGTGCAGAAGGCTTTGCAGGCTGTGTGATGCGTTCGAAATCTACGCCAAAACGGCCGTTCGTAAGTATCTGCGCGCTCCCGTACGATGGCAGGATTTTTGGTCTTCTCTTCCTGAATTCGTCGCCGCTTGATGCTCGTTTGACTTCACCAATCGGGCGAGCGACGGCATGGCAGATGACACAGAACTGGAGCTGGACGACATCAGACCGGCCAACGACAATCAAGGTCCGGAGGATGGAACGAGCAAGGCGGATAACAAGACGCGGCGACAGTTGGAGCAGGTGACGTTGACCATTGCCCGGCTGATCGGACGCCGGATTGCACGGAAACAGTTCGCGGCGCTCAGCGCCGCCAATGATAACAGGCCTCAAGCCACGAACGATGCGGAGGACGAGGCCGGCAAGGATTAGACAGAACGGAGACCGTCATGCCCCGCGTTGCGCTTTACGCCCGCTACTCGTCCGACAATCAGAGCGAAAGCTCGATCGAGGATCAGTTTCGCCTCTGCCGAGAGCACGCCAAGCGCGAGCGATGGAAGGTCACGAGCACCTATCACGACGCCGCCATTTCGGGCGCGAGCATGATCCTGCGGCCCGGTATCCAGTTGTTGTTGCAGGATGCGCAACGCGGTCTGTTCGATGTCGTGTTGGGCGAGGCGCTGGACCGGATTTCTCGTGACCAGGCGGATGTCGCCACGCTGTTCAAGCATCTGCGCTTCGCGGGCGTCTCCATCGTCACCCTGGCCGAAGGCGAGATCAGCGAGCTTCACGTTGGCCTCAAGGGCACTATGAATGCCCTGTTCCTCAAGGACCTCGCCCTGAAGACTCATCGTGGTTTGCGCGGCCGAGTGGAGAAGGGCAAGGCCGGCGGTGGCCTCTGCTACGGCTACAACGTCATGAAGGGGCTCGACGCCAACGGTGAGCCGATCCGGGGCGATCGCGAGATCATCGTGGAGGAAGCGAGGATTGTCCGACGCATCTTCCGCGCCTTTGCCGCCGGCAAGAGCCCGAAGGCCATCGCGGTCGAACTGAACAAGGACGGCATTCCCGGCCCGCTCGGCCGGGCCTGGGGCGACACCAGCATCCGAGGCCACGTCTCGCGCGGCACCGGCATCCTCAACAACGAACTCTATGCCGGAGTCCTGGTCTGGAACAGGCAGCGTTTCGTCAAGGATCCAGCGACTGGCAAGCGCGTGTCACGGCCGAATCCGGAAAGCCAGTGGATCAGGATCGAGGTGCCGCATCTCAAGATCGTGGACGATGAACTGTGGCAGGCCGCGCGGGCGCGGCAGCAGCAAATCTCGGCACTCTTTGGCCCCAACCCGGCCAATACGCGGGAGGGCAGGGCCAAGCGGCTGCACCTCGCCAACCGGCCCGTCTCCCTCCTTTCCGGCCTTCTCACCTGTGGCTGCTGCCGCGGCAAGATCGGCATCCTGACGCCGAATCGTTATGGCTGCCTCAACCATCATCGTCGCGGAACTTGCGCCAACAACCGCACCATCATGCGCGAGAAGATCGAGGCGCGGGTGTTGGCGGGACTGAAGGATCGCCTCGTCTCCTCCGAGGCGGTCGCAGAAGCGGTGCGTGCCTATGCCGAGGAGATGAACCGCCTCAACCACGACCGGCGGGCGCGGGCGGAAACAGACCACCGTGCGCTTCAGAAGATCGAGCGGGCCGTTGCCGGCATCATCGCAGCGATCGAGGACGGCCTCTACCAGCCGTCGATGAAGGCGCGGATCGACGAGCTTGAACGGCAGAAGGCGGAGATCACACAGCGCCTGTCAGAGGCTCCCGCCGACATTCCCGACATGCATCCCAACATCGCCAACGTCTATCGCAAGAACGTCGGTCGGTTCACCGAGGCGCTCGCCGATCCGGATGGCGGACGCGAGGCCGCCGAGGCGCTCCGCTCGCTCATCGGCGAGATCGTACTCACTCCCGGCAAGAAACGTGGCGAGGTCCATGCCGAGCTACGCGGCGAGTTGATGGGTATCCTTGAATTCTCTAATACCCAGGAAAATCAAAGAAGTAGTCTTGTTATGCCAGCAGTGGCTGCACCTCCCCGCAACCATTGAGACCGAAACTCCCGTAGCCGACGAGGCTGCGGGAGTTTTGGTTTGTGCCGCGTCCTCCCTGTGAGCTCCTGTGCAGCTGAGGACAGTGCCGTCTCCCCATGAAGCGTGGCATCGGAAGATCCGGGGATTATCACCAGGACGGCGCGCACACGACCGTGTGAGCCGGCAGACAATCTGCGAAGCTCGCGTTGAACTGAAGTATTGAGGCAACGGCGAAATCCACAATCCGTCTGCCTGCGGTACAACGCCATTGCCCTGGCGTGGGGGCAAGCTTGCGCATTGCGAGAGCGCAGCCACCGTCACGATGTCAGACGCAACAGATTGCGCACGGCGGGGCGCCATTCTCCGGTCATGGTGTATTCGAGGCCGAGCCGTGCGCCGCAGGTGATCGCCAGCATCGTCAACGGCGCCGAGACCGCCAGCGTCGAGAATGCCGACAGGCCCTGTCCGATCGTGCAGCCCATCGACATGATGCCGCCGGTGCCCATCAGCAGCGCGCCGGTCATGTGACGCTTCAGCTCGCGCGCGTCATCGCAGGCTTCCCAGCGGAAGACGCGCGAAAACATTGCCGCGACGAACGAGCCCAGGATCACGCCGGCGACGGAGCCGATCGCGAAATCGGCCCGGCTGCCCGACAGCGTGGCGATGTAGAGCACGGTATTGCCGAGCGGGGCAACGAAGGTCAGGGATGCCACGCGCGCCGGATCGAAATCGTCATTGCCGAGCCAGCTGGTGGCGAACCAGCCGAACGCCACCGCACAGCCTACGGCGAGGCCGGAGAGCAGCAGGCGCGGCGATCTCACGAGGCGCCCGTCGGCCAATGCCCAGGCCGCGAGCGCGACCGCTGCGACGGAAACGGTTGCCGGCCGCGCATATGAGCCAAGCGCGGGCGACAGCAGCATATCCATGCCCTGGGTCATCGTTTCGGGCAGGCGTATGGAGAGCGGCTCGATCAGCGAGATGCGCAGGAATCCCGTGAGCCCGCGCATCGCGGCCAGGGCTGACACGCCCAGCACCAGAAACACGACGATGGCGCGCAGATCACCGCCGCCGATACGGACCAGCGTTCCGAAGCCGCAGGTGCCGACCAGGGCCATCCCGATGCCGAACGACAGGCCGCCGAGAATGGCGCCGCCGAGCGGAATGGACGACGTCAAGTAGATCGAGCGCGACAGGTCGATCAGGCCGAAGCTGGCGAGCAACTGGGTTGCGACCAGCGCGACCGCGGCCGCCAGCGCGAAGGATTTGAGTCGTCGGGTATCGGCGCCGAAGAACGCGTCCTCCAGCATCGCGAGCGTACAGAAGCGGCCGGCGCGACCGGCGACGCCGAGAACGGCGCCCGCGAGCAGCCCACACATGAACGTCAGTGCTGATGGGCTGAGCATTCCTCTCCGACATCCTCGTTGGCTTCCTGGCATTGTGCGCCAGGAACGGCGGGGACGCCAGACCTCTCGCGCCCGCTACAGGGCGCGCCGATGCGAAGCCCGAGACCGCGAGGGCCAACCTCTCAGCGGCGGCGCTTGCGGACCGGCTCGCAATAGACGTCGTAGATCGCCGTCAGGATCTTGCGGACATCTTCGCTCGCAAGGCTGTAGTAGATCGTCTTGCCCTCGCGCCGCGTCGTGACCAGCCGGTCGAGCCTGAGACGGGCGAGCTGCTGCGAGACGGTCGACTGCCGCTCGCCCAGGAACTGCTCGAGCTCGGTGACGGATTTTTCGCCTTCGGCGAGGATGCAGAGCAGCAAAAGTCGGGACTCGTGGGACAGCGCCTTCAGCATCTCGCTGGCTTCCCGCGCCTTCTCGATCATCTGCTCGAGCTCGGCAGAGGTTTCGATGTCCTTCAACTTCGGCAGCGGCATGAATTCTGGATCCCTCGGTTGGCGTCAGGAGCGGGCCGGAGCCCCGCTTGTAGCATTCATTATGCGGCCGAGCAGCCCAAAGAAGAACGCATCGCCGGGATAACCGCGGATGCGTCCGATCTCGCGGCCCTGCTCGACCACCACGAAGGTCGGGGTGAACGCTCCCGGATCGATGCCGGAAAGATCCGTCGGCAGCGGCTTGGCAAGGTCGACCCGTCGCAGCGGCAGCGCGCGCCCTTCGTCGGTCTTGTCGTAGATGGGACCGATTTCTGCGTTGAAGCGGGCGCACCAGCCGCAGCCCGGACGTTCGAACATCACGAGCTCGGAGGCGAACGCCGGGGCCGAGAGGCAAATGCCGGTCACCACCGCCCCTGCGAGCGTTGCGAATCCGCGCGATGCACTTCTGCTGGACATGCCGAGATCCTCTCTGGACTTGTCGGTCAATCTATCATTAAATTCGAATATGTACTAGTGCGCGATTTCCGAATCCTGCCCGGCAGGCCGGGCACGTAGCGCTGGCCGACCGGGAGGAAAGATGGATCTCGACGTCACGCTGGGGGCCGCGCTGGCCGCGGGTCTGTTGTCGTTTCTGTCACCGTGCATTCTGCCGCTGGTCCCGCCGTTCCTGTGCTACATGGCTGGCGTCTCGGCGGCCGACGCGATCGGCGAAACCAGCATGGCCCAGCGGCGGCGGACGGTGCTGACGGCGCTGTGCTTCGTCGGCGGTTTTTCGCTGGTGTTCGTCGGTCTTGGCGCCACCGCCTCGGTGTTCGGGCGATTCATCGCCGGCCATCTCAGCCAGCTCGGCATCCTCGCCGGCCTCGTCATCATCACGATGGGGCTGCATTTCCTCGGGGTGCTCCGGATTCCGCTGCTGTACCGGAGCGCGACGATCGACGTCGGAAGCAAGCCGGCCGGTCTGCTCGGTGCGTTCGTGATGGGACTTGCCTTCGCCTTCGGCTGGACGCCGTGCGCGGGGCCGGTCCTTGCCGCCGTGCTGATGATGGCCGGCGCGGAGGCGACGGTCGGCAAGGGCGCGCTGCTGCTCGCCGCCTACTCGGTCGGGACCGGCATCCCGTTCCTGATCGCTGCCGCCTTCACAGGGCAGTTCATGACCATGCTCAAGAGCATCAAGCCGCATCTCCCCCTGGTCGAGAAGACGATGGGCGGCTTTCTCGTCCTGACCGGCGCGGCCTTTCTCGCCGGCGTGATCCCGCGGATGTCGGAATGGATCTTCGAGCGCTTTCCGTCGCTCGCCACCATCGGCTGATCAGCCGAAGCGGAAGTCCAATAGATTGACGAAGGACTGCAGCTCGATCTCATAGCGATGCACCAGGCCGGCGTCGCTCTCGCGCGCAGCGCGGCCGATTTCGCCGGCGCTCGTCGTGGCGCCGTCGATCAGGCGGCGGAATTCGGCCTGGCGCGCCACATCGGGCGCGGCGAGGCCGTTGCAGCGTTGCAGTCGGTCGCGCAGCGCTGTGCCGGCCTGGACGACCTCGCCAGGCTCGGCCTTGCCTGCTGCGAACCGCGCAGCGGCGTTGCGCAACGCGTCCATGACGGGCGACAGCTCGAACACGCAATCGCTGAGCTCGACCACGCCGGCGTCCTGCCTCAGGGCGTGAAGCGACCGGCGCAACGCGGCAATGGCCGCCGCAGCGCGCGCGCCGTCACCTGCGGTCAGCGCTTCGTCCGCCTGCTTCAGGCGATCGTTTCCGGTGGCGATCAGCTCTGCAAAGGATTTGGCCGAATAGGGCGCATTGGAGCGCTCGGCGAGCCGGCTGAGCCTGGCCCAGGCGATCCGGGCGTCGTCGAGCTCGATCTGCGCCAGACCCACATTGCCGGTGCGGCCATAGCTCGCGGCTGTGCGCAGGCTGGCCATCGCCGAGCGCATGAAGGCAGCAACGTCCGCGTTCTCTTCGGCGTGCCCACGGACGCCATGCGTGAGGCATGACAGCACGAGCGACAGCATGATGACGCGGCGCAGCATCGAATGTCCTTTTCACATTCTGTTATTCGAATATCATGTATCGAAATTCCGTGGACTTGGCAAAGTGGACTTGGCAAAGCGCGCGAGCAGGCTGATGACGACGAACCGGACGATGACGCGGCGCGATCTGGTTGCGCTGCTGCCTGCGGCGGCCGTCGGCCTGGCGTCAGCGCCGGCGCAGGCCGACGCGGCGCTCGGCGACGACGGGCTCTATCACCAGTCCTGGTTTCTCAACAGCTTCCTGGATCTGCGCGAGGATCTCGAAAGCGCGGCGTCGGAAGGCAAGCGGCTTGCGATCATGTGGGAGCTGCGCGGCTGCCCGTATTGCCGCGAGACTCATCTGGTGAACTTTGCCGACCAAGGGATCACGGACTACATCCGTGCCAATTTCGAAGTGCTGCAGCTCAACCTGCTCGGCGCGCGCAAGGTGATCGACTTCGACGGCAAGGAGTTCACCGAGAAGGAGCTCGCCGAGCGTTACGCGATCCGCTTCACGCCGACGTTCCAGTTCTTTCCGCCATCGGCCGAGGGCGTCTCTGCGAAGGAGCCGCTCGCGCGCGAGGTGGCTCGCGCGCCGGGCTATCTCAAGCCGCCGCATTTCCTCGCAATGTTCCGCTTCGTGCGCGACAAGGCCTATGAGCGCGGCACATTCCGCGACTATCTCGCTTCGACCAAGGGTTGAGTGCACTGCGGCATCGAAATACGCTTGACACCAATCACATTATCAAATCATAATTCTTGAATATGATGGATCGTAAGTCCGTCGCGTCTTCGTAAGGCGAGGGGACGCCTCGTCGGTCAGGGTGGAAACATGCGCCGTTTGATTCCGGCCGCCTTGCTCTGCGTGTTGCTGTCGGCAGCCGCGCGAGGTGACGAGCCGATCAGGCTCGATGTCGTCGACTATGCCATTCCGAAATCGCTGACCGGCGCGCCCGGCAATGCCGATGCCGGCAAGAAGGTGTTCTTGACGCGGACGCTGGGCAATTGTCTCGCCTGCCATCAGGTGTCGTCGCTGAAGTCCGAAGAGTTTCACGGTGAGTTCGGTCCGTCGCTCGACGGCGTCCCGACCCGCTACAACACGGCGCAATTGCGCCTGATCGTCGCCGATCCCAAGCGCATCTTCACCGATACGGTGATGCCCGCCTTCTACAAGAACGACGGACTCAATCGCGTCAGGCCGGAGTTCGTCGGCAAACCCGTCCTCACCGCCGCGCAGGTCGAGGACGTCGTGGCCTTTCTCGAAACATTGAAATAACCGCCTCTGGAGGATGATGCATGGGCGCAATCAACAGACGACAGGCGTTCCTTCTCGGCGGCGGTTTCGTCGCCCTGACGGTGCTGCCGATGGCCGCCAACGCCGAGCCGAGCAACGACGCGGCCGAGATGATCAAGAAGTTCACCGGCGGCAAGGAAGCGGCCAAGGGCAAGATCACGCTCGATCTGCCTGAGATCGCCGAGAACGGCAACACCGTGCCGCTCGCGCTCTCGGTCGAAAGCCCGATGACACCAGACAACTACGTCAAGGAAGTGCTGTTCGTGGCCGACGGCAATCCGAACGCCGGCGTCGCCACGCTGATGTTCACGCCGATGTCCGGTAAGGCCGAGGCGTCGATCCGCATCCGTCTGGCGCAGACCCAGAACGTGATCGCGGTCGCGAAGATGAGCGACGGCTCGCTCTTCACGGAGCGCAAGACCGTCAAGGTCACCATCGGCGGCTGCGGCGGCTGAGACAGGGGAGAGACGAACATGGCAGACAAGCCGCGGATCAAGCTTCCGAAGGAAGCCAAGAAGGGCGAGATCATCCAGATCAAGACGCTGGTCTCGCATCTGATGGAATCGGGTCAGCGCAAGGATGCGCAGGGCAAGCCGATCCCGCGCAAGATCATCAACAAGTTCACCTGCGAGTTCAACGGCAAACCGGTGTTCTCCTGCGCGCTGGAGCCGGCGATCTCCGCCAACCCGTACATCCAGTTCGACGCAAGGATCGACGAGGAAGGCACGTTCAAGTTCGCCTGGACGGATGATGATGGCTCAGTCGTGACGGCCGAAGAGAAGATCGCGTTGAAGGCCTGATCGGCCGCGTGTGATCGCTAGGAGGAGTGACGGATGTCCATTCGCTACGGTTCTCTCGCCGTCCTGGCTTCGGCCGCGCTGGCCCTGTCGGCAGTCGCGACGTTCGGCCAGGAGGCCGAACGGAAGGGCATTCCGGCGCCTCCCGGTCACGTCTTCAAGACCATCATCTCGGGCTATCAGTTCCGCACCAAGGAAACGCGCGCGCTCCAGGATGACGACCTGGAGAATCCCGGCTTCCTCGCGGTGGAGCGGGCCGCCGACGTCTGGAAGACGGTCGACGGCAGCGAAGGCAAGTCGTGCATGAGCTGCCACGGCGAGGCGGAAAAGACCATGAAGGGCGTCGGCGCCGCCATGCCCAAATGGAGCGATAAGCTCAACAAGCCGGTCAATCTCGAGCAGCAGATCAACATCTGCCGCACCGAGCACATGAAGGCGCAGCCCTGGGCCTTCAAGTCGAAGGAACTGACGGACATGACGGCGTTCGTCCGCTACCAGTCGCGCGGCATGCCGGTGGCGGTGAAGACCGACGGTCCGATGTCGCCATGGTTCGAGAAGGGCAAGGAGATCTACTATACGCGGGTCGGGCAGCTCGATCTTGCCTGCGCGTCCTGCCACGAGAAGAACAACGGCAAGTTCATGCGCGCCGATTTTCTGAGCCAAGGCCAGACCAACGGCTTTCCGACCTACCGGCTGCGCGATCAGCGCCTGATCCCCCTGCACGAACGGTTCGAGGGCTGCATGTTCGACGTTCGCGGCGTGCCCTACAAGCCGCTGTCGGACGAGTTCCTCGCGCTCGAAGTCTACGTCGCCTGGCGCGGCATCGGGCTGCCCGTCGAGACACCGTCGGTCCGCAACTAGCCGCGGACACAAGGAAGATACATCATGATATCGCGTCGCGAATTCGTTCAGGTCGCATTGGCGGCGGCTGCCTTGACGGGTGGCTCCGGTCTTGCGGGTGCGACCCGCGCCTTTGCTCAGCAGAAGCTGACCGAGAAGGAGCTGCTGGCGTTCGATCCGGTCGGCAACGTCACCTTGGTGCACGTCACCGACATCCACGGCCAGCTGATGCCGCTGTATTTCCGGGAGCCGTCGACCAATCTCGGCGTCGGCGACGCCAAGGGCCAGCCGCCGCATGTCACCGGCAAGGATTTCCTCACCCGCTTCGGCATCGCGCCGGGCTCGTCGTCGGCCTATGCGCTGACCTCGGAGGATTTCGAGGCGCTCGCCAAGACCTACGGGCGGATCGGCGGGCTCGACCGCGCCGCCACCGTCATCAAGGCCATCCGCGCCGAGCGCGGCGACAAGGTCGTGCTGCTCGATGGCGGTGATACTTGGCAGGGATCATGGTCGTCGCTGAAGACCCGCGGCCAGGACATGATCGACTGCATGGCGCTGCTGAAGCCGGATGCGATGACGGGGCATTGGGAGTTCACCTACGGCACCGAGCGCGTCAAGCAGGCGGTCGATGGTCTCGGCTTTCCGTTCCTCGGCCTCAACATCCGCGACACCGAATGGAACGAGCCGGCGTTCGAAGCCTCGACGATGATCGAGCGCGGCGGCGTCAAGATCGCGGTGCTCGGCCAGGCCTTCCCGTATACGCCGGTCGCCAATCCCCGCTGGATGATTCCGAACTGGTCGTTCGGCGTGCGCGAGGAGGATGTTCAGACCCAGGTCGACAAGGCGCGCAAGGACGGCGCCGGCCTCGTGGTGCTGCTGTCACACAACGGCTTCGACGTCGACCGCAAGCTGGCCAGCCGCGTCAAGGGTCTCGACGTCATTCTCACGGGTCACACCCATGATGCGCTGCCCGAGGCCGTGAAGGTCGGCAAGACGCTGCTGATCGCGTCGGGCTCCTCCGGCAAGTTCGTCTCGCGGCTCGATCTCGACGTCAAGGACGGCGAGGTGAAGGGCTATCGTTACAAGCTGATCCCGCTGTTCTCCGACGTGATCACGCCCGATCCGGCGATGGCGGCCAAGATCGCCGAGGTGCGCAAGCCGTTTGCCGCCGATCTCGCCCGCCCGCTGGGCCGGACCGAGACGCTGCTGTATCGCCGCGGCAATTTCAACGGCACGTTCGATGACCTCATCTGCCAGGCGCTGCTGCAGGAGCGCGATGCGGAGATCGCGCTGTCGCCGGGCTTCCGTTGGGGCACCAGCGTGATGCCGGGCCAGGACATCACCTTCGAGGACGTCACCAACGCCACCGCGATCACCTATCCGGCCGTCTATCGCATGGGCATGACCGGCACGCGGCTGAAGGAGATCATCGAGGACGTCGCCGACAACCTGTTCAACGTCGACCCCTACTACCAGCAGGGCGGCGACATGGTCCGCATCGGCGGCATGTCCTACGCCATCGACGTCAACAAGCCGCAGGGGCAGCGGATCTCCGACATGCGCCTGATCAAGACCGGCGCGGCGATCGATCCGTCGCGCGAGTATCAGGTCGCTGGATGGGCCAGCGTCAACGAGGGCACCCAGGGACCGCCGATCTGGGAGGTCGTGTCGAGCTATCTGCAGCGTCAGAAAACCGTTCGTCTCGAGCCCAACCGGGCCGTCAAAGTCTCCGGAGTGTGACGACGATGTCCAAGGACAAACTACTTTCCTCAGCCCCACGCGCGTCGCGCCGTGGTTTCCTGACTGCGGCAGGCGGTCTTGCCGCCACGGCGCTGGCCTCGCAGGCGCGTGCCGGCGCCGGCAATCCCGCCAACCAGCCGCCGAACGTGCCGGAATGGACGCGCACCCTCGGCGAGGGCGTCGCTGTGCGCCCCTACGGCAAGCCGTCGAAGTTCGAGAAGGACGTCGTCCGCCGCGACGTCGAATGGCTGACGGCTTCGCGCGAATCCTCGGTCAGCTTCACGCCGCTGCATGAGCTCGAAGGCATCATCACGCCGAACGGGCTGTGCTTCGAACGCCATCACGGCGGTGTGGCCGACGTCGATCCGGCCGATCACCGGTTGATGATCCATGGCCTGGTCGAGCGACCGCTGCTGCTGACGCTCGACGAGCTCAAGCGCTACCCGCGCGTCAACCGCATCCACTTCATGGAATGCGCCGCCAATTCCGGCATGGAGTGGCGCGGCGCCCAGCTCAATGGCTGCCAGTTCACGCATGGCATGATCCACTGCGTGCAATATACCGGCGTCTCGCTGCGCACCCTGCTCGAAGAGGCCGGCGTCAAGACCAACGGCAAATGGCTGCTGGTGGAGGGCGCCGACGCCGCGTCGATGGATCGCAGCCTGCCGATCGAGAAGGCGCTCGACGACTGCATCATCGCCTACAAGATGAACGGCGAGGCGCTGTATCCCGAGCAGGGCTATCCGATGCGCCTGGTCGTGCCGGGATGGCAGGGCAATCTCTGGGTCAAATGGCTGCGCCGCATCAAGGTCGGCGACCAGCCCTGGCACACCCGCGAGGAAACCTCGAAATACACCGATCTTTTGCCGAACGGAAAGGCGCGGCGCTTCACCTGGGCGATGGATGCCAAGTCGGTGATCACCAGCCCGAGCCCGCAGGCGCCGATCAAGCATGGCAAGGGCTTCACGATCGTCTCGGGACTGGCGTGGTCGGGCAACGGCAAGGTCAGGCGCGTCGACGTGTCGCTCGATGGCGGCCGCAACTGGTGGCCGGCGCGGATCGACGGCCCGGTGCTCGACAAGGCGCTGACCCGCTTCTACTACGAGTTCGATTGGAACGGCGAGCCGCTGCTGCTGCAGTCGCGCGTCCAGGACGAGACCGGCTACGTCCAGCCGTCCAAGGCCGAGCTGCGCAAGGTCCGCGGCTACAACTCCATCTATCACAACAATGGCATCCAGACCTGGCATGTGCAGGCAAACGGTGAGGTCGAGAATGTCGAGGTCGCCTAAGCTCATCATTGCCGCCGCAGCGCTGGCAGCGCTTGCGGGCTCCGTGGCGTTCGCCGGAGGTCCGAGCGAGAAGACCGAGGCCAAGTCTGATGCCAAGCCGGCGCAGCGCTTCAACATCGGCCGCGCGCCGAGCGCCGAGGAGATCCGCGGCTGGGACATCGACGTTCGTCCGGACGGGCAGGGGCTGCCAGTCGGCAAGGGCACTGTCGCCCAGGGCGAGAAGCTGTTCATGGACAATTGCGCCAGTTGCCATGGCGAATTCGGCGAGGGTGCCGGCCGCTGGCCGGTGCTCGCCGGCGGCAAGGGATCGCTGACATCAGACAATCCGGTCAAGACGGTCGGTTCCTACTGGCCCTACGCCTCGACGCTGTTCGACTACGTCCGCCACGCGATGCCATTCGGCAGCCCGCAGTCGCTGAAGGTCGACGAGTACTACGCGCTGGTCGCCTATGTGCTGTATCTGAACGACGTGATCACCGATCAGAACTTCGAGCTGAGTAACAGCAATCTCGCCACGATCAAGATGCCGAACGAGGGCGGGTTCATCATGGATGACCGGAGCACGAGCGAGAAGGCGTTCTGGCAGAAGGATCCGTGCATGAAGAACTGCATCGCGCCGGTCAAGATCACCGGACGCGCGACAGCGGTCGACGTCACGCCGGAAGATAAGGACGGCAAGCCGCGAGGCGTCGAGTGAGGATTGCCGGATGCAGCCGCCGCCAGATGCTGTTGGCGGCCGCATCCGTCGCCCTGGCCGGAAGCGGGGTTGCGTCCATCGCCACTGCAGCCGAGCCACATAGGCTCGCGTTGCAGATCAGCGACGAGGATCCGGCCAAGATGCGCGCGGTGCTCGACGTCGCCGCGAATGTCTCCCGCCACTATTCGGGCGAGGGCGCGGAGGTCGAGATCGTGATCGTCGCGTTCAATGGCGGCCTCGACATGCTGCTGGCCGACCGCTCGCCGGTGAAGGAGCGGGTGCTCGGCTTCGCCAAGTCGATGCCCAATGTGAGCTTCATCGCCTGCGGCAACACCTTGGAGACGCTCGCGAGCAAGGAGGGACGGCAGCCGCCTCTGCTCGACGGTGTTACGGTCGTCAAGACCGGGGTCGCGACCCTGCTGGAGCTGTCCGAGAAAAACTGGACGATCGTGCGTCCCTGAAGGAATTTGCGATGCGGTGGTGGCTGGCTCTCGTCCTCTCGTTCATTGCGTCGATCGCCTTCGCGGCCGAGGAGCCGCGCGAGCTCGCGATCGGCGGGCGTACGGCGCTCGGCACGCTCCGGCTGCCGGCGCAGTCGGGACCGGATGTGCCGCTGGTGCTGATGACGCACGGCACGCTCGCGCACAAGGACATGGAGACCATCCAGGGCCTGTCCAAGGCGTTGGCCGAGCGGGGGATCGCCTCGCTCGCGCATAATCTCGTGCTCGGTCTCGATCGCCGCACCGGCATGTACGATTGCGCCAAGCCCCATGACTATGCGCCTGACGATGCGATCGCCGAGATCGCCGCCTGGCTGAGCGAAGCGCGCAAGACCTCGTCGCACGTCTTCGTGCTCGGACATTCGCGCGGCGCCAATCAGCTCGCGCGCTATCTGGTCGCCAATCCCAAGGCCGCGATCGACGGTGTGATCCTGCTGGCGCCGGCGACGGCGAGCATCGAGACCGGCTTGAGAGACGCCTATGCGGAGAGCTACGGCCAGCGATTCGCGCCGCTGCTCGACAAGGCTGAGGCTGCGATCGCCGCCGGGCGCGGCGGTGACTGGATGTCGGTGCCGGGCTTCATCTATTGCCGCGATGCCAAGGTGACGGCGCGCGCATTCGCAGCATTCTATCGCGCCGACCGGCGCCAGGATACGGCGGCGCTGATCGCCGATGTGAGCCTGCCGGTTCTGGTGCTTGCGGCAGCGCAAGACAAGACGGTACCGGACGTGGCAGCGTCGTTCGCGCCGCTGGCGTCACGCGCCGGCAGCCGTGTCCGATTGGAGACGATTGACGACGCAGATCACTTCTTTCTCGATCTCGCCGCCGAGGATGCCGCTGATCGCATCGCAGGATTCATTGCAGCCACGCGTTAGGAGTCACCATGGAACGTCGATCTTTGATGCAAGCCGGTCTTGCCAGTGTGTTTGGAATCTTCGGTGTCAGCCGCGCACGCGCGGCGACGGAGTCTCCGCGCCAGCGCGTCGCCTATCATCTCGCCGATCAGGACCGCGCCCTGTTCGTTCTCGGCAACCTCCAGAATCACGTCGATGGCACCGGAGGACCTGGACGCGCGGACATTCGCCTGGTGATCCACGGCCCGGGCTTGCGGGCCTTTCATGCGATTTCGGCCGACCAGACCATCTCGGCTCTGGCCGAGCGCCTCATGAAGGCCGGCGTCGGCTTCGAGGCCTGTGCCAACACCATGAAGGCGCAGGGTGTGAAGCTCGACGATCTCTTGCCAGGCTTCGCGGTGGCGGAGAAGGGCGGCGTCGTGCGCCTTACCGAGCTGCAGCAGAGTGGATACGCCTACCTGCGCCCGTGACACGGGCGCATGCGTCCTTGCCGATGCCGCCCGGCATGTTGAGCGGCAGGCCTGAACGACGGGAGCGCCCGTGCTCACCGCATTGATCGACCTTCTGGGTGAGGAGCTGGTGTCGCTGCTGTGCGGACTCGCGGCCGGCGGCGCGTTCGGCTTCTTCGCCCAGCGCAGCCGCTTCTGCCTGCGGGCGGCCACGGTCGAGTTCGCGCGCGGGCAGGGCGGTCCGCGGCTGGCGGTGTGGCTCCTCACCTTCGCCTCGGCGCTGCTGGGCACCCAGGCACTGGTGGCGATGGGCCTGCTCGACGTCTCCGAAGCGCGCCAGCTGGCGCAGCAGGGTAGCATTTCCGGCGCGATGATCGGCGGCACGCTGTTCGGCTGCGGCATGATCCTGGCGCGCGGCTGTGCCAGCCGTCTGCTGGTGCTCTCGGCCAACGGCAATCTGCGGGCGCTGCTGTCCGGCCTCGTCTTCGCGGTGACGGCGCAGTCGGCCTATCGCGGACTGCTCGCGCCGGCGCGCGAGTGGCTCACCAATCTTTGGCTGGTCGACGGCGGACCGTCGCGCGACATCATGAGCCTGTTCGGCGGCGGCACGCCCGAGAAGCTCGGCTTCGGCATGCTGTGGTTCCTGGCCGGGCTCGCCGCCGTGTCGAAGTTTCAGGTTGGCCCGAAGATCCTGCGCGCGGCGGTGGCCGCGGGCGCGGCGGTCGCGGGGGGCTGGCTCCTCACCTATCAGCTCGGCCAGACCTCGTTCTCGCCGGTGCCGCTGAAGAGCCTGACATTCAGCGGTCCTTCGGCGGAGCTGCTGATGCAGGTGCTCGCCAGCCCGCAGCTGAAGCCGGGCTTCGATCTCGGCATCATTCCGGGCGTGTTCATCGGCTCGTTCGTTGCGGCCGCGCTGGCGCGCGAACTCAATCTCGAAGGCTTCTCGGATGGGCGCGGCATGCGCCGTTACATGATCGGCGCTGTCCTGATGGGATTCGGCGCGATGCTGGCGGGCGGCTGCGCCGTCGGCGCCGGCGTGACGGGGGCATCGGTGTTTGCACTCACAGCGTGGATCGTGCTCGGCGGCATGTGGTTGGGTGCGGCCGTCACCGATTTTGTCGTCGACCGCTGGCTGTTCGCCACCAAGCCGGCGCAGAGCCCGGTTCAGTCGCTCTCCGTCATGCCTTCATGAGGCATCCTGCGGAAGCGAGCCTGCTTCTGCTGAGCGGCATTGAACATGCAGCGCCAAAGAGCAGCATCCATGAATCTCCGGGACCTGTCTGTCACAGGCTCGTCGACGCCTGGCGTGTCGGCGCACTCCAAGCCTCTGACAAAAACATTGTCTGATCAGATCGGATCGAACCCGAAGACACGTGTCTTTGCGTCGTTCACGCAGGAGCGCGGATCGCATAGTCCGCGGGTCGATCACAGGAGATGCGCGCCGAACAGGGCATTCGGACCATCGCGCCCGAACATGACGTTGGTAGATCCCAGTCTCGAGATCCCGCTCGTTAACCAATTTGCGAAGGTCGAGTGTTACCGTCGCGAGGGGTGCGGCGCAATCATGCGGCGGACCGATACGAATCGCCGGGACTACGAAAGGCACGCGAGATGTCGCAACTCTCCATTCGAGCAAAAATGGCGGCCGTCATTGCGCTGCTGCTGCTGGCGATGACCATCGTCGGATTGCTGGCCGTCCGCGGCATGCAGACAATCAACACGCATACCGAACAGATCGCCAAGAACTGGCTGCCGAGCGTGCGCGTGCTCGGCGAGTTGCGTTCGGCGATCAATCTCAATCGGGCGCAGCTCCGAGCCTACATGACGGCTGATACGACTGAGGAGAAGGACAATCTCGACCGCAACATGAAGGCAACGCTCGCCGTCATTGCGACGGCGCGCCGCTCCTATGAGGCGATGATCTCGTCTTCCGAGGAGCGCAGCCTGTTCGAGAGCTGGTCGCGGGGCTGGGAGCAATATGTCAAGGCTGCCGATGGTGTGCTCGAGGTGCTGCGCGCAGGGAACGGCAATGCGACCAAGCAGGCAAGCGATCTGTTCAACAAGACGGTCCGGGGCGTCGCCAATCAGTCGGACGAATATCTTCGAACGCTGATTGACCTCAACAATCGTGGCGCCGACGCCGAGACGAAGATCGCTGCGGATGGCTATGCCGAGGCATTTGCATTGATGTCGACGGTTATCGTCCTTGCCGTTCTCGCCGGCATCGGCGTCGGAAGCTGGTTCGTTCGCGACATTTCCCGGTGCATCGCTTCCATCATCAGGCCGATGCAGGCGCTCGGTGAGGGCAACCTGGCGACGGAGATCCCCTATCGCGGCCAGAAGACCGAAGTAGGCATGATGGCCGACGCCCTGGAGGTCTTCAAGACCGCCTTGATCGCGAAGAAGCAGGCCGACGATATCGCTTCGAAAGACGCAGAGGTGAAACTGGAACGCAGCCGGCGGCTTGACGAGATCACTGGCCGCTTCGAGGCGGTGGTCGGCGAGATCGTCGACACGGTGTCCACGGCATCGAGCACATTGGAGGGTCACGCCGGCGGGCTCAGCAACACGGCGAGCCGCGCACAGAACCTGGCCACGTCCGTCACCGCGGCTTCCGAGGAAGCCTGCGCCAATGTGCAGTCGGTGGCATCTGCGACCGAGGAGCTCTCCGCGTCCGTCAACGAGATCAGCAGGCAAGTCCAGGATTCGGCCCAGATGGCCAATGAGGCGGTGGCGCAGGCCCGCAAGACCAATGAACAGGTCAGCGAGCTTTCGAAGTCCGCTGCCCGCATCGGCGACGTCGTCGAGCTGATCAATACGATTGCCGGACAGACCAACCTGCTCGCGCTGAATGCAACGATCGAGGCCGCGCGCGCCGGCGAAGCCGGCCGCGGATTTGCCGTGGTCGCATCCGAGGTCAAGGCGCTTGCCGAGCAGACGGCGAAGGCCACCGGCGAGATCGGCCAGCAGATCTCCGGCATCCAGTCCGCCACCCAACAATCGGTCGGTGCCATCCGCGACATCAGCATCACCATCGAGAAACTGCAGGAGATTTCGTCGACGATCGCATCGGCCGTGGAGCAGCAGGGCGCTGCCACGCAGGAGATCTCGCGCAACGTCCAGCACGCGGCGGCGGGAACGCAGCAGGTCTCAGCCAACGTTGCGGATGTGCAGCGCGGCGCCGTCGATACTGGAACCGCGGCTTCCCAGGTTCTGTCCGCCGCGAAATCGTTGGCCGACGACAGTGCCAGACTGAGCATGGAAGTGAAGAAGTTCATCGCCGGCGTGAGAGCCGCCTAGGGTTCGTAGCGACTGAGAGCCGCGCAGATCCGATCTCGCCGCCATTTCGGCCGGCCCGCGGGGTGTGCTGACAGGTGCGCCGGCCACGCTGCCATCGCTTCTGCGGTGGCCTGCGAGCCTCATCTCGAGGATCTTTCGCGCGGCCGCGGCAAGCTGCGTTACCGAGTCGCCTGGTGACGATGGGCTTGCGAGGCCCGCGCGGACATGAACAGAGCGTGGGGTCGCGGCGGATCATGCTCCGCCGCGCTTGCTCGGGGCTGCCGTCCCCGAGTTCGTCAGTGCCGCTGTTTCCTCGCAGTCAGGCTGCCGCAGAGCCCCGCCTTTTCACCTCACCTGTCGGCATCGGCTGAATTATAATTGCAGAAATTCGAATATATGCATATAGTAACGTAAGTCGGTCGCGGCGCTGGGCCGCGTCAGCAGGGAGGACCCGTCGTGGCAATGATGAACGACGTCATGGTCAAGGATCTGGGCAAGTCCAAGCGCATCGACTGGTCGCCCTATCTGGTCGGCGCCGGCATCGGCGTCCTCAGCTGGGTGGCCTTTGCCGGGTTCGGCGACCCGCTCGGCGTCACGACGGCGTTTTCGCGCATCGCATCGCTGTTTGCCGCTCCGGTGATCGGATCCGACGCCGTCGCCGCCAACAGCTATTGGAAGTCGATGCCGTTGAAATGGGACTATGGCGTCTGGTTCCTGGTCGGCATTCCGTTCGGCGCATTCCTGTCGGCGATCATCTCCGGCACGTGGCGCCTCGAACTGGTACCGGAGGTCTGGAAGGAGCGCTTTGGCCCGTCTGTGGTCAAGCGCTTCGTGGCCGCGTTTCTCGGCGGCATCGTCATCATGTATGGCGCGCGTCTGGCCGGCGGTTGCACCAGCGGACACGGCATCTCCGGCGGTCTGCAATTGGCGCTGTCGAGCTGGCTGTTCCTCGCCGTGATGTTCGCGACCGGCCTTCTGGCGTCGCGCGTCATGTTCCGCAAAGCATAGGAGAATGGCCATGACGTCATTGATGAGCATCGCCGGCCCGCTGCTGATGGGCGCCGTGTTCGGCTATCTGCTGCAGCAGGGCAAGGTCACGAGCTGCAACGTGATCGAGAACCAGTTCCGGCTGCGCGACTTCACCGTGCTGAAGGTGATGGGCACGGCGATCTTGGTCGGCGGCATCGGCGTGCTGCTGCTGGTTGATACCGGCAACACCAAATATTACGTCAAGGACGCCAACATGCTCGCGGTCGCGCTCGGCGCGGCGCTGTTCGGCGTCGGCATGGTGGTCTACGGCTACTGCCCGGGCACCGCGCTCGGCGCCATCGCCAGCGGCAGCGTGCATGCCGCAGTCGGCGCTTTCGGCATGATTGTCGGCGCGATCCTCTATGCGCTGAGCTTCGACTGGGTGAAGGCTCACGTCCTGAATGTTTGGGCGCTCGGCAAGGTGCGGCTGCCCGACATCACCGGCGTGCCGGATGGCGCCTGGTTCGCCGCGCTCGCGATCGGCGCAGGTGCGTTCTTCTTCTGGGTCGAAGCATCCGAGGCCAAGGCGAAGCGGACACAGGGGTAGGCGGAGTCGCCTGAGTGCCCCCTATGTCAATCAGCGAGAGGTTCCTCCTATGCTATCAGGACTGTTCAGCAAGCTGACCGGATCGACGAGTGTGCCGGCGATCGAGCATGACGAGCTGGTGCGGGCGCATCAGCAGCGGAGCTGCGTCATCGTCGACGTGCGCGAGCCGCATGAGTTCAAGGGCGGACACATTCCCGGCGCCGTCAATCACCCGCTGTCGCGTTTCGACCCGGGCGACCTCGTGCACGACAAGCCGGTGGTTCTGATCTGTCAGGCTGGCGGCCGCTCGGCCACCGCGCTGCGGCGGGCGCTGTCGGCGGGGCGGCAGGATATCCGCCACTATGCCGGCGGCATGAGCCGCTGGCGGGCGCGCGGCGGTCCTGTCGCCTGAACGCGCCCTGTCCGACAGATCCGACCTTCTGCTCTGTCAGGACGTTCCGAACGGATCTGTTCTGGTTGAGATGAAATGACCTGCAACCAGCGTGGGTTGCGGCAGGTTAAGAGTAAAGTGTGCGGCGGAAAGCTTCGATAGCCGTTCTCGCCCGCAGCAGCTAATTTGTTGTTGGTCCACTCCATTGGTTGACTCGTTCAGGAATAATTAGTTGCAACGCTGCAATACTCGAACACCGGTCGACGTTCGAGGATTGCATGTTGAAGCTTGTTGGCTTGAGAACCCGGATCACCCTTTCTCTGGTGATCGGCGCGGCCGCGACGGCCCTCTTCGTGCTGCTGGTCGCCATGTGGATCATCGGCGGCATCATCGACCGCGCCAATGAGCGCGAGCTCCACGCCCAATATGACGCCTTCAATTCGCGCCTGCAGCTGGAGTCGACCCGCGCGGAAGCCATGAGCGCGGTGGTCGCCAAGATCCCCGCCGTCCAGGACGCCATGGCGCAGAACGACCGCGACGCCTTGATGCGGCTGTTCGGCGCGGGCATGGCCAGCATGAAGTCCGATTACGGTGTCGACCAGTTTCAGTTTCACACGCCGCCGGCGATGTCCTTCCTGCGCGTGCACCAGCCGGCCAAGTTCGGCGACGATCTGTCGGGCTTCCGCAAGACGGTGGTGGCCGCCAACACCGACCGCAAGCCGATCGTCGGGCTGGAGGGCGGCGTTGCCGGCCTCGGCCTCCGCGGCGTCGTACCGATCGTTTCCGCCGGCAAACATCTGGGCTCGGTCGAGTTCGGCCTGACCTTTGGCCAAAACTTCTTCGACGAGTTCAAGCGCAGCCGGAATGTCGACGTCGCGTTCCGCCTGGCTGGCGACAACGGCTTCAAGCTGTTCGCGACAACGATCGGGGAGACCTCCTTCTTCGCAAGCGGCGACTATCGGGAGGCATCGGCCGGCAGCTTCCTGTCGCGCCAAGGACAGCTCAAAGGCGTTCCGGTGGTCGCGCTGCTGGGCCCGATCAAGGATTTCTCCGGCAAGCCGATCGGCGCCGTCGAGATCATCATGGACAACAGCGAGTTCATCCAGGCTCGCAATCGCGCCGGGGCGTTGGCGATCGGGATGACGCTGGCCGGCCTCGTGCTGATCGCGCTCGCCGGGCTGTTGATCGCGCGCAGCATCTCCCGCCCGATCGTCCAGATGACGAGCGCCATGCGCGAGCTCGCCGATGGCAACCTGGACGTCAGCGTCCCGGCCGACTGGCGCAAGGACGAGGTTGGACAGATGGCGCGCGCCGTTTCGGTCTTCAGGGACAACGCCATCCGGATGAGGGATCTGCAGGCGGAGCAGGAGAAGGCCCAGGCTCGTGCCGAGGAGGACCGGCGCCGCATGCTGATGGAGGTGGCCGATGGCTTTGAGGCCAGCGTCCGCGGCGTTGTCGACGCAGTGTCGGCTGCGGCCATTGAAATGGAGGCGACCGCTCGTTCGATGTCGGTGACGATCGATCAATCGAAGCAGCAGGCCCTGACGGTGTCGCAGGCGTGCGGCTCCGCATCGGACAATGTCAACACCGTTGCCTCGGCGGCCGAAGAGCTGTCATCCTCGATGAACGAGATCAGCAAGACGCTCGAGCGTGCATCGTCCGTGGTTCGCAAGGCCGCGGACGAAGGGCAGCAATCCAACGACAAGGTGCAGCGGCTCAACGTTGCCGCCAGCAAGATCAGCGAGGTCGTCGCACTCATCAACCAGATCGCCAGCCAGACCAATCTGCTGGCGCTGAATGCGACGATCGAGGCCGCGCGCGCCGGCGAGTCGGGCAGGGGATTCGCCGTCGTCGCCAGCGAGGTCAAGACACTGGCGACCCAGACGGCCAAGGCGACCGAAGAGATTGGTGCTCAGATCGCCGCGGTTCAGGCCGAAACCGCCGCCGCGGTCCAGAGCATCGGCATGATCTGCACCACGATCCAGGAGGTCGACGAGATCTCGACCATCATCGCCTCATCGATCGCGCAGCAGGACGCCGCGACCCGCGAGATCGCCGGCAATGTGATCGTCGTCGCCGGCAAGACCCAGGACGTCACGCGCAACATCGCGGGCGTCACGTCCGGGGTCGTGCAGACCGGCCACGCCGCCAACGAGGTGCTGTCGGCGGCCGGCGAGCTCGCGCAGCAGTCGACCCGGCTGCGCAGCGAGGTCAACCAGTTCCTGGCCCATATCAGAGCGGCCTGACCGGTCGTTGGGTGGCTTGAAGTATCAAGCTCGCCGACACGCCCATCGCCCCGGCCGTATCCGCCACGGGGGTGATTCCCCGTGTCCGACCGGCATGAGCTGTGTCCTGGTGCCGTGGTCTCGAGAGCGCGAGGCGGGGCGGCGCCTCCTGTCCCGTGGCTCACGCCTGCTTCGCGGCCGCCTTCTCGAGCCGCTTCGCCATCACGCGCCAATAGGTGCCCGGCATGAACCGCTGCAGGAGATCCATGAAGCGCGCATCGCCGCCGATCAGGATGCGGGGCTCATTGCGCTCGACGCCCTCGATGATCCGCAACGCGGCATCGCGCGGGCTGGTCCTGGCGAGCCGCTCGAACCGTTCGATGGCCTGCACGCGGCGCGCATTGTCGGTCATGCCCTGGCCGGCGCGGGCATTGCGCGCAATCGCCGTGGCGATGCCGCCGGGATGCACGACCGACAGCCGCACGGGACTGCCGGCGGCTGTGAGTTCGTGACGCAGGCTCTCGGAAAATCCCCGCACCGCGAACTTTGCCGCGGCGTAGGCCGATTGGCCGGGCGGAGCGATGATGCCGAAGATCGAGGACAGGTTGACGACATGCGCTTCGCGCTGGCGCGAAAGATGCGGCAGGAACGCGCGCGTGCCGTGCACGACGCCCCAGAAATTGATGTTGAACAGCCACTCCATCTCCGCCTGATCGATCTCGGCGAAGCTGCCGAACAGTGCCACGCCGGCATTGTTGACGATGATGTTGAGGTCGGGATGCGCGCGGGTCGCGTCCTCGGCGAACTGGGTGACTGCAGCGACATCGCTGACGTCCAGCCGGTGCGTGGTCACCTTGCGGCCGCTCGCGGCGAGCTCGGCGGCGAGGCTTGCGAGGCCCGCCTCGTCGCGGTCGGCGAGCGCGAGATCGCAACCGCGCGCCGCCAGCTCCTGCGCCAGCCCACGGCCGATGCCGCTGGCTGCGCCTGTCACGGCGGCAGATGCGCCTCGAATGATCGTCATTGTCGCTTCACTCCCCTGATCGACCGGATCTACGTGCCTGTTCCAATTGCAGCTGGGTTTTCTGCCACTTTTTCTGATTGGAACCGAACCATCCGGCCGTTCAGCTTTTAACTCACATTACTTTACGAGCACACATTCGTGGAGGACCTGCATGGGACAGTCGCAACCCTTTCGCGCCACCGCACTGATCGTGGAAGACGATCTGGCGCAGCGCGAGATGATCACGCTGCTGCTCGAAGAGAGCGAGTACGACGTGATCGCGTGTGAGAGCGCGGAGGCCGCCGAACTGGTCCTGAACAAGCCGGGTCATCGCATCGTGCTGCTGATGACCGACGTCAGTCTGGCGGGCCGCATGAACGGGGTTGAGCTTGCCCATCTCGCCAAGGCGCGTCACCCCCACATCAATGTGGTCGTCACTTCTGGCCGGCCGTTGTCGCAGCCGCTGCCGGGCGGCACGAAGTTCTGGAGCAAGCCGTGGGCGCCGCTCGACGTGCTGCGCGAAGCCGAGGTGACGCTCGAGCGCGCGCCCGATATCGGGTGAGGCCAAGGTCTTGCTCCGCCAGCGTCGCTCAAAGGGTGATGCGTGGCAAATGTCGACCGGTGGAGACGTGGGACCGGCTAGCGGCCGAGTCGACTGAGAGCCGGGTGGAAGCCGCGCTCCCACCCGGGAAGTGCAACTACTTCTTCTTGGCAGCCTTCTTGGTCTTCTTCGCAGCTTTCTTGGTGGCCTTCGCGGCCTTCTTCGCCTTCTTCGCCATGGCATCCTCGTCAGGAGTTGATGGATTGCAACGCGACTTCGAGGCTTCGCTGGCGCACGCCAGCCATGCATCAGCCTCGGGTGTCGATCCCAGCAGATTCGCGAAGCTCTGCCTCACGCTGTCACCAGCACGGTTGCGCTTATCCACAGCTCGATGCATTCACCGGCCAGTTGCGCCGTTGGCACGCAGGTCGTGACAAGGTTAGCGGATCGTAAAAGGTGTCTTCATTGATTCAAAACCAAGGCGCAATCTTGGTTGCGACCTTGAGGAACCGTTAACTGCGCCGCGCCCATGTTGCCGCGAACAACAGGGTAGCTCATGAGCGCGGCGCTATTGAACATCGAGGACAGGAGCTGCGGCGTCCTGCTGTCGGGATGCTGAACGTTCCGACGCTATGGACCGCCTTCGTGGTCAATTTCCTCGCGCTGGGCCTGATCTGGGCCTACGTGATGCGCAGCTATCCCAATCTGGATTCGGCGCGGTACTGGACGGCGTCTGCGTTCATGTGCGCGCCGGCGGCGACGTTCGCGCTGACGCGGTTCTATTTCGGCTCGTTCGTTCCGCTGCTGGCCGGCGGCTCGCTGATGACCTTCGCGATCTGCCTCGCGGCGATGGGCGTCGAGCGCTTCTATGGCTACAGGGCGTCGTGGCGGCTGAGCTTGATCGTCGTCGCGATGACCTGTGCGTCGATCGCATTCTTTCAATACGTGTACGACCACGGCCCGCTGAGGATCCTGTGCTACTCGATCGGGCAGGCGGTCCCCATGGCGATCATCGCGCGGCTGGTGCTGGATGCGAGGCGCGGGCCCGTCAATCCGGGAGCGCGGCTGGCCGGCCTGCTGTCGGTTCTGATCATCGCGGTGTTTGCCGCGCGGTCGATCGGGGCGTTCGTCGGCGCCGATTTCAATTTCAGCCACTCCACCAGCGGCCAGGCCGCCGCGGTGCTGCTGCTGATCTTCCTGTCGATGTCGCTCAACTTCGGCTTCCTGCTGATGGCGGTGGACCGGCTGCGCAACGAGGTCGCCGATCTCGCGCTGCTCGACGATCTCACCGGCGTCGCCAACCGCCGTCACCTGATGCAGCGCCTGAGCGAGGAATGCGCGCGCGCCGAGCGCTCGCGGCGGCCGTTCGCGCTGCTGGTGATCGACCTCGACGGCTTCAAGATCATCAACGACACCTATGGCCATGCCGCCGGCGATGCCTGCCTGCAGCACTTCACGCTGATGGCCCAGACTCGGCTGCGCCCCGGCGACATGCTGGCGCGCACCGGCGGCGACGAATTCTGCATCGTGCTGCCGGCGTCCGCCCTGCGCGAAGGCGCGATGATCGCGCGGCGCATCCTGCAGGTCTGCCGCGACGATGCGGAGGCCTGTGCCGGCGCCGAGGTGCCGATCGAGGTCTCGATCGGCATCGCCGAATGGACCGAGGATGTCGGCGCCTTCCCCGACCGGCTGATGGCGCGGGCGGACCAGGCGCTCTATGCCGCCAAGAAGGAGGGCAAGAACCGCTATGCCGTCTTCGCCGGTGACCATGAGACGCCGGCATTGGCGCCGGACCAGATCGAGCCGATCATCGCACCGCCGCGCCGGCAGGATGCCACCGCCGGGTAGCCGGTGCTATCGTTGCCGGCCATGAGGCCGGTTCTGTTCTTCCTCCGCGCAGCGCTCGCGCTGCTTCTTCTTCCTGCGCCGGTCTCGGCCGAGGATCTCACGTCGCTCGCCCGCTCGTCCGGCACGCCGGACATCCCCGGTCTGAAGATCGTCTGGCTGGCGCCGTGGGGCGATCCCGCCCAGGCCCATCCCTGGACCAACATCATCGTCCACCAGACCGAAGGGCCGGCGGGATCGGCGCGATCAGGGGCGCTGGCGCAAGCCAAGAACCCGAAACGGCGCGGCGTCACCCTGTGGGTGGAAACCGACGGCACGGTGTATTGGGCGGTGCCGGAAACCCTGGTGACGCTGCATGGCGACGGCGCCAACCGCAACGACAACCGCTATATCGACAACGGCCCGACCTATCGCAAGGTCGTCCGCGACAATTCCATCGGCGTGGAGTTCGCCGGCAACTATCCCGACGTCACCCGGCCCGCCACCGAAGCCCAGGTCGCCGCGTGGCGCATTCTCTCGAAGCTGCTCCGGCTGCGCTATCAGATCCCGCGGGAGCGGATCTATGCGCACAACTGGATCGACTACAAGGATGCCCGCTATTGCGAGGGCTGTGCGCTCGCCGGGCTCGCCCGCGCTGCGCCGGACTGATCACATAACAAACTGATCACATAACAAGAAGCCGGCGTCTCCGCCGGCTCCGATCGCATCCAAAGACCACCTTCAAGCCGCAAGCCGCGCCGCTAATGCGCGGCCTCGAGGGCCGCCGCCTCCTGCTTGGCGATGGCGCCCTTGACGGCGGACTGCACCTTCTCGAACGCGCGCACCTCGATCTGGCGCACGCGCTCCCGCGACACGCCGAACTCGGCGGCGAGGTCCTCGAGCGTCATCGGCTCGTCGGCCAGGCGCCGCGCCTCGAAGATGCGGCGCTCGCGCGCGTTGAGCACGCCGATCGCGCCGTTCAGCGCCTGCCTGCGGTGGTCATATTCCTCGTGCTCGGCCATGATGGCTTCCTGGTTGGGCGAGGTATCGACCAGCCAGTCCTGCCATTCGCCCGCTTCGCCGTCGTCGCGGATCGGCGCGTTCAGCGAGGCGTCGCCGCCGAGGCGGCGGTTCATGTCGACCACGTCCTGATCGGTCACGCCGAGGCGCTTCGCGATCAGCTTGACCTGATCCGGATGCAGATCGCCTTCATCCAGCGCGGAGATCTTGCTCTTGGCCTTGCGCAGGTTGAAGAACAGCTTCTTCTGGTTCGCGGTGGTGCCCATCTTCACGAGCGACCAGGAACGCAGGATGTACTCTTGTATCGACGCCTTGATCCACCACATGGCGTAGGTGGCGAGGCGAAAGCCCTTCTCGGGCTCGAACCTTTTCACCGCCTGCATCAGGCCGACATTGCCTTCCGAAACGACTTCGGATATCGGCAGGCCGTAGCCGCGGTAGCCCATGGCGATCTTGGCCACGAGCCTGAGGTGGCTGGTCACGAGTTTATGTGCTGCGTCGCTGTCGTCATGCTCGCGCCAACGCTTGGCGAGCATGTACTCCTCCTGCGGTTCCAGCATCGGGAACTTGCGGATCTCGGCGAGGTAGCGTGAAAGTCCGGATTCTCCATTGAGAACCGGGAGTGTAGCTGTACGGGCCATCGAGCGCCCTCCAGTTGGTTCAGGCCCCCGATAGCGGCGGGCCAGGCAAAGCGGTCGCTTGGTTAAAGCCGGCCGGTTTGCGACGTTCCATGCGTCGACCATTCGACGCAGGCGCAACATACACCATTTTCGCCCCCCGGTGGAAGGATTCCGGGGGTCACGTCCCCGTGTGGCTGCCATAACCTGCTGGCATGCTTGCGTTTTTCTGAAGGCGCTGCGTCATAGCGCCGCTCGCAGGGCGCTCCTCAACAGCATGAGATCCTCCGGCAGCTCCGATTCCCAGTGCATTATTTCTCCCGTCCGCGGGTGCTCGATGACCAGCAGATAGGCGTGCAGCGCCTGCCGTCCGAGCGCCTCGAGCGCGTCCCGCGCGGCCGACGCGAGCTGGTTCGCCTTGGTCTTGAAATGCGGGCCATAGACGGCATCGCCGAGCAGCGGATGGCCGAGGTGAGCCAGATGCACCCGGATCTGGTGGGTGCGCCCGGTCTCGAGATGGCACGCGATCAGCGACGCCACCGGCTTGCCGTCGCGGCCAAGAAAGCTCTCCTGCACCTCGTAATGGGTGATGGCCTCGCGGCCTTTGGGCCGCACCGCCATCTTGTCGCGGGCATGCGGATGCCGGTCGATGGCTGCGTTGATGGTGCCATGCGGCCGGTGCGGCACGCCCCAGGCGAACGCCAGATAGCCGCGCTCCATCGCGCCGGTGCGGCCGTGATCGGCGAACTGCGCGCTGAGCGAGGCGTGCGCCCGATCGTTCTTCGCGATCACCATCAGCCCGGTGGTGTCCTTGTCCAGCCGGTGCACGATGCCGGGGCGCTTGACGCCGCCGATCCCGGAAAGACTGGCGCCGCAATGCGCGATCAGCGCGTTCACCAGGGTGCCGGTCTCGTGCCCTGCGGCGGGGTGCACTACAAGGCCGGCCGGCTTGTCGATGACGACGATGTCGTCGTCCTCGTAGATGATTTTCAGTGGGATCGCCTCGGCCGCCGGCTCGGCCGGCACCGCTTCCGGCACGTCGATTGTGATCGTGTCGCCGGCTGTGACGTGATAAGCGGGGTCCCGCACCGCCTCGGCGCGGAGGCTGACCTGACCGGCCAGGATCAGCGCCTTCAGCCGCGACCGCGACAGCTCCGGCAGCCGGACCGCGAGCACGCGATCGAGCCGTGGCGAGCCTTCGTCGCCGGCGACCGTGACCGTCATCAGACCGTGGGATTGTGAAGTCGAGATGTCCATGAATTCCACCGTTGCGCCCGAGCCGTCATCGCCCGAGCAGGCCCAGCTGATGGCGCGGCTGCGGCGCATGATGATGATCGCGGGCGTGACCACCTCGATCGCGATCGCAGTGCTTCTGGTCGCCATCGGCTACCGCCTTTTCCGCGGCGATGGAAGCACAGCTTCGGGCCCCGACCTCACCGCCATGCTGCCCAAGGGCGCCCGCATCGTCGCCACCGGCACCGCCGGCGACCGCTTGGCCGTGACGCTGGATGTCGGCGGCGCCACCGAGATCCGCACCTTCGACGCCAAGTCCCTGAAACCCACCGGCCGCCTCCGCTTCGCGGTGGAGCCGTAAGGGGCAGGGGCGGTTTCGCCCGGACGCCAGCCATTATTGCGTTGCTGCCCCATCTCTGCCGACTCGGGCGGTCAGCGCCTCCCCCGCCTGCGGGGGAGGTCGCATCGCATCGAAGATGCGATGCGGGTGGGGGAACTCTCTCCATTGGCACCGGCGCCGGCAGCGCCCCCACCCCAACCCTCCCCCGCAAGCGGGAGAGGGAGCCCACCGCCGCCTTGGCCGGCTGTTTCCATCCTATGATGGCCGATCCCTTCGCCACCCGGGCAGTCCACTCCCCTCCCCCTTGCGGGGAGGGGTCGGGGGTGGGGGTCCCCACAGGGAAAGACCCTCGAGGCACTCACCCCACGAAATTTCCCATCCCCCGTCTTGCGGCGCGGCGATTTCGAGGCTATGCGGTTCACCTCACGCTCCCTTCGTCTAGCGGTTAGGACGCGGCCCTCTCAAGGCTGAAACAGGGGTTCGATTCCCCTAGGGAGCGCCAATAAAATCAATGGCTTAGCCATTTTCGGCGAAACTCGTCGAATATCTGTCGAATAAGCGTTCCCGGACTGCAGCGGACATGCGAAGGCAAATCTGTCCTCAAGACAGGTGGCCGTGCGCCGGCGCCAATCTTCGGATCAAGGTCAGGGCTAGACTTGGCATCCAGCTTCCCCTTCGCGGCGGCGCTTCCGAGTGGCCGACCGTGCCCTTCACGATAGAGTTCGACAGGCTCAATCTGTTTTGCAAAGGGCGGCAGGTTTCCGCGCGGGTCGTGATGCCCATGGCGCTCCGTACATCTGCCGGAAGTCGAGTCAGCGCCGCTCCAGGATCGAATCGCAACACGGCAATGAGGGCACTTCCTGAGGCCTCCCGTGAACTGGCGTAATGGCGTAACAGCGGTGGTGGGTCACCGGGTATATCCGGCTCCGGACGAGCCGATCGGCCTATCATGCGGGCACTGTGGTCGCGGTATCGTGTATTGGCCCTTGAGTTCGGTTGTTGCCGAAGCCTTGGCGCTTGCCGAGAGTGGCGAGCGATGACCGCGCACAGACCTCGAACAATGGTCCATTCAGAAATACGCTTTGGTGCCTCGCGCTTGCGTAGACAAGGCCTTCGCGGAAAGCCATTCCATCGCTGAAACTTACCTGATCTGATTTTCTGCCATCAGTTCGGCCTGTTGGATGACCAAATGAGTAGCGGCCTCTTGAGCATCGGGAGGATAGCCGTATTTGGTGAGAAGGCGTCTAACGGTTCTACGCATGTCCGCGCGAACGGCGTCCCGCTGCGTCCAGTCCAACGTCGCCTTCCGCTTGATGCTATCAGCGAGCTCCCGAGCGATAATACGAAGAGTATCGTCCTTCAGCACTTCACGCGCCGATGAGTTGTCAGCAAGAGCCTGATAAAAAGCTACTTCCTCCTCGCTGAGCCCGGTTTCTCGCCCTTCCTCGATTGCGGAAGTGACAGTCCTCGCAAGTCCAATCAGTTCCTCAATGACCTGAGCCGTCGAAATCGCACGGTTCGAGTATCGCGTGAGTACTGCTTCTAGCGATTCCCGAAATGTCCGAGACTGTATGATATTGACCCGCTCCCGGCTCCTAATCTGGTCCCTCAACAGCTTCTTAAGCGTTTCGAGAGCGAGATTTTTCTGGGGCAGAGCGGCGAGTCGATCCAAGAAATCATCAGAAAGAATGCCCACATTGGTGTTTGGCAGGCCTGCCACTTCAAAAAGGTCGATCACACCGTCAGCGTGCACTGCACCGGAAATGACCTGTCTAACAGCCGATGCCCCCGCATTCTGCGTTTTGGTTGGCTCGTCATCTAGACGCTTTCGGATCGACGCCCGCACATTCTGATAGAATGACAGGCTATCGCGAACAGCGTGTGTTTCCGGACGCGGAACCGCCAATGCAAACGCCTTAGAAAGAAGTGCGACCATGTTCATGAATCGCTTCTTTCCGTTTTCCCGACCAAGAACATAGTTTGCGCCCTCGATTATGACCGATAGTTGCTCCGCCTCGGAACCGCGTAAGCGAGTGGCATAATCAAAACCGTTGAAGAACGCCGCCAGCTCTTCCGCGTGGCGCTGCATTACAGGAACCGCCTCTTCTTGAATACGCTCGACGGGTTTCCCTTCTCCACCTGCTTGGGTGTAGGTCTGAATAGCGTCGCGGAGCTGGTGGGCGATCCCCAAGAAATCGACCACTACGCCACCCGGTTTGTCGCCGAAGACCCTGTTCACCCGCGCGATTGCTTGCATCAAATTGTGCCCGGCAAGCGGCTTGTCGAGGTACATTGTGTGCAGTGAAGGGCAGTCGAATCCCGTGAGCCACATATCGCACACGATAACGAGCTTGAGCGCGTCCGAATTGTCCTTGAGTCGATTGGCGATTTTCTCGCGGCGTGCTTTCGTTCGGCCATGTCTCTTGGTCCGCTCGCTGCGATCGGCAAAAGCCTCATCGCTTTCTCCGGAGCGCTTCTTACTGACGTTCGCGTCCATTATGACTTTGATGACGCCTAACTCATCCTCCTCGGCGTGCCAGCTAGGACGCAAAGCGATAATCGCATCGTAGAGGTTCATGCAAATGTCGCGGCTCATGCAAACAATCATTGCCTTGCCGTCAATGACCTCGGAGCGTCGTTCAAAGTGCGTTACGATCTGACTTGCCAGTGTCTTAAGGCGCTCAGTTAATCCCGCCAGCACCTCAAGTGGGACGGCGATATCATCCTGCTTTGTGCCAACTTCATCGGTTTCTGCCGCTTCGGCGATCAGGCGCTCTGCCTCAGATATTCCCGCCTCGTCGGGAAGCAGTTTAATGAGCTGCATCTCGTAGTAGATTGGGACTGTCGCGTTATCGTCGATCGCTTGCTTGATGTCGTAAATATCGACATCTTCGCCAAACACTCCGCGAGTGGAGCGGTCATCTCCTTCAATAGGAGTACCGGTGAATCCGACAAACGTCGCGTTTGGCAAGTTCTCCCGCATCCAGCGGGCGCCGCCTTTTAAAAATCCGTACTGACTGCGATGTGCCTCATCCGCCAGAACAACGATGTTCGTCCGTTGGCTCACAGCTTCAGCGCGTTCCTCGAACTTCTGAATGGTCGTGAAGATCACACCACCCGACGCTCGATTGAGTTTGGCCGCCAGGTCATCTCGGCTTTCGGCTTGCTCAGGGTCCTGCCGCAAAAGCGCGCGTCCTTCGGCGAAAGTGGCGAAGAGTTGACCGTCAAGGTCATTGCGGTCCGTCACGACAATGATTGTCGGGTTCTGAAGCTGCTCATCACCAACAAGTGCGCCTGAAAGCATAAGCATGGTTAGGCTCTTGCCTGAGCCTTGGGTGTGCCAGACGACACCACCGCGCCCATCGCCGCCAGGTTTCAATGCAAATTTTACTCGCTCCACGGCGCGCCGAACCGCGCGGAACTGATGATATACGCCGATCTTTTTAGCGATCCGCCCGGTGCGGGAGTCTTCTTCAAACACAATGCAATGCGTAAGATAGTACGTTAAAGCGTCAGGGCGAAAGAGCCCCGCGATGACATTCTCCAAAGTCGGCTCGCCAGGGAAGCGGTCGTCTTTGATAGAACGCCACGGCGTAAAGCGGTCCTGATCGGAGGTGAGCGAGCCAACCCGTGATTGGTCGCCATCACTGATGATAATGACTTCATTGTAGGCGAACAAGGCCGGGATTGCCGCCTTGTAGTCTTGAATCTGGTCATATGCTGACCAAAGAGTGGCATCCTCATTGGTCGGATCTTTCAGTTCGAGGACGGCAATGGGCAATCCGTTGACGAAGGCAATAACGTCGGGCCGGCGAGTCATCTCGCCGTTCTTGATGGTCAGTTGCTGAACAACTAAGAAATCATTTTCTGAGAAGTTGCGACGGTTGATCAGAGTTGCATTGTCACCGCGCGTTTCGCCTTCCGGCGTCCGGTACTCGACGGGAACACCATCAGTTAGAAGTTTGTGGAACCAGCGGTTATTCTGCTCCCGTGTCGGCTCGGGCGGACGGGAAACGACCGTGACGGCTTGAACGATGGCTTCTTCCGGCATCGCAGGATTCAATCTGCGCAACGCTGCTTTGAGACGGGGTATCAGCACCACATCTTCATAGCGCTCGCGCAGCGGGTTTGAGCCTCCGGGAGAAATTTCGGAGCCGCGCGCCGTGTGATACCCAATCGCTTCAAACCAGCCGAGAGCGGCTTTCTCGACAATATTTTCGTTCATGTTCCGCTCCCTTGCGACCCTGTGCCTGCTGCCGTCTCCTGTTCCTGCCTAAACGCCACGAGGGCCGCCCGATAGGCGTTGTTATCGGTCCTGAACAACGCTTCGCTCGCAATTAGCGGAGTTTCGAGCACCTCGAAGGGTCCGAATTCGTTATCAATCCAGTCATCAAAATCCTTATGGTCGCCGTAGCGAAGCCGCGTCAATGGCGCTTTGCCGGAGCCGTTAAGGTGTGTTTTAAACAGCAATCCAACGACCGCATCGGTTGCGCGTGCCAAAATCTCAGCATAGCGCGCATCCAACATGGGAGCGTAAGCGTCTGAGCCATGTGCGGCAGAGCCGTGCGCGTTTCTGATCTGCACGACGCCGTCGATAATGCTGTTGACGCCGCGCACCAACTTCTCCGCGCCTTCGCGCAAGTCGGCGTCCGTGTGCCCGCTATCATGGATGCCAAGATGCAGAAACTTGGTGGTCTCCGCGATCAGCTTCGGCGCTTCCCATGCTTGATCGGGCGTTAGCCCGCGATCAATCAGAATCGTCTTGCACGTGGTCTCGATCAGCGTCCGGCAGAAGGAAACGGCAATACCAGGCTTGTCGGGTAGCGCGTCTTCCAGCGCCTCGACTTGCTGCCGGATGACTAGCGACTCCGGGTGGCTATCCATCAGCTCCCGACAGGCGGTTAGACGAAATTGGTAAATCTCATTCGCCATCGCCGACCGCCTCGATGCCAAGCGCCTTTAAACTGGGAGCTACAAGCTCACCCGAAATCAGTTTGGGAAGGAGTGCATCGCGGATTGCCAAAAGCGTTTCACTTTCTTGGCGATTCTGCTCTTTCCGCTCGACAAGGGGCGAAATTAGATTGCCAAATGTAACTTGAGCATCCGCCTGCGGGACAGTGACTCTTAGTTCTCCCAGCTTTTGCCTACTCAGTTCTGTTTGACCGGTGCTACCGTGGCCCAGACGTTCAATTTCATGCTGTCGCTCGGTCAGATCGTATCCCAGGTATAGAGGTTCAATCTTTGTCGAATCTGGCCTCACCAGTGACAGATGGCTGTCGAACGTAGTGACTTCGCCAACTGAGCAAACCTGAGCCACTCTTCCAAGAGTTCCGACTCCCGTAGAGTTCACAAGTATGTCGAGCCGCTCTATCACTTTGCCTTTCGCTGGCTTCGCCACATGGTCGTGGCGTCGCGCGAGGTTAAAGCTAACATTCCAGTCACGGACACACTTTTGATTGAGCACCAACACGCCACCACTTGCAATATACTTCGGAGCGAGCCCCCGAGTGATAGGCGTTGAAACAAGATTTTCGAGGCGGTCGACTCGCCATCCGCTTGGGATTTCCAAGCTCTCGGAACGCTCAAGTGTTTTTGGAAGAATATCAAACAACCATTGTGGCATTCCTCTAAAACTTTTGGCCCCGGCGGCTTTGGCATGGACGGGCTCGAAATCGACGAACCATGCCCGGAACACTGCCCGCGCAATGTCGTCAAGCGTGCGATTCATCTCCCGCAGCAGGTCTATCTTGTCGTCCAGAGACTTGAGAATAGCTCCTACGGAAATTTGGACATCGCGTTCCGGTAACACGATCTCCAAGTGGCCAAGCATGTCCTCATTCAAACTTGCCCTTGTTGAGAGCGTGGAGATTGCCGTGACGCGATCTCTGAATGCTGAGGAGCGGAAGAAATACCCCACATACTCCGGGACAATGCGGGCATGTGGCTTGGGCCGAAGTCTCTTGGTAAAGCCGTTGAAGGTAGCATTCGGTACATCACTCAAGGCAACACAGCTCATGCCTAATTCGTGCTGCGTTTCACTCGTACGGGTGAGAAATACGTCGCCGCGTCGAATGTCTCCGTTCACGCGCTCGGCGTCTGATGACTGCACGAGGTCGCCCAACTCCTTCGGCACAAAGAAGTTGTAAAATACATCCTTGAAGGTCAGGAATGGATATCCCGTACCAAAGGCGCTTCGTGGCTTTGACAGCCCCGAACGAAAATCGAAAACCTCATCCAGTGTGAAAGTGTTACGGTCAGAACTCATAACCAAGAGCTCCGAGATTTTTCCTGATCTCCGCCGTCAACGTCTCAGACGCAGCAAGTTGATCGCCAAGCGCTCCCGTCAATCGTTCCATCTTTTCGTCGAAGGGCTCATTGTCCGTCGTGCGCGCTGCGCTGCCTACATAGGTGCCGGGCGTCAACACGTGATTGTATTTGCGAATATCGGCGAGTGTGGCCGCTTTGCAGAAGCCCTTGATGTCGGCATACCCGCCTGCATCCTTCTCGCCGCGCCAAGCGTGGTAGGTGCATACAATTCGCCCGATTTCGGTGTCAGCGGGTGGCGGTGAAGTCGGGTGATCGCGGCCCGTAAGGAAGCGCAAGGTGCGCGTTTCCATCTGACCCATGTCGCGTGCGTCGATAAAGAGCGTTTCGCCCGCCCGATCGCGCCCTCCGCGCCCCTTGTCGAGATACTTGCCGGACTTGTCGCGCGTTACGAACCAGAGGCAGACGGGAATGCCGGTCGTGAGGAAAAGCTGGGGAGGCATGGCGATGATGCAGTCCACTAAATCCGCCTCGATGATCGCTTTGCGGATATCTGCTTCACCGCCCGTTGTGGTGGACAGCGAGCCGTTCGCCATGACAAAGGCGGCGATGCCTCCGCCCTTGCCGTTAGGGGGGGCGAGATGGTGGATGAAGTGCTGTATCCAGGCATAGTTGGCGTTGCCTACCGGAGGCGGGCCGAACTTCCACCGTGCGTCGGTACGCAATAGCGCGCCCGACCAGTCCGAAATGTTGAACGGCGGATTTGCGAGAATGTAGTCGGCCTTGAGATCCGGGTGCAGGTCGCGCGTGAAACTGTCGGCGGGCTGTTCGCCAAGGTTCGCCTCGATCCCCCGGATAGCGAGGTTCATATGCGCTAGTCGCCAGGTCGTCGGGTTTGATTCTTGGCCGAACACCGAGAGATCGCGCTTGGTGCCGCCATGCGCTTCGGCAAAGCGCTCGGACTGAACGAACATGCCGCCCGATCCGCAGGCGGGGTCATAAACGCGCCCCTCGAAGGGCTCGATCATCTCGACCATAAGCCGCACAACAGAGCTGGGCGTGAAGAACTCGCCGCCCAACTTACCTTCTGCGGCAGCAAACTTGCCGAGGAAATATTCATAGACTCGGCCAAGTATATCTTTCTTCTGCGCTTCTTTGGTGCCGACCGCGATTGAGGCGATCTGATCAATCAGTCCACCAAGCCGCTCGGGCGCGATTCCGCGCCGCGCATAGTCTCGCGGCAGCTTGCCCTTTAGTTTCGCGTTGTCTTTTTCGATGGCGTACATCGCATCGTCGATCAGCTTACCGATATTGGGCGTCTTGCCCTTTGCTTGAATCTCAGCCCAACGCGCCTCCGGGGGTACCCAGAAGACGCTTTCTGCTGCATATTCGTCTCGGCTTTCCAATAGGCGCTCGGCCTCTCCTCCCTTGATGCCATCCCCGGCCAGTTCGGCTTTTAGCTCAGCCCGCCTCGTTTCGAAGGCGTCAGAGATATACTTTAGGAAGATCAGTCCAAGCACGACGTGCTTGTATTCGGCTGCGTCAATCGAACCGCGCAGCTTGTCGGCGGCCTGCCACAACTCCTCTGGGTTGATACCCAGCTCTTTGGAGGCGAGCTGCGCCGCTCCATCGGGATACGTTTCGGTGCTCGACATTCACTAGGCTTCCTCAAAAAAATCGTCGTCGATCTTCTTCAAGTGCAGAACCTCCTCCGTTCGGCATCCCACCCCGTATTTGACCATTAGGTTAGAAAGCTGCTCGCCATCAATTAGGACGATACGCGTGCTAAGGTTCTTGGCGGTTTGAACCGCGCTCGGGCTAAATGAGGAAGTTGTAAAGAAGATACCCTTTTGCGCCTTCTTTAGATTCAGCGCGCCAAAGAAGTCGCGGATTTCACCCGCGGAGATGTTGTTTCCAAGCGCATAGCGCTTCGCCTGTACGTAAATCTGATCGACCCCCAGCGGATCTTGATCGACAACGCCGTCAACACCGTTGTCTCCAGATCGACCAAGCGCTCGAGTCGTGTCTTGGGCTGCGCCGCCGTAGCCCATCGCCAATAGGAGAGACACGATCAGATCCTCAAAAAATTTGGGCGTAGCTGCGCGCACACGTTCAAGTAGGTCCGCGCCTAGGGCTGCATCGATTTGTCGGTGCGCCAACCGGAGTGTTTCGTCCGGCGTCGTATCGCTGCGGGTCGTGGCGTCATCAGAGGCGGCTGGCTCATCCTCTTCCGCGTGCCTCCGGCTGCGAAAAGCCCGAAAAGCCTCGAACTCCATGAGATACTCGGCGTCGATCCGTTCAGGATTCCGGGAAAGTACCTTCCGCCCATCTTCGGTAATGAGAAAGAAGCCTCGGCGCGGGTAGGTCAAAAGCCCCGCTTGTTTCAAGTAAGATTTCGCCCAATTTATGCGGTTGTCGAATGTCCTCTGCTTCCCGCTTGGCAGAAGGTGGTCGCGCTCGTCGGCGGTCAGACCAAACTCAACGGCAAGGCTCGCGACCACGGCCTGGGTCTGAACTGCCTCATCTTTGGAAGCCTTGAGGACTGGAAGCATCAGAGTTTGATAATCGGGAATCATTTGCTCTTGCGGCCCTCCCTAGCCGGGACGGATGCGTTTTGGTTCGAAGCAACGTATTCGCGCATGAACTCTCGGATCACCTGCGCGGCAGGCCGATCCTGTTGGCGGCAGGCCGACAAGAACTTTTCGCGAAGCTCGCGCTCAATGCGAATGCGAAGACCCGAATCCTTCATGGTGGAAGTGTAGCCGCTGGATACACATTGCGCGACTATAGATTGAGCACCGAATACCCGGTGTTGACAAGTTCGGATTCGGTCTCCAGCCGCTCCGAGTTTGGCCCCTCACGAGAGCCAGGTTTTCAAGACGCTCCTAGGCTCTTTGGTTCATCTGTCCAGGGAAGTGACGAAGGGGCCCGGTGGTCGAAGCCGGTGTCGGAAAACCCGGTCGTGAGTTCAGGGCCGTGAAAGCCCATCATGCAGGGTCGAAAGCGCATTTCTGTTGAAGGGATTGCTATTGGCTCCGCCCTCGCGCGGTCAAGGGTTAAGCACGAGACGTGCCGACCGGGCCGGTCTCCCCGGTCTTCCGCGCCTCTCAATTGATCTCACTACTCTTGCTCTGGAACGGCTTGTGCAGACGGTCGCGAATCTCGCGTGCCCTTGTCAGGCGGGTGATCCCCCTCCGCTCCCGGTCGCCCTTGCCCTTGCTACCCCAGGTCTCGCCGACGGGCAGGGTTGCAGCGCAGCGCTGCGCTTCAACCTCAAACCCGAAGGAGAAGACAATCGTGACAGTGATGACTTTGTCGCAAGGCCAGCAGCCTGTTTCCGGCGGCTTTTGCGTGGACGTATCGCGCGGCCGGCGCATCGGCCGCGTGTCGTCGGAGTGGTTTGTGCGTCCCGATGACGAGCGCTACCTCAACCTGCCGGACCTCTATGAAGCCATGCGCAGCCGGGCAGAGTGCGCCGAGGTGCGCACCGTGGAAAGCGCGTCCATCCGCGTCGAAGCTGCCCGTGAGAATGCCGAGCGGCTGGCCTTGATCGTTCCCGGCCGCGGCGAACCTGTGGCTCCGACGCATTGGAGTTTTGGGCAGTTATGCACGCTGGTTGGCGCGCCAAGCGCCTATCTGCGGCAGCTGCCTGCAGCCTTGTCAGCTATCAATCTGCAACATGGGTTGCTGTCGCACCGCGCCGAACTGATCAAGACCCTGGAAGCCGACAGCGGCCGGGTCGAGCTCCGCGCCGTCACCGGGCCGGACTACGGCCGTATATGGGATCACGAACTGGTGGCCGCCGTCATGCAGATTGCAGGCAACGGCGCCGGTGACACACGATGGAAAGTTCCGGGCGTGTTGGACTGGGCAACCATGACTCATAATCCGTTCGTGGACGTGACCAAGGACACGACCACGCTCTATGCCAGTGATCGCGACGTGTTCCTGTTTTTGGTGGATGATACCAATCCAATCGAGGCGGGGCGGCTGCCGGACGGCTCGCCGGATGTCTATTTCCGGGGCTTCTATTGCTGGAACTCCGAGGTCGGCAGCAAGACGCTCGGCATTGCGAGCTTCTATCTCCGCGCCGTCTGCATGAACCGCAATCTGTGGGGCGTGGAGAATTTCGAGCAGATCACGATCCGGCATTCGAAGTTTGCCGCGCAACGGTTTGCCCACGAAGCTGCACCAGCGCTGACGAACTTTGCCAACTCCTCGCCCGCGCCATTCGTCGCCGGCATTGCGGCCGCAAGACAGCGGATCATCGCCCGCACAGATGAGGACCGGGAGAGTTTTCTGCGCAAGAGCGGTTTGTCCAAAGCCGAAACATCGAAGGTCATTGAGGTGGTCTTGGGTGAAGAGAACCGCAAGCCAGAGACCATCTTTGACTTTGTGCAGGGCATCACGGCCGTTGCGCGCGGCAAGGCTCATCAGGACGTTAGGCTGGAGCTCGAAGACAAGGCCAGGCGACTGATGGAACGCGCCAACTAAACCCGAACCGCGCAACCGGGTGACACCGGTTGCGCGGTCGCTCTCAACACAGTTGAACGCCGTCGCTGATGCCGCTAGCGAGATCGGCGACGCTGACGCGTGCACGCGCTAGGCCTTCGGTCCGGCTCGCAAAAGCACGCAGTTCGACGACAAATCATCGCTCCGACTGCCAAGCGGACGGACGAGCTTGTCCGACCTTTTTGGTTTAAGCCGGTCATTCAATCCAGCGAGATTGTCAGATTCCAGCGGCTTGAATGCTGCAATCTCGCCCACGGTGTCCCATGTGGCGGCGGAACTGCAGGCACTTCGCTGCATGAGAGCGCATTGCAAATTGAGAGATCGTTTGCTGGCCGCCCTCCGCACAATGGCAGCCAAATACGCCACATGCGGCGCGCAAATTGACTCAGCTTTGAGCTATGGCCGCGCAACATGATCGGCGCACGACGTCATCGGGCTGACAATTCCCGGCATGGATTCATCGCCACAAGTTGCAGTCGATCTGCGCAAGGACTGCAGAGACATCTCCGTTTCGTGGAACGATGGCGGCATATTCCGGCCTCGGCTCTTCTGCAAAAGTCCACGTGCCCTTTGCAATCGGAATGCAATTGGTCGGTGGTGCGACCGCCGCCGAATCGACATGCCGACCGCGAGAGTTGTGCGTCTTGGCGGCTGGGATTGCGCGGCTTCGTAAGCCGTGACACGCAACAAGAAATCGAAGGAAAGTCCAGGGAAGGGAAGGAAGGGAGTTTTCACACCCTATGCACCTCTGGTGCTGACGCTTCGCGGGCCGCATGCGGCTATCTCATTGGGATGAAATAAAAAGTGCGCTTCGGTCGATGTTTACACAACGAGGCCTCAGTGAATACGGCGGTCTTGCCGTACGATCGAAAAATTTAGTCTCGTCAATCAATTGCCGGCGTTTGGGCGTGTATACGAACGAGAACCCGGTCTCACTCTCGATCCATGGTGAGTGTGCTTCGGTCTAGGGTCCGACAAGGCTGTCGGCTCTCGCGATCCAAATTTGAAGTTTGCAGATCGCTTCCTGGGAACTGCAGATCAATTACGAAGCGAGCAAGGTCTCTCGCCAGCCGGCAATCTCGTCGCGCGATCAGGAGCCGCAGTAGGCCGGGGAAGCAACGTCCAGTTTGTCTTCTCCCGGTTCTCGATCAATCCCGCTCGTGCTCGCGATAGCGGAGCTTGATCCTGAAGCCAGACATGCCTGCCGGCTGATCGAGCGTGCGGAGGACTTGGCCAAGGCGAGTGCCGAGTTGAGCAGCGGTTTGGTGCTGGTCCAGCTGACCTGCTGCCAAAGCTGCCGGCGGTGATGGCTGAGCGACTGACGAGCGGGCTAGACCTCGCTCTCCTGGGAGCCGCGTGCGAGAACGGCCGCTGGTGGGGGCGTACATGTGATCATGACTCCTACCAAGGACAAACCCAAGCGCCTTGGCCTCGGCTTGCCAATAGCCGATGAGCTCACCGAGGCGGGCATCACGCTTCGGGCGGCGCGTACGTAAGGTGGCGAGCTCCATTCCTTTTGGAGTACTGTAGCCGTGAGTGCGTGCTGCCTCCTCGATCGCTTGGCGACGCTTGGAAAATGCTCGCTCGATGTGGCGCGGAATGGCTGCCACGCGAAGCGTGTCCTTCTGCTGCTCCAGCCGAACACCTTGCCGTTCGAGTTCCGAGGCCAGCGCTTCGCGATAGGTAGCCCCGGCCCGCTTCTGGGCCTTGTAGAGCTCACGGCTGACGATCGCGCCCCAGCTGCCATCGCGACGCGGGGCCAGGTTGAAAACGAAGGCATGAGTGTGCAACTGCGGATCGGACTCGCGACTGGTGTGATGATCGAACTGGGCCATCAGGAGGCCCGCGGTCTGCTCTCGGGTGGCTCCGGCCTGGCCACGCCTTGCCCAGCCGGCGGTTGCTTCCAGCTGAGCGGATGCCGCCATCACGGCCGACCGATGAGCCTGCGCGATCATCTGGCGCTCGGGAGCCTCCGAGAGCGCCCAGAGCACCGAGACCGATTTGGGGGCGCTGAAGGTCATGTCCCAGCCGGCCGCGTGCTCGCGGCCGCGGCCGCCTAGCTGCGCAAGCCGCTCGCCCGTCTTAGGATCGAGCCCGCGCAGCGCGGCGTCGAACTCTGTCTGCGTGACCGGCCCGTCGAGGCTGAGCCGTTCGGCCGCTTTGCCGGTCCAGCGGCCGGGTGGCTCGCCATCGCGGCTGTAGTAATCGTCGCGCTGCAGATGGCTGTAGTAGCGGGAGGCAGAAGCCGCGTTACCGCGGGCAGAGATGGAGGCCACCATGGCTCACTCCCGCCGCTTGAGGATCTGGGCCGCCAAGTCCTTCGTGAGGCGGGCAGGTGAGGGCGTCGGAGCTGGATCGGCTTGTTCGCCGGCGCCACCCGAGAGCCTTGCCCCCGCCAAGGGGCGGGTCCAATCCGCCGGCATGATCGGCTCCCTCAGTTGGCGCAGCTTGAGATAGGGCAGCTCTAGTTCGTAGACGTCCTCGCCAAGGCCGATGAGCAGGACTCGTACGCCGTCCTTGGTCGGACCGAGACGGGAGCCGAGTTCTGATGCCGTGATCACCCGGCGCATCTCGCGTTGGGTGCTCTCGGTGACGCTGGTCTTGCCACCGGTATGGGTTGAGCTCTTCGTTCTCCGCTCGACCTCCTGCTCGCCGATGAGGCGGCTGATGTCCTCAGCCGCTTCGCTGGCGTTGATGCGGGTGATGATCTTGGTGCCGGTCATGCCGAACCAAGACTTGGCTTGGTCCTGACCATAGACGGCGCGAATCTGGGCCGTGTCCTGAGCTCCGATCACGACCGCAACGCCTTTCGAGCGGCCAAGCTCGAGGAAGGTCGGGAACTGCTTGATCGCCGGCAGCTGAGGAAACTCGTCCAAGAACAGCCAGACCCTCCGCTCGCGGCTTTCGGCAAGGGTCGGGCTGCCTACCGCCGAGGCTAGCAGGCCGAGCATACTGCCGATCCAGATCCGAGACAGTTCGGGATACCCAGGATCGTGCTGGAGGATCAGGGGGCGATACCGCGTTGGGTGATGGAGCCAGTTGCGAATCGAGAACCGCCGTGCCGATGGGTCGGACCAAGCCTCCGCCAGGACCGAGACGATCTGCATGTGTGTCTGGAAGGTGGTCAGGATGCTGAGCGTGGTTTTACTTTCCGGCTGGTCGAGCAGCCGTAGCGCATTGGGATTGTGATCCTTGGCGTACGCTGCGAGCTTGCCGACATCTGCGGTCACGACACGTTGCAGATCACCCCACCCCCAGTCCTTGCCCTTGCTCTCCTGCAGATAGACGATACAGGCGACGAAGATCTCCTGCGCCGCCTGCGACCACATCGGATCGGAACTTGGCGGAATGAAGCGGGCGGCGAGCTCACGGGCGTCCTGCTTGATACTGCAGTCGGCCGCCACGTCCCAGACCAGAGACCTCCGGTCATGAGGCGCGACGAGGAGAGGATCTCCATCGGCTGGGAGCCCGCCCATCATGTCGCCTTTGGTGTCGAGCACCAGAAGGCCATCTCCGCGGGAAAGCGCTTCGTCAATCAGGTGAAGCATGGTCTGCGTCTTGCCTCCGCCGACGCTGCCCACGATCAGGAAATGCCGCGCCTCCCGCTCGCGCCCGAACGGCACAGACGGCATCAACTCAACGCCCTTGCCATGGACCTGGCACTCAACCGCAGCCGCCCGGGCGAACGCCTTCAGGCCTCGGCGGCCGGTTTGGAGCCGTGCTCCGCGAAGGACCTTGAGCGAGACCGAATCCAGTCGAAGGCTGAGCGCAAATCCGAACAGCGCCAGTAGGCCCGCAAGACTGGCGCCGATGACGCTCCAGAAACGCAGCTCGAAGCCGCTCAGAGCTTGGTATCGCGCGAGCCAGTCTCGGCAGGCCTGCCAATAGGCCTCGCCGGAGCGGTCTGCCAGCCAAGCCAGGCCACGCCCTCTGATGCAGGCTTGAATGTCTGCTGGCTGGAATTCGGCGCTCCTTCCGTCTGCCAGCGTGGCGCTCGGCGGCCAGATTTCAAACCCGAGATACGAGATGCTCGCCGCAACCGCAAAGCAGCCCATCGCAGCGAGAAAGCAAATGATCCGCAAACGCCGGGTCATGCTGCCCTCCCAGAGCTCTCGCCGGTCAGGGCTTTCAACAGAGCCTCGAACATCGCAAGCAGATCAAGCGCTGCCTTGTCGGTCGATTGAATCTGCGCGTACGTTTGCTGGCTTTGCTGTTCGAGCGCGGCAATCCGACGTTCTATCCGCATCAACCGATCGGCGAGAGTCTTGTTGTCCCCGCCGGCAAGCCCGGTGCGGATCAGGTCACGGGCGACCCCGGTGATGTTTGCCGAAAGTTTGTGAGCCCGCGCTCGGATTTGCTCGATCTCGTTCGCGGCGAGACGGATTGAGATTGGTCTTGTCTTGCTTGTCATGAGATGGCCTCAACAGAGTTGCCGAGGCGATCGCTAATGAATGCGTATGAGTCCGCTGCCCTATTTGGAGCGTCCAGAAGACTTCAAGGCTAACGCTCACCCGAGGTCGGAAAGCGGAAGAAGGGAGCGGAGCCCATCGATGCACCCAATTGTCGCCCCTTAGCCATCACGCTCAAATGTTCAGGCGCACTTCAACCATTGAAAAGGCACATCGAGCAATAGGATAAAAAAGGGAGCCTCCTGCAGATTTTCTCCGGTCCGACGATCGTCGGGCAGTAGCGGCCACTGTGCTTGGAAGTGACACATGACACGTGTTTCACGATCTTTAGGCTACCTCGCCAAGAAGGGGACGAACGGCCGAAAGAGTTTGTGGAGACGCGACGCTTAGCGCGTGATCGAACATTTTCGGAGAAGTCCAGCCCCGAGCCGTCAGTTCTGCTCACCCAGATAAGCCTCTGACCGACTCCGGCTCCTTATGAATACCTCGACTTCAACAGTACGGTCGATCAGGCGTTGAACGACAGCTTTGCAATCCACTTGGGATAATCCAAGTACGCCGTACGCTACTAATTCATCCTCTAATATCGCGGCCATGATCGTTACTACACTCATTCGCTTCGCTCCATCGCATGTGTGGACCGTAGAAGCGCGACACGAATGCGCACTCACTCGTCTACTTCTGAATGACGAAATGGCAGAGCCACGCCTGCTACCGCGCAGACTGCTTCTATCAGGCGACGAACCGCCTTCGCCTCCCAATCAAGTCGGCCAAGGTCCTCTTCCCAATACTGGGACGTAATATAGGCGGCGTGCCGCGCCTTTACGCCCAATCCTACAATCGTCGACGCTGGAGTTTGTATGATCTCGTGCTCGATCGGGTACAGACGGAGAAGTATCGCTTCTATTTGGCTTGTCGCGACTTCGTAAGTGGGGCGTTGCCGGAAAGAGAGCTCCCCCTGGGGCTGTTCAGGTGCCTCTCTACCAACCTGAACTGGAGTGCGACGCAACGACTCCAGCTCCGCGCATAACTCGGTGAATTGCTGTTCAAGAACGAGGAGCGGGGCGTCCTCCGATTGAGGTGCCGGAGGGCAAGCCGACAACTCGTCAGCGTTGGTCTTCCAGGAATGGTTGATCATTGGCCACTCCGCACGCACTTGGTCGCACGACCAATCAGGCTTGTGAACCGCATGACTGCACGCTTTCGGCCGACGCCGATATCTGTGGGAGAGGCGCGCGCCAAGGTTTGCCCGCAAGGGGCTCGATGTTACGCTACTAGAGTAATCCAGAATTCCTGAAGTGTCAACACCTCAGGTGCAAAATTTTACCCCTGAGGCGTAATGTTGACTAGCGAACAGATCCGGGCAGCTCGCGCAATGCTGCGCATCGAACAGCGCGAGCTTGCAGAGAAATCTGGCGTCTCCTTGGAAACCATCAAAAGGATTGAACGAACTCCGGGGCCGATATCGGCCTACACCGGGACCCTAGACAAGCTCCGTCGGGCCCTGGAGCTGGCAGGAATAGAGTTCAGTAATGGAGATCAGCCGGGCGTGCGCTTGACTGCGGCCGCAGCAAAGCAAGCTAATCGATCTGACTGAGAGGCGCCCGTCTGGATCGTCCCCCGTAGCGTAGTGTAGCCGGTGCGGCATCAAGTTCACCGGCCGCGCCGGGAAGGTCAGGCTTTGATTGCGTTCAAAAGTGCGACATATCCTCAATCCCTATGATTCGCGGGCCAATGCTCATGCCTTCCTGCCTTTTCTGCAATCAGCAGCTCGGGCCGGACACTAGGCCCGAACATATCCTGCTCAACGTGTGCCTAGCCGCGTCCGACGATAGATCACGTTCTGCGCACCGTTGCGACGTGGGCTCCGCGGATCGGCGTAAATCAAATCTTCAAATCAGAACGCCGGCAGCCAGAAGCGCCGCAAGCCGGCGAGCGCTGCGCACATGGTTCTCGCCAGCTAGAATGGGTCTAGAGCCAATACCATGGCCAGCCGATGGCCACGACCAAGTGTGAAATCCCGATGCCCGTGTTGCAGAAGATTGAGATGATCGCTTTGGTGGAGGTGGCGCAGGTTACGCGGCTGATGAAAAGCGAAAAGGCGATCGAGTGGAGCACGCCGATCATGAGATAGATCATAAGGATGCCATAGGCGCTGATCCCAACGAGATCTGCAAGCCGTAACCGTGAACGTGCAACAACTTCCGGCGCGGGCGGCGTAGCGATTGGCCTTTGAGGCGAGGCACCGCCCGGGGGCTGCGGTTGGGGCTGCGGTCGAGGTTGTGGATTGACGGATGTCGATGGGTGTGGCCGCCGCGCGGGAGAAAGGGGCGGCTCCTTCGGACGCGGCGGCGGCGATGGGCGCTCGATCGGCTCGGGCTTTGGCGGCGCAGGACGCGCGGGTTCAGCGACATCTTCCGGAACCTCGATGTCAGGAAAATCAGGCGGATCGATTGGAGCGGGTCGCCGCGGCGCAGGCCGAGGGGGCGGTTGCGCGGGAACGGCCTCGCACTTATGCGGCTCATTGTTCTCGAACGGCACCCACTGACCGTGGGGCATCTGCCGCATGGAGATCCAGCGTTTGCAGCTTCGGCAGCGGCGGCTGTAGGAGCTAGCCATAGAGGCCGGCCTGCGTGAGGAATGTACTGGCCGCCACGCGGGTTTTGCAGGACGTCTTCAAGTAACTAACGATCAGGTTCGAAGAGGCTCTCGTCAACGCCACGTAGAAAAGTCGCCGTTCGTCCTCGACGAGCGCGCGTTTGTGGGGAATGAGCCCTTCGTTGCAGCTGGTCAGGATTACGGTGTGCCATTGCAGCCCCTTGGCCTTGAAGTAGGTCGCCAGGGCGACGCCATCTTGCTCTTCACCCGTCTTGGCCTCTTTTGCGCGCTTGAGGGCGTTGTCCACGGTGTCGACGAACGCATCGACGCGGCCGCGGAAGCTCGCGGCCAATTCGTAGACTTCACCGAGGGGTACTTCGTTATCGATCACGTCCTCGAGGCTGCCGACCATGCCGCGAAGCCCCCGGAAATCCTTGGCGAGAATATCCAGCGTCTTGAAGAGTGAGGGCGCCTTCGCGACGTCCTGCATGACGGAGGCAAAACGGCTTTCCCGGAGCTTCGGCAGGAGGGTCAACACGGATCGACTCGCCAGTACGTCAAAGAAAGAAGGCGCGGCCTCGAAGGCCCTTTCGAGTCTCGCCAGGATCCGTTCATCAACGTACTGAAAATAAGATCTTAGGCTCAGGACCGCGTCGGCCGGGTCCGGCTGCTGGTTCTTGCTAAGGGCCAGCTTTGCACGCAATACACCAAGTAGTTTCTCCAACTCATTGTTGTGCAGAATATTGTCCTGTTCGCGAACGTTGTAGGGAATGCCGCGGAGGATGAACTGCAACTGGATCGGCAGACTCTGGGCGTTGGTGCGGTAGAGCACGGCGAAGTCAGAGAATTTGAGCTCCTTGTTGCGCCGGCGTACCCGTTCGATGGTCGTGGCGATCATCTTGGCTTCGGCAGTGGCCGTCGTTGACTCGATCACCTTGATGGAGGCATCGTCTGAACGGTGCGCGATGGGATTCTTCTCGACGCGCCATTGGTTATGGCGGATCAGTCGCGTAGCGTGGTCGACGATATTGCGGGGGCAGCGGTAGTTGCGTTTGAGCTCGAAGCTTTCGACCTGACGTCCGAGGTATTTTTCGAGTTCGATTATGTAGCGCGGCGTGCAGCCCCGGAAGCCATAGATGGCCTGATCATCGTCTCCGGTGATGACCAGCCGCGCCCGTTGAGCGATCAGGGACACAAAGGCGAAATCCAGCTCGTTGATATCCTGGAATTCGTCGACGATGATTTCGTCAAACTGGTGTTGGGCCAACGAAAGGACGTTGGGGGACGAGTCTAGGCATTTGACGGCGCGGAGTTTCTGGTCATCAAAGTCCATGCGCCGCTCGCGCTGGAGCAGGCGTTCGTATTCCTTGAACATCCAGTAGACAGCCTGAATGACGAGTTTCTTCTCGTCGGAGGTTGATCCGGGCTGGAAAAAGACCTCACCGGCTTTGCTGGTGAGCATGAAATCCGCCAATTTCTGCGGATCAGTCGCACGCGGGTCGAAGAGAGCATTTTTTAAGAGGCCAAAAAATTCGCTGTAGAAGCGGAATCGAAGGGAGGCTGGCAGGGCATCGTGCCGCTTGCGGCCCTCCTCTGTCGAGGCGAGGGTGTCCTTCAGCTCTTTGATCAATCGCCAGACACGAGGCGCTTCGATGATCTGCTTGTGCTCGGCGTGAAAATGGTCGCGCAAAATCTTATAGCCGAACGCGTTCAGCGTACTTATCTGGAAGTTCTGGTGCGGCGCAGAGAGGCCGGAAAGCTGTTCCGTGACCTTTTCCCGTAGAGCCCTGACGGCAGAGTTATCGAATGTCAGACAGAGGATGCGCTCGGGACGGGTACCCTTTTTGGCCAGATGCAGCACCCGGTTGATGATGGTCTGGGTTTTTCCTGAGCCGGCCGGTGCGATCAGCCGAATGGTCTGATGGGGTGCATGGATGAGCGAGAGTTGGTCGGCATCCGCAGCAGGCTGGAAAGCTTTCAGTGCGGGCCTGGCATCAAGTTCGACCTCGCGCAGCCGTTGCTCCAGCTGACGTTCGAGCTCTTCGCGGACATCGAAGTTGGCGAACTCGTCGTCCAGCGACAGCGTGGGCCTGATGCGGGTTACCGTCCCCATGTGTCGGCTCCTGCAAGAACCAAAGTATCGATAGGCTTGGAGAAACAACTATTTAGAGCAACCCTGCGTTGTTTTGGCAAGGCAATCGGATAAGCGACGGATCCAATATTTAAATACCGCCGGCCGCCGAGCTTGGCCAGAATGCGCTGTTGCCCCCTGCGCTTCACGAACGCTTCGTGACTGAGCTCTTCGCCTTTGCGCTTTGTCATGCGTTAGTGCCGTGTCCGAACAGGAGAACGGAATCTGAACAGCTCACTGACATGCGGTAAACTTACGATCCAGCAGACGCGGACAAAAAAAACTCGCCGGTAACCGGAGGTTGTTTCACGTCGAGATAAATGCTGCATACTATTGCAATCTAGGGGGTTGTTTTGGCGTGCGCGCTTTGACGCGGTTGAGGTGGGCTAATGAACCAGGATGAAGAAGTTGTCCGACATGCGCCAGGTATTGCGAAGGTTAGTGAACTAAAGGCGGCACTAAGCGACGCTTGGAAAAATGAGATACTTGCTAAGCCCACGGAGCTGAAGAAGGCTGCCGAGGTGCTCGGGGTTGATCCCAATGAGCTCAAGAGCCTCATTTCTCCGCCGCTTGCGATTCAGTCCGAGAGGGCCGGTATGACCGGCGGAGAGGTGCTGATCGTGATGGCAATCTGGGCGGGAAACGAGATTGTTCTTGGAGCCTTCAAGGATCTCGCCAAAGAGCAGCTAAAAAATCGATTGAAGCAGCTCTGGTCTGTTGTACTTGAGCCCCTCGTTCGCGACTTACTTGAGGACAGGCGCTACGGATTAGGTCCTCAGATCGACGAAAAGAAAAAGAACGAATAGATCTAAAGAGGAACAAGGGTCTCCGCAGTGCGGAATCGGCATTTAAGGCTAGCACAGATCAAGTCGCTGGTCGCTCGACTCTCGATCTCAATTACCCTTGAGGCGAGATCGCTCAACGGAGGGGAGAAGGAGCTTGAGGCGAACAAGCAGGCCAATAGGACGAGATACAACATCGTAAAGTTGTTGGTCGCGGAGGCCGATCGGCTTGAGCAACACAGCGGTCGACTCGATGATGCGCTTAAGAAGCTGTCTAAGATCGCAAAGGAAGAGGTTGTTGAGGGAAGCGGCGCGGCATTCGAGGACCTGCGCAACCGTCTGAACGAGCTCGCGCGTTCGTTCGCGAGGGTCGATTGCAAGCAATGTGCCGGAGAGTTGGAGCGGATCTGTTGCGGTGATCCAGCCATTGATGAGGCAAATCTTTCCGCGGGCCTTTGCATAGCGTTATTGCACGACTCCTTGGCTTGCATTGTCCAGCAGGCGTGCCGCGCCTACGCCGACGCAGCTGTCCGAGTCCCGGTGATTAGACTATCAATCGAAAGCACTCATCGCGATCAGGACGCCGATCTGTTTCGCGAGTTTAATATCAGTGGTTTTTGCGATGTGATCCAAGACGAAGCTCTCACCTCCTACGTGGTTCTTTCGATCAAGCAGGGAACATTCGACTGGACTGCCATGTGCGGTGTTCCCTATATTTTCGCACACGAGGTCATGTGTCATGCCTTTCAGAGTCTGCATAGTCGCGTGCGCGCAATCGCGGACGGGAAGTGTCTGTGGAGCGAAGCTTGGATGGACCGTCTCGCGTTTGAGATGTGCAAGCACTGGCTAGAGCGCCCACCCAGAACCTTTCCGAAGTGGTTCCTTGCAGATGTGTTGGAAATAGAGGATCAGGCGAGTGCTATTCATAAATTCCGCTACACTCCGCGGGGCTGTCTGACGGATGATGAGGCAAAAGAGTTCAAGCGCGCGCGCGATGCGTTTCGCCTGCTACGAGACAATTGGAGCTGTAACGAGAAAATCGACTTGTTGGCTCATCGAGCCGTACGTTTTTCTACATGCTTGAATGCAAGTGATGCCGACAATGAAGACCGCGAGGATGTGGCCATCCTGCTCGGCTCGCTATTGGGTCAGGATGCGGAGCCGTTCCGAGCCGAAGCTGCCCTCCACAGTTGCTCCGAGTTCCTTACCGATGGCTCGGTATTCAACCTATTGGCGAATCTCAAGAAAATCAGGGACATGTCAATGGAATCGATAGTGCTGTTACGGCAACAGTCTGCGGAAAATTAAGCATAAGGCGGCGTCTGCCTTGTTTTCCGGTCATTTGACCGTATATTCAAGTTATGTGAAGCTCGGGCTGACAATATGAATTCTATAGAGCGGGCCTCGGCTCTGCTTGGGAGCGATCTGCGGCTCCTAACGGCTGCAAGTCGGCTCAAACAATTCACTATTGACGAGCTCGCTCAGCATGCCGGTTTGGGGCCGGAGTTGACCCGTAGCTTTCTGCGCCGTCACCCAGACTTCGAGCAGATCGCGGTAGCAGCGCCAGAGGGGCGTGGTCGCCGAAAGAAAATATGGCGGTTGCGTCCTGACCGGAGCATGCACGTGGCGGCGCGGGTTGCCGATGTTTCCCGCGTTATCGGTTGGTCGCCCTCGCCCGCGGAGGACAGTCCGAAGACGTGGGAGCTCCTGGTCGCCACGCTTTCGCAGCTCGAGGAATTGTCCTCGACCGACGATCAGCGCCGGAGGATCTTGCGTCGGGCTGAAATGTATCTCGCATCCTCGGAGATGGAGTTGCGCGATCGTATTGCGTTATCTCTTCCGCTGGCATCCCAGGAGCAGCGGATCGTCGCCGAAGCAGGAAAGACAATAAGGCTGCTGCGTAAGATTGACACGCTGCCGCGGACCTTTCTGGAGTTCTTTCGGCCGAGTCAGACCTTGCGCTCTGAATTCGGAATGATCTTAGGCGATTGGACGAGACGAATGGAGCTGTCCGCGCTAGACGAGAATGTATCGGCGCTCGACGAGGAGGTTGCTCGAGATCAGCTAAAGAAGCATGGCGCGTTGGGCCTCTTGGACATGGCGCTACATGCCGCGTCGCGGGAGGCCGGTTCAGACGCGGCATTCGCCCCTGCAATTGCGATGTTGCACTACAAGACCGGTTGGGACGACGTAACCCACTCAGAGTTCGCGGCAGGTATTATGGATCGGCTCGGGAGTTCGAAGGCTGCGGATAATGACCTGGTACTCACTTCACTGGCGGCTGCCATGGCGTCATTCGACGTCTACGAAGCTGTGGAGCCGCTCACTGAGTTGCTCTTGAGCCGACGGCGAGCTCACAGTTTGAGCCCGGAATGGCGAACCGTCTGCCGCTGTGCCCTCGCTCGATTTGCTCGACCGGGCCAGGCGCGCAATACTAGCGTCGCCGCTGCAGCGTGTCATTTTCTACTTGCTCAAGTGGACGACGTTGCTGACTTCCCGATCCTGGCGACAGCTGCGCTTCTGGCGCCGCACGTTGACGCCTACTCCTTGCTACATGGCATTGGAGGCGCGATGGCAAGACCACTTTGCAGTCTCGGGTCGATGGTACGCAATCTCGGTATGGTCCTTGCGCGTGATGATTTTGCTCCGCTACAACAGCAAATCGACGATCTTATTGAGCGTGATGATTGCGGCCTTCTTTTGCTGTCGAGGCTGCGCGCCGCGAAGTTTGGATCGCTTAAGATCATCGACTCTAATCAAAGCGGCCTGCCTTCCCCCTTTTTGGTTGAGGCTCGTCCGAGGGTAGCGGAATCGCTCGGCGTGGCAATGCGTGAGGTGCCGCTTCGCATCAAGGAAAGCGCTTGCGACAGGCTTTCGCAGATGATGTCGGCCGATGCTTGGTCAGATGAGCCGAGCGGAATGCTTGGCAGCCTGCTTGCACGCCGCGCTCAGAGTGCCGGCCAGGCGCGCGCGTTATGAGCGAGTTGACACGAACGGAACGGAAGCCGGATCGGTCCACTCTACGCTTTGAGGCGCGGACTCTTCAATATTTACTACAGAATTATTTGTTTGACCAAGAATTCCTCGCCAATCAGTCCAACGAGATATTGTACTTCGTAGACGCGCATGAGCTAAAATCCTACATCGATCCCGATAATGATGCTCATCTGCAAGGATTCATCCTCGAAGCCGAGCGCGCGCAGTCAATCGAGCCGCACCTCATTGATCAAGTAAGACTCCGCAACGAACAGATTCTCCACTCGCTACTTTTCGACCCTGGCCACCAGGTCGGCATCTTGCCTTCGCATCTTGCGGAGGTGGAGGAAGATCTGGCGTTCCATGCAGAGAAAGGTCTTCGGAAGGAGATTGCGCTGTTGCGGCGTGCGCGCGAACAGGTACGCCGACTCAGCAATCAGGAGCAGACGCGCCTGCTGCGTGCACGGGTCAATAATCCGGATGATGGCACGGCCAAACGCGATCTCATTGCCTATTTTCGGAAGCTGGCGCCATCCTTAATGACGCTAATGCGTCGCATCCCGGACGACACGCAGAAGCGGCTCGAAGCTCTCGGAGGCAAAAGCAATCTCGTTCGTGCGCAGGACCTCGACTGGAGCAAGTTCGGATTCGAGCGGGATACATGCGAGCGTCTTGCCAAACTGCGACCGTCAAGCGAGAAGATGAGACTCTGGCGCGAATTCTTGGCTGGTCGTTCGGAGCGCCAGCACAATTCGCCGCGGTCTAATCGGATAGACGGTGAAGCTATAGCGTATTTGCAAGCGCTCAACGAAACTCTCTCGGACCTAGGTGTTCCGAGGGTGCGCGGGCGACTTGCGACGCGCGCTATGACTCTGATCAGTTGCGTGGCCGAACTGAAGCAAAACCGCACCGTCGGTAAGGCCGAATTCGTGCGTCATCCGCGCATGCTGGCGCGTCGTCTCAGCCCAGGCAATCGCAGGAGCGACGTCGAGATTGAGCGAGCATTCATCGTGGCGCTGCAAACATATCGACGACAGCTTGAGACGCTCCCGCCGGATGCCAAGGCTGACGACGAAAGGTCATCAGCGGCAATCGCCGCTCTAGTGGAAGCATGGCAGGATTTCGAGCGCGCCCGTTTGACCGTCGAGTTGCATGCGCAAGCGGACAGTCTTACGCCTGACTACGACAGCGAACTCAGCGATAGCGAGTTTCGAGATCTCCTGCGATGGTTCGGCGAGATTAACGTCACCGAGCTGATCAACGCAGAGTTGCGACGCGCTGTGGGGCGTTTCGGACAAGCCACGTTTGCGTTGGAAAAAAGCGTGAAGGCTCCGATCCCGATTCAGGTGACACGGTCCAGTTCATCCAAACGCTTGCGCCTCATTCCTACCATCGCAGGCGCTCCGGGACCAGTCGAACTCAGTGCGGAGGCCCTTCCGAGCGTCAGAGAAGGAGCGGATGTGCTTGCGGAATTTGCAAGTATGAATACTTCGTCCGTAGAACGCTATTTAGGCTGGGCGCTGATGTTCGCATGCCAGGAGCGCCACGAAAAAGAAGCCAATGATCAACAGCAGGCGGAGCGACGATGGGAGCTGGCCGAAATCTATGCGAACAGTGCGATCTCAATAGGTAAATTGGATGATGGCAGAGTAGGACGAGACAAGGCCTGGTCGCCGGTGGATGAGGCGCACCTGTTACTTGCCCAGATTCAGCGACTCGGCAAAGTTCCGTCGGGTAGTCGGCACCAATCTGACGAGAGCTCAAAGAGTGACAGCGTACTACATCGCTATAGTCTTGGCGTGGCTCATCTGAAAAAAGTCAAGGCGGAAAGAGATCCGCGTTGGGCGCGAGAACATGCAGCGCTGATCCTTGAATTACAGCTCGAGTTGAAGCAGCAAGATGGATTTAAATCGCTTGACATTCCTCAGGGCTCCGATGTGGCGGAGGGAATCGTTTGGATCGAGAGGGCTATCGAATGGTCGGCTGGCGACACAGTAATGTTGCCGCGCGTCTATGAGGTCGGTTTAACGTTTCATCTAGCAGCTAAATACTACGACATCTGGCCGGAGCGCAGTGAAGCCGACGTGGCGGTGGCCCGAGGATGGCATCGGCGTCTTCAAGAGTTACTGATGCGCCAGCGCAAGGAGTTGAGGCCTGAGGAGATTTCGAGGCGCGCACTGGCCTTGGAGATAATTGGCTTTCATCTCCTGCAAGGCGCTGAGCCATCTGACAGCCTGCTTGCGTTCGCCCGCGATTTGCGTGCCGAGATCCGTCAGAGTGTCGATCAATCTGCTAAATTGATCGAACATGCTCTCGGTTCGGTCAGTTTAGGCAGGCGTGATCTCGTCTCTGCACCGATATGGGCATCTCATCCAACAGATGGCATTGTTGCGTTGGTTGACGATGGGCAAGTGGCTGAATTAATGCAATCGGCCTACAAGCAGCTTACTGATATCGCAGGGGGCTCTCAGCAAGCAGCGGTATCCGCCCGCGAACGGCACGTACTCGAAGATATTCGGTGTAAATTCGATAAGGTCGCGGAGAGGCTGCAATCAACGTGTCGAGACAGCATACGTGCGAAGAAGGCGCGTTTCTATGCGCGAATGGAGGCGTGCTATGCTCGGCTCCTACTCGCAGTAATCGAGGAGTCGGACAGCAAAGCACAGCTGGCAGCCTTGGTAGAGGACTATCAAGACATCATAGAGGATTACCCCGAAGCGTCGATTCCGCACTTCCGCCTGGACTGGATCTTTACGGAGCTTGGCCGCGAGGACAGGGCCTTCGAAGAGCTTACCAAGGCGCGTGAGCTTGTCGAGCGAGATCCCTTCCTTAGAACGCCAGGGCACTGGGTGCACAGTACCATGCAGCGCCGGATCGCTGCGCGCTTTTCCGAGGAGATTTCGCAACAACGAAGTAAGCTTATCGAAGGACTCGAGGCGGGAGCATACTTGATAGAACAACTTGAGGGTTATGAGCAGAAATTGTTGAGCGCTTTCCATAGTGTCTATCCTGTTGCCGAGAAATTACCGGACACCGATTATCTGTACTCGCTGGAGGCAAGACGTCGAATAAATAACGTGCTTTACTACGCGAGTCTTGTATTAGAGATTCATCCCGGTCCGGATGGCTTCCGTAAGCTTGGAATTGAAGAGCCAGATCTGCGCCGATTGCTTGCTTTGCTTGTTCCCCATGACGACATAACGAAAGAGGTGGAGATAGGGATCCTTCATACAATAGGTGCGACTTACGCGGCCCTTGGTGATGCTAGCCGAGCCGCCGCTGCCGGGGATCACCTCATTAACCTCTTGAAGACTGAGTTGGGAAATAGGGGGGTGCTGAGTGACGCGTTCAGATGGACGCGGCGTGAACCGAGTGTTTTCATTGATCGAAGACCTGGCTATTTCATTCGCAAGCCGGCCAGCTTGTAAGTTCGAGCCATTTTCTGAGCATTTGGGGAAGTGATAGATCTATTCATCTGGGACGTACCGCTCGATCGGTTACAGTTGATTGACGATCGCTCTACGCGCTTATGATTTGGATTAGAAATTGGGTGATTCGCGCAGACGATAAGGGGCGACTCGAGCGCAAGGGTGCGGTTTGAAATCGTGGCTCGCGTTTTGAGGCTGATCCTCCGCAGCCTTCTGGTGTACGCCAGGACACTCTGCTATTTCGGTTCAATTGACGTCGGGTGCAATCGGCCTCACGATGCATTTCTTCGATCACGGAGGAAGCACGGCCTTGACGCAGCGTAGCCGAGATATCGAATACACTACTGAAACAGAGCCCATTTCGGCGCCAGATGAGCTAAAGCGTCACCCGTCCGATTTCATCCCATTTGCGCAGCGGCTGACCTGTACCGTGGCGGAAGCGTGCGAAGCGACCGGTCTTGGGCGAACTAAAATCTATGAACTAATCAGGAATGGTCGAATTGCGACGACGACGATCGGTCGTCGTAGGCTCGTCGTTGTGCAATCGTTGCTGTCTCTGGTTGGCATAAATACGTCACACGTCAACACTAGATAGACGTTTGGCCTGAAAGGTAGTCAAGAAGGTAGGCAATATCAGCTTCTTGTATCACCACTGAAGTGGCTGCACAGCTGCGGGCTTTTGGCGTTGCGACACAGAGCCCAGCAGGGCTGTTCGATCTAAAGCATTATAGGTCTGCAACGAGAGCTTCTGCTTGGACCTCGTCATCGGCGACTTGCTTGCCTCGCCTTTCCGGGTGAATAAGGCGGATGACAGCTGCCCTGGCGAGATCTTCGAGGGCGGTTGCAATGTATTTCGCATAATGGCGTTCAATCATTTGCACCGACGTGTTGTGCAGTTTAGCAACGTGCTGGATAGGCAGTAGATTGCGGAGGCCGCGTACGATGCTGGAATGCCGGAATGCATAAGGGATGACCTTCGGGAGCCCGGCGCGCTTGCGGATGTCTTGCCACGGGCGAGTGAGTTCGGCTGTCCTCCACGGACCGCGCTCTGACTTTTTCCACCCGAAGCTACCGGCCTGCTCGTACCTCCAGCGCTCGAACAATGGCGCTTCTTTCGGGCGGCCTGAAATTGCCGGCAACAGAACGTCAATGACATCTTCACCCACGGGTACCGGGACATAGCCGCTGTTGCCGCCGCGCCCCTTGTATGACCCTGGCACCATCAAACGTCGCTCTATCTGCTGCGCATCGCTCACGCGCATCCGCCGTAGTTGCGCAAATCGCGCACCCGTGGCCGCAAGGCACACGACAATGCGATATAGGTCGCCTTCAAACTCTTGCTCCTCGTCGATCTGGCGCGCGGCTCGGAGGAGAGTACTGACCTGTGTATCCGTGAGGATTTGGTTATCTCGAGCGACAGATGTCTCGTCGTCATCGTCGATGCGCTCAGCCTTGAGCCCATCTTTAACGATCGAGGGGAATGTCGGGTTCAACTTCTTTTGTTCCGAGGGCAGGCGGAGCCATGCTGCATTTAGGGCAGCCTTCAGGTCGGCGGCGAGCCGGCGCCTAGTCGTGACCTTCAATCTTGCTGGCAGGCTCTCACGCCAAGTTAAAAGGTGATTTTCTGTCAACGCGTACAGGCGGACAGCGACGAGGGGAGCAGCCTTAACGGCTTCCTGACGACCGCGGCGCTCCTGACCAAGGAGATAACGCCGCAGTCGGTGGCCAGCATCGGAGCGAATCTCGCGACCGACCCTCCGGCTGTCACGGGCGTTGCGCTCCCGAACGTATGTCTCAATTGCCGCTTGCACCGTGGGCGGCGGTCCGGCAGCTAGCGCCGCCGCTTCTGCTCTTGACCGGATTACGAGTTCTCGCGCTTGTGTCACGGCCTGTTCAAAGGTCAGCGTGCCTTCGGCTGGTTTGTCGTTGACGTCGTTGGCGACGCCGATCGGCGCCTGCTTGTAATTGGCCCCGTCATGGTGATTACGCCAGCGTAACAGCCATTTCCCACTTCGCTTGCCCTTGCGATAGCCAAGATGCGCCTCGGCATCGAGGCGACGCCAATGTACGCCTAGATCCAACCTGGAGCGCGCCCTGGCCGTTGTGATCTGTTCTTCTGCGAGTGTTTTCGCCATGACAACCTTCTCGAAAGCGTCGAATATCCGTCGAATAAGCGAGGGCGTACGGAGGCGGCCGACCGCGAACCGCTAATGGCTAAGTATATGATAATATTGGATTGTGGCGAATGGATGCGAACTGGCCGAGCGGGAAAAACTCCAACTCTCAAGGCTGAAACAGGGGTTCGATTCCCCTAGGGAGCGCCATTCCCGGCGCTCAACCTGACATCCCCGACCTGTAAGCGCGGCTTCGCAGCCTCGCGGCGCGCGTTCGCGTCCGAGCTTTGCTCTCAGGCACGCCCTTCCAAGAGAAGGGCGCAGGGAAGGCCGGGTGCAGGCCGCACCCATGGCCCGCCTGCAGAAAGAAAAGCAGGCGGCAGTCACCACAGGATTGGCCGAACAACCGGCCTTCCCTGCGCGATGGGTTGAACGGCTGCTCCGTGCTCTCCCAGGGGACCGGGCTTGCTTGCCCCCGTCATCGGGATGTCGCCGACCAAGACACCAGCGTCGGGGTGTCGGGACCACACGGCTTGACCGTCCGCCTCGGGCTCGTTCGTCCGCACGCGAAACGCGCACTGCGACCCCAGGCGGCCACCGCATCCCACGCTCCACGGCCCGTGACGATCGCGAAACGCCCCTTCAGTGAGCGCGAGACGGCGTTGTACATAACATGATTTCCGAAAAAGAGAAACAGAAATTTTTGTTGAGCTGGACAGGCCTATGCATCTTGCGTTTGGCGCTGACAGCGAAACCAGACCGAAAAGCCCGCCACGGCGCCTGCTCCCGTGGATCAAATCTATGGAATTGGCATTCGACTTGCCGGAGTGAGAGAGCCTGTCTAAGTTGAGTAACTCGCGGAGGGGTTGAAGATGTGGGGCCACCAAAGGACGGCTACGGCGATTCAAATTTGTTGAACGGAGCCAGCTATGGCTCTTATTGAGTGTCCTGAGTGCGGCGCTCGCGTGAGCGTCCGCGCATCTGCCTGCCCGCAATGCGGCCACCCGATCGCGGAATATCCGTCGTCCGATCCGCTGACCGCCGCACGTGCGCAGCGATGGCTCAAGAGCGAATCCGCTCACGAGGCCGAACGCCCGTTACCCAAGAAGGCGAACCGAGGATGCGCCAGCGTTTTCGTGCTCTTGCTCGTTTTTATCGGTGTAGGCGCGATCATAGGAGATCGCGATGACGAAAAAGAGAAGGCCAATCCTACCTGCAAATCAGATTGGCGCCGATGTTCAGACAATGCTGATCTCGTGAATAACTTCCGAGACATTTCGTACGGTCAGGCGTCATGCAAGACTGAAGCACAGAAGCTTGCAAAGTTTGGCGAACCGAAATTTCCATTCCTCGCTTTCAGCACTTTCTACAAGGGAGACAACTACGTAAAGAGCGGCATTGTGACCCTAGTCGAGAAGGAAGCCCAGTTCCAAAATGGATTCGGCGCGATGGTGCACAGTACGGTCATCTGCAAATATGACCTTAATATCAAGCAAGCTGTAGATGTTAAGGTGAGCAGCAATTGATGCCATGAAGATGGCCGCTCCTATCTTTCGGCATTGTGATGTAGACGCTTGCGGACATCCCTGCCGCTTCAATGGACTGCGGTGAGGGTACAGTCTACTTTGTTGCTGCGCGTCGGCGTCGCCCGCCGCTACGGCGTCCAATTCGCCGGGCCGAGCAGGGTCGGAGGAATGAGCGCGCCGGTCATGGCGTGGATGAAGTGAAATCTCGTGCAGGCCGGGCAGCTCACGGTCTCGAAGGTCACGGTCTCGAACCGACAGTCGTCTTTCGGCTGGTGCAGGATGGCATCGACCTCGGACCCGGTCTGGGGGCAGCGAAATGTGATCGGACAATCCATCGTCCCATCTCCGATGCAGACTCGAACGTTGGGTCGCCGCAGGTTGCGCCTGATTCTCCGGGGTTGACTGCGCAATATTGATCAGCCGCTCGCGTTCGCCTCTGGCAGTCTGGTCGCGGGAGACATCGGGAGACGCGCTTGAACGGCCGCTTCGCCCCGCCCGAGAGGCCCCGAGGCGGATCAGGCGGCGCTTCAGACCGTCGGCTGTATCACGGGGCGTTCATTCCTTGCCGCTGCCCGCGAACGACGTGTCATGGCGTCGCGTGCCGTGCGGCGACGTCGAAGCCTGGATGACGACCAGGCTGGGGAGCCGATCATGATCGCGAATTCCATCCTGCGACGTTTGACGCTTCACCTGATGGAGACACGGATGTTGATCGACGTCAGGGTCGATGGAAACGTCGAGGGCGGTGAGCAGTTGTCGCAGGACGTGAAGGCGTCGCTTCATGCGGTGCTCCATCGCTACGAGGATCAGGTCAGACGTATCGACGTGCAGCTCAGCGACGCGGTGAGCCACAAGCCCGGTCACGACGACAAGAGCTGCAAGATCGAGGTGCACCGTGACGGCGGCGAGCCGATCGTCGCGACGCATCAGGACAGCTTCATGGAGCAGGCCGTGCGTGGCGCGGTCCACAAGCTGAAGCGCGCGCTCGACCACGCCTTCGGCAAGGAGGCGGTGTCCGATCAGCTTCGGGATCATCGCTAGACCCGTGGCGGGACGGTTTGCCGGCAAGGCCGCCGGGTGGGAGATCCGTGATGGATGTGCTTGCTGATGAGATCACCGACATCGGGCCGCAGCCGCAGGCGTTCGACATCGAGCGGGCGACCCGGGACAATGCCAATTATCGGTCGGTCGCCTGGAGCGGGCGCTAATCTGCAGGTGACGCTGATGTCGATTCCGGTCGGCGGCGACATCGGCCTGGAGGCGCATCCGGAAACCGATCAGTTCCTGCGGCTCGATGCCGGCCGCGGCCGGGTGCAGATGGGCCCGCGAAGGACAGGCTGACATTCGACCAGACGGTGTCGAACGGCTGGTGCGTGCTCGTTCCGGCCGGGACCTGGCACAACATCACCAACATCGGCCCGACGCCGATGCAGGTCCATGCGATCTATGCGCCGGCGCATCACGCGCCCGGCAAGGTGCGGGCGACGGCGGCTGCGGCCGCAGCCGACCGCGACGACACGCCCGCGGCCTGGTCCGTGCAACCCAAACAGGTGGTCGATCACCACGGATGAACGACCGCGAGGATGCGGTGAGGCCTCATTCGCTCGGCCGGTTCGCGCTGAGGAGATGGTCGAACGCGCGGGGTCTGGTGCACGTCGGTCTCTCGTTCGAGGCGGCTCCGCCGTGAGCATCCTCCATCGTGTGAGTGGCGACATCGCATGGAAGGTCTCGCATCGATTGCAGAATGGCGCTCGCGGCGCCCCGGCCTCGCCGAAAGCTCAATCGGAGGATGATAAGCAGATTGATCTAGCGCAAAGCGAGAGGAGGTTTCCACCGTAAAGTTCGGCATGTCCATCAACATGTCCATCGAGCGGGATGGGGGCTGTGCCGAGTTCGAACCTCGCCAGATTTGATCCGAAGGCCTTTCTCGACAAGGTTTGCCCGGGCCAGAAGGTCCTGAAGGTTCCCAAGGGGGGAAGCGTGTTCGCCCAGGGCGATCCGGCCGACGTCCTGTTCTTTCTCCAACAGGGAAAGATCAAGCTGACCGTCGTCAACGACGTCGGTAAGGAAGCGGTCATCGGCATCGTCGATGCCGGGCAGTTTCTTGGCGAAGGCTGTCTGACGCGGCAGGCGGTGCATACCGGCTCGGCATTCGCGCTGCAGGATTGCGTGGTCACCGCCATCGCCAAGAAGACGATGATCGCAGCGCTTCGCCTCTACCCTGAGCTTGCGGAGATGTTCATCGCGTTTCTGCTGGCCAGGATCGACCGGTTCGAAGCGGACCTGATCGACCAGCTCTTCCATAGCAGCGAAAAGCGGCTGGCGCGGCTGCTTCTGACGATGGCCAATTACGGCCGTGACGAAACGCCGCTGCCGGTCATTCCAAGAATCAGCCAGGAAACGCTGGCCGAGATGATCGGCACGACGCGGTCGCGCGTCAGTCATTTCATGAACAAGTTCAGAAGGGCGGGCCTGATCGAATATGACGGCGAGATCGTCGTCTATCCGGCGCTGCTGCAAGCCGTCCTGAACGACAACCTGCAGGCGGAGCAGCAGAACTAGCTGCGGGTGTGCAGCGCGCGGGTGGTCTGTCTTGCACAGACGGTTCTGTCCGCATCGCTAGCTGCCCATAACTCGCCGCCGGGCTCCGCGTTTCGTTTCGCCGCTTGAAGGCGGGACGCGCGAAGCGTTCGTGACGGGGTGAAGTGTTGCGTAGGGAGGGGACCACATGTTCAAGCAGCAGTTTTCCGACGCGTCTGACGCGTGCGCACTTGCCGAAGCCATTGTGGACACGGTCCGGGAGCCGCTGCTCGTCCTCGACCACGATCTCCGCGTGATTGCCGCCAGCCGTTCGTTCTATCTCACCTTCTCCGCGGCGCCCGAGGATGTGCTGGGACAACTCTTCTATGAGCTGGATGACGGCGCCTGGAATATTCCGGCGCTGAAGTCGTGGCTGGGCCAGATCTTCTCCAACACCGGCGCGCTGCATGATTTCGAGGTGGAGCACGTTTTTCCCGCCGTCGGCCCCCGGGCGATGCGGCTGAACGCCCGGCAGGTGTCCTACACGGTCGGGTCCCATACGACCATCCTGCTCGGCCTCGAGGACGTCACCAGCGAGCGCGCGATGGCGCGCCGGAACGAGGAGCTGCTGCGTCAGAAGGACATGCTGCTCGAGGAGTTTCAGCACCGGGTCGGCAACAGCCTGGCGATCATCGCCAGCATCATCTCGTTGAAGGCACGGTCCGTCGGCTCCGAGGAGGCGCGACGCCACCTGGACGACGCCCGCGATCGGGTCATCTCGTTCGCGAACATCCAGCAGAGTCTCCACACCTCCGCGCGCAGCGGCGTGATCGCGCTCGGACCGCATTTCGCGAGGCTCTGCCAGGCGATCTCGCAATCGATGATCGCCGACCAGCAGCGGACCAGGATCGAAACCCGCGGTGACGGTCAGGCGACGACGAGCGAAGCTGAAAGTCTCGGGCTGATCGTCACCGAGCTCGTCATCAACTCCCTCAAGCACGCCTTTCCCGAGGACACCGCGAATGGGCTGATCACCGTGATCTACGAGTCCTCAGGAGCCGGCTGGACCCTGTCCGTCTCGGACAATGGAACGGGGAAATTGCAGGTGAACGGCCGGCCGAAGGGGGGCCTGGGCACCGGCATCATCATGGCCCTGGCGAAGCAGCTCGGTGCCGAGGTCACGACCGTGGCCGGCCGGCCCGGCACGACCGTCTCGGTGCGTCACGCCGCCGTGGCGACATGCGACGACTTGACCGGAGCAAGCGTGCCGTCCGCTCCCGCGATCCGATCCAGGGCCGAATCCAGGGCAGGATCCGCGGCCGGATCGCGGACCGTCAGCCGATCGTGACGTCGTCGCCGATCAGTCCAGCATCGCCCGAACTCGTCTCCTCGCGCGACGCCGCTCCATCCGCAGGCCCCGCGGGCCGGTCCTACTGCAGCCGAACCGGCAGATTGAGCGGGCCGCGGAAGCCGAAGCCGTGCCAGCGCACGCTCGCGGGATCGGGCAGCGTCATGTCGGGGAAGCGCTCGAACAGCATCGGCAGCAGGATGGCGCCGACGGTGCGCCGCGAGAGGTGCGCGCCGGCGCAATGATGCGGGCCGTTGCCGAAGGCCTGGTGGGGGTTGGGGTCGCGCAGCGCGTTGTAGGTTTCGCCATTGTCGAAGAGGTCCTCGTCGCGGTTGGCGGAGGCCTGGATCGTCATCACGGTGTCGCCCTTCGGGATCAGGCAGCTGCGAATCTCGGTGTCTTCCATCACGAGGCGTGAGCTCGCCTGGATCGGCGCCACCCAGCGCACCCCTTCCTCGAAGGCGGAGCGCCATTTGTCCTGAGCGCGCACGGCTTCGAGCTGCTCCGGGTTGGTCAGCAGGCCATAGAGGATCGTCAGCAGGGCGTCGCGCGGCTCGTTGATGCCGCCGCCGATCGCGATCTTGATGTTGGCGATGATCTGGCTGTCCGGGATCGGGTTCTTCGCGTTCACCATGAAGGAGAGCGCGGACGAATCCGGCTCGGCGCGCACGCGCTCCATGTTGGCGCGGATGCAGCGGTCCATCTCCGCGTTGGCGATATCAGACGCGTCGAACGGCCCCGGCGTCCAGCCGAAATTGCCGGCGCCGTCGATCAGGGCCTGCGACCAGCGCTGCATGTCGGCATCGCCGGCGTCGGGAATGCCCATCACTTCAGCGAGAATGCGCGCGGCCAAGGGGCCTGCGAGGGCGGGGAAGAGATCGACGACCTCGCCGCGCGGCAGGCGGTCGAGATAATCAGTGGCGAATTTGGCGTAGAGCGGCTCCCAGACGGCTTCGATCGTCTTCGGCATCAGGGCGGGCATCATCGCCATGCGCTCGGTCCGGTGCTCGTCGTGATCCTTGCGCATCAAGGTATGCGCGAGGAAGGCGCGCTTCATCGGCGTGTTCGGATCGTTGGACGAGAACAGCGCCGCATTGTCCTTCACATATTTGGTATCGGCCGCCTTGGTGAGGAACGTCCGGCCCACCGACTTGACCCGCAGCACCGGCGCTTCGCGTCGCAGCCGCCGGTAGATCGGATAGGGATCGCGCGTCAGCTCCGCGATCGTGATGGTCTCGTCCAGGGGAGCCAGGGTCGCGGTCGGCATGGGGCGCTCCTATTGGATGCGGGCCAGCGCGTGTCCGTCCAAGGATAGTGGCAGGGACGGACCCGTGCAATCCTGGTCCGATGCCTTGGCGGGGAGGGGCGCGGCCGGATCGCTGATTTCGGCGGCTGGCAAGCGGCGTTCGGGCTGTGAGCTCCTAGCACCAATTCAGCCGGTCAGTCCTGCGCAGCCGGCGAGACCTCCTGCGGCTTGATCAGCAGCTCTCCCTCGCGGCGCAGGTTTCCTGCGGCGAGAAGATCCTCGAGGCTGCCTTGCAACGCCTCGCGCAACTGGGCGCTGGTCGAACCGAAACCGAACAGCCGGGCGACCGCCTGGATCAACTGGTCTTCCTCGGCGCCGTAGTTTTGCTCCACGACCTGCACGATGGCCGCCTTGATCTCCTCCGGCGGCAGCATCTCGGGCTTGCGCAAAGACTGCGATTGCACGTCCTCGCGGCTTCGAACGACGATCGCCTGGCCGGGCACGGCGTAGAACGGGCCTCCAGCGATCTGTCCCTTCGCGACTGCCGATTTCAGCGCCGTTCGCACGGCATCGCGGATGCGATTGCCGGCGCGGGCAAGGCCCCAGGCCGATCTGATCCGGACGATGATTTCCGATTCATGCACCGGTCCCTCGATGGCGACGATCTCGACGACGTGCCGCGTCATGTCGGCGAGCGGCGTCTCGTGCGGCTCGATCTCCCGACGGACGCGCAGCTTCGCCTCTTCATAGGGGGCCACCGTTGGTGCCTGTGCGAGGATCTCCAGAGGGCGCTGCTCGGTCTGCTCCGGCGCCGGCACATCGGGGTTTGCCGGAGGCTCGGGTTCAGCTCGAGCAGTCCCTTGGTCGATGTCCCGCCAATGCGCCTTCGCAGCGTCGATCGCGCGGAGGACCTTCTCGGTTTCCTCCTTGGGTCGGAGAAACCAGTCCGTCGACCAGATGCGATGCAGCACCCAGCCATGCGCTTCCAGCACGTTCTGTCGCAGGCGGTCGCGGTCCCGCGCCGAACGAGACGCATGGTACTGGGCGCCGTCGCATTCGATCCCCAGCAGGAAGCGGCCGGGCTTGTCGGGGTCGACGATAGCGAGATCGACGAAGAATCCGGCGGTGCCGATCTGGGTCTTCACGTCGTGACCAAGCGCCCGGAGCCTGGCGGCGACCTGCTCCTCGAACACCGAGTCGGGATCGCGCCCGGTCTCCTGCGCGATGCCGAGCTGCCCCGTCTGCGCGAAGGTCAGGAACGTCTTCAGCGCCGCGATGCCGCGGCCCTTGGCGCGCGACAGGTCGATGTCGTCGCCGGTGATCGAGGAGAAGACCTCGCAACGGAGCTTGGCGCGCGAGATCAGCACGTTCAGCCGGCGCTCGCCTCCGTCGGAGTTGAGGGGACCGAAGCTCATCGAGACGAAGCCTTCCTTCGTTCTCCCATAGCCTATGGAGATGAAGATGACGTCGCGTTCGTCGCCCTGGATGTTCTCGAGGTTCTTCACGAAGAACGGCTCGCTGGCACCGCGGACGAAGAACGTCTCCGTTTCCGGGTTCTCTTTACGCAAGATTTCGAGCTGATCCTGAATCGCCTGGCGCTGCGCCACCGAGAAGGTCGCGACGCCAAGGCTTCGGTCCGGCGTCTCGCGCGCATGGCGCATGACGGCCTCGGCGACGAGCCGCGCTTCCCTGGGGTTGGTCCGGCTGCTTCCACGTTCGTAGTGTGCATCGGGGTTGTAGTTGAACTTCAACCCCATTCCCGCGACGGCGTCGTACGGGCTCGGCACGATGAACAACCGGTTGTCGTAGAACTGCTTGTTGGACACGGCGATCAGCGACTGATGCTTGCTGCGATAGTGCCAGTTCAGCATCCGATGCGAGAGGCCCTTGGCAAGGCAGAGGTCGAGAATGCTTTCCGCATCCTTGACCTGGAATGTCGGCTGATCCTCGTCGTCGTTGTCCTCGTCATCATTGCCTGTCAGCTTCGCGAAGAAGCGCGTCGGCGGCAGTTGCCGCTCGTCGCCGACCACCACCATCTGCCGGCAGCGCGCGACGGCGCCGAGCGCATCGACCGGCTCGATCTGCGAGGCCTCGTCGACGACCAGCAGATCGAAGGCGATCGCGCCGGGCTTCAGGAACTGCGCCACCGACAGCGGACTCATCAGGAAGATCGGCTTGATCTGCTGGACGACCGGGCCGGCGCGCTCCAGGAGTTGACGGATCGGCAGATGGTTGCGCTTCTTGGCAAGTTCGCCGTTCAGCACGCCGAGCGGCCCGATGCCGCCGGCGTTGCGCGGCAGCGCCGCGGCATGCTCGTGGGCGATCTGATCGCGGGCCAGTTGCATCCGCGCGACGTCGAGCTTGCGGAAGCCGTCGACCAGCCGATCGTGCGATTCGCCGTCGAAACGTTTCAGTTCAGGATGGTTAGCGAAGATCACGCTGCGCATGGCATCGTAATAGGATCGGTCGAAAGCGGCTTCGAGCGCTTCGCCCGGCAAGGAGCCATCGAGCGCGCGATCGACCAGCGCGGCGAGACCTTGCGCGCGCGCAAGGCGGACCCGGCCCATGAACGCGATCCAGCGGGTGAGGCGCTCGGTCGCGTTCTGCCACTCCGACAAAGTCTGCGACAGCTCGTCCAGCCGGATCTGGTCGCCGGCGTCGAGTGGGATGCGGGCGGGCTCCAACTGGAGAGAGACGATCAGCCCGCGGAGGCCGGACATCAGACTTGCGAGGCTGTGGTTGAGCTGTTCGATCGATCGCCGATCATCGGCCGACAGCGTCAGCTGCGTCAGCCGCTGGCGCGTTTCATCGCTTGCAAACGGTTTGGGGAATGCAGTCCACCAGGTCGCCAATTTGGAAAGCGCATCCCAATCCGACCGTTCCTTCTGCCACGCGGTCCCGAAGGCGGTGCTGCCGGCGGCTTCGACCTCCTCGAAGGACCGGCGAGCGGCTTGCGCCGCGATCAGGCCGTCGATCAGCAGAAGCCGCTGCTCGAGCGTTTTCGGCATCGGCACCTTCAGGTACGAGGCCAGCAGCGCCACCTGTTGGCGATAACGCGGGCTGAGCAGGCGCAGCCAGGAGCGGCCCTTCTCGGCGATGACCTTGCGGCAATTGGCGATCGGTGCATCCCAGGCGGCCTCGACGAAGGCGCTCTCGAAGGCCGTCCTTAATTTCGCGTAGCGCAGTCCCTTGTCGACGATGTCCGTGATGAGTCCGGCCTGGCTCCAGACGGCCTCGCGGAAGGCAGTCCGATCGCACTCCGGCATCGCGGCCGCGACCTCCGCAAAGGCGAGTATCCCCGCGGCATCGGCCAAGGTGGCCGGCGGCGGGAGATCGAGCAGCGTGCCGAGGCGGGCGGCGCCTGAGGATGCGTTGCTGACAACGTTCGAAATGTCGCCCAGCGATCTCCGCAGCTCGGTCATTTCGGCTGGATCGAGCGCGTCGCGGCCGACGCCGCGCCAGGGATGCAGGTGCGGCGCGCCGTCGGCTGCAATTCGTTCGGCGAGCTCGGCGATCAGCTCACGCCGCCGCTCCAGATCCAGGGGAGACCAGGAGGGCGCGCCCTGCAACGGGTAGGGCGGCTGCGCGGAGATGTCCCCGCAGCGCACGAGGTGACCGAGCAGCCTGAATGGCGTCAGCTCGCTCGGCTGCTGCGGCTGGTGCATCATGTCCGCATGCCGGTTGAGGCCGTCACGGCTGTCAGTCAGGCGCTGGACCAGGGTGGCTTCGCCGCGCGGGACCGGGACCTCAGCCGATTTGCAGCGTTTCAGCTCTTCGAGCAGAACGCGCTTGTTGGCCTTGTTGGAGTGCAGCTCCAGCGCGAGCGCGCCGAGACCGACATGCTTCAGCCGCCGGTGCACGACCTCGAGCGCCGCCATCTTCTCGGCCACGAACAGCACCGTTTTTCCCTCGGCGGCCGCCGACGCGATGATGTTGGTGATGGTCTGCGATTTGCCGGTCCCAGGCGGTCCCTTGACGACGAGGTCGCGTCCACGGACCACTTCCTCGATCACCACGGCCTGGGATGAATCGGCATCGACGACATGGTTCATCGCCACCGGCTGGATGACGGAATCGATCTTGCCGTCGTCGGCCACGATCGGCTCCGCGCCCTCGAAGCCGTCCTGAAGCAGCGCTGAGATCAGGGGATGACGATCAAGGCTGCCATCTGCGGGCCAGTTGTCGGGGTCCAGATCGCGATACATCAGGAACTTGGAGAACGAGAAGAAGCCGAGGACGATCGCGTCCGCCCTGACCTCCCACCTCTGCTTGTTGGCGACCGTCTCCGCGACGCCGGCGAGATAGGTCGCGATATCGACGTCGTCCTCGTCGCCAAAATCCTCGATCTTGAGTCCGAACTCGGCGTCGAGCTTGGCCTGGAGCGAGAGGTTCGGCGACGGCGGCTCAGCGCGCGAGACCAGGTGAAACCGATCGGCGGCGCTGCTGCGTTCGAGGCGAACGGGCAGCAGGACGAGCGGCGCGAAGCGCTCGACGTCGGATTTGTCGTCCTCGAACCATTTCAGCAGCCCGAAGGCGAGATAAAGGATATTGACGCCCTGTTCTTCCTCGAGCGTTCGTGCGTCGTACCAGATATCCAGCAGGCGCTTCTGCAGCGCCTCCGATGACAGCCGGGTCTTGAGCCGGGTGTCCGGCTGCCGCGTCTGCGACTCCGAATCATCACCTCCCTGGTCCCCCTTGGTGGTCGGCGTGTCGGATCGCGGCGCCGGCTCGCTCAAGGGCAGGGTGCCGTCCGTCTCCGCAGTCTCAGCCTTCGTCGGAAGGAACGTGAAGCGTTTGCCTTCGCCGAGAAGCTCGAAGAGCGCAGCAGAGCGCGCGCCGACGATGTCAATGGTGCGGATGGTCTTGGTCTTGAGCGGGATGTGCACGAGCCGGTTGCGCGTGCCCAGATCGAGCAGCGCGCGCCGGTCCGCCAGCAATCGGTCTCTTACGGATGTGGTTGCCACGTGCAATCCTCCTGCGATTCGAGGATTGCAACCCGAAGTCATCTCGGTCAAGCGTTCGGCACGATGGAGATGTGCTCATTGAGCAATGTTTAATCTCCTCGCAGAATTTCATCTCCCCATAAGAGGGAGATGAAACTCGTATGCGGCCTACGCCGCCGCCTTATGCCGCGCCAGTTCCGCCTTGTAGAGCTCGAACTCCTCGGCGATGGCACGGGCGATCGACGGCCGCACGCGCAGGCGCTCGTAGTACGCCTTCACGGCCGGCCATTTCGCGAGCTGGACCGGCGGCGTTGCCATGGTCCAGTTGATCACGGTGACGAGATACGCGTCGGCGACCGTGAAATGATCAAGCAGATAGTCGCGATCCCGCAGGTGGTTCTCGAGATGATCGAGCCGCGACAGGTTCTTCTTCAGGACATGGGCCTTCATCTCCTCGGGCGCGGTCTTGTCGAGGATCGGGATGAACAATCCCTTGTGCAGCTCGGTGCCGATGAAGCAGAGCCATTGATGCAGCCGGCTGCGGTCCATGCCGGGGCCGGTGCCGAGCTTCGCCTCGGGGAAGCGATCGGCGACATATTGCAGGATCGCGGCATTCTCGGTCAGCAGGTCGCCGTCATCGGTGCGGAGCGTCGGGACGAGCCCGAGCGGATTGACGGCGCGGAAATCGGAGCCGTCGTTGAGGACGATCTTCGTCTTCGGGTCGACCTCGAGATAATTCGCCGCAGCGCCAGCTTCATACAGCGCGATGCGGGTGGCGAGCGAGCAGGCGAGTGGCGAGAAATACAGGTCCATGGACGTCTCCCTCGGGCTCCGGACCGGAGCGTTGATTGATTTTTATACTGTCTCGCATAATATAAGGCCGGTCAAGGAATTTATTGCGAAATGGTACAAAAAAAGAAAGGGCCGCCGCAGGGCGACCATCCCCTAAAAAAGGCAACCGCCCCGGTCGAGCCGAAGCGGCGCGGGAGGCCGCGGGCGTATGAGCCGGATGTCGCGCTCGGCAAGGCGCTCGACCTGTTCCGGTCGACCGGATTCGCCGCGACCTCGCTCGACGATCTCAGCGCCGCCACCGGCATGAACCGGCCGAGCCTCTATGGCGCGTTCGGCGACAAGCGCGAGCTCTACATCAAGAGCTATCAGCGCTACCGCGACAACGCCCGCGCCGTGATGGGCGAGATCTTCCGTCACGACTGGCCGGTGCGCGAGCAGCTGCAGAAGATCTTCGCCGCCGCACTCGACATCTATCTCTCGGGCGAGGAGGGGCCGCGCGGCTGCTTCACGGTGATGACGGCGGGCTCGGAAGCGGTCGCCGATCCCGACATCCGCGCCATGGTGCAGAACGCCCTGACCGAGCTCGACATGGCGTTTGCGCGCTGCTTCCGCCGCGCCAAGGAGCAGGGCGAGCTGCCTGCGGACGCCGACCCCGCCGTGCTGGCGCGGCTGGCGTCGGCGACGATCCACTCGATCGCGGTCCGCGCTCGCGCGCGGGCGTCGCGTCAGGAGCTGGAGGCGATCGTCGCCGGCGCAATCGATGTGATGGTCGGCAAAGGATAGCGTTTCAATATCCCCTGACGCGATCGACCAGGTTGCGCAGCGCCCCGCCGGCCTCGAAGGTCGCGATCTGCTCGGCGACGTAGCGGGAGATCGCGTCGGCGTCGGTGTCGGCTGCATTGTGCGGCGTCAGCACCACCTTCGGGTGGGTCCAGAACGGGCTGTCGGCCGGCAGCGGCTCCTGGCCGAACACGTCGAGCGAGACCGAACCAAGCGTGCCGTCGTCGAGGCAGGCGAGGATGTCGGCCTCGTTCTGCAGCCCGCCGCGGCCGGCATTGATCATGACGGGGGCGCCGAGCGGTGATGAGCGCCTGAGCTTGGCGAACATCTTGCGGTCGAGAATGCCGCGCGTATCCGGCGTCAGCGGCAGCAGCGACACCAGGATGTCGGTCCGCGCCAGGAACGCGTCGAGCTGCGCCGCGCCATGGAAGCATTCGATGCCGTCAGCCTGCTTGGCGCTGCGGCTCCAGCCGGCGACCTGGAAGCCCAATCGCTTGAGCACCTCGGCTGCGTCGATCCCGAGCGTGCCCAGTCCGAGAACGCCGACGCCGATCGCGGCCGCCGGCCACTGGTATTTCGGCGCCCAGCGCTTCACGCGCTGCGACTCGCGCAGATACAGCTCCTGGCGATGATGCATCAGCACGTGCAGCACGACATATTCGGTCATTCGCGCGGTGAGATCGTCCACCGCGACGCGGACCAGGGGCACGCTGGGCAGCGTCTTGTCCGCCATCAGCGCGTCGACGCCGGCGCCGAGGTTGAAGATCACGCGCAGGTTCGGAAAGCCGGCGAGCTCGCCGGGGACCGGCTTCCAGACCGCGGCGTAATGCACCTCGGCTGGATCGAGCCCGGGATCGGGCAGCAGCACCACAGGGCGGTCGCCGCAGACATCGTCGAAACGCGCCTTCCAGCGCTGTGGCGACCAGTTGTCGGTGCCGCCATGGATCAGGAGCGCCAGCGCGCCTTTGGTCATCGGAGGGTCCTCGAGCTTATGTGACGTGTTCCACATACCAGATCGCGCGGGCACGCCAATCTCCGCCCATCAACATGGAGACAATCGTCATGCGCAAATTGCTTCTCGCCACTGCTTTCGTCGTCGCGTCTGCCTCGGTCCAGGCCCAGACCATCGATGTCGGGTCGATCCTGTCGGCCAACGGCATCTCGATCGGCAAGGGCAGTCAGCCGCAGGCCGGCGGCCAGACGCAGGACGGTATGTCCCCGAACGCGGGCAGCCAAGGTGGACCGAGCGCCGCAGGGCAAGGGCAGGGCCCGGCCAACTCGCAGCGGCAGGCCGCGCGCGCCAGGCAGCCGCGCGAGAGCGCGCAGGAGACCCGGGCGCGCAACATCGCGGCCAAGTACGGCATCTCCTGGTAGGCGGCTTGTTCCTGTAGGCGGAACCCCGCGAAAATACTTCGTGGGACTGTCGGCCGGAGGCATACTCCACCGTCTTGAAGACGAAGGGAGATGCCTGCCGATGTTGTACGCGCTGCTCTGCTATCACGACGAGGATGTCGTCTGCGCCTGGAGCAAGGACCAGGATGCCGCGGTCATGGCCAAGCTTGCCGTCATCCAGGAGAAGCTCGCCAAGCAGGGGCGGCTCGGGCCGGTGGCGCGGCTGCTGCCGACCACGGCTGCGACGACGCTCCGGAAGGAGGATCCGCCGCTCGTCATCGACGGCCCCTATGCCGAGACCAAGGAGCAACTGCTCGGCTTCTATCTCGTCGACTGCGCCAATCTCGATGAGGCGCTGGAGGTCGCGCGCGAGCTCGGCGAGGCCAATCCCGGCGGCTCCTACGAGATCCGTCCCGTCGGCACGTTCAGGCCGGGTGGAGCGCTGGCATGACCGATACGGCCTGGATCGATGCGGCCCTGACATCAGCACGACCCCAGGCCGTCGGCGCGCTGCTGCGCTATTTCCGCGACCTCGACACGGCGGAGGAGGCGTTCCAGAACGCCTGCCTGCGCGCCCTGAAGAGCTGGCCGCAGAACGGTCCGCCGCGCGATCCGGCGGCCTGGCTGATCATGGTCGGACGCAACGCGGCCATCGACGATGTCCGCCGGGTCCGCCGCGAGCAGCCGCTGCCGGATGACGAGGCGATCTCCGATCTCGACGACGCCGAGAGCGCGCTCGCCGAGCGGCTCGACGGCTCGCACTACCGCGACGACATCCTCCGCCTGCTGTTCATCTGCTGTCACAAGGACCTGCCGGCGACGCAGCAGATCGCGCTGGCGCTGCGGGTGGTGTCCGGCCTGACGGTGAAGCAGATCGCCCGCGCCTTCCTGGTCAGCGAGGCGGCGATGGAGCAGCGCATCACCCGCGCCAAGGCGCGCGTCGCGCAGGCGGACGTGCCGTTCGAGACGCCGGGCGCGATCGAGCGCGCCGAGCGCCTGACCGCGGTCGCGGCCATGATCTACCTGATCTTCAACGAGGGCTATTCGGCCAGCGGCGAGACCGCGGCGCTGCGCCAGCCGCTGTCCGAGGAGGCCATCCGGCTGGCGCGGCTGCTGCTGCGGCTGTTTTCGAGCGAGCCCGAAATCATGGGGCTGACGGCGCTGCTGCTGCTGCAACACGCGCGCAGCGCCGCCCGCTTCGATGCGGAGGGGACGCTGATCCTTCTCGACGAACAGGATCGCTCGCTGTGGAACCAGCCGATGATCGCGGAAGGCGTGGCCCTGATCGACAAGGCGATCCGCCACCGCCACAGCGGCCCGTACCAGATCCAGGCGGCGATCGCGGCGCTGCATTCGCGCGCCGCGCGCCCGGAGGACACCGACTGGACGCAGATCGATCTTCTCTATGGCGCGCTGGAAGTGGTGCAGCCCTCGCCGGTGGTGACGCTCAATCGCGCCGTCGCCGTCTCCAAGGTGCGCGGGGCCGAGGCGGCGCTCGATTTGATTGCGCCGCTCGAAGGGCGGCTTGCCAATTATTTCTATTTCTTCGGCGTGCGCGGCGCGCTGCTGATGCAGCTCGGGCGCAATGACGAGGCGCGGACCGCCTTCGACCGCGCCATCGCGCTGGCGCACAGCTCGGCGGAGGCCGCGCATATCCGCATGCAGCTCGATCGCCTGATGCGCGACAGCGCGACGGCTCAGGCTCGGGTCGGCCAGTGAAATACTGCCGAGATTCGATCTAAAATTCTGCACCGGGCTGTCGGCGGCACGATCCTTCATTCGTCCTGGGAGCAGCATCACGGGAAGGAGCTGCAGATGACGACGATGGAAGAGCCGGTCTCGCGCGCCGAATTGTGGGGCGGCCGCATCCTGAGCGGTCTGGTGACGCTGTTCCTGCTGTTCGACGGCGCGGTCAAGCTCATCCCTCTGCCCGTCGTCACCCAGACGCTGGATCAGATGGGCTATGGAGCAGGCGACGCCATGGCGCGGGCGCTCGGCCTCATCACGCTTCTCTGCACCGTGCTCTATATCCTGCCGCCGACATCGTTCGTCGGCGCGATCCTGCTCACCGGCTATCTCGGCGGCGCCATCGCCTCGCATGTCCGCATCGGCAGTCCGCTGTTCAGCCACGTCCTGTTCGGCCTCTATCTCGGACTCCTGCTGTGGGGCGGCTTGTGGCTGCGCGACCGCCGCCTGCGCGCGCTTCTGCCGCTGCCGCGCTGACAAATGATCTTTCAACCAAGGAGGATGACGATGATCTGTCCCTATCTGACGTTCAATGGCGATTGCGCGCAGGCGCTCAAGCACTACGGCGAGGTGCTCGGCGCCAAGGTCGACATGATGATGCGTTATGGCGAGGCGCCACCGGAGATGCCGTGTGCGCCGGAGCACAAGGACAGGATCATGCATGTCCGCTTCTCGATCGGCGGCGGCGTCCTGATGGCCTCGGATTCGCCGCCCGAATATTATCAAGGCAAGCCGCACGGAATCTCGGTCTCGCTCCAGATCGCAGACCCGGCCGAGGCGGAGCGCAAGTTCCACGCCCTGCTCGAAGGCGGTGCCGTCACCATGCCGTTCGGCAAGACCTTCTGGTCGAAGGGCTTCGGCATGGGCGTCGATCGCTTCGGCATTCCGTGGATGATCAATTCCCCGGCGGATGGCTACGAGGCGTGACGCCGCTAGCGGCACGAGGCGTACATCGCCTTGAGCTCGCGCCCGCGCAACAACAGAAGCCGCGACGTCAGGCCGCCGCGGCGCTCGATCCAGCCGCGCACCGGCGTGGGATAGGTCTGCAGCACCAGCTTGGAAGCCTCGGGTTCCGCATAAGCGCGGCCGCGCCGGTCGACCGAGCGTGCGGCGTGGAAGCCGAGGGTGGCTCGCCGCGTCACGCAGATGCGGTCCTCGGGCACCACGCTGAGCACCAGCGTGCAGGCCGACAGGCAGGGACCGTCGATGATGACACGCTCGCCGGAGGCGCGAACCTTCTCGAACAGATCGATGAACGGCCCCACCTCGCCGCCGGGCGAGGAGATGATGCGGACGTCGGCGCGCGCCAGCATCGTCGCGATTCCCCACAGGACGACCGCCAGCAGCAAGGTCAGGATGATGCGCATCCGGCTCGGCATCGTTTCACGTGTTCCTGCGTTGGCCGCGCAAGGTCGGCAATCCGATTCCCGCGGCGTCGAAGCCGCCATCGACGGCCAGGATCTGTCCGGTGATATAGCTGGAGCGTTCGGAGCTGAGAAACAAGATGGCCTCGGCGAGCTCGTCCTCGAGGCCGTAACGGTTGAGCGGAATGGCGTCGTGATAGTCGGCGCGGATCTCCGGCGTATGCACGTCCTTGGCCATCGCGGTCTCCACCGGGCCCGGCGCCACCGCGTTGACGCGGATGCCGGCGGATGCGAGCTCGACCGCGAGCTGCTTGGTCAGATGCGCCAGCGCCGCCTTGCTGGTGCCGTAGGCGGAGCGCAGCGTGGAGGCGCGGACGGCGGAAATCGAGGTGATGTTGACGATGGTGCCGCCGCGCTCGCGCATCAGCGGGACCGCGGCCCGCGTGCACAGAAACGGCCCGGTCAGATTGACGTCGAGGATGCGTTGCCAGTCGGCTTCGCTGGTTTCCATGATCGGAGCGAAGCGTGCGACACCGGCATTGTTGACCAGCGCATCGAGACGGCCGAACCGGTCGGCGAGGCGCGCCAACGCATCGGCGACCATCGCGGCTTCCGCGACGTCGCAATGCAGGGCGAGCGTTCGATCGGGAGATTCGAGTGCGGCCGTGGCGTCGTCGAGCAGCTTCTTCTCGATGTCGAGCAGGGCCACACGCCAGCCCTCGTGCAGAAATCTCTTTGCTGTCGCCAGCCCGATGCCGCGCGCCGCCCCGGTGATCAGGGCGACTTTGTCGGTCTGCGTCGTCGTCGATGTTTCCGTCACGGCGGTCGACTCCTCGGGCCGGCAGCCCGGCTTTTCTCTTCGTTGAGTCCTAACATGCGCTGCGCGGATCAGCTGTGAAGGCCGTCACATCTGTCAGTGTACGTTCAATCCAGCTCCGCGCGATGCGCATAGCCAGCGAAGTTCGTGGGCGTTGTCAAACAGCCAGCGGTGGTAGCGGTCGCATCAGCTCGCGTCCTCGCGGTGGAGAAGCCATCCGAGTCATGCTCGCCTTGGCCTCCCGCTCGATCGGAGGGAGCAGGGAAGACCGGGAGCTTGGCGCCCCATTGGCCCCGTGCGGGAAAAATGCACGGGGCCGGAACCCCAGGTTCGGCTGAGACATCCCGGCCCTCCCTGCGCGACGGTCTGACGGCCTATAACACGCTCCCCGGGGACGGCTGTCTTGCCCCCGTTTCCGCCACAATGCGCTCACGCATCGGACACGGCATCAGCATCGGCGTGCCGGGACCACACGATTTCGCCGTACGCGCCGCGTTGTTCGTCTGCGTGTCCTCATATGAGCATGATCTTGTCGGAAAGCTGTGGCGCAATGCGCGTCAACATCCTCCGGTTCCGAATCATGCCCCACGCTGCAACATCGACGCTTCCACCGCGTCCCGCTCCCCACGTTCGTGACGACCGCGAAACGTCCCTCTCGATCGGGAACAGGACGTGGCTAAAAGAGCATGAATTCTGGAAAGGAGAAAGAGGAACATTCTTACGGGAAGGACTGGACAAGGGTAAGGGTGATCGACTTGAAAGTCTTCACGAAAAAGCTCCGCGGCGCCGGCGGTTTCGCGGCCGCGCCGCAGCCTCCAAAGGCGCATTCCCCCGTGGAATTGGACAGTCCCGCCGTCGGCTGATTTGCCCGTCGTCGGGTCGCTCTCGGACGTGTCTGGGACGAATCTGAACCGGTAGCGTAGAGTTTAAGAGTCTCGGTAGAATCGACATGGGCGATCAATTCATCAGCCGGCGAATCACTCTCGTCAGAACCACGGAGCTGCACGCTTCGTCGCGCGGGCCGAATGATCTGAGGCGCGTGTGCGGCGCGTTGCTGTTGTCGTGCATTGTCCTCGGGCTCGCGGCGTCCGGCGCCGCCGGAGCGGATGGCAGCGTTGCCGCGAAACCGGCAGAGACCGAGCAGGCTGCGCACGATGTCGCGCCGCCGCAGCAGCCGCAGACGGCGGAGCCCGAGACGGTGGGGCGGCCGTCGGACGTGCCGACGCCGGCTCTGAAGGTGGCCGTGCCATCGACCGAGCCCGCGAAGCCGGTCGCGGCCGAGCGCAAGGCCGACCCGCGGAGCGACACCAAGACGACGAAGAATCTGTCGGTGCCTCAACGTGCGCTCCCGGCCGACGTTGCGCAGATGATCGGCCGCAAGATCTGGCTCAACGAGGCCGGGGGACGGCGCGACGCGATCACGTCGTGGAATGCGGGTGAAGAATTCGCCTCGCTGGGAATCGGGCATTTCATCTGGTACCCGTCCACCGCGAAGCCGCCTTATGAGGAGGGCTTTCCGGGGCTGATCGCGTTTCTGCGCAAGGGTAGGACGCCGTTGCCTGCATGGCTCGACAAGACGCCGATTCCGGCATGCCCGTGGACCAGCCGGGCCGACTTCAAGCGGAATTTCAACTCGCCGCAAATGCGGCAATTGCGGCAGTTCCTGCTCGACACGATTGCGGAGCAGACGCAGTTCCTGGTTGCGCGTGCGCAAGGCGCGATGGACAAGATCCTCGCCAACACGCCCGACAGCGCCGAACGCGAGCACATCGTCGCGCAGTATTCGCGGGTCGTGCGCGCCTCCAACGATCTCTATCCGCTGATCGACTACATCAACTTCAAGGGCGAGGGCACCAATCCGTCCGAGACGGCGGTGGACAAGGAGACGGGCCAGCGCCAGGGCTGGGGTCTCAAGCAGGTGCTGCTCAAGATGAACGGCACTACCACCGAGTCCAAGGCCGTGCTCGCCGAATATTCCGACGCGGTGCAGGTCGTGCTGCAGCAGCGGGTTCGCAATCTGCCCTCGAACCGCGTGTGGGAGGCGGGCTGGCTGCGTCGCGCGGAGACCTATCGCCGCCCGATCGCGCAGCTCGAGCAGGCCCCCGAACGCGCCCCGCGCAAATCATCGCGCTACAGGGCCGACAACACGCGGTTCTGATGCGGGAAGCGGCGCGCACGATCCGTGCGCGTTGCGAGGCGCGCGATCACCTGCCGCCTGCCTCGGCCTTCTTGGCAGCGACGACCTTCTGGTAAGCCGCCTGCAGCCGCTCGCCGACGCTCGGTCCAGCCTTCCTGCGCCGTTTCGCGCCGAGATGGGTCTCGCGCAGCTCGTCCATGAATTCGGCCCACATTTTCGGGCCGCCTTCCATCAACAGCTTGGCGCGGATGCCGAGCTCCTCCGAGACGGGGAGATATTTGTAACCCCAGCCCGCCATCTGCGCGAGGATCGGCAACAGCTCGATGCCCTGCTCGGTCAGGGAATAGATGCCCTTCTGCTTGTGGCTCGGATCGTCCTCACGGCTGATGATGCCGGCCGCGAGCAGCGTCTTCAGCCGGTCGGCGAGAATGTTCGAGGAGATGCCTTCCTCCGAGCCGCCGAGCAGCTCGCGATAGTGCCGGCGATTTCCGAACATCATGTCGCGGATGATCAAGAGGCTCCATTTGTCTCCCACCACTTCGAGCGACAGGTTGATCGGGCAGCCGGAGCGCTGAGGGTCGGACATCGAAGTCTCGTGAGCAGGGATCGCGTATAAACCGCTTGCAATATTGCACCGGTCTGGGGCATTCTCCAACTGCTTGCAAAATGAAAGCAGTCAGGGAGAGGCCGTCGATGGCGAGACTGGTGATGTGGAACATGATGACGCTGGACGGCATGGTTGCGGGCCCGAACGGCGACATCTCCTGGCACGAGGACGTGTGGGGCCCGGAGCTGGAGCAGATCTCCGAGACGCAACTGCACGAGGCGGGCGTACTGCTGTTCGGCCGGGTGACCTACGATCTGATGGCCGGCTATTGGCCGACCGAGAAGGGCGTGATCGCCGACTTCATGAACAGCATCCCCAAATATGTCGCGTCGCGCACGCTGTCTCGCCTGGCATGGTCGAACGCGCATCTGCTGGGTCAGCAGCTCGCGGCCGAGGTCGACAAGCTCAAGCAGGAGAATGCCAAGGACCTGTTCCTGTTCGGCAGCGCGGACTTCGCGTCGACGCTCGTCGCGCACGATCTGATCGATGAGTTTCGTATCGCGATCAATCCGCGCGTGCTCGGCGCCGGACGGCCGCTGTTCAAGCCGGGTCAGGCCGTGAAGCTCCGCCTGATCGATAGCCGGGCGCTGTCCAACGGCGTTGTCATCGCGCGCTATGCCCCCGTTCGGGACGTGTGAGTCCAGATCTCGCGGGCGCGCTCCGTGTCCCGGGGGAGTGCAGGTCTATAAACCACACCGCCGGTGCGTCTAGCCCCTCACCTCAACCCTCTCTCCGTGAAGAACGGGGCGAGGGAGCGCACCATCCCTGCGGCCGCGCGTTCGGGACCAAACAACTTGTTCTCACTCAACTCATCAGGAGCGTAGGATGTCGCTGACCCTCTACTATCATCCGCTGTCGTCGTTCTGCTGGAAGGTGCTGATCGCGCTGTATGAGAACGACGTTTCGTTCACGCCGAAGCTGATCAATCTCGGTGACGCGGATGAGCGCGCGGCGTTCTTGAAGCTTTGGCCGGTCGGTAAATTTCCCGTGCTGCGCGACGAGCAGCGCACGATTCCGGAATCGAGCATCATCATCGAGTATCTCGACCAGCACTATGCGGGCAGGACGCGCTTCATTCCCGATGATCCAGATCTCGCTTTGCGGACACGTCTGCGCGATCGCTTTCTCGACCTCTATCTGCACATGCCGACGCAGACCGTCGTGTTCGACCGGCTGCGTCCGGCCGATGCCCGCGATCCGCTCGGCGTTGCCGACGCTCGAAGCCGGCTGCGCATGTCCTACGCCATGCTCGAGACCGAGCTGCCGCCGCGTGGCTGGGCGATGGGAGACGTGTTCACCCTGGCCGATTGCGCGGCCCTGCCGGCGCTGTTCTACGCCGACAGAGTGGAGCCGCTTGGTGATGGGCTCCCCCGGGTCACAGCCTATCTCGACCGGCTCAAGGCGAGGCCATCCGTGGCGCGGGTGCTCGCAGAGGCCGAGCCTTATTTCCACATGTTCCCGCAGGAGCCGGGCTGAATCGGGAACCCGGCCAAAATAATTGCGGGAGCGTGTCGGCGGCACCAGGGCCGGATCGTCTTGCTGATGAGGGCAGGGCAGTCCTGCCGGACAGCATCAGGGGAGAGGCGCCATGCGGTTCATGGTGATCGTGAAGGCGACCAGGGACACCGAAGCCGGAATCCTGCCGACGACCGAGGAGTTCGCGGCGATGGGCCGGTTCAACGAGGGACTGGTCAAGGCCGGCATGATGGAGGCGGGTGAGGGCCTGCATCCGACCGCAAAGGGGGCGCGCATCGACTTCTCGAACGGGACGCCGAGCGTCGCGCGCGGTCCGTTCGATCTCTCCCGCGATCTCGCGGCGGGCTTCTGGATGCTCAAGGCCGGCTCGCTCGACGAGGTGATCGAGCATATGAAGCGGGCGCCGTTCCCGAGCGGCCAGATCGAGATCCGCCAGGTCTATGCCGCGGAGGATTTCGGCGAGACGTTCACGCCCGAATTGCGTGAGCGGGTCGAACGGCTGCGTGCGCAGGCCGCCAAGAGCTGAACCGACCCTGATCAGGAGAGGAGGAACGCCATGCGATTCATGATGCTGATGATCCCGCTCGGCTATGAGAGCGCGCCGCCGGACGTGCAGCTCGATCCCGAGCGCGTCAAAGCGATGATGCGCTACAACGAGGCCCTGAAGGACGCCGGCGTGCTGATCACGCTGGAGGGCTTGCATCCGCTGTCGATGGGGGCGCGGGTCTCGTTCGCGGGCGGCACGCCTGTGGTGACCGACGGCCCGTTCGCGGAGGCCAAGGAGGTGCTCGGCGGCTATTGGATGATCGAGGTCGCCTCGCGCGACGAGGCGATCGCCTGGGCCAAGCAGTGCCCGGCCTCGGACAACGAGATCATCGAGATTCGCCAGGTCCAGGAGATGGCCGACTTTTCCGAGGAGGTGCAGCAGGCCGCGGCCGGCTTCGGCGAGCTGCCGCATGCCGGCCGTGTCTGATCGATCCGTTTCACAGCAGGAGAGGGAAGTGCAATGAGCGACAACAGCAACACCTATCTCGCCGTCTTTCTCGGCAGCAAGACCAGTCCGGCCTGGAAAGCCTGGGAGGCGCTGTCCGAAACGGAGCGCAATGCCAGGGGGCAGCAGGGCATGGCGGCCTGGCATGCCTGGGCGGATCAATACAAGGACGCGATCGTCGCGATGGGCGGGCCGCTCGGCAAGACCAAGCGGGTCGACAAGGGCGGCGTCAACGACATCGCCAACGAGATGGGCGCGTTCACCGTGGTCCGCGCCGCGTCGCACGAGGATGCCGCGAAGATGTTCGTCAACCATCCGCATTTTGCGATCTTCCCGGGCGAGCGGGTCGAGATCATGCCGGTGCTGCCGATTCCGGGCGGTTAGTTGAGCGGCCTGCAGGGCGGAACGTCGGCTGAGGTGAACATCGCGCTTGCTGCGGCGCCCGGCGTTTGTGCCGAGCGCGCTGATCTCGCGGCGACTTCGGTGCCAGCCTGCCCCTTGCGCGACCCTCCAGGCGAGGGTGGCGCCTGTTTCGCTGGGGGCTTAACGGGACGACGGGACGGCCCCCCGCGCACATCGGCGGCTGACCCCGCCCAAAAGTCGCTGGCTTCCTTTGACCCGGCTCATGTAAAAGCCTTTTACATGAGCTGGCGCAAGGAAGAGCGCCGCGCCGAGCGCGGCTATCATCACGGTAACCTCAAGGAGGCGCTGCTGCAGGCGGCGCTCGACCTGATCGCGCAGAAGGGGGCTGCCGGCTTCACCTTTGCCGATGCGGCCCGCATGGCCGGCGTCAGCCCGGCCGCGCCCTATCGCCACTTCCGCGACCGCGACGAACTGCTGTCGAGCATCGCCCAGCGCGGCTTCGAGCAGTTCGAGGCGCAGCTCTCGGCGGCGTGGGACGACGGCCGGCCCGACACCGTCACGGCGTTCGAGCGCGTCGGCAAGGCGTATCTCGCATTTGCCCGTTCGGAGCCTGCGTTCTATTCGGCGATGTTCGAATCCGGTGTGCCGGCCGACTCCACCGCGGGTCTGCTGGCGGCGGGGGAGCGCGCTTTCGGCGTCATCCGGGCTGCGGCGGAGCGGCTGGCGGCGCTGGCGCCCCCAGGGGTGCCGCGGCCGCCGGCCCTGATGATGGCGCTGCACATCTGGTCGATGGCGCATGGCATCGCCTCGCTGTTCGCGCGCGGCGATGCCGCCCGGCGCAAGCTGCCGATGTCGCCCGAGGAGCTGCTGGAGGCCGAGGTGTTGATCTATCTGCGCGGGCTCGGCTTCCCGACCGACCGCCGGCCTGCGCCGTCCTCCGCTGCCGAGCCGTCGCCGCTGCCGGACGATGACAAGCCGGCAGGGCCCTGGGGCCGCCCGAAATAAGGTTCAAAGAACGCCGAAAAATAATTCGAGCGACGCGTCAGGCGGTCGCCTTGACAAAATCCCGGGTTGAGCTAGCTATGTAAATGTTATTTACATTCACACGGCATGGCGCCGCGAATGGAGAGGGAGATGGCCTACACCGCAGATGTCAATCGATGGCGCGGTTCGGAGGAGGAGCAGAGGTACCGGCCCCGCATGATGGAGTCGCCCTGGCATCCCGGCTGGATCGCCGTGACCGTGCTCGGCTTCATCATCTGGTGGCCGATCGGACTTGCCCTTCTCTTTTTTACACTCGGGAGCAGAAAGATGGCGTGCTGGAACGGCGGTGATCGCTGGTCGAACAAGATGGAGCGGATGCAGTGGAAGATGGACCGCATGCGCGACAAGATGGAGCGCCGCGGCTTCGGGTTCGGGTTCTCGCAGCCGGCTTCGAGCGGCAATCGCGCCTTCGATGAGTACCGCATGGAGACCCTGCGGCGGCTCGAGGAGGAGCAGCAGGAGTTCCGCGACTTCCTGACCCGGCTGCGCCACGCCAAGGACAAGGAGGAGTTCGACGCGTTCATGGCCCAGCACAAGCCGCGTCCGACCCCGCCGAACGACCAGCCGCAAAGCTGATCGCCTCTCACCTGACGGCGCAGGGCTTTCAGCCCCCGCCCTGACGGCATAAGACGCCCGCTTGCGGTTCCCCGCCGGCGGGCGTTTTGCGTTTCGGGGTACCGCCCGCCTGCGGCGGCTGGCCGCTGCCCGCTGGCGGCCAAAATGGTCAAGCTGCTGATCACAAAGGCTCTATCTGGCTGGTCCGGTTGGACCTTTGACCTCGGCAATACTCCGCGGTAACCCCGCCTTAACCCCGGAGGGGGTTTGGTTAAGGGGCGCTTACGCGCGCCAAGAGCCCTTGTTTTGACACGTTGGCAGAGGAAGCAGGCCGCTTATGGCTTCGGCGGGCCTCTTAAAGCGATCAGTTCAGGGGTTTCTCGCGCAGGCGCTTTCCGCCGCGACGGCATCCGGCATGGAACGGCGGCTGCATGGTCCCGGCGTCCCGGGATGATTGGTTGAGAGGATACTGCAGATGTCTGTCGATAGCGGCGGCCTGTCCCTGATCGATCTGTTCGGCAATGCCGGCTGGGTGGTTCGGATCATCATGCTCGGCCTGATCTCCTGCTCGATCTGGGTCTGGGCGATTGCGATCGACAAGATGTTCCTGTTCTCGCGGACCCGCCGCTCGATGGATCGGTTCGAGCAGGCCTTCTGGTCCGGGGAATCGATCGAGGAATTGTATCGGGTGCTGTCGGCGAAGCCGACGCAGTCGATGGCGGCGTGTTTCGTGGCGGCGATGCGCGAATGGAAACGCTCGTTCGAGGGCCACGCGCGCTCCTTCGCCGGGCTGCAGATGCGCATCGAGAAGGTGATGAACGTGTCGATCGCGCGCGAGGTCGAGCGGCTGGAACGCCGTCTCCTGGTGCTCGCCACGGTCGGTTCCGCCGGCCCGTTCGTTGGTCTGTTCGGCACGGTCTGGGGCATCATGACCAGCTTCCAGGCGATCGCGGCCTCCAAGAACACCTCGCTGGCGGTGGTCGCGCCGGGCATCGCGGAGGCGCTGTTCGCCACTGCCATCGGCCTGATCGCGGCCATCCCGGCGACGATTTTCTACAACAAGTTCTCTTCGGAGGTGAACCGGCAGGCGCAGCGGCTGGAAGGCTTCGCAGATGAATTTTCGGCCATCTTGTCCCGTCAGATCGACGAGCGGGGATGAGGGCAGGTATAGTGGCATCCGGATCGTGAGTACCACAGCATGGGCATGAGCATGGGCAGCGCGTCCGGCGGCGGTGGTCGCCGCGGTCGGCGCAAGGCGGCCGTGATGGCGGAGATCAACGTCACGCCGATGGTCGACGTCATGCTGGTGCTGCTGATCATCTTCATGGTCGCGGCGCCGCTGCTCACCGTCAACATCCAGGTCGACCTGCCCCAGGCGCAAGGCGGCTCGGCCTCGACGGCCGACGCCAAGCCGCCGCTCGAGGTCACCGTGAAGAAGACCGGCGGCGGCTGCGCGTCGAAGGTGGACGTGTATCTCGGTGACTCCCCGATCGCGATCAACGAGCTTGGGCCGAAGATCAAGGCGATGAAGGAGGCGGGCGCCGGCGGCGGCGACAACGTCGTCAAGATCCGCGGCGATCGCGACGCCTGCTACTCCGACATGATGAAGGTGCTGGGCCTGGCGCGCGATGCCGGCTATCGCGCCAGCATCGTCGTGCTGCCGGATCAGGGCTCATGACGTCAGCAGACCTCATCCGGTTCGTTCGCACGCGCAAGGGGACGGTGCTGTCCGTCGCCCTGCACGTGCTCGTGCTGTGCTGGGGTCTGTTCAGCTTCTCCGCGCGCTCGATGGTGGTGCCGGCGGAGGACCTGGTGCCCGTCGACGTGATCTCGGAGGACAACTCGTCCAAGGCCAAGGCCGGCGCGCTGACGGGCAAGAAGGAATCCCAGAAGCTGCTGGCCGACAAGATCGGCGAGAAGAAGCCGACCGAGGACATCGTCGGCAAGGTTGACACCAAGCAGGTCACCGAGACCGACGCCGCGCCGACGCCGCAGCCCAAGCCGGAGAAGCCGGTCGAGAAGAAGCCCGACCCGCCGAAGCCGGTCGAGAAGCAGCCGGATACGCCCAAGCCCGTGGCCGAAAAGAAGCCGGAGCCGCCGAAGCCCGCGCCGGCCGAGAAGCCGAAGCCGGAAGAGAAGAAGCCCGATCCCTTCAATCCGGACCAGATCGCCAGCGTGCTCAACAAGGACAAGGCGAAGCAGCCGCCGAAGCCGCAGCAGGCCGCCGCCGCGCCTCCGGAGCCGCCGAAGCACAAGAGCGAGCGCAAATACGACTCTGAGAAGATCGCGAGCCTGATCAATCAGAAGGACCCGACGCGGCAGGCGGCGACGGGGGCGGAGCTCAATGCCAATGCGGCGCTCGGCGCAACGCAGGGAACGGCCGAAGCCAACGTTGCGAGCTGGCAGATCGCATTTCAACAAGCGGTCGGTCGCTGCTTCAATCTTCCCTATACCGGCGTCGATGAGGACAAGATCGAGGTCGATATCGACATCCAGCTGCGTCCGGATGGATCGCTGGCCGCCGTGCCGGCCGTCGTTGGGACGCGAGGACCGTCGCGGGTCAGCGTAGCCATGGCGGAGAATGCCAAGCGCGCGGTGGAGAATTGCCAGCCCTATTCGTTCCTGCCGAAGAACCGGTACAATGAGTGGAAGCTCGTACCGACGACATTCAATCTCAAAATGATGAATTCGATGCGAGGCCGAACTTGACGACACCTCCGAAGCGCACGACCGGATTTTTCACGCGGCGCCAGCTGTTGCTGACCGGAGGCGCCGCGATGGCAGCGCTGGGCGCTGGGCCCGCGCTCGCCCAGCAAAAACGCCTGGAGATCATCCCGGGCGGCGAGTTCAAGCCGATCCCGATCGCCGTTCCGCCCTTCGTGCCCGGCGGGGCAGGGGATGCCGATGTCGGCAATGGCGTTGCGCAGGTGATCACCAACAATCTGAAGCGCAGCGGGCTGTTCGTGCCGGTCGACCCGGCTGCGTTTCCCGAGCGCATCAGCAATTTCGAGGCGCCGCCGCAATTCGCGAGCTGGCGTCCGCTCGACCTGCGCGGGCTGGTGACGGGCCGCGCGACGCGGCAGCCGGACGGGCGCCTGAAGGCGGAGTTTCGGCTGTGGGACCCGAACTCGGGCCAGCAGCTCACCGGCCAGCAATATGTGACGGCGCCGGAATATTGGCGGCGCATCGCGCATATCATCTCGGACCAGATCTACACGCAGATGACCGGCGAGAAGGGCTATTTCGACAGCCGCGTCGTGTTCGTCGACGAGAGCGGCCCGTCGGACCGCCGCGTCAAGCGGCTCGCGCTGATGGACCAGGACGGCGCCAACGTCCGCTATCTCACCCGCGGCGCCGACCTCGTGCTGACGCCGCGGTTTTCGCCGTCGAGCCAGGAAATCACCTACATGGAGTTCGGGCAGGGCGACCCGAAGGTCTATCTGTTCAACATCGAGACCGGCCAGCGCGAGATCGTCGGCAACTTCCCCGGCATGTCGTTCTCGCCGCGCTTCTCGCCGGACGGCCAGCGCATCATCCTGAGCCTGCAGCAGGGCGGCAACTCCAACCTGTTCGTGATGGACCTGCGCTCGCGCACGACCACGCGGCTCACCGACACGCCGGCGATCGATACCTCGCCGTGCTACTCGCCGGACGGCAGCCAGATCTGCTTCGAGTCCGATCGCGGCGGCAAGCCGCAGATCTACGTGATGTCCTCCAGTGGCGGGGCAGCGCAGCGCATCTCGTTCGGCGAGGGCAGCTACTCGACGCCGGTGTGGTCGCCGCGCGGCGACTTCATCGCCTTCACCAAGCAGGGCGGCGGCCAGTTCGCGATCGGCATCATGAAGACGGACGGCTCGGGCGAGCGCATCCTCACCGCCGGCTTCCACAACGAAGGGCCGACCTTCTCGCCCAACGGCCGCGTGCTGATGTTCTTCCGTGACCCCGGCGGCACCGCCGGTCCGTCGCTGTACTCGATCGACGTCTCCGGCCGCTTCGAGCAGAAGGTGCCGACGCCGGGCTTCGCCTCGGATCCGGCCTGGTCGCCGCTGTTGTCGTGACGGTGAGCGAGGCTCTGGGCCCGCTCACGTCGTGGTGGACGCGATTTTTCGAGTCGCGCGAGGCGTGTTCTGTGGAAAGGTGGAACTATTAGTTGTAGTAGCCGGGTAGTGTTTGCCTAGTTCTCTGAATTTTCGAGCGAATTCGTGCATTTCGCGAGCGCGGAAACGCTCCGCTAACGATGTTCCCTCAGAAAGACTTCACCTGCGAGCGGTAATGTTTGTGCACCGAACAGGACGCGTGCGCACGAATGCAGCTTGCCACTCAGAATGGAGAAGACGATCGAAAGTTGTCGCCTGCGATCCAGGCGGCTCTCGTCGACTCCCTCTTCCAGGATCCCGGCCCGATGTTCGCCGGCGCACTCTGCGCCGCCGTCGCCGCCGTCATGACCGCGATCAAGAGCGGCGACGTCAATCTGTGGCCGTGTGCCGCGATGCTGATCATCGCAGGGGCGTTCCGTTCGCTCGACATGCGCTACTATCGGAGCCTCTGCGACAACGGTCGCCTCACGCAGGAGGCGGTCGAGCGCTGGGAGGTTCGCTACCAGATCGGCGCCATGATCTATGCGCTGGTGCTCGGCGTGTGGTGCGTAGTCGCCCTTGTCGACAACAGCGACCCGGTGGTGCACCTGATCGCGATCACGGTGACGCTCTGCTACATGTCGGCGGGCGCCGGCCGGACCTACGGGCGGCCTTGGATATTCCATGTCCAGATCCTGCTCGCCTGCGGACCGCTTGCAGTGGCTCTCGCGATCCACGGCAGCCCTTATTACCTGGGCATGGCGGCGTTCTGCGTCCTGTTCTTCGTGTCGCTGAAACATATCTCGACCAATCTGCAGAGGATCTTCGTCCAGGCCTTCGTGGCGCGCGAAAGCGAGGCTGCGCTGGCCAAGCAGTTCGATACGGCCCTGAACAACATGCCGCACGGCCTGTGCATGTTCCGCTCCGACGGGCGTCTGGCCGTGATGAACCACCGCTTCGGCCACATGATGAGCCTGCCGGATGACATCCTGCAGCGTGGCGGCAAGGCGGCCGACATCATCAACGCCTGCGTGATCGCAGGCTCGATCTCCGCTTCGAGCGGCCGGCTGATCCTGGCCGAGATCGAGCACACCAAGACCCATAACGTCATTACCAGCGATCCCGACGTCGCGCGCGACCGGTCGCTGTCCTGGACCTTCCAGCCGATGGCCGACGGCGGCGCCGTGGTCCTGCTCGAGGACATCACAGAGCGCCGGCATGCGGAGGCGCGCATCTCGCATCTGGCGCGCTATGACGAGCTCACGACCTTGCCGAACCGCGTCAGCTTCCGCGACGAGATCGAACGGCTGCTCAGGATTCCGCAGCGGCACGGCGAATTGTCCGCGCTGCTGTTCGTCGATCTCGACCGCTTCAAGCAGGTCAACGACACGCTCGGCCACCCCTGCGGCGATCAACTGCTCTGCGCGGTCTCCGAGCGGCTGCGCGACATGCTGCGTCCGGAAGACTTCGTCGCGCGCTTCGGCGGCGACGAGTTCGTGGTGTTCCAGCGCAACATCCGCTCCAACGATGACGCGGCCATGCTGGCGCGCCGGATCGTCGACCAGCTCAGCGAGCGCTACAAGATCGACAATCATCTGGTCGAGATCGGCGCCAGCGTCGGCATCGCCATGACTGGGCCGGGGATCAGCGCCGACACGCTACTGAAGAACGCCGACATGGCGCTGTACCGCGCCAAGGCCGAGGGACGGGGCACCTTCTGCTTCTTCCGCGACGAACTCGCCCAGACGGTCGAGGCGCGCCGCATCCTCGAGCTCGATCTGCGCAAGGCGCTGGCGAACGAGGAGTTCGAGCTGTTCTATCAGCCGCTGGTCAATCTGAAGTCCGGCAAGATCTCGACCTGCGAGGCGCTGCTGCGCTGGAACCACCCGGTGCGCGGCACGGTCTCGCCGGTCGACATCATTCCCGTCGCCGAGGACATGGGCCTGATCGTCGATCTCGGCCGCTGGATCCTGCGCAAGGCCTGCCTCGAATGCATGAAATGGCCGGATGCGGTCAGCGTCGCCGTCAACTTCTCGCCGCAGCAGTTCCATCAGCGCGATGTGCTCAGTGAGGTCCGCTACGCGCTCGAAGTGTCCGGGCTGCCGCCGCATCGGCTCGAGATCGAGATCACCGAATCCTCGCTGTTGCGCAACACCCAGCTCACGCACGATGTGCTGTCGCAACTGCACATGCTCGGGGTTCGTATTTCGCTCGACGATTTCGGCACCGGCTATTCGAGCCTCAGCTATTTGCACAACTTCCCGTTGGAGAAGGTCAAGATCGATCGCTCTTTCCTCGAAGGCATCGACAGCGATCGGCCGCTGACCCTGTTGCGCGGTGTCGCAAGATTGTCCGCCGATCTCGGCATGTCGGTGGTGGTAGAGGGCATCGAGACCAACGAGCAGCTCGAACTGGTCAGCGCCGACGGCACGGTCACCGAGGCGCAGGGCTATCTGTTCAGCCGGCCCGTCCCCGCAATCCGCATCCGACAGCTCCTGAATGCCTCGCATGGGCGCCGTTCGAGCGACGGGGCGATCGCGGCCGCCGGCGGGACACGTTCGATCGCTTGATCGCCCGACCTCCGCCTTGATGCGGACGTGCCGCGAAGATCGACCGGCGCTGGAGGCGAGCTCTGTGCGTAGCATCCCGCCGGTCCTCTCTACGAGCGTGGCTCGCATGTGAATGGCGATGTGACAACCCCACGTCGCACCATTCGGAAACATTGCGCGCGTCTACCAAGCGAATCCGTTTCGATTTGACACGCAAGTGATCCGAAGCAATCCGTCCGGTGCAGCGTCCAATCCCGTAAGTCACGGTTGCGCCTCCGGGATTCTGCGAGCCGTTAACTTTGTACCGCCGAAAGCTTTGCGTCGGCATTAACCCGCTGTTAAGCTCATACTGCTCGTAGGAGTTGTGTGAGAAGGGGTTGCGGATGAAGTCGGCGGCTAGAGTAAGTGCCGTTGCTGAACAGAAGTCGGATGTGCTGGAGAACGTGGACTATCGACTGGCGCTGACTGTTGAGGACAAGGACGAGATCTATCGGCTGCGCTACCGCGCCTATCTGCGTGAAGGCGCCATCCTGCCGTCGCCCAGCGAACGCGTCACCGACGAATATGACGATCTTCCCAACAGCTTCATCTTCGGCGTCTACGTCAATGGCGAGCTCTACAGCTCGATCCGCATCAGCGTCGTGAACTCGCAATGGCGCCGATCGTTGTCCTCGGACATGTTCGCCGACTTGCTGCATCCCGAGCTTGATCGCGGGAAGGTCATCATCGACCCGACACGGTTCGTCGCCGACCATGAGAAGGCGCGGCTGTTTCCGGCGCTTCCCTATGTGACGGTCCGGCTCGGCTACGTCGCCTGCGCCCACTTCAATGCGGACATCGGTCTCGCCAACGTCCGCCCCGAGCATCGCGCCTTCTACAAGAAGGTGTTCCTGCAGGAACCATGGGGTGAGCCGCGGCTCTACTCCGGCCTCACCAAGCCGGTCGGCCTGGTGGCGGCGCATTACCCTTCGATCCGCGATCGCGTGTTCCAGCGCTTTCCGTTCATGCGCTCGAGCGCGTTCGAACGGCGGATGCTGTTCGATCGTCCCGCGCCGGACGCCTTCACTGATTCGTTCAGGATTCAGGCGGTCGCGAAGGCCGGCTGATCATCGGCCGATATCGGGGCCAGTTCGGCCGTCTGGCCGGTTCACACCGTGGCACTGATGCAAAATTCAGCGAAAAAGCGCCCTGCTGCAGGCGTCGCGCCGCTTGCCTTCACCCTGGCGCCACATTTACAACCCATTAACCATCGCGGTCGCTTTTCGGGTTTCGTTAGCATTTGACGGGGTTCGGCAAGACCCCATCAAGGTTGACGGAACGTTCGCTTAACCATCGCCCTGTAGACCGGATGGCAGTCTAAGAACGTGAGCGTGGAGGCTCCGGGAATGAAATATCAGATGCGTATCCTCCAGGGATTGAAGTTGGCCGCCGTGCTGGCCGTGGCGCTGTCGATGGGCGCCTGCGCCAACAAGAATCTCACCGGGGCCGACGGGGCGATGGCCAGCGCTGCGACTCCAGGCAGCCAGCAGGACTTCGTCGTGAATGTCGGCGATCGCGTCTTCTTTGAGAGCGATCAGACCGATCTCACGCCGCAGGCGATCGCGACTTTGGAGAAGCAGGCGCAGTGGCTGCAGAGCTATCCGCGCTACTCCTTCACGATCGAGGGCCATGCCGACGAGCGCGGCACCCGCGAGTACAACATCGCACTGGGCGCGAGGCGCGCGCAGTCGGTCCGCAACTTCCTGGTGTCGCGCGGCATCGACCAGGGCCGCATGCGCACGATCTCCTACGGCAAGGAGCGGCCGGTGGCGGTTTGTAACGATATCTCGTGCTGGTCGCAGAACCGTCGTGCGGTGACGGTCCTGAACGCCAGTTCATAAAGCTGAACGAATCCGTTGCTGATGAAGCCGGCGTCGCCCATCGACGCCGGCTTCATTGTATGTGATCGGCGGGTCTTGTCCGGGCTTGGTCTTGTCTTCGCTTGAACGTCAATTGTCTCTATCGCATTTCTGCTTTACAGCCTCGCTCACAGGCCTGTTTTCAATGTCTCGCCGATCCGGTCGTCAGGGCAGCATGTCATTCATGTTTCTTCCACGGAGCGCCGCCGCGATCCTCGCAGCGCTCGTCGTTTTCTCGTGCCAGGCATTTTCGTCGCGGGCGCTCGCCCAGACCGACGATGATCCCGAGATCCGGATTCAGCGGCTCGAAAATCAGCTCCGGCAACTGACCGGTCAGAACGAGGAGCTGCAATATCGCAATCGCCAGCTCGAGGAGCGGCTGCGGCAACTGCAGAGCGCAGCGCCCGGCGGCGCCCCCGCGGCGCAGCCGAGCGCGGCCGCGCCGGCGCAGGCCAATCCCGCCTACGGCCAGCCTCCACAGCCGGCCTACGGGCAGCAGCAATATGGCCAGCAGCAGTACGGCCAGCCGCAACAGGCCTCTCCCCAGCAGCAGCCGGGCTATGCGCAGCCGCAGGCCGGCGCGCCGGTGCAAATCGTCCAGGAGCCCGCGGCCCCTGGCCGGGGCCGCCGCGGCGATGCGTTCGATCCGAGCCAGAATCCGACGGCTCCCGGCGCCCCGCAAGCGCTCGGCGGCGGCCAGTTGCCGATCCAGCCGGGTGGCGGCCAGCCTGCTGGTCGGCCCGTCGGCGATCCCTCGAATCTCGCGAATGCCACGGGCGGTCGCTATCCCCAGGGTGCGCCGCCGGCCGCCGCTCCCGGCGCTGGCGGACTGGAGACCGCGCCGCCGCGGCAGACGCCGCGCGACGAATACGACCTCGGCATCGGCTACATGCAGCGCCGCGACTACGCGCTGGCCGAGCAGACGATGCGCAACTTCACCCAGAAATATCCGAACGATCCGATGGTCGGCGACGCGCAATATTGGCTCGGCGAGAGCTTCTACCAGCGTCAGCAATATCGCGATGCCGCCGAGGTCTTCCTCGCCGTGACGACGAAATACGAGAAGTCGGGCAAGGCGGCGGATGCGCTGCTCCGGCTCGGCCAGTCGCTGGCCGCGCTGAAGGAGAAGGAGGCGGCCTGCGCCGCGTTCGGCGAAGTGACGCGCAAATATCCGCGCGCGTCGGCGGGCGTGAAGGCGACGGTCGATCGCGAGCAGAAGCGGGTGAAGTGCTGAACGCCCCCGGGCGAGGGTAGGCCTCTCGCCTACGACCGACGGGGCGGGTAGGCTGCGGCGCCATGTCGAAGGCCGGTTCCGAAGATGATCTTGCGATCTCCGCCGCCGAAGCGGAGCGCCTGTTCGCGCCGCTTTCGGCGGCGCCCGTGCTGGTGCTCGCCGTATCGGGCGGTCCGGATTCGATGGCTCTGATGTGGCTCGCGGCGCGGTGGCGCGCGGGGCTTGCGCAGGGGCCGCGCCTTGTGGCTGTGACGGTCGACCATGCTCTGCGGCGCGACTCCGCCCGTGAAGCCCGCATGGTGAAGGAGACCGCGCGGCGGCTCGCAATTCCACATCGGACCTTGCGCTGGAACGATGAGAAGCCGGACACCGGGATTCCCGAAGCGGCGCGCCTGGCAAGATACCGCCTGCTGGCGCGCGCGGCGCGGCAGGCGGGCGCCGGACACGTCGTCACCGCCCACACCCGTGACGACCAGGCCGAGACCGTGCTGATGCGGCTCTTGCGTGGCAGCGGTATTGCGGGGCTCGCGGCGATGGCACCGCTCAGCGAGCGTGAAGGGCTGTTGCTGGCGCGGCCTCTGCTCGACGTTACCAAGGCCAGGCTGGTGGCGACGCTGCGCTCGGCCGGGATCCCCTTCGCAGATGATCCGACCAATCAAGATCCCGCCTTCACCCGGCCGCGGCTGCGCGCCCTGATGCCGGCTCTGGCCGCCGAGGGCGGCGATGCCCGGACGCTGGCGGCGCTGGCCGACCGGCTCGGACGGGCCAATGCCGCGATCGAATTGATGGCGGATGGCGCCGAACGCTATCTCGCATTGCGAGCGGCCGGCACCGGGCCCGGACAGGCGGATCACGGCGAGACCTTCGAGGCGCGCGCCTTTGTCGCACTCCCGGCAGAAATCAAACTGAGGCTGCTGATGCGCGCCATCAATCGCATTGGCACTGAAGGTCCCGTGGAACTCGGCAAGGCCGAGGCGCTGCTGGCGCGGCTGGACCGGACTCTTGCGGGGAACGCAGATGGCGGTACGTCTGCTCCGGGCAGGCTAAAACAGACCCTGGCTGGTGCACTGGTAAGCATGACGCGAGGCGCGATCCGCATCACGCCCGCGCCGCCGCGGCGGTCGGGCGCGACTTGAAGCGGCTCGTCGCTTTCGCGGACCCTTAACCACCGGCCCTGGCAGCGGTTTCCCGCGCCTTTTTTTGAGCGGGAATCGGGCTAGGATGCGATAAATAGTCCTTTCTAGTTCCCTTGGCATTGCCGCGAGTGGTACCTAGATTACGAGACGGTCGACCGGGGGATTCCCTCGTGGCTACCCAGGGATGAGTCCGAGGACGAACGGCCGCGATCCGCGCGACCACGAAGGAAAATCGATGAACGCCAATCTGCGCAATTTCGCCCTTTGGGTCATTATTGTCCTGTTGCTGTTGGCGCTGTTCACACTCTTCCAGAACCCGGGGCAACGCGCGTCCTCGACCGACATCAACTTCTCGCAGTTGTTGACCGAGGTCGATCAGGGCAATGTGCGCGACGTTGTGATCCAGGGGCCGGAGATTCACGGCACCTTCAAGAACGGCTCGTCGTTCCAGACCTACGCGCCGAGCGATCCGAACCTCGTGAAGCGCCTGTACGACGCCAAGGTCAACATCCAGGCCAAGCCGCCCGGCGACAACGTGCCGTGGTTCGTGTCGCTGCTGGTGTCGTGGCTGCCCTTCATCGCGCTGATCGGCGTCTGGATCTTCCTCTCCCGGCAGATGCAGGGCGGCGCCGGCAAGGCGATGGGCTTCGGCAAGTCGCGCGCCAAGATGCTGACCGAGGCGCACGGCCGGGTGACGTTCGAGGACGTCGCCGGCGTCGACGAGGCCAAGCAGGACCTGCAGGAGATCGTCGAATTCCTGCGCGATCCCGGCAAATTCCAGCGGCTCGGCGGCCGCATTCCGCGCGGCGTGCTGCTGGTCGGCCCCCCCGGCACCGGCAAGACGCTGATCGCACGTGCGGTGGCCGGCGAAGCCAACGTGCCGTTCTTCACCATTTCGGGTTCTGACTTCGTCGAGATGTTCGTCGGCGTCGGCGCCAGCCGCGTCCGCGACATGTTCGAGCAGGCCAAGAAGAACGCGCCCTGCATCATCTTCATCGACGAAATCGACGCCGTCGGCCGCCATCGCGGCGCCGGTCTCGGCGGCGGCAATGACGAGCGCGAGCAGACCCTCAATCAGTTGCTGGTCGAGATGGACGGCTTCGAGGCCAACGAGGGCGTGATCCTGATCGCGGCCACCAACCGGCCCGACGTGCTCGATCCTGCCCTGATGCGTCCCGGCCGCTTCGACCGCCAGGTCGTGGTCTCGAACCCGGACATCATCGGCCGCGAGCAGATTCTCAAGGTTCATGTCCGCAAGGTGCCGCTGGCGCCGGACGTCAACCTCAAGACCATCGCCCGCGGCACGCCCGGCTTCTCCGGCGCCGACCTGATGAACCTCGTCAACGAGGCTGCTCTGACCGCCGCTCGTCGCAACAAGCGGATGGTAACGCAGTCCGAGTTCGAGGAGGCCAAGGACAAGGTGCTGATGGGCGCCGAGCGCCGCTCGATGGTGATGACCGAGGAAGAGAAGATGCTGACCGCCTATCACGAGGCGGGACATGCGATCGTCGGCCTCAACGTCCCGAGCCACGACCCGATCCACAAGGCCACCATCATTCCGCGCGGCCGCGCGCTCGGCATGGTGCAGTCGCTGCCCGAGGCCGACCGTCACTCGCATACGCGTGAGTGGTGCGTCTCGAAGCTCGCGATGATGTTCGGCGGCCGCGAGGCCGAGGTGCAGAAGTTCGGTGCGGAGAAGGTGACCAATGGCGCCACCGGCGACATCCAGCAGGCCACCAACCTCGCCCGCGCGATGGTCATGGAATGGGGCATGTCGGACAAGCTCGGCCGCGTGCGCTACCAGAGCAATGAGCAGGAGGTCTTCCTGGGTCATTCGGTGGCGCGCTCGACCAACATCTCCGACGATACCGCCCGCCTGATCGACTCCGAAATTCGCGGCCTGATCGAGGCCGGCGAGCAGGAGGCGCGCCGCATCATCACCGAGAAGCGCGACGACTGGGAAGCGATCGCCCAGGCGCTGCTCGAATACGAGACGCTGACCGGCGAGGAGATCAACGACCTCCTGAAGGGCAAGAAGCCGAACCGCGAATCGGCGATCGAGCCGTCGACGCCGCGCGCGTCGGCCGTGCCGCCGGCCGGCAAGCCGCGGCCGCGGCCCGATCCAGGCCTGGAGCCGCAGCCCCAGGCGTGAGCCAGGGTTGATATGCAACGAACTTCCGACGGGTCAGCCTATCTGATCCGGAAGATCGAGAGAGACGACAGGCCCGGCTTACAGCCGGGCTTTTCGTTTGTTTGGAGTCGTGCCGGCGGCAGTCCGATTCGCGCGCGGTGGGCGCGCGTTCTGTTTGTCACGTCTTTCGTTGACGGGGTGCCGCGCCGCGGACCGCATCCAGCGGCGCCGCGCGCATCACGGCTTGTCGAACCAGGCCTTCCACTGCGGGACGGCGGTCGCGAACGTGCCGCGATGGCTGGTCGGTCCCGTCGACACCGCCTCGACCTTGCTGTTGCCGGCCCCGATCGCCTGCTGGTAGGTCATCGCCAGCCGGCCGAGACCGGTCGAGATCGCCTCGTCGGTCTCGCCGTAATAGTTGCGCACCGGCGTCTTGATGATCCAGCGATAGGCTTGCGTCTGCGCGATCAGGCGGCCGTAGGCCGACGCAGCGAAATACTGCGCATCGAAATAGTCGGGCTTGAGCAGCTTGTGCAGATCGGTCGGGACGTCGGCGACGTTGAAGGGCTCGCGCTCATAGGCCTTGCGGGCGACGTCGTAGTAGCTGTCGCTGATCACCGAGCGCGCCAGTCCGGGTACGCTGTAATAGTTCTCGAACGCGAAGGCCGACAGAATGAACAGCGAGTTCGTCCAGGAGGCATCGTTGCTGCGCGGGAAGTTCAGAAAGCCGTTCAGCGCGACGAACACGTCGACCGGCGCGCTCGCGGTCGCCGCTGCCGCGACCGGCACGCCGGCGCTTTCGAGCTTCTCGAGATAGGCCATGGTCACGAAGCCGCCCTGCGACCAGCCGGCGATGTCGAGCCTGGCGCTCGTCAGCTTCATCTGGTCGAGCACGGCGCGGCTCGCCCGCAGCATGTCGTAGGTGGCCTGCTGATGGCTGGCCTTCACCATGTAGCCTTCCGGCTCGGTCGAGATGCCCATTCCGAAATAGTCGGCGCCGATCAGCAGATAGCCTTGTCCTGCGAACTGCGCGATCATCAGCTGCGTCTCGGGCGACTGCTCCGGAAACGACGGCACCTCCTGCTTTCCGTACACCGTGCCGTGCTGATAGGACACCATCGGCAGGCTGGTCTCGCCGGTCTCGGGCACCGCGAGCAGGCCGCTCGCCGTGATCGGCTTGTTGCCGCGCTCGGGCACGACTGAGGCATAGGTTACGCGATAGAGCCGGACGGCATTGCGCGCCGGGGTGTAGGTCACCGAGACGCCGGCGAATTTCGGCGTATCGACAGCGAGGATGGTGTTCAGCCGGGCGACGTCCCAGCGGGCCAGATATTCATAGCTGACGTCGGAGGAGACGCGGACCGGACTCTTGTCCTGGGCGCGGCTTGCGGCCGGCCAAATGGCGCAAACGAGTAGCGCGATGAGAGCGCGATAAACGAACATGGGATCCCCCCGGCCTGCCGCCGCTGGTTGCATTCGAACCCCTGCGATACAGATCGCGCGTAAACAATCGGTGCGGCGCCGGCGGTCGCGCGCCGTCGCCCACGCTTAAGCCTTCTTCAAGCGTCCCCGCCTATGTCTCGATCGGGAGGCGCCCATGCAGGCGCGGGGCGAGGTCCAGATGGCTGACAATCCTGATGCCGCCGCGATCCCATCGCAGCGTCGTGACGTTCCGCTCGGCCTGTTCGCGGCCTGCTTCGCGCTCGCCTGCATCAACGCCTCGTTCTTCCCGGCCGGGCTGTGGTCGGGCACCTGGATCTGGGACCAGGCGGGTCTCGGCATTCCCACCGATTTCGTTAATGTCTGGGCGGCCGGCAAGCTGGCGCTGCAGGGACATCCGGCGCTGGCCTGGGACTGGGACGTGCAGCGCCAGGTCGAGCTCGACCTGCTGCGGCAGGATTTCCCGGGCTACTTTGCCTGGCACTATCCGCCGCCGTTCCTGTTCGTCGCAGCGTTCCTGGCGCAGTTTCCCTACACGCTCGCCTTCGTCGGCTGGGTCTATGCCAGCTTCGTTCCCTATGCGCTCGCGATGCGCGCGATCGTCGGCCGCGGCTTCGGCCTGCTGCTCGCAGCCGGCTTTCCGGCCCTGTTCTCGAACGCGCTGGTCGGGCAGAACGGATGCCTCACTGCCGCGCTCGTCGGCGGCACGCTCTATCTGCTGCCGGTGCGGCCGGTGCTGGCGGGGATCTGTCTCGGGCTCCTGACCTACAAGCCGCAATATGGCCTGCTCTTCCCGATCGTGCTGATCGCCACCCAGCGCTGGACAGCCTTCGTCTCTGCGAGCGTCACCGCCATCGTTCTGGCGCTGCTGTCATGGCTCGCCTTCGGGCTGGAGAGCTGGCAGGCCTTCTTGCATTGGCTGCCGATGTTCTCGCAGGCGTTCCTGACCGAGGGCAAGGCGACCTGGTGGAAGCTGCAGAGCCTGTTTTCGCTCGTGCGCTATTTCGGCGGCTCGGAAGCGCTTGGCTGGACCTTCCAATGGGTGCTGACCGCAGCCGTTGCGGTCGTGCTGGTGACGCTGTGGCGCAGCCCGGTGCGCTACGCGCTGAAGGCGGCGGCGCTGGCCGTCGGGCTGCTGCTGACGACGCCCTATTTGTTCATGTACGACATGATGGTTCAGGCCATCGCGGTGGCATGGCTGGTGCGGATCGGCCTCGCCGAGGGCTTTCGCCGCTACGAGCTGCCCGCGCTCGGCGGCATCGCGGCGCTTCAGATCACGTTCATGCTGTCCGGGATTCCGCTCGGGCTTGCGGCCAATCTGATCCTGGCCGGCCTGGTGCTGGCGCGCGCCGGCTCGTGGTGGCGTCGGCAGCCGGCGCCCGCCGCGGCGGCGCTCGCGAGCGCCTGACACACTGGTTGGGGCCGGGCAGGGTCATGATTTCCCTTGTCTTCCTTCGTGAACAAGTGTTCAGTTCTTCCTAGCCATTTGTGAGGTCGATCCTCCAAAAACACTGAACCAGCGTTCGCCGGGTGCCCTGGACGAGCGCGTCCGGGACGAGAAACGCCATGGTCTATCGGCGAACCCATCAGGTCGTGAAGCGGCTGGCGGCCCGCCGCAGCGCGATTCTGGCTGCCGCCCGCGAAACCGCCGCGGAAGGCGGCATGTCTGCCGTCCAGATCGCCCCGGTGGCGATCCGGGCCAATGTCGCAGCCGGCACCGTCTATCGCTACTTTCCCTCCAAGGCGGATCTGATCTCGGAGCTGATCGCGGAAGTCTCGCGCGATGAGCTTGCCGCCGCCCGGCGCGCCGCCGATGCCGCTCCCGGTCCATCCTCGGCGCTGGCTGCCGCGGTGTCCACGGTCGCAGTGCACATCCTGTCGCAGCGCAAGCTCGCCTGGGGCATCCTGGCCGAGCCCGTCGACGTCGACGTGACGGCGTCGCGGATCGCGAGCCGCCGCGAGATCGTCGGCGAGATCGCCTCGCGGATCGACGCGGCCGTCCGTGCTGGCCATCTTCCGGCGCAGGACACCCAGTTGGCCGCGACCGCGCTGCTCGGCGCGCTGCACGAGGCGCTGGTGGGGCCGCTGGCGACCGAGAATCCCGACGACCCTGCCAAGCTCCGCGACACGGTTCAGGCGGTCACCCTGCTGGCGCTGCGCGCGGTCGGCGTCATGGATGCGCGTGCGCGCGGTCTCGTCGTGCAGGCCGTGCTGCCGGTCAGGAGCCTGGTCGGCGCGTAGTCAGCGCCACCATGCCTTACCCTTCGGACGCAAGGCCGCGCTTAAGCAAGGATTCACCCGTCGCGGCGATGGTGAGGCTGGCGTGCCGCGAGAGCACCGCCTTGCCCCACTCCAGGTGCCTCCTCAGACGATGTCGATTGCACGCAACCCTCTGGCGACGCGCCTCGTCATCGCCGGATCGGCCGCCGCCGGCGCTGTCTATGCATATCTCGCCGGCGAGGACATCAACTGGGACTGGCAGAACTATCACGACTATGCCGGCTTCGCGCTGCTGCATGGCCGCTTCGACATCGACGTCGCGCCTGGCGGCTTTCAGAGCTTCCTCAATCCGCTGATCTACCTGCTGCCTTACGCGGTCCGCCACGGGCTCGATGCGCCGTGGTGGGGCGTCGCGCTGGGCGCGCTGCACGGCCTCAATCTCGCGCTGGTCTATTGGGTTGCGCGCGTGCTGCTCCGGCGCGCGGCTGACGCGTTCACGCTCAGCGCCGCGCTCATCATCGCTGCCCTCAGTCCGATGGCGCTGTCCGAGGTCGGCACCAGCTTCGCCGACATTCTCACGACCATTCCGATCCTCGCCGGCATCGCGCTGATCTTCGGGGAGGACGATGAGCGCGGCCGACGTTTCGTCGCCGCTGGCCTGCTGATCGGCGCGGCCACGGGACTGAAGCTCACCAATGCGACGTTTCTGGCCGGAGCCGGCGTGTCGCTGCTGCTGGTGGCGCGGCCGTGGCGCGCGATCGTCGCATTCGGCGCGGGCAGTTCGGCCGGCGTGATCGTGACCGCGGGGCCGTGGGCATTGAAGATGGCGCGCGACTACGGCAGCCCGCTGTTTCCATTCTACAACACGATCTTCCGCTCGCCCGAAGCGCCGCAGGCCTCGATCGTCGATACGCGCTTCATGCCGCAGGGACTGCTCGATGCGCTCGCCTATCCGTTCTACTGGGTGATCGGCAAGCATCCCTCGTCGGAATGGCCGTTCCGCGATCCGCGTTTCGCCGTCGTGATCGTGCTGCTCATCGCGCTGATCGTCACCGGCCTGTGGCAGCGGCGCGAGGTGCTGCCGCTGCGCGACCGGCGCCTCCTGATCTTCTTCTGGCTCAGCTACGTCCTGTGGATGCTGGCCTTCTCGATCCAGCGCTATCTGATGCCGCTCGAGCTGTTGTCGGCGCCGCTGATCGTGCTGCTGCTCATCCGCCTGGTCGATGCTTGGCGTGCAGACGCTGGGCCGGTCGCGTCACCATCGCGGCGGATGACGCAGGCCGTCACGGTGATGGCCGCGCTCGGCATCGCGCTGGCGTCGCAGCCGACCGACTGGATGCGGCGGCCATGGTCCGATCCCTACCGGCCGCAGCTCGCGGCGGACCTGCAACGTCCCGCGACGTTCCTGCTGCTGCAGAAGCCGCTCGGCTACGTCACGTCGTTCCTGCCACAGGGCTCGCGCGTCTATCAGTTGTCCGAGCTCGTGGTGCCGATCGTGTCCGGCGGCGTGCTGGACCGCCGGGTTCGCAACGGCCTGGCCAATCCGCTGCCGGGAGGCGTGTGGGCGCTGTATTTCTCCAAGAGCCCGGCCGACAACCCGCCGCGGCTCGAGGTGCTTGCGGACTATGATCTCCAGATCGATGCGTCGCGTGGCTGCGAGCGCATCCCCGGCGCCGCCGGCATTGCCATCGAGGCCTGTCCGGTGATCGCGCGGGCCAAGCCCCCGTCCACGGCCGGACTGGGCGCGATCGATAGGACCCAATAGGTCGTCTCAGATATGGGCGTCGCTCGACGGCCCGACATAGGCGATGCGCACCATGTTCGTGGTGCCGGGTGTGCCGAGCGGCACGCCGGCGACGATGATGACGCGCTGTCCGGCGCGGACGAAGCCGTCGCGGAAGGCAATCGAGCCGGCGCGCTCGACCATGTCGTCCTGGTCGCGCGCGTCCTCGGCCACCACGCAGTGCACGCCCCACACGACCGACAGGCGGCGTCCGGTTGCCAGGTTCGGGGTGATCGCGACCACCGGCGGCTTTGGCCGCTCGCGCGCGACGCGGATCGCGGTGGAGCCGGACGAGGTCCAGCAGATGATCGTAGGAAGATCGAGATTCTCGGCGATCCGCCGTGCGGCCTCGGCGATCGCATCGCCCGCGGTCGATTCCGGCTCGGGACGCTGCGCCGCGATCACCGAGCGATAGACCACGTCGCGCTCGACCTCCTCGCCAATGCGGTTCATGGTCGAGACCGCCTCGACCGGGTATTTGCCGGCGGCCGACTCGGCCGACAGCATGATCGCGTCGGCGCCTTCATAGACCGCAGTGGCGACGTCGGAGACCTCGGCGCGCGTCGGCACCGGCGACTGGATCATCGATTCCAGCATCTGTGTCGCGACCACCACCGGCTTGCCGGCGCGGCGCGCCAGCCGCGTCATCTGCTTCTGCAGGCCGGGCACGCGTTCCAGCGGCAGCTCGACACCAAGGTCGCCGCGCGCCACCATCAAAGCATCGGAGACGTCGACGATGTCGTTGAGCCGGTCGATCGCCTGCGGCTTCTCGATCTTCGACATCACGGCGGCGCGGCCGCGGATGATCTTCTTGGCTTCCAGCACGTCGTCGGCGCGCTGCACGAAGGACAGCGCGATCCAGTCGATGCCGATGTTCAAGGCTGCATCGAGGTCGGCCCGGTCCTTCGGCGTCATCGCCGAGACCGGCAGGTCGGTGTCCGGTAGGCTCACGCCCTTGCGGTCGGACATCTTGCCGCCGATCACGACCCGGGTGACGGCGCGGGTTGGCGAGGTCTCCTCGGCGATCAGCCGCACCTTGCCGTCATCCAGCAGCAGCGCATGTCCCGGCTGCAGGGCGGCCAGGATTTCCGGATGCGGCAGATGGACCCGCGTCGCATCGCCCGGTGTCTTGTCGGAATCGAGCACGAAGCTCTGGCCGTTGTTGAGCTGAACCGGGCCGTCGGCGAAGGTGCCGAGCCTGAGCTTCGGACCCTGAAGATCGACCAGAATGCCGATCGGGCGGCCGTAGCTCGCTTCGACGCTGCGGATCGTCGTCACCAGCTCCCGCAGCTTGTCGTGCGGGGTGTGGCTCATGTTGATCCTGAATATGTCGGCCCCGGCCTCGAACAGCTTGCGAATCATCGCGCTGTCCGAGGAGGCGGGGCCGAGCGTCGCGAGGATCTTGATGCGTCGCAGCCGCCTCATGGCTTGGGTGCTTGCCCTGGCGGCAGGGCCGGTGCGGCTGCCGGCGGCGCACCTTGCGGCCCATTGGGCAGACCTGGAACGTTGCCTCCGGGTCCCAACGTACCGGGAATTCCGGGCACGCGCTGCTGCGCCGGCTGCTCATTGGCCTCCGTGAGCTGCACCGTCCAGGCGCGCTGGTCGCCGGTGTCGACCTCGAAGAAGCCGGTGCGGTCGAAGCCACGCGCCAGGCAATTGTCGGTGCCCTTGATGGTGAATTCCTTGTCGCGCGAGCACATGAAGGCCTGTCCCGACCATTCACCGCCGCGGTCATAGTCGAGCGCGTAGATGTAATAATAGCGTGCCACCAGCGTGCCCTTGAGAAGGGTCTCGCAGCTGCGTGACGACACGTTCCACCAGCCCTCCGTGGTCCAGCCTTCGGCGTCCTTGTAGCCGAGGGCGATCCCGACCCGGCTGGAGGTGTTGTTGCAGAGCCGGAAATCGGCGGCCGCCGGAGTGGACGACAGACAGAGCGCGGCCAGCCCAAGCAGCGAAAGCAGTCCGTAGCCAGGGCGGAAGGGATTGCGATGCAGGAGAGAGGAGATTTTGGGGATCATTGCGCGACGCTATATCAACCGTTGAACGATGTCGCTGGGCTTGGCTGCGGCTGTCAACGCCATGACGATCTCGTGCGAAGCCGCTGCGATCCAGCGCCTCGCTCCTCCTGACCGCGCTGCGATATGGCCAAATCTGCGACGAAGCCTCATTATATAGCAGACATCCGTCATGGCGCGGAACAGGGAACAAAGAGATGACGATGGACAGCACCACCCGGACCGAACTCGAAGCCGCCGCCTTTCGCCGGCTCGTCGAGCATCTGCGGACCAGAACCGACGTTCAGAACATCGATCTGATGAATCTGGCGGGGTTCTGCCGCAACTGCCTCTCCAACTGGCTGAAGGACGCCGCCGACGCCCAGGGGGCGCCGATGACCAAGGACGAGAGCCGCGAGGCGGTCTATGGCATGCCTTACGAGGAATGGAAGGCGAAGTACCAGCGCGAGGCCAGCGCCGAGCAGCGCGAAGCCTTCAAGAAGGCGCATCCGGGCCACTGATTCCGAAACGAGCGCGCAGGAGACGCGCTTTACTGCCGTTCGCGCGCGAGCCCAGACTTGGCAGGGGCTTCGAAGGCGAATCGGGTCCTGCGCAGGATGGTGACGAAACACAAGTGGCGCGGCCGGCTTGCGTGGGCTTCACGCTGCGCAGGCCAACAAGATGTGGGCCGCTCTGTGGATGAGGGCGATGTCGCCTTGACGCGGGGCACGCCAGATTTGAGGGTCGCGGCGAACATGTAGCGCCCTTTGGCGCCTTCCTTGGACACACGAGTTCCACTCAGGAGTATCAGATGGCCACCTCCGCCGCCGCGAAGGACGACGACTCGCCCGCGACCCGCTTTGCCGTAGACCAGCTCAAGTCGATTATCGAGCGGATCGAGCGTCTCGAGGAGGAGAAGAAGGCGATCTCCGAAGACATCAAGGACGTCTACGCCGAGAGCAAGGGCAATGGCTTCGACGTTAAGGCGCTGCGCACGATCATCCGGCTGCGCAAGCAGGACCCGAACGAGCGCCAGGAAGAGGAAAGCATCCTCGAGACCTATATGCAGGCGCTCGGAATGATCTGAGCAGCCGGCCTCGCTCACCTGGAGCAGACCTCGGCTGCCCCTGACGGGGCATTCGCTTTCTCCCGGTTCGCCTCGGCGCGCCGGCGGCATGCGGCCATCGACGCTGCACTCCAGCTCGTCAATGCCGAGGAGAACGACGAACCGGCTGTCGCGGCGTCAGCGCAAGGCTGCCGCGCGCATGGCGAAGGATTTGGTTTCGAGCTTGATGATCGCCGGCCCTGTGAACTGATCGTAGCTCAGTCCCGGCGTCGGCTCGGCGGTGAAGCTCATCGCCAGCGCGACCTGCGGTTTGACGAAATAGCTGCGCATCACGGTGAGGTCCACGTCGCCCATTTTCGTCACGGACATCGATGACGATGCGCTCGGCGTCAGCATGATGGCCCGCATCCAGGTCGAATCGGGGGCCTTGGCCGCCGAGATTCGCGTCGCCATCGTGATGGCGCCGTCCTGACCTTGGCCGTTCTTCGCGGCCGCGGGGGCGGCCTCAGGCACCGGCGCGACGCTGCGGGTCGCCGGGCGGGAGTTTCGCACCGGGATGGGGGCCGTGGAGGCGACATTGGCGCGATCGAGCGGAGAGGAGGCCGGGGGTGCGAAGGCCATGGCCTGCATCAGGCTTGCGGTCTGCTGCTGATCGATCGATGACAGCGCACGGCGTGCCGTGATCGCGGCAACCTGCTCGGGGGTGGCCTGCTTCGGCGTGCCGGGATTGTCACCCCAGAAGCCGCGCGAATTGATGATGTCGGCGACGCTCTGCGGCGCGCCGTCCCTGGATTTGCTGCCGACGGCGCTTGTCGTTTCGGACTTCGTCTCGGGCTTGGTCGCCGCGGGCTGAGCGGCAGATTGCGCATCCGCGGAGGCCAATTGCAGGGCATTGGCGATCTTGCCGCGCGTGGTGGCGGCTTTGCTGTCCACCGATCGCTCGACGGTCCGGCCGTCCTTGTCGGAGCTCTTGTCAGCCGGCTTCGCGGCGAGTGCCGCGGTCTGGACCGGCTTGGCGTCGGCCTTGCTCTCGCTCTCGCCAGACTCCTCGTCATCCTCGCTCGGACGACCGCGGAACAGCCTTGCAAACAGGTTGGGGCGGCTGGACGACGCGTCATCGCCATTGCCGCGTTTCTCGATCTCGGCCTTGGCCAGCTCATAGCCCTTGAGCGGAACGCCGTTGCTCGGCACGTGAACGGTCTTGCCGTCCGGGAACACGCGGGCGAGCTGGTCAGCCGTCATCCGCGGCCAGTGCCGGATGTTGCCGGTGTCGAGGTGCACGAAGGGCGAGCCGGAAGTCGGGTAGAAGCCGACGCCGCCGCGCTGCAGGCGCAGGCCAGCGAAGCGGATCTGCTCCAGCGGCACGTTCGGAATGTAGAAATCCATCGCGTGGCCCAGCATGTGCTGGCTGTGCCGCGCCACCCCGGAATGCGCCGAGCGACGGCGCAGCATCGAGTTGGTGGCGGGCGACCGGTACGACGAGATGATCTGGATCGGCTGCTTGGCGTCGACGTCGCGATAGACCTCCCAGAGGATGTCGAACAGGCGGCGGTCCATGACCGTCTCGTCCTGGGTACGCCAGTCGCGGAGGAAGTGATTGAGCTTCTTCAGCGCGTCTTCGTCATAGCGGCCCTCGCGCTTGAAGGTGACCGTCAGGTCCTCGCCGGAATGGGTGTGGTGGAAGGAGAGGGTGTGGGTTTCATTCAGCGCCGCCGCGTCATGCACCGAGCCGGCGCCGATGAGTAGCAGCAGCGCCGCCAGCCCGCATTGGCATCCAGCCTTCCAACCCGCCCTCGTGAGCGAAACAGATTGGCGCGCGAAAACAGACAGCAAGATGCAGCCACCCCGTCGACGAGCGTTTACTCGATGACCCTCTTGCGGCCCGTCCGGCGGAAGAGAGAGGAAACGCTTACCTAAGGCGGGATGGTTAAGGGATACTGACCGACCCGCCCCCCAATTACCCTTAACATATACTCTTGAGTGTGGCGAAAAAGAGCCATCGAATCTTGGTTGATCATTGTGGTTAACCTAAAGCAAAGGCCCCGCCGATCGGCGAGGCCTTTGATCTCAAGATGGAAATTTTGACCGTGATCGGCGGCCTGATCAGCGGGTGAAGACCCGCCGGGCAGGGCGGCCGACCGGCGCCGGCGGCGTCGGCAGGCCACCGCCGCCGAACAGGCGCTCGAAGAAGTTCGGGCCGGAGGAGAAGCTGTTGTCGCTGATGTTGACCGAGTTCGGCAGCGGCCCCTTCGGACGCGCGTAGCTCGGTTGGGCGTGGGCGACGACGTTCTCGAGATCCTTGCCGCGGTTGTTCTTCAGGATCGAGATCATGGTCGCGTCGCGGCCATAGATGTCCTTGCGGAATTGCAGCTTGCCGGCATCGTCGACGAAGGCGGTCTGGTAGGTGATGTTGACCGGGATCGGCGTCGGGAATTTCAGGTCGATCTCGCTGCGGCCGTACATGCTGCGGATGCGCTCGGGCGTGTAGCGCTCGTTCGGCATGGTGATGTTGAGCAGGACCGACGCGTACTGATCCGGATACTGCACGCGCATGCAGCCATGGCTGAAGGCGCGCTCGTCACGGGCGAACAGGTTCTTGTCCGGCGTGTCGTGCTGATAGACCAGGAACTTGTTCGGGAAGTTGAAGCGGATGCGGCCGAGCGCGTTGGCCTCGCCCGGCGGCTGCGAGATGTGGATCGAGCCGTCGCGCGCGCGCTCCAGCCGCAGGCCCATGCGGTCGAGCACGGTCGGATCCTGCTGCAACGCCGGCAGATACTCGTTGTAGATGATCGACGGCGGCACGTTCCAGGTCGGATTGACCGTGATGAACTTCATCGTCTCGCTGAGCAACGGCGTCGCATGCTGCCCCGGCTTGCCGGTCACCACGCGGGTGGTCCACACCTGCGCGCCGTGCTGCATCACCTTCAGCGTGTAGTCGGGGATGTTGAGGATCACATAAGCGTCGCCGATCGCGGGCGCTCCGAGGTCGCGCGGCAGCCAGCGCCAGCGCTCCATGTTGACGAGGACCGTATCGATCTGCTTGTCGCGCTTGGGCGTGTTGAGCGCCTTCACGGTGCGGTCGTCGAGCACCCCGGTCGGCTTGAGGTCGACGCTTTCCTGGAACTTGCGGACGGCGGCGGCGACCTTGGCGTCATAGCGGATGTCGTCGGCGTTCTCGGTGATGCCGAGCTTGGCGCGCAGCTTGGGCACGCGCGGGTCGGACATCTGCGCCTCGGCCTCCGGCGCATTCTTGCCGCGGGCAGGGGCGTATTTCAGCGGCTGGCCGTCGTCGATGATAACAGGCGCGCCGTCGCTGACGCCGCGCAGCTCGGCGAGCTTGGCCTTCAGCAGCTTGTAGAGCTTGTGCGGCGGGTTGTAGCTCTCCAGCGCCGCGGAGGCATCCTTTGCGCCGGTGACGTTGGCCAGCACCTCGTTCGGATCGACCGGATGCTCGGGATATTGGATATCCGCTGAGACCTGCGACCAGTGCATGCGGCCGCTCTGCGCCTGGCGCGCGTAGTCCATCATGCTCTCGGTGAGTCTGAGATCCGCCTCCGCCAGCGCGTCCGGTGCGGAGGCTGCGGCTGCGAAATCCGGCACCGGATAGTCGCCGGGATTGAGGCCATCGGCTGCTGCATCCCTGAGACGGGCGATGACGCCCTTCGCGGCGGCTGTCAGATTGCCGCCCTGGGTCCAGATCGGCGCGTAGTCGCGGCCAGTGTAGAATTTCTCGACGGCGGCGCGTTCGGCCTTGCGGTCGAAATACCTTGTCGCCTTGCTCGCCATCAGGTCGCGCAGACGGTCGGCAACGGGCTGGTCGGCGGCGGGAACGGTGCTGGCGGCCTTGACCGGGTCTGGGACCGTCGCGGTCGCAGGGGCCGCTGCCGGCGGCGTGGCGACGGTTTTGGCGGGATCGGCCGCAGGCGCCGCGGCAGAGTCGAGCGGCTTGGTCGTCGTCTCGGGCGACTTGGCCTGGTCGGGCGACACGGTGGCGGTGGTGTCGAGTTTGAAGTCACTGGCGGTCGGCGGCGGCACGTTGGCCGGCTCGGGGAACGGGATCGCCGCATCGATGGCGAGCTCGGCCGCGCTGTTGCGGGGCGGACCGCTCTGGGCGAAAGCAGAGGTCGAGGACACCGCGAGGAAGGTCGCCGCGACAGCCATGAGCACGCGGTCATATCCGCCACGGGTGGTCACACAATCTCGCATCATCAATCCCTCGGATGATCTGTCCCGGCTGGAACAGGGGTAACAAGGTCGATCCGCCAGCTTCGGCGCGGGTACCGCCTGTGAGGATGGTTCACATCTGCACGCAATGATTCACGCCCAAACGATACTCAAGCCCCATTTCTGCGGCCAGCGCCACACGGGACAACTCACGACAAACTGACTCTTGGGAAACCCCGGCCAAACCGATCGTGCGTTTGTGCCACGCGTTATTTCCTTTGTCTGTCACCGCAAGGCAACGGTTCAGATGTTCCAGTGTTGCCAAGACTTGCGGCCTTTTTCGGACGACAGCCAAGCGCAACCATGGTGCGGATCCGAGCGGCTCAGCCGAGCGGCGGGCTTTCCGTCGTGGGGGTCTCGTCATTGGCTTCGTCGAGCTTGCGGTAGAGCGTCGAGCGTCCGATTTTGAGGCGGCGCGCCACCTCCGACATCTGGCCGCGGTAATGGGCGATGGCGAAGCGGATGATCTCATGCTCCATCTCCTCGAGCGGCCGCACCTCGCCGCTTGCGGTGAGCAGCGGCAGGAACCCGTGCGAGGGCAGAGGGGCAATGGGGACTTCACTTCCCGGCACCATCGCAGGCAGCGCCGGAACAGGCCGCTCCACGGTGAGGGCCGGCGCAGGCTCCACCGGCGGTGCGTGGGTGGGAATCAGCGGAAAATCGGCCACGCCGAGCTGGTCACTCTCGCCCATGACGACGGCGCGGTAGACCGCGTTTTCCAACTGGCGGATATTGCCGGGCCAGTCGAGCTTGGTCAGATAGGCGACGGCCTCGCCGGCGATGCCCGAAATGGCGCGGTTCTCCTCAGCCGCAAACCGCGCGAGGAAATGCCGCAACAGATGCGGGATGTCCTCGCGGCGGGTGCGCAGCGGCGGAACGGTGAGCGGTAGCACATGCAGCCGGTAGAACAGATCCTCGCGGAAGTGGCCCTCCTTGACGCGGTCAAGCAGCCTGCGATTGGTCGCCGAGATGATGCGGACGTCGACCTTGACCGGCTTGCGGCCGCCGACGGCTTCCACGGCGCCCTCCTGCAGGGCGCGCAGCAGCTTGACCTGGGCGGTAAGCGGCAGCTCCGAGACCTCATCGAGGAACAGCGTGCCGCCATGGGCTTCGACGAACTTGCCCATGTGACGCTCGGTCGCGCCGGTGAATGCGCCCTTCTCGTGACCGAACAGGATCGATTCCACCAGATTGTCCGGGATCGCGCCGCAATTGACGGCAACGAACGGTTTCGTCTTGCGCTCGCTGGTGCCGTGGATGGCGCGGGCGAACAGCTCCTTGCCGACGCCTGATTCGCCTTCGATCAGCACCGGGATCGACGAGGCCGCGGCCTTCTCGGCGATGCGCAGGATCGGCGCCATCGCCTCCGCGCGGGTGATGATGTCGGCGAAGGTCAGGCGCCCTTCGCGGCTGTGCCGGATGCGCTGCAACTCGCCCTTCAAGGCCGAGGTATTGAGCGCATTACGCAACGAGACCTGGAGCCGCTCGATGCCGACCGGCTTGACGACGAAGTCCTGCGCGCCGGCGCGCATTGCGGAGACGACGTTGTCGATGCCGCCATGCGCGGTCTGCACGATCACGGGTATCGAGATCCCCATCTCGCGCATCTTGGAGAGGACACCCATGCCGTCGAGGCCGGGCATCACGAGATCGAGCACGATGGCGTCGATGGGGCCGGCGTCAGGATTCGTCAGCTTCTCGATGACGGCATCGCCGGTCTCGACGACGACCGCCTCGTAGCCGCATTTCTGCACCATGTTCTCCACCAGCCGGCGCTGGACCGGATCATCATCGGCAATCAAAATGCTGGCAGCCATGGCTTTCCTTGCACGCTACGACTATCTGTCTCGAATCGGGGCACTCTCGCCGACGCCGATTAACGCAACCTTAAACCTCGCTGATCGGGATACACGTTCGAACAACAGGTTACCCATCCGATGACCTCGCGCGCTTCTTCTGCCCTTCGCAAGCCGACCAGATCCGCCCCCCAGACCAAATCCGCCAAGACCAAATCCAACAAGGCCAAGCCGGCCAAGAAGCCCGCGTCAAAGCCGAAGCCGGTAGAGGTCAAGGCTGCGCGCGGTGCGACGGCCAAATCATCGGCCAAACCGGCAAAGAAGGCCGTCGCGGCAAAGGCCGGCATCGGCGTGCTGCCCGAATGGAATCTCGGCGACCTTTATATGGGCATCGACGCCCCTGAGATCGCTCACGATCTCGCGAAGATGGATTCCGAATGCGTCGCGTTTGAGACCGACTACAAGGGCAAGCTCGCCGAGCATGTCGCGCGCGAGGATGGCGGCGAATGGCTCGCAGAAGCCGTGCGGCGCTACGAGGCGATCGACGATCTCGCCGGGAGGCTCGGTTCGTTCGCCGGTCTTGCGCATGCCGGCGACAGCGTCGATCCGGCGATCTCCAAATTCTACGGCGACATCTCGGAGCGGCTGACGGCGGCGTCGACGCATCTGCTGTTCTTTCCGCTCGAGCTCAACCGCATCGACGACGGCGTTATCGAGCGCGCGATGGAGACGCCCGCGCTCGGCCATTACCGGCCGTGGATCGAGGACCTGCGCAAGGACAAGCCGTATCAGCTCGAGGACCGCGTCGAGCAGCTGTTCCACGAAAAATCGCAGACCGGCTATTCGGCTTGGAACAGGTTGTTCGACCAGACCATCGCTGGCCTGCGGTTTCAGGTCGGAGGTAAGGAGCTCGCGATCGAGCCGACGCTGAATTTCCTGCAGGACCGCGACGGCGCCAAGCGCAAGGCGGCCGCCGAGGCGCTGGCAAAAACCTTCAAGGCCAATGAGCGCACCTTCGCGCTGATCACCAACACGCTCGCCAAGGACAAGGACATCTCGGACCGCTGGCGCGGTTTCCAGGATGTCGCCGACTCCCGCCACTTGAACAATCGCGTCGAGCGCGAGGTGGTCGATGCACTGGTGGCCTCGGTGCGCGCGGCCTATCCGAAGCTGTCGCATCGCTACTACCAGCTCAAGGCGCGCTGGTTCAAAAAGAAGAAGCTGGCGCATTGGGACCGCAATGCGCCGCTGCCCTTCGCCGCCAATGCCACCATTGCGTGGCCGGAGGCCAAGAGCATGGTGCTGACGGCCTATCGCGGCTTCTCGCCGGAGATGGCCGACATCGCGCAGCGCTTCTTCGACCAGAGCTGGATCGATGCGCCGGTGCGGCCCGGCAAGGCGCCGGGAGCGTTCTCGCATCCGACCACGCCGTCGGCGCATCCCTATGTGCTGATGAACTATCAGGGCAAGCCGCGTGACGTCATGACGCTCGCGCATGAGCTCGGCCACGGCGTGCACCAGGTGCTGGCGGCGAGGCAAGGCGCGCTGATGGCGCCGACGCCGCTGACCTTGGCGGAGACCGCGAGCGTGTTCGGCGAGATGCTGACGTTCAAGCGGCTGCTATCCGAGACCAAGGACGCCAGGCAGCGTCAGGCGCTGCTCGCCGGCAAGGTCGAGGACATGATCAACACCGTGGTGCGGCAGATCGCGTTCTATTCGTTCGAGCGCGCGGTGCATACCGAGCGCAAGAACGGCGAGCTGACCGCCGAGCGGCTCGGGCAGCTCTGGCTCTCGGTGCAGACCGAGAGTCTCGGCGAGGCGATCGAGATCAAGCCGGGCTACGAAAACTTCTGGATGTACATCCCGCACTTCATCCATTCGCCGTTCTACGTCTACGCCTATGCGTTCGGCGACTGCCTCGTGAACTCGCTCTATGCGGTCTACGAGCACGCCGCCGAGGGGTTTGCCGAGCGCTATCTGGCGATGCTCGCGGCCGGCGGCACCAAGCATTATTCCGAACTGCTCAAGCCGTTCGGCCTGGACGCCAAGGACCCCAAATTCTGGGACGGCGGTCTCTCAGTCATCGCCGGCATGATCGACGAGCTGGAGGCGATGGGGTAGGGGCGTAAAACATTTGTTGAACGGATTGAAGAGGTGCGTTATACATTTGTATAACGCGCCTCTTTTTCGGAGCGGCCTGCTATGAAGATCGAAATCAAGAAGATCGGCAATTCCGACGGCCTGCTGTTGCCGCGCGAACTGATGCAGCGGCTCGATCTCAAACGCGGTCAGCAACTGCACATCGTCGAATTGCCCGGCGGCGGCTTCCAGGCGCTGCCCTATGATCCGGATTTCGAGCGGACGATGGAGATCGCGGACGAGATCATGGATGAGTATCGCGACACCCTGGCCGCGCTCGCCAAATGAGCGAGCAGCAGGGGCCGCTTTGGATCACCTACGAGCAGGCCGTCGCGATCCACGCCCGACAGTTGCGCCGCTTCGGCGGCGCGCCCGGGCCGCGCGACGAGGGCATGCTCCGCTCGGCCCTGGAGCGGCCCATTAACAAATGGAGCTATGAGCAGGCGACGCTTCCCGAGCTTGCCGCAGCCTATGCATTCGGACTGGCCAAGAACCACGCTTTCGTAGACGGCAATAGGCGGATCGCCTTCATGGCGATGATGACGTTTCTGCGGAGAAACGAAATCGCGTTCGCGCCCGAGCCGGCTCAGGCCACCGCCATGATCCTCGCCCTCGCTGCCGGCGAGGTCAGCGAGGCCAGCCTGACGCGCTGGATCCGTGACAATTGGCCTCGCCAATAGGGCGATCGGAAAACGCGATAAAACTGCCTTGCATGCCAGCCGTTGCCCTTGCATCGGCTTTGGGGTATGCGACCTTAACAAAGCATATTTCTCTGGGGGACCCCGATGGCAAACCATGGCGAGATCGCCTACTCGACGGCTGACGGCAACGACTATGTGGCGCATGAGGCCACCTACGAGGGCTTCATCAAGCTGGTGAAGTACGGCACGATCAGCGTCGCTCTCATCGTCATCTTGATGGCTATTTTCCTCGCTTAATGTCGCTCTCGGCCCGCCGGCATCCCCGCCGGCGGGCCTTCAGCTGACTGCCGAAGCCAAGTGCTAACTTGGCGTCATGCTGTAGCCCATGGACGTCCCGCCCTCTTAAAGCTCGCGCGCGCATTCGCGCCGGAGGCCTCATGAAGATTGCCGTCGCCAAGGAAATCGACCCGTTGGAGCCGCGGGTTGCCGCCTCTCCCGACACGGTGAAGAAGTTCAAGGCGTTGGGTGCCGAGATCGCGGTCGAGCCCGGCGCCGGCATCAAATCCGGCCTGCCGGACTCGGAATTCACGGCGGCGGGCGCAACCGTGAGCGCGGACGCGCTCAAGGATGCCGACATCATCATCAAGGTGAAGCGGCCGGAAGCCTCCGAACTCGCCAACTACCGGCGCGGCGCCTTGGTGTTCGCGATCATGGATCCTTACGGCAATGACGCGGCGCTCAAGGCCATGGCCGATGCCGGCATTGCCTCCTTCGCGATGGAGCTGATGCCGCGCATCACCCGCGCCCAGGTGATGGACGTGCTGTCGAGCCAGGCCAACCTTGCCGGCTACCGCGCCGTGATCGAGGGCGCCGAGGCCTTCGGCCGCGCCTTCCCGATGATGATGACCGCGGCCGGCACCGTGCCGGCGACCAAGGTGTTCGTGATGGGCGTCGGCGTCGCCGGCCTGCAGGCGATCGCGACCGCGCGCCGGCTCGGCGCCATGGTCTCTGCGACCGACGTGCGGCCGGCCACCAAGGAGCAGGTGGAGAGCCTCGGCGCCAAGTTCCTCGCGGTCGAGGACGAGGAGTTCAAGAACGCCCAGACGGCCGGCGGCTACGCCAAGGAGATGTCCAAGGAGTACCAGGCCAAGCAGGCGGCGCTGACGGCGGAACACATCAAGAAGCAGGACGTCATCATCACCACGGCGCTGATTCCCGGCCGTCCGGCGCCGCGCCTCGTCACCATGGAGATGGTGAAGTCGATGCGCCCGGGCTCGGTGCTGGTCGACCTCGCGGTCGAGCGTGGCGGCAATGTCGAGGGCGTCAAGCTCGGCGAGACCGTCGAGATCGACGGCGTCAAGATCATCGGCTACCCCAATCTCGCCGGCCGGGTCGCAGCTTCCGCCTCCAGCCTCTACGCCCGCAACCTGTTCTCCTTCATCGAGACCATGGTCGACAAGAAGGAGAAGGCGCTCGCGGTCAACTGGGACGACGAGCTGGTCAAGGCCACGGCTTTGACAAAGGATGGCGCCATCGTCCACCCGAACTTCCAGCCGAAGGCCTAAGGAGCAGAGCCATGGAACATGTCGTCCAAGCCGTCGACCCCTTCGTTTTCCGGCTGTCGATCTTCGTGCTGGCGGTGTTCGTCGGCTACTTCGTGGTGTGGTCGGTGACGCCGGCCCTGCACACGCCGCTGATGTCGGTGACCAACGCGATCTCCTCGGTGATCGTGGTCGGCGCGCTGCTCGCGGTTGGCGTTCCCATGCTGTCGAGCGGCAGCGGTCTGGCGCGGGCCTTCGGCTTCATCGCGCTGATCTTCGCCTGTGTGAACATCTTCGGCGGCTTCCTCGTCACCCAGCGCATGCTGGCGATGTACAAGAAGAAGTCCAAGTAACAACGCCGCACGACGCGGGATGACAGGCACAACGGGGCATCTGCAATGAACGCCAATCTGTCGGCACTCCTTTATCTCGTGGCAGGTGTGCTGTTCATCCTGTCTCTTCGCGGGCTGTCGAGTCCGGCCTCCAGCCGGCAAGGCAATTTCTTCGGCATGGCCGGCATGGCGATTGCGGTCGCCACCACGCTGGCCGGGCATCCCCCGGCAGATGCGATCGCCTGGATCCTCGTGATCCTCGGCGTTGCGATCGGCGGCGGCATCGGTGCGGTGATCGCGCGCCGGGTGCCGATGACGTCGATGCCCGAGCTCGTGGCGGCGTTCCACTCGCTGGTCGGCATGGCCGCGGTGCTGGTCGCCGCCGGCGCGTTCTTTGCGCCCGAAGCCTTCGACATCGGTACGCCCGGCAACATCCATCCGCAGAGCCTGGTCGAAATGTCGCTCGGCGTCGCCATCGGCGCGCTGACCTTCACCGGCTCGGTCATCGCCTTCCTGAAGCTCTCGGCACGGATGAGTGGCGCGCCGATCATCCTGCCGGCGCGCCACATCATCAACATTGCGCTCGCCGTTGCGCTCGTCTTCTTCGTGGTCCGCCTGGTGATGACGGGCGGCGGGTTCGACTTCCTGATGGTGACGCTGCTGGCGCTGGCGCTCGGCGTGCTCATGATCATCCCGATCGGCGGCGCCGACATGCCGGTCGTGATCTCGATGCTGAACTCCTATTCGGGCTGGGCCGCGGCGGGTATCGGCTTCACGCTCGGCAATTCGGCGCTGATCATCACCGGCGCGCTGGTCGGCTCGTCCGGTGCGATCCTGTCCTACATCATGTGCCATGCGATGAACCGGTCCTTCATCTCGGTCATCCTCGGCGGCTTCGGCGGCGAGACCGCAGCGGCCGGCGGTGGTACCGGTGAGCAGAAGCCGGCCAAGCTCGGCTCGGCTGACGACGCGGCCTTCATCATGAAGAACGCCTCGAAGGTGATCATCGTGCCCGGCTACGGCATGGCCGTGGCCCAGGCCCAGCACGCGCTGCGCGAGATGGCCGACACGCTGAAGAAGGAAGGCGTCGAGGTGAAGTACGCCATTCATCCGGTCGCGGGCCGCATGCCCGGCCACATGAACGTGTTGCTCGCCGAGGCCAACGTCCCCTATGACGAGGTGTTCGAGCTCGAGGACATCAACTCCGAGTTCGCCCAGGCCGACGTCGCCTTCGTGATCGGCGCCAACGACGTCACCAACCCGGCCGCTGAGGAGGACAAGTCCTCGCCGATCTACGGCATGCCCGTGCTGCAGGTCTGGAAGGCCGGCACCGTGATGTTCATCAAGCGCTCGCTCGCCTCGGGCTATGCCGGCATCGACAATCCGCTGTTCTACCGCGACAACACGATGATGCTGCTCGGCGACGCCAAGAAGATGACCGAGAACATCGTCAAGGGCATGTAGCTGGCATTATTGGGAGCCATGGCGGTCCTGAAATGGCTCCTTATCGTCGTGGTGGCGATCTACGCCACCGTGCTTGCTGTGCTGTTCATGCGCCAGCGCGCGATGCTGTTTCCGATCCCGCCGGTCGGTCGCACCGCGCCGGACGCGGCCGGTTTTCCGCAGGCTGAAGAGCACGTGCTGACCTCGGCCGACGGCGAGAAGGTCATCGCCTGGCATGTGCCGGCGCAGCCCGGCCGCAAGGTCGTGCTGTATTTCCCAGGCAATGGCGACTTCCTCGCCGGCGTGGTCTCGCGCTTCAAGGCGCTGACCTCCGACGGGACCGGCCTCGTCGCGCTGTCCTATCGCGGTTATGCAGGCTCGAGCGGCAACCCCAGTGAGCAGGGGCTGCTTCAGGATGCCGCAGCCGCCTATGCCTTCACGCGCGAGCGCTACGCGGCGGAGCGCATCGTGGCTTGGGGCTTTTCACTGGGCAGCGGCGTGGCCGCCGCGATCGCCGCTGAGCGTCCCATCGCCAGGCTGATCCTGGAGGCGCCCTATACGTCCACGGTCGACGTCGCCTCCGACATGCTCAAAGTGGTTCCCGTCAGCCTGCTGATGCGCGACCGCTTCCAATCCGATCAGCGCATTGCCAAGGTGCATGTGCCGCTGCTGATCATGCATGGCGCCAAAGATCCGGGGATTCCGATCCGCTTCGGGGAACGATTGTTCGCGCTTGCGCATGACCCCAAGCGCTTCGTACGGTTTCCCGACGGCGGACATAATGATCTGGATTTCTATGGTGCGACAGGTACGGCCAAGAGTTTCATCGACAGCCCGTAATGTCCTCGGTCGGTGGCCAGCTCTGCTTGTAGTCGCGATCGTCGCAGGTCTGCCGATCCCCGCGTATGCCGCCGCCGGCCTCGATGGCGCTGCGATGACCTGGCCGTTCGCGCTGCCGTTTGCGGGATTGCTGCTATCGATCGCGCTCGGCCCGCTGCTGTTTGCCCGCCTCTGGCATCACCATTACGGCAAGATCGCCTTGGCATGGGCCGTGGTGACGCTGGCGGCGCTGACCTGGCAGGCGGGACTGGCGGCCTCGCTCGCGTCCTTCATCCACGCGCTGCTCGCGGAGTATCTCAGCTTCATCGTGCTGCTGTTTGCGCTCTACACCGTCGCCGGCGGCATCCTGGTGACCGGCGACATCAGAGGTACGCCGGCGACCAATACGGCCATCCTGGCACTCGGCACGATCATCGCGAGCGTGGTCGGCACGACGGGTGCCGCGATGATCCTGGTACGTCCGCTGATCCGCGCCAATCTGACGCGGCCGCACAACGTGCACGTGCTGGTCTTCTTCATCATCCTGGCTGCCAATGTCGGTGGCGCGCTCAGCCCTCTGGGCGATCCACCGCTGTTCGTCGGCTTTCTGCGCGGCGTCGATTTCTTCTGGACGACGCAACACCTCTGGCTGCAGACCGCGATCGTCGCCGGATTGCTGCTCATCGTCTTTGCCGCTATCGACTGGTGGCGCTTCCGCGCGGAGAAGCTTGCGTCGCAGGCGTTCGTAACGAAGGAGCCGGTGCGCATTCGCGGCCTCATCAATGTCGTTCTGATCGCCGCGATCGTTGCCAATACGCTGCTCTCGGCGACCTGGAAGCCAGGCATCTCCTTCGACGTCTTCGGCACGCATGTCGAGCTTCAGAACCTCGTGCGCGATGCCATCCTCGTGGCGATCGCCGGCCTGTCGCTCTGGCTCACGCCGGACGAGCACCGCGAGGCGAACGGGTTCAACTGGGAGCCGATCCGAGAGGTCGCCAAGCTGTTCGCGGCGATCTTCACCGCGATCGTCCCGGTCATCGCCATGCTGAACGCGGGTCGCAGTGGCTCGTTCGGCTGGCTCTTGGATGCCGTGACGACACCCGCCGGCGCGCCGAGAGAGGTCGCCTATTTCTGGTTCACCGGGCTGATGTCGGCCTTCCTCGACAATGCCCCGACCTATCTCTTGTTCTTCGAATTGGCGGGCGGCGATCCCAAGGTGCTGATGGGCGAACTCTCGGGCACGCTGGCGGCGATCTCGATGGGCGCCGTCTACATGGGTGCGCTGACCTACATTGGAAACGCGCCGAACTTCATGGTCGCAGCGATCGCCAATGAGCGCGGCATCAAGATGCCGAGTTTCTTCGGCTACATGCTGCGGGCAGGTGCCGTCCTCGTTCCGCTGTTCGTGCTGCTGACCGTGCTTCCGATCCATCCGCTGCTCAGCCCGCATTGACCTGATCGACGGCACTTTCAGAGACCGTCCTGGTTGACCCTGTCACGGCCGGACCGCGTGACGATCGCCTCGCTGTCGCGCATAGTCGGACAGAACGGATCGAAGGACGCGAATCATGAGCGTGAAGGGCGCAACGCCCGCATCATCGGTGATCTTTCCCGGCCTGGCGGTCGCGCTCGTCGCGATCGTCACGGCGACGCATTATGACTTCACGCCTTCGGCCGCCGGCGTGGTCTTCGCCGCGGTGCTGCTGGTAATCCTGTTCGGCACGGTGTTCGCGGCCGTGCATCACGCCGAGGTCATCGCGCATGAGCTCGGCGAGCCGTTCGGTACACTGCTCCTGACCCTGGCGGTGACGGTGATCGAGGTGGCGCTGATCGCCACCATCATGCTCGGCGACAAGGCTGCGCCCGCGCTGGCCCGCGACACCGTGTTCGCGGTCGTCATGATCGTGTGCAACGGCCTGGCCGGCATCTGCATCTTCATCGGCGGCCTGCGCTATCGCGAGCAGGACGTGCTGGTCTCCGGTGCCAATCTGTATCTCAGCGTACTGTTCACGATGGCAACCATCACACTGGTGCTGCCGAATTATACCTTGACGTCGCCTGGTCCGGTGTATTCTGCCGTGCAGATCGCCTTCGTCAGCGTCGTGACGATCCTGCTCTACGCGGTGTTCCTGTATACGCAGACCACCCGCCATCGAGACTATTTCGTCGGCGGCTCGGCTGGGTTCGCCGATGACGATGTCCGGCTGCCGCGTGCGAAGCTGTTGCTCAGTGTCGGGCTGCTGCTGGTCGCACTGCTCGCTGTGGTCCTGCTTGCCAAGAAGTTCTCGCTGGTGGTCGACGCCGGCGTTGCCGCAACGGGTGCGCCGCAGGCGGTCGCAGGCGTGCTCGTGGCGCTGTTGATCCTGCTGCCGGAGAGTATCGCCGCCCTCTCGGCCGCCCGCGCCAACGACCTTCAGAAGAGCATCAATCTCGCGCTTGGCTCCTCGCTCGCCACCATAGGGCTGACCATCCCGGCAGTGGCGGTCGCCGCCCATGTGCTCGACAAGCAGCTCGTCCTCGGGCTGGACCCGCAGGGAATAGTGCTGCTGGTCCTGACCTTCGTTCTGAGCATGCTGACCTTCGGCACGGGACGGACGAACATCCTGTTCGGGCTGGTGCACATGGTGGTGTTCGCGATATTCCTGTTTCTGCTCTTCGTCCCCTGATTCAAGAGATCCCCGATGCTCAGCGCCCAGTCCGACGTCCAGGTCGATACGCCCGAAGTCCGCGTCACGGAGTGGCGGCTATTGCCCGGCAGTGCCACGGGGCGCCACGTTCATGAGATGGATTACGTGATCGTGCCGGTCACCGCGGGCGAGATGACGATCGTGGCGCCGTCCGGCGAGCGCTCGAAGGCGCAGCTCGCGGTCGGCAAATCCTATTTCCGCAAAGCCGGTGTCGAACACGATGTACTGAATGAGACCGGCTCCGAGATCGTTTTCCTCGAGGTTGAATTGAAGCCGTAACCATTTGTTTACCGGGATGCCGCTGATTGTGGTATCTTGAGCCGGCGATCCGGAAGCAGTTGGCAGCGCCCATACGATCTTGGATTGCAGCACGGCTTCGGTCTCAAAGGGCTTCAGGAGAACGACTTTTCGGCGGTTGCGCCTGCAGGGATCGCAGGTTGCGGGCTCCGGAAGGTACTGGGATGGTCCCTTAATTGTGCCTCAAAGTTCCCGCAAATACCGCGCGGGAGTGGTCAGCATGCTGAAATATCTCACAAAGTTCGCCATGGAGATCGTCCCGTCGGTGGTTGCCACCATCATCGGGGCCTACATCGTCAACCACTACATCAATACCAAGCCCGACTCGCCGCCATCGACCGTGGCGGCGGTGGCGTCGGCTGCCTACGCCAAGCTCACCGGCTCAAAGAGCGACGCTCCGAAATCCACGGGCAAGGGGACCGACCCCGCCAAGCTGGAAGCGAAGGCCGATCCCAAGTCCGACGCCAAGCCGGCGGAAACGTCGACGGAGGTCTCCAGCATTCCCGCTCCTGGCATCAAGGCCAAGGGGGTCTCGGAGAAGTCGCTCGCCGACAAGGCTGCGGAGAAGGCCGTCGAAGTGAAGCCGACCGAAACAGCGAGCCTCCCGACCGATGTGCAGGCCGCGCGCCATCCCGGGTCGCCGCGGGAAAAGCTGATTGCGCGCGGTACTCCGGCCGAGGCCCCGGCGGCCCAGCAGGACGATCGCCGGGATGCTGCTGATCTCGCCCGCGCGGCGATCGAGCGGTTGCGCGCGAGCGAAGGTGCCGGCAAGACGGCTGCCGAGAAGCCGTCGAGCGATGCAGCCCGGGGCGCTGGCGAGACCCCGCGCATCGCGACCGTCGCGCCACAGGTGTCGCCGGTCCGTCCGCTGCCGCCTCCCGTGACGGTCTCTGCGCCACCGGCCGAGCAGGGCTTTGCCTTGCCGTCGGCCTCGAGCCCGACCTACACGGGATCATTGCAGCCGGACGGGCGCCCGACCCCGCCGGCGGAGATCCCTGTCCAGCAGTTGCGTCCGCTCGACCTGCGCGCCGACAAGACTGATCCATCGATCAAGGACCAGATGTCCAGCGTGGCGCAGGACATGATGTCGGCGGCGAAATCGGTGTTCCACTCAGTGCTGCCGAAATAGCCGGTCGAATCGTTCGCGGACGTGATCGAGGCGGTGGGCCTGGCCGGTCTGCCGCTTTTTCTTTGGAGTGGCGAGCTCTGCAGCGATGCGAGGGGCGGGCGCAGCAACCCGGATTGAATCCGGTCGCCGGATGGCCAGAGGCGCAAAATCAAAAAGGAGCGTCCAAAACAAAAACGCGAGCCAAAGGCCCGCGCTTCAGACGACGTCAGATTGAAGTGGCCAGATCAGCGCGGCGCGCCGGGACGGGCACCTGCGCCCGGACCACGACCAGCACCACGGTCACCGCCGGGGCCAGCGCCGAACACCGGCTTCGGCTTCATCGGCAGCAGGCCTTCACGCTGCAACTTCTTGCGGGCCAGCTTGCGCGCACGGCGCACGGCTTCGGCCTTCTCGCGGGCTTTCTTCTCGGACGGCTTCTCGTAATGGCCGCGAAGCTTCATCTCGCGGAAAATGCCCTCACGCTGCATCTTCTTCTTGAGCGCCTTGAGGGCTTGATCGACATTGTTATCGCGAACGAGAACCTGCACGCGGCATCCTCTTTCTCAGTCTATCGGTTTGAAATCTGGTGAAGCCAGGGCTGGCAAATGCCCGCGCCCTTAACCTTGAGCGCGCCCGTGTATCAGAGGACACCGTCGCTGTCCACCCGCTGACGGGCTCTTGACCGCAAGTTTAACCTCGCCGGAGCGGTTTATTTCAGCCCTGCCTCGGCGGCAGTGGCGAGACCTGGGTCACATGCCCCATTTTGCGGCCCGGACGAGCGGCGCCCTTGCCGTAGAGATGCACGGTCGCGCCGGGAACCGTGAGCCACTGCTCGTAGCTGTCGATCTCGTCCCCGATCAGGTTCGTCATCGTGACGTGGCCGTGGCGCAGCGGCTTGCCAAGCGGCCAACCGGCGATCGCCCGGATGTGCTGTTCGAACTGGGAAATCGAGGCGCCATCGAGGGTCCAGTGGCCGGAATTATGCACCCGCGGGGCAATCTCGTTGACCAGGACGCCTGGAGTGGGACCATCCGATACCACGAACATCTCCACGGCCAGCACCCCGACGTAATCGAGGGCGGTGGCGATCCGGCTCGCAATGTCCCTGGCCTCGTCGGCGAGCGCATCCGGGATGCGCGCCGGCGCCCGCGACACCTTCAGGATGTGATCGCGATGCTCGTTCTCGGTGACGTCGAAGCACTCGACCTGTCCATCGGCCGCTCGGGCCGCCACGACCGAGATCTCGCGCTCGAACGGAACGAACGCCTCAAGGATCGCCGACTTGGTGCCGAGTTCGGCCCAGATCCGCTCGAGATCGTCACCCGGGCGGATCTTGATCTGGCCCTTGCCGTCATAGCCGAACCGACGCGTCTTCAGCACGGCCGGCAAGCCGATCCGGAACGCGGCTTCGCGCAAGGTGGCGACCGAGGACACGTCGGCATAGGTCGCGGTGCTGATGCCCAGCGAGGTGACGAAATCCTTCTCGGTGAGGCGATCCTGAGTCGTCTCGAGCGCCGAGCGGCGCGGCAGCACCGGGCGCCTCGCCGCCAGCACCATGGCCGCGGCCGAGGGGACGTTTTCGAACTCGTAGGTGACGACGTCGACGTCATTGGCGAACAGCTCGAGCGCCTCGACGTCGGCATATTCGGCGCAGGTTGCGTTCAGCACCACGTCGAAGGCGGGGGAGTCCGGGTCCGGCGAGAACACCTGGCAGCGCAGCCCGAGCCGCGCCGCAGCAAGCGCCAGCATGCGGCCGAGCTGGCCGCCGCCGAGAATACCGATGGTGTCGCCGGGCTTGAGCTTCACCCGATTGGAGTCGGTCACGCCGTGCCCTCCGGACGTTCGGCGATCGCATTAGTCTGCGCCTGGCGCCAGGCCGACAGACGGCCGGCGAGCGCGGGATCGGAGAGAGCGAGCACGCTCGCCGCCAGCAGCGCTGCGTTGATGGCGCCGGATTTGCCGATGGCGAGCGTTCCCACCGGAATTCCGGCCGGCATCTGGACGATGGAATACAGCGAATCGACCCCCGACAGCGCCTTCGACTCGACGGGAACGCCGAACACGGGCAGCTCTGTCAGCGAGGCCGTCATGCCCGGTAGATGGGCGGCGCCGCCTGCACCGGCGATGACGACCTTGTAGCCGGCCGCCTTGGCGCCCTTGGCAAAGGCATACAGTCGGTCCGGGGTGCGGTGCGCCGAGATGATACGGGCGTCGTAGCTCACGCCCAACGCTCCGAGTGTGTCGGCGGCATGGCGCATGGTATCCCAGTCCGACTGGCTTCCCATGATAATGGCGATCGGGGCGGTCATAACCTCAAATCTTCTCGGGAATCCATCAGCATGGGCCGGAGTATAGGATCGGTCCCGACAGCGGCAAGCCATGGCATGGAGGCCCGAATGGACTATCCTGTCTTGGTTAAGCCCGGCAAGCCCAAACGACGGCGCGGCAGGTGTCCGATGAAAAAGAAGCGCATGGCGGCCGCGTGGCGGGCCGGGAAGCGAAGAACCCGATACCGTCATCGGGTTCTTCGGGGCGCGCGCTCTCATGAACCCGGTTCCGCACCGGCGGGCACGCGGCAGACGATCCGACGCCTGAAGGCCGAGCTGAGGGCAGCGCAGGCGCGGATCGCCGAGCTCACGGCCTCCGCCGAGCGCGATTTCCTGCTCGACATCTTCAATCGTCGCGGCTTCGCCCGCGAGCTCCATCGCTCCATCGCGTTCATCAAGCGTTACGATGCGACCGGTGCCCTGGTCGTGCTCGACGTCGATCGGTTGAAACCCATCAATGACACCTTCGGCCATGCGGCCGGTGACGAGGTCCTGAAGGCGGTTGCGCGTGTCCTCGGCGAGCGGGTCCGATCCTCCGACGTGATCGGTCGGCTCGGCGGCGACGAGTTCGGCGTGCTGCTTTGGCACCTCAGCGCGACGGAGGCGCATGCCAAGGCGGCGGAGCTGGAGCAGGCCATCGACAGCCTGACCTTCACCTTCGGCGATCAGACCGTGCGTGCCGGCGCGTCGGCCGGGGTTGCCCTTCTCGACAAGCGCGTCAACCCAGTACGTGCGTTGGAGGAAGCCGACCGCGCGATGTACATGCGCAAGGCCCAGCGAAGGTACGAGAGCCCCGCGTAACGAACGACCCTGCCGGGCGACAAGCGGTGGCGCTCGCCGGCCATCCGCGCCGATGACCGAGCTGGCGGAACACGGCGCTCACAACTCGCCGAGATCGTCAGGCAACTCGCCGAACTTGTGCAGCAGCCGGGCGTCGCTGAATTCCCCCTTCAATGGATCGCCGCTGCGGCTGAAGGCAATGGCGCCGATATTGTCTGATAAGCGCGACATGGCCTCCGCGCGACGCAGCGCGGCCGACGAGCTCTGGCATTCCTCAGCCGTTCCCGCGACCAGCATGCCACCCTCGTCCCGCCTGAACGGCATCGCGACGTAGTAGGTGATATCGGGCATTGCACGCTCCTCCTGACCTCTCGCCGAAGCTCCGAGCGAGTGCATGGCTCATCGCCTGGAGAGCCTCAAAGACCGTCGGGCTCAGGCCGCATCGCTCTGCGCGGCGTCCGAGGCGGTGTTGGGCATGCAGCCGCAGGAGATCGCGGCCCGCAGCTCCTGCAGCTCCAGCTCGAGATACTCGTTCGCCATGATCAGCGCCTTGATCGTGGAGCGCAGATTGCCGTCGCACATCGCGATGGCTTGGTCACATGCCTGTTCGTAGAGGCGATCCTGTGGGGAGAAGGAGGCGGGCATCACAACCATCCTTGTTGTTGTCCGGGGACTACGAGGGATGGTCTAATTGTTCCCTTTTTGTTCTCCTTGTCAAGGCGCTTCGGCAAATCCTGCATCGCCTGTGGGCATACGGTCAGCCGTGCTGACGCTTCGCTTTCAGGCGATGATGTCGGGCGTGATCTGGTCTTCGATGAAGGCGATCCGATCGCGTAGCAGAAGCTTCCGCTTCTTCAGTCGTTGCAGCCGCAACAAATCGGGGGCGGGCGATTGATGCAAAGCGTCGATCGCCGCGTCGAGGTCGCGGTGCTCCTGCTGCAGGCGCGCGAGTTCGGCCTGCAGTTCGCGCTCGTCTTGGTCAGCCATGATCTATGATAGCAAAAAAGCGGAAGGAAGTGGAAAGCCTTGCGAAGGCGGGCGCAAATATTGCGCCTGCGAAGCTGATAAGCAAGTCGCACCCCTCAAGATCCGTGCAGCTGTCCCGTGAATTTCAGGTTGGCGCCGGCGTTAGATTCGCCCGGATCAGCTCACGCTTCGTTACACACGGCGCTCAAATTTGCATGTGCGGTCTTTTGGCCCCATCGACAGGTCAAGCGACTAGTGTACACTCATTAGCCCTGGTCGAATCTCAGGTTCACCTACCGAGGAGGTTTCGAATGGCTATTCAGGCGCATCTCGTTGAACTGGAGCGTAAGCATAAAGTTCTTGAAAACGAATTGCATCAAGCTCTCCTGCATCCATCGACGGACGACCTGCGAATTGCCGAACTGAAGCGACGCAAACTGATGGTGAAGGATGAGATCGAGCGCTTGAGACAGGTAACCAGCGAAACACTTCACTGACATGTGACCATCATCCGCCGTATCATCTGATCGCAAGACCGTGCGCCTGGGATGGCGACGAGTCCATCCCAGACGCAACTTCAATCGCATTAGTTGCGATACACGACTTAGTTTCGATACGCGACGACGCGAACGCATCTGCCTGCGTTGTCTCCCAGCGTGTCTATCGCGACAGGCTGTTCATCGCGATATCGAGGGTCTTCAGCTCGAAGCGAGATCGCCGACGTGAGCCGCGATCGCGAGCGATGACGTCAATCCAGGCGATTCGATTCCGAACAGATTGATGAGTCCGGGCACGCCGTGATCGCGCGGGCCCTGAATGACGAAATCCTGCGACGCCACGGCCGGCGGTACGATCTTCGGCCTGATGCCGGAATAGCTCGGCATCAGCGCCCCATCCGGCAGCGACGGCCAGTATTTGCGGATCGCCGGGTAGAAGCGCTCGGCGCGCGCCGGATCGACCGTGTAGTCGATCCGGTCGATCCACTCGACGTCGGGGCCGAATCTGGCCTGGCCTGCCATGTCGAGCGTGAGGTGAACGCCGAGCCCGCCCGGTTCCGGCACCGGGTAGATGAGCCGGCTGAACGGTGCCCGGGCGCTGCAGCTGAAATAGTTGCCCTTGGCGAGATAGGTCGTCGGCACCAGCGGCGACGGCATGCCGTCGATCCGCCGGGCCACCGCGGGCGCGTCGAGGCCGGCAGCGTTCACCAGCAGCCGGCAGCTCAGCGTCATCGGCTGCGCGCCGCCCGCGTCGACCTCGATTGATTCTCCGGCTGCCTTGGCCCGCAGCAGCGGCGTGTGGAAGGCGAAGGCGCCGCCGGCGTCCTCGATCTCGCCGCGCAGCGACAGCATGAAGGCATGGCTGTCGATGATGCCGGTCGACGGCGACATTAGGGCCGCCTCGCAGGCCAGGGCCGGCTCCAGCGCCAGCGCTTCGGATCCAGCCAGCAGCCGCATTCCTTCGACGCCGTTGGCTTCGGCGTGCGCGCGGATGCCCTGCAGCTTCTCGGTCTCGGCCGGATTGGTTGCAACGATCAGTTTGCCGCAATTGCGGTAGGGCACGCCATGCTCGTCGCAATAGCGGTAAAGCATGCGCTTGCCGGCCACGCAGAAGCGGGCCATCAGGCTCCCGGCCTTGTAGTAGATGCCGGCGTGGATCACTTCGCTGTTGCGAGACGAAGTGACGGTGCCGATGCCCTCGGCCGCCTCGAGAACGATGACCTCGCGTCCGGCGCGGGCCAGCTGTCGTGCGACGGCAAGTCCGACGACGCCGGCGCCCACGACGACGCAATCCACTCTATCCATGCGCGGTCCTGAGACGATTCGGAGAAATCATGGCTTGCTGCAACCCCTGGTGGGTGGAGCCTCGGTCCGGAGTGCGCACGCCCTTAGCAAACCGTTCATCATAGGGAGGCCATTGACCAAATTTGCTTCGTCTTTTTCGAAGTTTGCCGAACCCGTTTACCCGATCCCAATAGGTGAAGCCAGATACTGTCGCCGAATACCGCGGGTGATTGATGGCTGGCAAGAATTGGCAGGCGAGCGACCGAAACGCGTTTTCTGCGTGCGTCGTTGCGGCCTCGATGGCCGCCATGGCAGCGTGGGCGGCTGCGCCGACGCGCGCCTGGGCTGCGTCGTCCGATTTCTCGCCCTCCGGCTACCTGGGCACCATCGAGCCGGACGTGCTCTGGGAAGTGTTGATCGCCGGGGTCGTCGTCTGCGCCTTCCTCGCCTCGGTCGTGATCTGGATCCATTCGGCCTTGCGGCGCGCCAAGCGGGCACAACTGCGGCGTAATGTTTTCATCAGCTCCGCGCTCAACAATCTGAGCCAGGGATTGATGCTGACGGACGCCGCCAACCGCGTCGTCTTCTACAACCATCGCTTCCTCGAAATCTACGGCATGAGCCGGGCCGACATTCCGCCCGGTTGCACCGGCCGGGATCTGGTCGAGTTGCGGCGGCAGCGCGGCCTGCTCAATCTGACGGTCGAAGACTATGCGCGCCAGGCGCGGGAGCCGGACGGGTGCCTGACCGAGCTGCCCGGCGGACGTGTGGTGCGAGCCCAGATATTCCGTCTTCCGACCGGCGGATCGATCGGCATCCACGAAGACTGCACGGTGCAGTGCCGGCTGGAGCGCGAGCTCGCCTCGACCAAGCAGTTCCTGGAATCGGTGGTCGATCAGGTTCCCGTCTGCGTCGCCGCCAAGAACATCGACGACGGCCGCTACATCTTCGCCAACCGAGCATTCGAGCAGTTCTCTCGGATGCCGCGGGATCAGATCATCGGACGGCGCCCAAGCGACCTCTTCGGCGACGCGACCGCGGCCGACATCGCGGCTGCCGACCGCGAAGCGATGCTGGCGCCCGGCACCACCTATTGCAGCGAGCTGGTCGTTCAACGCGGCAACGACAAGCGCATCCTCGAAGCCCATCGGGTCGTTGCACGCAACGACAAGAACGAGCCGCAGTTCCTCATCGCGCTGTTCGACGATGCCACGGAGCGGCGATCGCTGAGCCGCGAGCTGGAGAACAGCAAGAAGTTCCTGGAGCTGGTCGTCGACAACATTCCGGTCTCGCTCATCGTCGAGAGCGTCAGCGACGGCCGCTATCTGCTCGCCAACCGCAGCGCTGAGATCATCCTCAACCGCAAGCGCGAGGATGCCACGGGCCTGACCGCCGCCGACATCTTCAATCCGCGCGAGGCCAGACTGATCATGGCGCGCGACGAAGCCGCCATCAAGAAGCGCAGCCTTCTGACCGAGGAACATCCGATCTCGACCAAAGACGGTCTGCGGCTGTTCCTGACCCGACGGGCAACCGTGCTGGGCGAGACCGGCGAGCCGCAATATCTGATCAAGACCTATGAGGACGTCACCGACCGGCGCCAGACCGAATCGCGGATGGCGCACATGGCCTATCACGACGGCCTGACCGATCTGCCTAACCGCGCCGCGTTCCTGCAGGCCTTGAGCCAGATGATCGAGGCCTGCGCGGACACGGATGAGGAGTTCGCGGTCCTGAACGTCGATCTCAAGGGCCTGAAGGACGTCAACGACGTCTTCGGCCACGCCATCGGCGACAAGCTGTTGATCGAGGTCGCCCGCCGCGTCCATGCCGTTGCCCGGGGCGGGGTGGTCGCGCGTCTCTCCGGCGATGAGTTCGGGCTGATCATCGACGGCAAGCAACCGGAGATGGGCAGGGCGCTGGCCGAGCAGTTGGCGGCGGCGATCGCGGTGGACTTCCAGATCGACGGCAAGTCGATTCGCACAGCGCTGACGACGGGCATCTCGGTGTTCCCGCACAATGGTTCGGATCCGGCGTCGCTGCTCGCCAATGCGGGTGCCGCTCTGTTCCGCGCCAAGGCCAAATCGCGCGGCAGCATCACCTTCTACGAGCCTGAAATGGATCAGCAGATCCGCGACCGCCGCGTTCTGCATCAGGAGCTGTCTGTCGCGATCAAGCATGGCGAACTTTCGCTGTACTTCCAGCCGCAGGCCGCCTCCGGCCGCACGGTCGACGCCAGCGAGATCATCGGCTTCGAGGCGCTGGCGCGCTGGCAGCACCCGGTCCGCGGCTTCGTGCCGCCGAGCGACTTTATTCCGCTCGCGGAAGAGAGCGGCCTCATCGTCGAGATGGGCGAGTGGATCCTGCGCGAGGCCTGCCGCGAGGCGGCGTCGTGGCCGAAGCCGCTGCAGGTCGCGGTCAACCTGTCTCCGGCCCAGTTCGTTCATGGCGACCTTGTCGCACTGGTCCATTCGATCCTGCTCGAGACGGGGCTCGCGCCCGGCAGGCTCGAGCTCGAAATCACCGAGGGTGTGCTGATCGAGGATTTCGATCGTGGTGTCGCGCTGCTGCGCCGGCTGAAGGCGCTCGGCGTTCGCGTCTCGATGGACGATTTCGGCAGCGGCTACTCGTCGCTGAGCTACCTGCAGGCCTTCCCGTTCGACAAGATCAAGATCGACCGCGCCTTCGTCATGAATATCGGCCGCAACCCGCAATCGGCGGCGATCATTCGTGCGGTCATCGGTCTGGGTCACGGCATGAACATGTCGATCGTGGCGGAAGGCGTCGAGACGCCCGAGCAGCTCGGCTTCCTCGCCGAGCAGGGCTGCGACTCGGTTCAGGGCTATCTGCTCGGCAAGCCCCTGCCGATCGACAAATACGACGGCATCGTCGGTCGCGCTCACGACGACGACGACGCGTCCGTTCGCAAGACCGGCTGACCGGGCACTCGTGGTCAGAGGCCGTTGCGCAACAGCGCGAATTTATCCGCGCGCATGACAGCTAAGCCGCTACGAGAATCATCTCCGCCGGTCTACGATCGTTCGTCCTGGCACGCTCGAAGACCTTGCGTATGGCGGACTACGATCTTGCGATCATCGGCGGAGGTCTGAACGGCGTCAGCCTGGCGCGTGATGCGGCTGGCCGCGGTCTGCGCGTGCTCCTTGTCGAGCAGGGCGATCTCGGCGGCGGCGCCTCGTCGGCCACGTCGCGGCTGGTGCATGGGGATCTCGCAGCGCTGGAGCGCCGCAGCTTTCTGCGCGTGCGCCGCGCGCTCGCCGAGCGCGACGTCTGGCTCACGGTCGCGCCGCATCTGGTCCGACCGATCCGCTTTGCTATTCCAGCTCACGCCAATGAGCGGCCGCCATGGCAACTGCGCGCAGGACTCTGGCTCTACGACCGCCTCGCTGCGCGCAACCGGCTGCCGTCAGCGTCGGCGCTCGACGTCACGCATCATCCGATCGGAGATGCCCTGAAGCGTCCGATCGGGACGGCATTCGACTATTCCGATTGCGTGGTCGACGATTCCCGCCTGGTGGTCCTGACCGCGATGGATGCTGCCGAGCGCGGCGCGTCGATCCGCACCGGCGCCCGCTGCGTGCGGGCCGACCGCGACCATATATGGCGTCTCGCCATCATCGACCGCGGCTATCGACGCATCGTCACCTCGCGCGCGCTCGCCAACGCCACCGGCGCGTGGAGCGTCTCGACGGCGGAGACCGTGCTGCGTCAGCCGCCGCCGCGGGTCACCGCGCGGCAGGTCAGCCAGATCATCGTGCCGCGGCTGTTCGATGTCGAAGCGGTCTACGTGTTTCAGAATTCGGATGGACGGCTGATCTTTGCCCAGCCCTACGAGCAGGATTTCACCCTGATCGGCACGGTGGTCCACGGCTTCAAGGGCGACCCAGCCGTGGTGGCGGTGCCGGCGGCAGACGTGGCCTATCTCTGCAAGGCGGCGAACCGCTATTTCCGCTCGGACATCCAGCCTGCGGACGTGGTCCGGAGCGTGGCCGGCGCCAACATGATGGTGCTGCGCGCCGCCGACAGCGGGCGGCTGGAAACGGTCGTGAGCCTCGATGCTGGCCGCGCCAAGGCGCCGCTCCTGACCATGTGCGGCGGCGACGTCACGACAGCCCGGCACCGGGCCGAGCAGGCGGTCTCCCGCCTCGCGCGCTTTTATCCGATGTCGCCACGCTGGACTGCGAGAGCGCCGCTTCCGGGTGGCGACTTCGCCTGGGACCGGTTCGAGGATCTCGTCGATGACGCACGGGAGCGCTGGCGCTTTCTCAGCGAAGCCGAGGCCCGGCGGCTGCTCGGCGCCTACGGCACCCGGCTGGCGGAGATCCTTGGCGAGGCGAGGTGCCGGGCCGATCTCGGGCAGGCGTTCGGGCCGCAGCTGACCGAGGCGGAGGTCCGCTACCTCATGGCGCGCGAATGGGCGCGGTTTCCCGACGACGTGCTGTGGCGGCGGACCAAGCTGGGTCTGACGCTTCCCGCTGCCGAACGCGATGCGCTCGCTGCGTTCATGACCACTGCGGCCTGTGGCCGGGGCACGCCGCAGGCCGTTGACGCGAGCGGGGATAGTCCGGCCCGCGCGGTTGAGCTGCAATCCGTGGGCGGCTAGCTTGCCGACCGGTCGGCCGTTGTGGCCGGGCAGGGTGATTTGATCGGGACATGGCTGACGACATCGCAAACCCAGCGCCTGCCGGAGAGCCGGCAGCATCACCAGCGCCGGAACCGCGTCCCGATGCTCAGCCGCCGATCCTGCGGATCGAGAACCTCGTCAAGACATTCGGCAGCTTCCGCGCCGTCGACGGCGTCTCGCTCGACATCCGCGCCGGCGAGTTCTTCGCGCTGCTCGGCCCCAGCGGCTGCGGCAAGACGACCTTGCTGCGCATGCTGGCCGGCTTCGAGACGCCGGATGAAGGGCGCATCCTGCTTTCGGGCGAGGACATCGCGCAGGTGCTGCCGCATCAGCGGCCCGTCAACATGATGTTCCAGAACTACGCGCTGTTCCCGCATCTGAACGTGCGCGACAACATCGCCTTCGGCCTGAAGCGCGCCGGCATGCCGCGCGCCGAGATCGCCACGCGCGTTGCCGAGATGGTGGCGCTGGTGCGGCTCGAAGGGCTGGAGAAGCGCAAGCCGGATCAGCTCTCGGGCGGGCAGAAGCAGCGCGTCGCCCTGGCGCGCTCACTGGCGCGCCGGCCGCAGGTGCTGCTGCTCGACGAGCCGATGGCTGCGCTCGACAAGAAGCTGCGCGAGAGCACGCAGGTCGAGCTGATGGAGCTGCAGCACAAGCTCGGCATGACCTTCATCATCGTCACCCACGACCAGGAGGAGGCGATGACGGTGGCGAGCCGGATCGGGGTGATGAACGCGGGAAGGCTCGAGCAGGTCGCGGTCCCCCGACGTCTGTATGAGGAGCCCGCGTCGCGGTGGGTCGCGGAGTTCGTCGGCGACATCAATCTGTTCGAGGGCGAGGTGACCGCGCGGGAGCCGCTCCGGCTCAGGGTCGTGACCCACACTGCGGGTGAGCTGGTCGTGGCGCAGCCGATGGCTCCGATCAGCGAGAGCAAGGTCGCGGTCGCGATCCGTCCGGAGAAGATCCGCCTCGCGCTCCGTCGACCGGCCGGCGATGCTGCTGCGATCAATTGTGTCGAGGGCGCCATCACCGATGCGAGCTATCTCGGTGGCAGGACCGTCTACAAGATCAAGCTCGACGGCGGCGCCGTGCTTCACGCTGCGCAGGCCAACACCGCCCGGCTCGATGCCGACGGCTATGGCCTGAACCAGCGCGTGGTGGCCTGGTTCACGCCCGACGATTGCCTGGTGCTGGAGCGATGAGCGCGCGCCGCATCTTCTCGCGCCCGGCCCGCTTTGCGGCGATCGCGCCTTACATCTGGATGGTGCTGTTCTTCCTGGTGCCGTTCGCCTTCGTCGCCAAGATCAGCCTGTCGCAGACTGCGATCGCGCAGCCCCCCTATACGCCGGTGTTCTCGCTGGCTGATGGTTTGTCGTCGCTCCGCGACGCCTTTGCGGCGCTGTCGCTCGACAATTTCCGTCTGCTGCTGTCTGACGATCTGTATCTTTCATCCTATCTGCGCAGCGTCGTCGTCGCGGCGACGTCGACCGCGATCCTGCTCTTGATCGGCTACCCCATCGCCTATGGCATGGCGCGGCTCCCCAGGCGCTGGCAGGGCATCGCGATGATGCTGGTGATCGTGCCGTTCTGGACCTCGTTCCTGATCCGCATCTACGCCTGGGTCAACATCCTGCAGCATGACGGCCTCCTGAACCAGATCCTGCTCGCGCTGCATCTGGTGTCCACGCCGGTGGTGTGGCTGTCGACCGACAGCGCGATGTATGTCGGCATCGTCTATTCCTATCTGCCGTTCATGATCCTGCCGCTGTTCGCGACGCTGACCAAGCTGGAGCCGGCCTTGGAAGAAGCCGCCGCCGATCTCGGCGCCTCGCCGCGCGAGATCTTCTGGCTGGTGACGTTTCCGCTGTCGCTGCCCGGCGTCGGCGCGGGCGCGCTGCTGTGCTTCATCCCGGTGGTCGGCGAGTTCGTCATTCCCGATCTGCTCGCCGGGTCGAAATCGCTGATGATCGGCCAGACGCTCTGGCTCGAATTCTTCACCAACAAGGATTGGCCGGTGGCCTCCAGCATCGCCGTGGTCCTCTTGGTCGTGCTGCTGCTGCCGCTTCTGCTCTACGACCGGCTGCAGCGCCGGCAGTTGGAGGAGAGCAGGTGATGGATGGCGCACAGCAAGGCACGCTCTCTCGCTCCCCTCCCCCTTGCGGAGAGGGGTTGGGGGTGGGGGTCCGCATTGGCGGTCTTTGCTGGGTGCCCCCCTCCCTGACCCTCCCCCACAAGGGGGGAGGGAACGGAGAGGGTTTCACTGGGATTGAGGGAGGAGGAGATCGTGCCTAATCCCTCCCGCCTGTCGCGCTTCAACGTCGCGTCGCTGACGCTTGGACTCGCGTTTCTTTACCTCCCGATCCTGATCCTGGCGATCTACTCGTTCAACGCCTCCCGCCTGGTCACGGTGTGGGGCGGCTGGTCGCTGCGCTGGTATCACGAGTTCTTCAGCGATCGCGCCATGATCGATGCGGCCTGGATGAGCCTGCGCGTCGGCGCCACCGCGGCCACCGCGGCGACGGTGCTCGGCACGCTGGCCGCGGTGGCGCTGTCGCGTGGCCAGGGATTTCGCGGCCGCATGCTGTTCTCCGGCATGTTGTATGCGCCGCTGGTGATGCCCGAGGTGATCACCGGCCTGTCGCTGCTGCTGCTGTTCGTGGCGCTGGACGCCGAGCGCGGCTTCTGGACGGTGACGGTCGCCCACACCACCCTCACGATGTGCTTCGTCGCGGTGGTCGTGCAGTCGCGGCTGGTCTCGCTCGACCGCAGCCTGGAGGAAGCCGCGATGGATCTCGGCTGCGATCCGCTGCACGCGTTCGTGATGGTGACATTGCCGCTGATCGCGCCGGCGGTGGTCGCGGGCTGGATGTTGGCCTTCACGCTGTCGCTCGACGATCTCGTGATCGCGAGCTTTACCACCGGCCCCGGTTCGGCGACGCTGCCGATTCGGATCTATTCCGAGGTTCGGCTCGGGGTGAAGCCGGAGATCAATGCGATCTGCACGCTGGTGATCGGGCTGATTGCCGTGGTGATCATCATCGCGTCGCTGGCCTCGAAGCTGTCGAGTGATCGCGGCGAGAGCGCAGCTCCGCTATAATGACGGAGAATGCTGAGACAGCATTGATCAACGCAAGAACAGCCGCAAGGCGGCGGTGACGACCGCGCGATGGATCGTGCCGCGGTCGACCGATGGCGGATCGACGCAGCAAGCCGGATCGCTCTGTCTGCCGAGCTCGGTACTCTCCGGCAGGAAGACGTAGTGCCCGGCGTCGTCGGCGACGATCTCGAATGCGCTACCGCTCAGTCGCTCATGCAGCCAGCGTGAGGCCGGCAGCAGCGCATCGGCGCCGCCGACCATGATGCGCGTCGGGACGTTGATCGCGGCGATGCTGTCCTCGGAGAAGCCCTGCACCGAGCGCCCCGGCGCCAGTAGCAGCGCCGCCTTGATGCGGGGATCGCGATAGGATGCGGACATGCGCGCCCAGGAGTCGCGGAAGATTGAGCTCTTCTCCATCAGCCGCGGCAGATGATCGACGAGATCGGGAAACTCGCGAGGGCCGCGGCCGTGATTGGCGCCTGGCTCGAACGGCGAGCGGATCATGATGGCGCCGAGCAGGGCGGTGGCCGTGACGCCGCCGAGCGAATAGCCGACGGCGTAGATGCGGCCGAGGTTGATGCGGCCTTCGAAATCGGGATGGGCGACGATGTGGTCGATCAGCAAGGACACGTCGCGCGGGCGTTCCCATGAGCAGAGGAAGCCCTCTGCTCGGTACGGCTCGGCATTGCTGTTGCCATGATGATTGACGGCGACCGCGACAAAGCCGCGGCTTGCCAGCTCGCGCGCCAGCCATTCGGACTGCAGGCCGTTGCAGCCGGTGCCGTGAGAGTACACGACGAGAGGACAGGCGCCCGCGCTTGCAGCGAGCGGCGCATTCAAAGCCGCTGGTCCCGCTTTGAACCAGCCCTGCGGCCATGGTGCGATAGGGAGCGCCGTTTCCACGGCGCCGTTGGCGGCTGGATACCAAGCGAACCAGTCGATCGGGCGCGGCCCGTCGCCATCCCAGTTCGGCCGCGAAGCGTCCTCGAACCGTCCCTGACGAAATCCGACCCTCATCGCTCCGTCACGACTTCACGGCGCCGGCGGTGAGGCCGCCCACCATGTAGCGCTTGAAGGCGTAATAGACCGCCGCCGGCGGCAACGCGTAGATGAAGCCGGTGGTCATCAGGAGCTCCCACGGCGAATCGTCGGCGGCCAGGAAGTTGCCGAGCGCCACGGGCAGCGTGATATCCTTGTCGTTCGAAAGCAGCAGGAACGCGTAGAGGTATTCGTTCCAGGCCAGCAGCACCGCATACGTTCCGATCGCGACCAGCGACGGCATCATCAGCGGTACATAGACGAGGCGGAAGATCTGCAGCGGGCTGGCGCCGTCCATGACGGCAGCCTCGTCCAGCTCGACCGGCAGCTTGTCGGAGGCCTGCTTCAGCACCCAGATCGCGTAGGGCGAGGCAATCGTCACCATCGCCAGGATCAGCGACCAGTCGTTGTTGAGCAGGCCGTATTTGCCCATGGTGCGATACATCGGTACCGCGAGGAACGCGGCGGGGATGAAATAGGTGAACAGCGCGAGGTTCATCACCACCCGGCTGCCAGGCACGCGCAGGCGCGAGATGGCATAGGCCGCACAGGTCGCAATGATCAGTGTCAGCGCGCCCACGGCCATGGCGATCACGACCGAGTTGCCGAACTGGACCCAGAAATCGCGCAGGAAGTAATGCTGCTGGTGGAACACGATCGAGAAATTGTGCAGCGTCGGATGGTCCGGCCACAGCTTGCCCGAGAACGCGTCCTCCTTCGGCGAGATCGCGAACAGGAACATGTGGTAGATCGGGATCATCGTCCAGATGAAGACGGGAATGCCGATCAGCAGCAGCCGGGCCTCGGTGCCGACTTCGCGGAGGGTGGGGAGCTTCATCGCGACAACCGCTTCATCATGAAATAGACCAGGGGCAGCACCAGCGGCATCGCGCAGACGATCGAGGCCATGGCGAGGCTGAGCTGATCGAGCCGGAGATAGCGGATGCCGAGCGTCGCCAGCACGTGGGTGAGATCGGCCGGACCGCCGCCGGTCAGGAGATAGACGCTGTTGAAGTCTCCGAGCGTCCAGATCATCGAGAGCAGCGTGCAGGTGATGTAGAGCGTCTGCATCGACGGCCAGGTGATGTAGCGGAACTTCTGCCACCAGGTGGCGCCGTCGACCTCGGCCGCCTCGAACAAATCGTGCGAAATCGCCAGCCGCCCGGTCATCAGGATCAAGGTCCAGAACGGCAGCGACTTCCAGATGTGCATGCCGATCGCCATCGACAGCGCGACCGTCGGGTCGTTCAGCCAGTTCGGGCCATCTTCGCCGGTGAACTTGAAGATCAGCTGGTTCACCACGCCCCATTCGGGATTGAGCATGAAGCGCACCGACAGGATGGTCGGGATCGAAGGCACCGCCCAGGGCAGGATGAAGATGACCGACAGCCATTTGATCCAGCCGCGCTGCTGCACGAAGAAGCCGGACAGGAACAGCGCGATCACCATCTTCAGATTGATGCCGACCAGGAGGAAGATCAGCGTGTTGACGGCGGCGCGCGCGAAGATGGGGTCGTTGTACAGCGCGACGTAGCTGGCCGGCTCGCGGGCGAGCCACAGGCCGTAGCCGACGGGATAGACGACGAAGGCAAGGAAGACGAGCAAATAGGGGGCAAGCATGACGATGCCCCATACCTGTGACGGTGTCAGCAGCACCGGGCGCGGCGCTTCCGCGAGCGCGGAATCGGAAGCTGAGAGCGTGATCGCCATGGTCGTCTGTTCCCGCCTATTACCGAACCGGCCGCAGACACTGCGGCCGGCACTTGTTGTCGTTGTCAGGATCTCAAGCTAGTGCCTCGCGAGGCGAGAGACTAGCCGGCGACCTCCTTCAGCCGCGCGATCAGCTCGTCGACGGCCTTTTCGACCGGCACCTTCTCGCTGACCACGCGGTTCATCGCCTTGGCCCAGACGTTCTCATTGTTGAGGATCGTGAACTTGTAGTTCTTGGTGAAGTCGAACGGCGTGGTGCCGCCGGTGAACTGGGTGTACACGGCCTTGCGATGGCGGTCGGCCTGCCAGAACGGGCTCTTCTGGCCTGCGGTCGTCACCGGGAACCAGCGGCCCAGCGCGCCCTCGATGTAGGGGCCGAGGTTCTCCTCCTGCATCAGGAACTTGATGAATTCCTTGGCCTGCGCCTTGTGAGGAGCATTGGCGAAGATCAGGCCGGTCTTGACGTCGGAGCGGTACTTGATCGGCGTGCCGTCCGGCTTGTTGGGGAAGGACGCGGTGATGATGTCCTCCTCATAGGCCTTCTTGCCGGCCGCGCGCTGCTCGGGCGTCAGCGCCGGGTTGGTGGAGTCCTCGAACCACTTGGCCGCGATCGAGATCGTGAAATTGTGGGTCATCACGATCGTCTTGTTGTGGAACGCGACGTTGTTGTCCGGATCCTTCCAGGTCGTGGACGAGGGCGGCGTGCAGCCCTTGATGTAGGTGTCGGTATAATCCTTCATCGCCTTGACGAGGCCGTCGCGCACCTTGGGGTCGTCGACCAGCAGCTTGCCGTCGTCGTCGACCAGCTTGACGTTGTAGGCGTCCATGAAGGTGTAGAACGACTGGAACGAGTCGGTGGATTCCACGCCCATCGGCTGACCGACGCCATACATGCGCTGGCCGGTGGCCTTGCGGACCGCCGGCTGCACCTTGTCGCACCAGAACGTCCAGTAGTCTTCCCACTTGGTGGGGATGTCGCTCTGCTTGAAGCCGGCCTTGCTCAGCAGGTCGCCCCAGATCTGGACGTGCATGCTCTGCTGCTTCAGCGGGAAGCCGTAATAGGCTTTCTTCTTGGTGACGTTGTTGTAGAGGTAGGCGGTCTCGAGCGTGTTCGGAGCGAACGCCGACTTCATCGGCTCCAGGATGTCGGTGAGATCCTCGAGCTTGCCTTCGTAGGCCCACTTGCCCTGGGCCTGAACGTCGTAGGTGTCGGCGTAGGCCACGTCGGGCACGGTGCCCGAATCGAGCGCGGCGACCGTCTTCGGAATCATGTCCTGGATCGCGTATTGCGACAGCTCGACCTTGATGCCGGTCTTGGCCTCGAACTTCTTGACGACGTTGAGCAGCGCATCGTCCTCGGACTTGTAGAAGCCCTTGCTCCACCAGATCGTGATGGTGTCCTGAGCGATGGCTGGTGCTGCAGCGCAAAAAAGCCCGGCGGCTGCGACTGCGATTGAAAGCGCACCCATTCCCCTGGATTTCACGTGTCTCTCCCTGATCCGCCGATCTTGCTTGATCGGTTGTGGCGGGACACTAGCCCAGGGACCCGACGTGATCCAGAAGTAATATATCAGACATAGGTCGTGGCGGCGGCCGTGTATCGGCACGCGAAGCAAGCCGCGTTGGTCAGTTCTGCTTGGTGGGAGTGTCGCCTGTCGGAGCGTCAGCCTGCGGCACGTTGTCCGGCTGGGCCGGGCGCAATCCGCCGCCGGTGAATCGTTCCAGCACCGAGCGCACCGCATCCCTCGTCTTGCGGTCCTTGACCGCATCGAGCAGAGGGGCGGCGGCCGGGGCGCGGCGGATCAGGCTTTCCGGATCGGGAAAGATCAGCGGATCTTCCCAGGGGCCCTGGACGACGAAAGGCAGCTCGAAGCCGTTGCTGCCATTGCCTGACGACAGCAGGCTCGCGACGCCCTTGAAATCGTATTCCCGTGTCGGCACCGAGGCCGTGCCGGTCATGGTGATGCGCGCGGTCGGGCTCTCGACGCGGATGTCCTCGGCGGTCGCGATGCCCTCGGAGAATTTGACCGCGATCGTCAGCGAGTCGTAAGGCGTCGAACCGGAGCGGAAATTGCCGCCGCGCGACAGCGGGCTGCGCTCGAGGCGCTTCAGGAGCTGCTCGACGTTGAAGCCGGAGATCGCGCCATCGCGGCCCTGCAGGTTGGCGCTGCCATCGAGCGACTGGGCGAGCCCAAACGGGCTCGAGCCCGAAGCCGTCAGCGAGACGTTGAGATTGCCGCGTCCCGACAGCGACGACACGCCGAACATCTCGTTGGCGCAGGCCTGCAGATCGACGTCGTTGAATTGCAGCTCGGCCTTCACGTCGGCCACGGTGTCGGCACGGGCGATCCCAAACGAGCCGCGCACGATGCCGCCATACATCTGCGCCTCGCCGACCGAGAGGGCGAGTACGCCGTTGCGCAGGTTGGCGCCGAACGCCGTGCGTCCGATTTTCGAGGAGCCGACCGTGACCTTTGCGGCCGATAGCCGCATGTCGAGGTCGGTGGTGGACAAGGCCTTGAGGTCGAAGAGCTGCCGATTCCAGTCGCGGGCCCCATTGGCCAGCAGCCGGATCGTCGAGATGTAGGGGGTGAAGTCGAGCGCGTCGGCCGCCAGCGTCGCCTGCAGCGTCTGCCGGCCGTTATTGGCGTAGGTCATGACGCCCTCGGCGGTGTTGCCGTCGAGCTCGACATTGACATTGGTGAGTGCGATCGAGGCGCCGACCACGTTGGCGCGCGCACGCAAGGCGAAGCGCCCGAAGCCGCCGCCGCCGAGCGGCGTCTGCCCCGTCCAGCGCAGCGCGTCGCGAAGCGACGGGCTGTCCACCGTCAGCGTACCTTCCATCAGCGCGCTGGTGCGATTCGCGACCGTGCCGTCAAAGGCGACCTTCAGCGGCGGGCTGGCGAGCCGCATCTTCAAGCCGGACCGGTCTCCCGACAGCGCAGCCAGGAAGTCGCTGACGCTGATGGAGCCCTCGATGCGCTGACCGCGCCAATCGAACTGTCCGGTCGCCGCGAACGAGCGCGAGATCGACGGCCAGGCGAGCGACAGGTCGATATCGTCGAGCCGCTCGGAAGCATGATGGCCGGTGTCCTCGTAGACCAGGATGCCATCCTGGATGCGGATCTCGGAGAACGACATCTGGCTGTCGGGCCCCGGGCGCATCGTGCGCGCGATGGTCTCGATGAAGGGGGTCCAGTTGCTGTTGCCGTCGGCCTCGCGGCTGACGTTGATCTGCGGCCGCAGCATCATGACGTCGGCGATTTCGAACCGCTGCAACAGCAGCGGCAGCAATTGCAGATTGGCGGTCAGCACGTCGACGCGCAGAGCCGGATCCTCGGTGCCGCTGCCCTTCAGACCGACATCGTGGAACGAGACATAGCTGCCCGGAAACAAGGAGACGTCGATATGTCCCTTGACAACGAGCTCGAGCCCGGTCACGGCGCGGATCTGGCTCTCCACCGCCTGCCGCAATGCCTCGCGATTGACCAGCCAGGAGCTCGCCAGCAGGCCCACGAACGCGATGCCCAGCAGCACCGCGATCGGTGTGCCGAGGCGCCTCATTCCTTGGGCCATGGTCACGGACATGTCCTGGGATCGTCGGATCGCTGGTTACTCGGGATGGGCAGGGTGCGCCGAAAACCCCTGCCAACATCAACAACTTGATGCGCTTTCTTGACGCTTTCAAGGCCATGCCGCCGGTGTGGCCGGATTGCGGCGGAGCCCTGATATCCCGGACTCCGGATCGCCTCGGAGGCGCAGGCTGGTGCGACAGCTAAAGCAGGATGTGCGCCTTGGGAAGGCATCATTGACGCATTGCGAAGATTTCGCCTAATAATCCGGTCGATATCCGCGCGATCGCCGCTCTGCAGCAGGTCATTCCCGTATGAACAAGGTCTATCCGGACGCCAAATCCGCCCTTGCTGGCCTCCTCAAGGACGGCATGACCATCATGTCGGGTGGGTTTGGTCTTTGTGGCATCGCAGAAACCCTGTCCGACGCCATTCGCGAGTCCGGGGTGAAGGACCTCACCGTCATCTCCAACAATGCCGGGGTCGACGGCATCGGCCTCAGCCGGCTGCTGGAGACGCGGCAGATCAAGAAGATGATCTCGTCCTATGTCGGCGAGAATAAGCTGTTTGCCCAGCAATATCTGGCCGGCGAGCTGGAGCTCGAATTCTGCCCGCAGGGCACCCTGGCCGAGCGCATCCGCGCCGGCGGCGCCGGCATCCCGGCCTTCTTCACCAAGACCGGCGTCGGCACGCTGGTCGCGGAGGGCAAGGAGGTGCGGGAGTTCGACGGCGAGAAATATCTGATGGAGCGCGGCCTGTTTGCCGATCTGGCGATCGTGCACGCCTGGAAGGGCGACACCGCCGGCAACCTCGTCTACCGCAAGACTGCGCGCAACTTCAATCCGATGATGGCAACTGCGGCCAAGGTGACGGTCGCGGAGGTCGAGCATCTGCTGCCGGCCGGCCAGATCGATCCCGACCACATCCATACGCCCGGCATCTTCGTCAAACGCATCATCCAGGTCGGAACCGAACTGAAGCGCATCGAGCAGCGCACCGTGCGCAAACGTGAAGCCGCCGCTGCAGCCGGGGAGGAAGTCTGATGGCCTGGACGCGAGAGCAGATGGCGGCGCGCGCCGCCAAGGAGCTGCGGGACGGCTACTACGTCAATCTCGGCATCGGCATCCCAACGCTCGTCTCAAACTACATCCCGCCGGGCGTCGACGTGGCGCTGCAGAGCGAGAACGGCATGCTCGGCATGGGTCCGTTCCCCTATGAGGGCGAGGAGGATCCCGACCTCATCAATGCCGGCAAGCAGACCGTCACCGAGCTGCCGATCACCAGCTATTTCTCGTCAGCCGATTCCTTCGCCATGGTCCGCGGCGGCCACATCGACCTGTCGATCCTCGGCGCCATGCAAGTCGCCCAGAACGGTGACCTCGCCAACTGGATGATCCCTGGCAAGATGGTCAAGGGCATGGGCGGCGCGATGGATCTCGTCGCCGGCGTCAAGCGCGTCGTCGTGGTCATGGAGCATAGCGCCAAGGACGGTCCGAAGCTGCTCAAGCAGTGCACGCTGCCGCTGACCGGCGAGCGCGTCGTGGACATGGTGGTGACCGATCTGGCGGTGTTCACGATCGACAAGCACGGCAATGACGGCATGGCCCTGATCGAGCTCGCCGATGGCGTGACGCTCGACGAGGTCAAGGCCAAGACCGAAGCCGAGTTCCGGGTCGCGCTGAAGAATGCCTGAGGGCGCGACTACCAGCGCCGGCAGAGCATCTCCGCGACCTTGACGGCGAGCCGGCATGCCGCATGCTGCGCCCGGCTCGCAGCAGCGGGCGGCGCCGTCTCCGCCAACCCCTGAATGATCAGGCACGGCACACTGCGGCTGAGGCAGATCAGTCCCATCGCATAGGCCGTGTCATCCGTCGCAAGCGCGCCTGGAAACGCCGCCGAGATTTCGGCGTCGGTGCCGTCGCCATCGCACGTCACTGTCATTCCTTCGAAGAACACGTCGATGTCGTCCAGCATGCCATTTGCGGCCTCGTGCGCGAGGCGGCAAAGCTCGGGATCGGCCGGAATGATCATTCCGCTGTCATCGACCGAGGGCGGCTCGGCCATGCTGAGCGCGTCGCGCAGCTTGATCTGAATCCGGAATGGCGCGACCGAGGTGGCGATGACGAGATCGCCGGGGCCGGCGCCGACGAATCGCGGGCCGCGGGCCACTTGCGGGAGATTCGCTCCCAGGGCGTCGGCCCGTCCCGGCATGATCAGCCACTGCGCCCCATGCTCTTCGATCGCCACTGCGGCCGCGCTCGCCACCTCGGCGATCGATCGCCCGAGGCACACGACTGCATGGAAGCAGGAATGCCTGATGATGGCGCGCGCCGCGTTGCGCTGTTCGATCAGCGTGCCCGGGCCCATCGCCTGGACCAGGGCTTCGATATCCTCCGGCGTTTCGACCACGAAACCGATCGTGTTGGCTTTGGCATGGAGAAATCGCAGCGCGTCGAGCATCGCGTTGATGCTGGCCTTCTCACGACCGTCGAGCTGCTGCCACAGCGCTTCGAGCACGTCCAGGGAGGCCTCGATGTCGGCGCCGATCACGCCCTGGCCGAGCGGCCGGCCGGGTGTCTCGCAGCGATAGAGCTCTTCGAAGGCCTGCAGGACGGTCCTGCGGTCCTTCACCGCGCAGGCGCCTTGCAGGATGCGCGCGAGAACCTGGGCGCGCTTGCTGAGTTCGAGGGGAACGGCGAGCCAGGCAAAATCAGCCAGCTCGGCCGCCTGCTCGCTTGCGGCGCGCTGGAATTCGCCGACGACCTGACCGTAGTGCCAGCTCAATTGCCACGGCGTCACCTGCCGTCCGCGATACCTGCCGCGCTCGATGCGTTCGAGCGATTGCGCCTGCAACTCGTTGCGCAGGTCGGGATCTATTCCCGATGCGCGGGAATCCAGCACACGATAGGCGCGTGTTGCGATCGCCGGTCCGAACCATTCGTGCTCGAGGTCGCCGACCGAGAGACCGCTCGGCATGCGGATGTGGACGGTCCTACGAAACTGGTCGAGCTCGCGTCTTGCGACCTGGGCCGCGGTCACCGAAACCTGCTGTACCTCGCACAAACCGTCGACCACACTGGCCCAGTCCCAGAAGTCGTCGCCATAGAACGGAATGCGATATTGGCGGCTCGCGACGATCCGTGCGCAAACCCGTTCGATGGCGGGAGCCACGCGATCGAGAATATCGCTGCGCGCCAGCGCGCCGTCCGTGAGACATTGGTGCACGAGACGCGCCGCGCCCGCATTCACCACGTGCCAGTCCTTGGCGGCGAATTTAGGCGACGTCCGCAGATATTCGAGCGCGTCGATGAGGCAGCGTCCAGCCAGTGCGCTCGGCGAATCGTCGTCGAACCAGCTGGTGTTGCCGATCCCGTAACCATGCAGGTCGGACGTGAAGAAGACCGGCGGATGTCGAGAAATCACACTCGCCTCCTGGTCCGCTCATCGCGTCGCTCAACGGCAATTGTCTAACGTTTGCAACTCAGATTTCGCAACCGAAAGTTGTTTTTGCGTGACTGTCATTTGTGCCAGTGTCAGGGCACCGTCGATCCGGCGCCGGCGTAGGTTGCAGGCAAGCGTGCTTCGAGCGTACTTTTCGAGCGGACTTATGGAGGCCGAGCATGTCAGGCGCGGATGGCGCCGAGTAGCCGGCCCAGGCGCCGCGTCATGCTGCGGCTCCATGAGGGTTGATCGCGGACAAGCCGGAAACCGAGATTGGCAGGTGGCGTGCCGGAGGCGCAGCCGCCGGCACGCGCATCGCGGATGAAGTCGGTCACGTAGGCTCGATGCGCGCCTTCGGCCAAACGGACGCCGCAATTGCTGACGGTCTTGATGACGCGACCGGCACTATCCTGCAGCTTGCGTGTGAAGCAGGTCGAGGTCCATTCCCAGACATTGCCCGCGAGGTCGGCGATGCCGTGCTCGTTGATGCCGAAGCCGCCGAAGCCGCGCGTCTTGGGATCGTCTTGCAGGGTGGCTTCCCGTTCGTAGCGGGCGATCCAGCGCCGCGAGGGATCGGCGTCGTCGATCGAGATGCCATCGTCCTTGAATCGTCTCCCGGCCGCATAGGCCCACTCGGTATCGGTCGGCAGCCGATAGCTCTCGCCGGTCTTGTGCGAGAGCCACGCGGCGTAGGCAACGGCGTCGTGCCAGCTCACCTGCACCGCCGGACGATCGATGGCGATGGGGACGTCGCGATCGAGCGCGCGGCATGCATGGGCTTCGACGCAGGCGTGGTAGTCGGCGGCGCTGACCTGGTTCGTCATCATGGTCAGCGGATGATCAAAGCGGACCGTCGTGATGGGAGCTTCGGCTTGGCGGCCGTTGCGGAGATGGTCGCCGGAGTCGCGGTAGCTGATCGTCCCAGGTGCGATCTCGGTGAGGGCGGGGCCGTCGAGACCGGCGGCGCGGTCTGGCAGCCCTGCAAGGATCGGGGCCATTGTGGTCGGGCCAGCCAATCCGACGACGCAGGCGAGGGTGAGCTTGATCTTGAAAGCGAGCAGCATGGCAGCACACTGAGAAGAGTGGGGGGCCGGACATGCCGGCCCCCTGGGCCGATCAGTTCGTCGTGCCGGTCGGAATGTCGGCCGGGGCCTTCACCTGCATCATCAGGTCGTCATTCCACTTGCCTTCGACCTTGAAATGGGCCGTTGCGCCGAGATTGGCCGCCTCGATCAGGTTGTGGGTGACGTAGGCGTAGATGCCGGGCTGCAGGAATTTGTAGAGCGCGGCACCCGCGGAGCCGCCGCGGATGAACCAGGTCTCGAGCCCGGTCTCCGGCGCGTTGGAGAACTTGCCGGTCTCCCAGACATAATCGCCGTGGCCGCCGATCAGATGCGGACGACTGTCGCGGTTCGCCTGCGAGTGCACGATCAGCACGTTCTCGCCGACATTGGCCGTGAGCGCATTCTTTCCGGTGAGCGCGCCGGCCTTGCCGTTGAACACCACATGGGTCGGCGTGAGCTTGCGCATGACCTCCTCGGTGTCGCTATAGGCCTCGCCGGGCGAGTCATAGGATTTGAAGTTGCCCTTGTCGTCGCGCGGGACGTAGAGGTCCTGCTCGCCGATGTAGTAGACGCGATCGTAGCGCAACGCGTGTCCGCGGCCGTCATTGAGACCGTCGCGCGGCAGCACCATCACGGCGCCGTTCATGCCGGAGACGACATGCCAGGGGATCATCGGTCCGCCTGGGGCGCAGTGATAGACGAACACGCCGGTCCGCGTCGCCTTCCAGCGCAGCACGACCTGCTCGCCGGGATTGACCAGGGTCAGCGCGCCGCCACCCAGCGCTCCGGTCGCGGAGTGGAAATCGATGTTATGCGGCATGCTGTTGGTCGCGGGATTGACGAGGGTCACCTCGACATAGTCACCCTCATGGACCACCATCAGCGGGCCCGGCATCGAGCCGTTGAACGTCATGGCCTGGAAGGTGGTGCCCTTCTCGTCGATCACCATCTTCTTCTCCTGGACCACGAGCTTGAACTCCATGATCTTGGGCCCCTGCTTCGTCGCCTGCTCGTGCGCATGCACGAACGGCGGAGCCACCAGATCGACCTTCTGGCGCGGCAGCTTGAGGTCCTCGGCCATCGCGGGAGCCGCAAGCATCATCGCGGCGATGGCTGCACTGAACATGGCGGTGCGGCGGGTCAACATGGATCGCTCCTTCATTGGATCTGTTGTAGTGCCGCAATCATCATGCTCTCGTTGGAACCCCGCTTGTTTGTGCTGCAACAAGCAACTTCGCATTTGCGGAATACGACGGCGGGTTCGGAGCGAAATTGGCGCGGCCGCGCCAGCGCAGCGCGCGAATGAGTTGCATCGGCGAGTAGTTCTTGGGGAGTCCGGGCGCGGAGCAAAGGGGGCTGGACTGTCCCCGCGCAACTACGCGCCGAGAAATGATCCGTCCGTTTGCCGAGACCGCAGGACAGTCACGTGCACCAAGATGCGAGGTTCAAGGCATTGTACCGATCGACGATGGGCTACCAAACTCGTCAGCTCAGCCAGCGCACCGCCAGCAACGCGGCGAAGGCCACTGCCGCCGCGAGGCAAAACATCGTGGTCATGAACATGGCGATATTGCCGAGCAGGCCTGTCGGTCCCGACTCGTCGCGGAACGATTCGAATCCGTCGGACTGGGGGATATGGCCGCGGATGCCGGCGAGGAGAGCAAATGAACGGATCAGAAGTTGCAGAGCTTCCATTGCGGTTTTCCTCGAATCGTCAATGAATCAATGATGATGTGAAATGAGCCGGCCACTTTGAGGAAGCGCAAAGTCCGAGGCGATAACCGGCGTTCTACTGGTTGTCCAACGGGGCATCTGCCGGCCGCGCCTTGAGAAAGCTCAAGGCCGCCCCTCTTGCCTTATGTCAAGGACCTCCGAACCCCAGGTCGACACGCTCAGGTGACAGGCAGGACATGAGACCAGATCTTGCGGCATGCTACGGACAGGAGCGCCTTCCGCGCTACACCAGCTATCCCACGGCGCCTCATTTCTCCGCCGCGGTCGGCCCGTCCACCTACGCAGAATGGCTGCGCGCGATACCGGCGAGCGCGACGGCATCACTTTACCTGCATGTGCCCTTCTGCCGCTCGATGTGCTGGTATTGCGGCTGCAACACCATGGTCGCCAAGCGCGACGAGCCGATTGCGGTCTACGAATCGGCACTGCGCTGCGAGATCGACATGGTGGCGCGCCAGATTGGCCGGCGTCTGCAGGTCGGGCACATTCATTTCGGCGGCGGCACGCCCACCATCATGGCGCCGGAGTCCTTTGTGGATCTCGTCGGATCGCTGCGTCATTCATTTTTCGTGCTGCCATCGGCGGAGATCGCCATCGAGATAGATCCCCGCACGCTGACGCCGGAGATGATCGCCGCGCTGGGGGTGAGCGGGGTCAATCGCGCCAGCCTGGGCGTGCAGAGCTTCGATCCGCGGGTGCAGCAGGCCATCAACCGGGTACAGAGCTTCGAGCAGACTGCGGCGGCCACGAATGGATTGCGCCAGGCCGGCGTTGCCGGCATCAATTTCGACCTGATCTACGGGCTGCCGCATCAGAGCGTGGCGTCCTGTCTCGACACCGTCCGGCGCGCCATCGACCTGCGCCCCGACCGGCTCTCCGTGTTCGGCTACGCTCATGTGCCATCGTTCAAGACGCACCAACGCAAGATTCAGGACTCGGCGCTGCCGGACAGTCTGGAACGCTACGATCAGGCCTGTGCGATCGCTGATGCGCTGAAGAACGCAGGCTACGTCCAGATCGGGCTCGATCATTTCGCCTTGCCCACCGACCCGATGACCATCGCGTTCCGCGAAGGCCGGCTGCATCGCAATTTCCAGGGCTACACGACCGATGCCAACGATCTGCTGCTCGGGTTCGGCGCCTCGGCGATCGGGCAACTGCCGCAAGGTTATGTCCAGAACGCGCCGCAGGTCCGGGCCTATGAGCAGAAGATCGCGTCCGGCAGCCTCGCGACCGTGAAAGGCTATGGACTGACGGATGACGACCGCCTACGGGCCGACATCATCGAGCGCATCATGTGCGACTACGGCGTGGACCTCGACGTCATCTGCACCCGCCATGGCACGGACACCGACGACATGCTGAGATCGGCGCCGCGGCTGCAATCGCTGATCTCCGACGGTGTGGTCGAGCTCAACGGCGGTGCGCTCGCGGTGACCGAGCATTCCCGGTTCCTGGTGCGCAGCGTCGCTGCGGCGTTCGATGCGCATCTCGACGCGTCGAAGCAGCTGCACAGCCGGGCGGTCTGACCGGCCAGCTGCCGCGGTGCTTGTGCCGCGACAAAGACCGCCAAGGGCATGCCCGCTACCATTCGCGCGGGAATGGAGGCGCGCATGCCAATCTCCTTCGATGAACTGGTCGACGACGTCATGCGGCGAAGGCCGGAGACGATCCGCGTCTTTCTTGCTTTCCAGATGCGTTGCGTCGGTTGCCCGATCGCCTGTTTTCACAACGTCGCGGATGCCTGCCACGAGCATGGCATCGATCCCGACGCGTTCCTCGCGGCCCTGTGTGCCTGCGCCTGATCAGGTCCGCGATGCGGCCGCGTCGCCGGCGCTCTGCTGCGCCAGCAGGACGATCTTGTGCGGCTCGCGCAGGACGATCTTCTGACGCCCGCTTTCGACGAGGCCGAGCTGCTCCCAGCCCGAGAGGATGCGGCTTACCGTATGCAGGGTCGTTCCGGTCATCTGGGCGATATCCTGCCGGCTGATCGGGAAGTCGATCTGAACGCCGTGATCGAGCTTGCGGCCGGCCTGGTTGGCGAGCCGGAGTAGGGCATGCGCGATGCGCTGCTCCACCTGCTGCGTCGACATTTCGATCACGCGCGCATGGGTTTCCTGCAGCCGCTGGCCGACCGTCTGCAGCGTGTTCGCCGCCAGCGACGGGAACTTCGCGACCAGCCGCGGCCATGAGGCGGACGGCCAGGCCAGCACGATGCTGTCGTCGACGGCGGTCGCTGTCGCCGGATAATGTTGGAGACCGATGGCGGGGGCGACGCCGAACGTGTCCCCTGGCACGACATAGCGCACCACGATCTGGTCGCCGGTCGGCGTCGTCTTGCTGGCGCGGACATGACCGTGGAGCAGCAGGAAGAACGAGGTCGCATCGGCGCCCTGCTCGAACACTGCGCCGTTGCGGGGGACGCGAAGGGAGCGGGCTTCCCGCAGCACGTCCGTGAGATCCTCCGCGGACAGCCCCGCAAACAGCGGCAGATGCGCGACCAGCGAACGGTCGATGGAAGCCATGGTGTTCTCCGGGGCCGGATTCGGCCTAATTTTGCGGCGCTCAATAGCACGTTTTTGCGATCTGTCGGAAGTTTGTGCTGGCGCAAGTCATAGTGGGCGACGCGCAACTACATGTTAAGCACAACGCCGCGATCGGTGCGGTTCCCGTCCTTCATCGAGCGAGCATGCACATGGCGATTCCACGCAACTATCAGGGCTGGACCGTTCTCGCCAACGGGTTCAGGCCGTTCTTTCTGCTGGGCGCGCTCCAGGCCGCGCTGGCGATCCTGATCTGGGTCCCGGCTTTCTACGGCGAGCTGAAGCTGAGCTCCGGCTTCGCTCCCCGCGACTGGCATGTGCACGAAATGCTCTACGGCTATTTGCCGGCCGTCGTCACTGGCTTCCTGTTCACGGCGATCCCGAACTGGACCGGACGTCTGCCGATCCGGGGCCTGCCGCTGCTCACCCTCGTGATCGTGTGGATGGCCGGGCGACTGGCCGTCACGATGTCCGCGCTGGGCCCCTGGTGGGCCGCGCTGCTGATCGATGCGAGCTTCCTCACGCTTGTCGTTCTGGCCGCCGCGCGCGAGATCGTCGCCGGGCGCAATTGGCGGAATTTGCCGGTGGTCGCAATCGTCGCGGTGCTGTGCGCCGGCAACATCGCGTTCCACGTCGAGGCTCATCTGCGTGGCTCGGCCGACTACGCCATTCGCGTCGGTGTTGCCGTGATCGTGCTGCTGCTCGCACTGATCGGCGGCCGCATCACGCCGAGCTTCACCCGCAACTGGCTGGTCAAGCACAATCCCGGCCGGCTGCCGGCGCCGTTCGGCCGCTTCGACATCGCCGTCGTGCTGTTCAGTGCGCTGAGCCTGCTCGGCTGGATTCTCGTTCCTGAGAGCGCGCCGACCGCGCTTGCGCTCACGGCGGCCGGATTGTTGCATGTGGTGAGGCTCGCGCGCTGGGCCGGCGATCGCACCTTGCGCGAACGGCTGCTGGTCATCCTGCATGTCGGCTACGTGTTCGTCCCGCTCGGCTTCCTGCTCACGGCGGTCGCCAGCCTCGGATGGGTTCTGCCAAGCGCCGGGCTGCACGCCTGGATGGTCGGGGCCGCCGGCATCACGACGCTTGCAGTGATGACGCGGGCCACGCTCGGCCACACCGGCCAGGCGCTGACGGCCGCGCCCGCGACCCAGGTGATCTATCTGGCGATCATCGTCGCAGCGGTCACGCGGGTCTGCGCCGTGTTGGCGCCGGCGCATACCGAGGTGCTGCTGCACGTCGCGGCGCTTGCCTGGGTGGTCGCATTCGCCGGCTTCGTTCTGGCGTTCGGTCCGCTGCTGCTCGGTCTCAAGCGGCGTGCGCTGGCCGTACGCCGGGCAGGATCGGTTCAGCCGGTGCTCTGATTGCGCGCCATGGCGCGCGAGAACACCACCTCGATCAGCGTGCCGGATTTCGGCGCGGCCTTGATATGGAACTGCGCCCGGTTGGCTTCGACAAGCGCCTTGGTGAGCGACAGGCTGAGACCGGCGCCATCGGAGCCTTGCTCGGAAGCCGAGGGCGCACGGAACGGTTCGAGCGCCGCAGCCACCTCCTGATCGTTCAGGCCATGACCGGTGTCGCGGACGCGCAGCGCGACCTCGCCGAAATCGGTCAGCGCGGTTGAGACGATGACCTGGCCGCCGGGATTGGCCAGCGAGATCGAAGCCGAGATCACGTTCATCGCGATCTGGCGCAGCGCCCTGGCGTCGGCGATGACCGGCGGCAGCAGTTGCGACAGCGAGGTGCGGATGATGATGCGGGCGCGGTTGGCCTGCGGCTGCATCGCTGCGACGCAGCTCTCCACCAGTTCGTTGAGATTCTGGCTGGTGAAAGCGAGCTCGAGCTTGCCGGTCTCGATGCGCGACAGCTCCAGCAGATCGTCGATCAGGGAGACGACGCGCTCGCCCGAGGTGCGGATGTCCTTCATGTATTCGGCGTAGCGGGTGTTGCCGATCGTGCCGAACCGTTCGCCGATCATCACCTCGGCAAAGCCGATGATCGCGTTCAGCGGCGCGCGCACTTCGTGGCTGATCCGGGCCAGCATGTCGGCCTTGGCGTTGGCGGCCCGATCGGCCACGCGACGAGCCTGCAGCAACTCGCTTTCGCCGCGGTGGAGCTGCGACAGATCGCGGAACACGGCAAAGAAGTTCGGACCGTCGGGCCTGGTCCGGCCAATTGCCATCGACAACGGAATGAGGCCGCCCTGAGCGATCTTCCCGAGCACCTCGCGGCCCTGATCGAACCCGCTCGACGCGCCGGCCTGCTGCACACTGTCGAGGTAATCGAGCACGAGGCGGGCGCTTTCCGGCGCGAACAGCTCGATCAGGTTACGGCGCACCAGCGCCGCGCCGTCGTGACCGAACAGCGCCTCGGCGCTGCGGTTGCAGGCGTGGATGTTGCCGCCGGCGTCGAACATCAGGATGCCCTCGGCTGTGACGTCGAGGATCGCCGCAAGATCTTCGGCTTCGGCGTGGCCGGCGGCCGGAGGCGGGGCCACGACCAGGGGGGCTGGTGCAGCCGAGGCCGGCACTGGCATCGGCGCAGCGTCGGTCGCCGTCGGAACCGCGGCCGCGGTTCCGGGCACCGGAGCGAAGATCAGGGCATGGGCGGTATCGCCGTCCCAGGTGATCGTGAACAGGCGGGCTTCCGCCTTCACCTCCTCGCTGGAGGAGCCGTCGGCTGCCGAGATCGTGACGGGGGTGCCGGCCTCGGATTTGTTCGACGCTGACGACACGCCCGGCTCGACATAGAGCGCATCGAGCCCACCCGCCTGCTCCAGGGCCGCAAGGTCGGCGTAGCCCATCTGCCTGAAGAAGGCCGGATTGCCATAGAGCAGGCGATCGAGCCGGTAGATCAGCATGCCCGTTGGCAGCAGGTCGAGCAGGATGCGGTCGCGCTGGCTGTCGCCCTGGGCCGGCGGGTCCTCGGGGATGAGCCATTCGGTCTGCAGCCCCGCGCCATGATCGGTCGCCGTCTCCGTCGCCGACGGGGTCTGCTGCTGCGGCGAGACCAACGGATCGCTCACGCGCGATCCCGGCTCGAACGCCGTACTCGCGACGTCCGCGGCTGAGTTGCGGATCTCGCCTTCGAGCCGGGCCGACAGCTGACGAGCGAGTTCATGAAACGCACTGTTCTCCACCGGCGTGAGCACCGGATGCTTGGACTCGCCCGGAGCGCGGAACGGGACCACGTTCCCGGTCGTTTCGAGCCCGATGCCGTCGATGTGGTGTACGTCCGCCGCAATGGAAGCCTCACGAGATGACGTCGTGACGTTGTCCTGCTGCGGCGGCACATCTGCGGCCTGCACATGGTCGGATTGGGCAGGATCGGTTTCGTCGGCGTCCGGAGCATCGGCCGCGTCTGCATCGGCCAATGCGGGACGACGCAGTGCGGCCAGCCGGTCCAGAGCGTCGAGGTCGCGACAGACGCCGAAGCCGCGATAGCCGGCATCGGTCCTGTCCTCCGTCAGGACAGGCAGTCCCGACAATTCGACCGCAAGCCGCTCGCCGTCCGCGGGCCAACTGACGACGAGCCCGCTCCAGGTCTCTTTCGTTTCGATCGCCGCACTGACCCGCCCGTCTGGATCGAGGCCTAGCGATGCAGTGAGCTCATGCCAGGGACGGCCGAGCTTGGCGGCGCTGTGCCGCCCGATCAGGCGGGTGAATTCGTCGGAGCCGATCGAGAATCGTCCCTCGGCATCCATCTGCCAGGAAAATCGGAGTGGGTGGCGGCGGCCAACTGAAGGGTCCGCCGCGCCGGACTCGGCAGGATGCGTCTCATCCGTCGTTTGCGGCACCGGCACCGGCGCCTCGAACAGGTCGGCCTTGGCCTGATCGTCGATCAGCAGGAACTCGGCCGGCGCTTCGTTCGACAGCGCGGGGGATTCGTAATCGGTTCGGCGTTCAGTCATTGCATCCACCGGAAGAGGAGGCGAAATCACGACCACGGGCCCAGCGGCAACGTGCACGGGGGCTGGTGATGCGGGGGCGGCATCTGCGGTTGGCTCTGATGTCTGCGCCGAGCCTGGCGCCTCCATCCCGTCGGCTAGGGCCGGCATCGGGACGGCCACCAGCCCGACCTGGTTGCCGCTGCCGATGCGGTAGAGCGCTGCGCGCTCGGTGCCGAACGTCACCTCGGCCATGCCGTCGATAAGCGCCGCTCTGCGGATCTCGGCGAAATCCGGCTCGCTCAGGTCGCGCGTGCCAAACAGGCGCCGTCCGGCTGCACTGATGCCGGCGAACTGGCCATCCTGGGTGAATGCGATCAGCGCATGTCCGCTGGCTTCCACGAGCCGCTTCAGGCGTTCCGCCAGCGGGACGCTGCGTCCGCCCCCGTCGGTGCTGGTGATCAGCACCGCGCGCGTGCCATCCGGCAGATCGATCCTGGTGCAGCCGCAGGTCGCGAGCGTGCCGAGCGGCGCGCCGAAGCCACGGAGGCGTTCGAGTCGCAAGGCGCCGGTCTCGGGCAGACGCCGTCCCAATTGAGCGACCTGGCGGCGATGCGCGTCGGCGGGGCCGAGCGCCTTCGCGATCAGCGCCGTTGCGCTCGCCGCGCCGAGGGCGCGTGCACCGGCCGCATTGGCCCACAACACACGGCTGCCATCGGCCGACCATAGCCAGGCCGGCAGACTGCCGGCGGCGTGGACAGCCAGCCGGGGGTCGCTGAGGGCCTGCAATTCGAGATCGGCGTAGGTCATGGGCGACGACGGCGAACGGCTCTTGTGATGTTGATCGGCGGCCGGAACTGGTGGCGTTAAGAATTCGTTACTATCGCGCGTTTTGAGGGCCAAGGTCCACGGCGGGGCCGTACCCCTGTCCTGCTAAAGCTTGGATAACCTTAATGTGTTCCTCGTGAGCGCAGCGCACGGAATTGCGGCGAACCCGGGCATGGCCCGTTGCAATCCCCCCGTTGGGGACCACGGCGGAGGCGACGGCCGGTTCGCTCGAACAGCGCAGCGCGACGGTGCGGGCCGGGACCAAGGACATCGGCGCCAAGGTCTTGTCCTATGCCGAAAAGAACTTCCAATCATCGCTCGACTACGCCCAATCGCTGGTGCACGCCAAGGACCTGCCCGAGGTGCTGCGGCTTCACAGCGAATTTGTTCAGGGCCAGATGCGGTCGCTCGCCGAACAGGCAAGCGAAATGGGCCAAGCCATCGGCAAGGCTGCGATCGACACTACCAAGCCCAAGGCCTGAGGGGACGTTCTCCGCTCCCGTAAATTCTGGAGGCGGGCGCGACAAAGAGTTCCTGATAATGGAATTTCCATTGCGTTGCACAAAAACGACACGATATAGCTCTACGCGAGGTTGTTACCTCCCAGGGGCGGTTCCTCTGCGTGATCCGAAGTGACTTCCCGATTGCCGGGACGGTCCAGTCTCAATGTTTCGAAGGATACATGCCATGACCAATGCCACCGATCCGTTCTCCGCGTCCATCATCCCGTTTGAGGTTCCCGAGCAGGTGCGCGCGCTCGCCGAAAAAGGCGTGTCGCAGGCCCGTGAGAACTACGCCAAGTTCAAGGACGCTGCGGAAACGCACAATTCGGCCATCGAGGCCTTCTTCGCCAACGCCAGCAAGGGCGCCGGCGTCTACTCGTCCAAGGTCATGGAATTTACGAAGGCCAATACGACGGCTTCGCTCGACTTCGCCCAGGAGCTGTTCGGCGTGAAGTCGCCGTCGGAGGCGATGGAGCTGTGGACCGGTTTCGCGCGCAAGCAGTTCGAGACCTTCACGTCCCAGGCCAAGGAGCTCGGCGAGCTCGGCCAGAAGGTTGCGGCCGAGACGGTCGAGCCGATCAAGGAAAGCGCCAGCAAGCTGTTCAAGACGGCGGCCTGAGGCCGGCCTGATTCGAGCCAGGTGCGCGGTACGGCCGTGCGCCGGTGAGGCCAGCGGAAGATCCAGGACCCGGACGCGTTGCGACCGGGTTCGATGCTTTCTGGGCTCCCGCTTGAACGGGGGCTCACTCGGGCCGAAACAGCGTCAAAAAACGCCGGCATGGCCGGGGACTTTATCCGTTCTCGGCCTTGCCAAATTGGCCCGTTGCACCTAGTTTCCGGCCCGTTCGGACGCCCCCTCGCGGGCAGTCCATGGCGGATGCAGTTGTAGCTCAGTTGGTTAGAGCGCCTGTCTGTGGAACAGGAGGTCGGTGGTTCGAGCCCACCCAACTGTACCATGGCCAGGACCATCGCTGTGCCGTTCGCTAGCTCACCTCTATCCGTGCTCCGCGCCCCATTGATCGTGCGCCGTGACTTGTAGCCCTGTCGCGACCTCTCGCGTACGGCTGTAGACTGGGCGTGTGCGCAGAGCTGTGCGGAAGCCTGAGCCCGGTCTCCGTATTTCGACGGATATATCGCCGGGGCGTGCCCTCGCTTGCGGTTTGCTGCGCCGGATCAGAAGCACGGCGTGGCGCTGTTGCTTGCGAATCCTGTCTCCTTCAATCACACTTTGCGGCAACGAGGGGGAGGGGACGATGAGAGGGATTGATCTCGATCCATGCATCTCTGCCGTACTGATCGTAGTAGCCGCGCTGTTAGTCCCCGTAACCGCACGGGCCTATACCCCCGAGCAGGAGCAGGCGTGCACGGGCGATGCGTTCCGGCTTTGTAGTTCCGACATTCCCGACGTCGATCGTGTCACCGCCTGCATGGTCCGCCGCAAGGCCGAGCTGTCGCCGCCATGCCGCGCCCAATTCGGGCCACCGCAGCGCCAGGCAGCGTCATCTGGCCGCGCGGAACGGCCGATGAGCATTCGTCCTGTCACCAAGCCGGTCACTGCGCGCGCCGGCAAAGCGAAGAAGTGGACGCGACCGGACGCGACTTGAGCGATGCCGATGGCCGCATTTGGCGGCACTCGGAATGACCGAGGTCCTTGGATGCGCACCTCGGTGCGCAGCCTCAACATGCAAATGCGATGGGGCATGACCGGATGTTGTCGAACATCGCGGCCGGATCTGCTGTTTTGCCTGCTTTGGTGTGACTCAAAAACCAATCCGTTTCGGCAATCAGGAGTTACGTCTTATTAATCGCTAAATTTTTCTTCCGCGAATCAGTCCGCTGATTCATTTTCGCTGCCGGGGTCAATCTGGAGGCCAAGGTATGAACGTCATTGTTTTCGCATCGCGTAAGGGCGGCTCAGGCAAGAGCACCCTGGCCGCCCATCTCGCTGCGCAGATCAAGTCGAGCAAGTCTAGTCTGCTCATCGATGCGGACCCTCAGGGGTCGCTGACGCTTTGGCACAAGCTGCGCGGCACCAACGAGCCGCCGATCAAGACGGCTGTGAACTCGGTGAGCGCGATCGTGTCCGCCGCCCGCCGTGACGGCGTCGAGTGGGTGCTGATCGATACGCCGCCGACCATCTCGGCCGTCGTCGAGGATGCGATCAAGAACGCGACCATGGTGATCATCCCGGCCCGCCCCGGAGTGTTCGACGTCAACGCGGTGCAGGAGACGATCCAGACCTGCCGCGCCGCGCGCAAGCCCTACGCGGTCGTTCTCAATGGCGCGCCGGCGCGCCGTGACGATGCCGAAAGCCCGATCGTGACCATCGCCCGGGAGGCGCTGGCGAAGTTCAAGGCGCCGGTGTGGGGCGGCCAGATCACCAACCGCGCCGATCTGCTGATGGCGCTGGGCCAGGGCGAAGGCGTGCGTGAATATTATGCGGAGGGGCGTGCCGCAGCCGAGATCGCGCGCCTCTGGGCTGCGATCGAGCGCTCGGTGCGGGCGATTCGCGGGACCGTGTCGGCCAACGGCGCCATGCACAAGCAGGCGGCCTGATCGCGGCATCAGATGAGGCATCGACGCGCGGTCTTCCGCGCGTTTTTTGCGTCGGGTCACACGATCTCGCGTGAGTGCCGATTTCGCGCCGCGCGAGAGGGCGCGGCGAGGTCAGGCGACCATCAGGAAATAGAAGGCGATAGCCGGCGTCAGGGTCAGGATCACGGACCAGATCCCGACCGCCCAGAGAATGTCTTCGACGCTGAATCCCTGATGCTCAGGGTATGGATGATCCTGCAAAGCCACGACGTCCCCGCGCTCTTTGACGTTTTCAACATCCATAGCGGAACATCTTTAAACACGAGGTTGCGGACTGCGCCGCTTTTGATCGCGTTTGTTAGCTCGGATTAACCACGGAGGTGTCGGCCTCCGCGGTCTCCGATGTGGCCCGCGGCCGCGCTGCAGCTTCGTCTCTCGGTCCGACGATTGTTTCGGGAGCGTTCAGGCGACGCAGCTCTGCGTCCTTGTCGCCGTGCGGCGCTCGATCTCCTGGTCGAGGCGTACGGCAAGGCCGGCGCCGATCTCCACCATCGGTAGTCGCACGTCGGGGCTCGCGATGATTCCGGTTCGCGCCAGCCAGTACTTGGCCGGGGCCGGGCTCGGCTCGGTGAACAGCAGCCGCGTGAGATCCTCGACCTGCGCCCAGCACGCTGCTGCCGCGTCGTGACGGCCGGCCTTTACGTGCTGCAGGATTGCGGCAAACGTCTCGGTCTCCAGATGCGCCGAGAGCAGGATGGCGCCGTCGGCACCGGCCTGCAGCGCATCGAAGCTCTGGGCGTCCTCGCCGGTGAGGATGCGAAATCCGGGCGGTCGGCGTGCGATCAAGTCGCGCGTCTGCATGCGATTGGCGCAGCAATCCTTGAGGCCTGCGACAGCCGGATGTTGCGCGAGCCGCAGCAGCGTCTCGTTGTCGAGGCCGACCGCCGAGCGATAGGGAATGTTGTAGAGCACGATCGGATGGGTGGTGCGGTCAGCCAATGCGGTGAAATGCGCCAGCAGGCCGCGCTGCGACGGGCGCACGTAAGGCGGACTCGAGATCAGATAGAAGTCGATCGGCCATTCCGCGGTTCGGTCGAGCGATTCGCTCACCTCGGCCGTCGCCACGCCGCCGACACCGAGACAGATCGGCAGCGACCGGCCGGTGGCGTCGAGCTCGTCCCGGACCACGCTGATCAGGCGGGCGCGCTCGTCCCAAGACAGCGCCAGTCCTTCGCCTGACGTGGCACCGAGCACCAGTCCATCGATCGGCTCGGCGGCGTAGTGCCGAACCAGATTGCGTAACGATGGCTCGTCGAGCGCGCCATCGCGGAACGGCGTGATCAGGGGTAGCCAGAGGCCCTGCAGTCGGGTCGTAATGTTGGTCATGGTCCATCTCCTTGGGTGGCAGGAGCCGGAGACGGGACACGCAAAAAAGCCCCGTCCTCGCGGCGGGGCTGGTGATGCGGCGGTGAATTCGAGAGATTCTAGCGCGCGCGTCCACATGTCCCCGGGAGGGGAGCTTTTTTCGACGACAGCTTGGCGTGCGAAGACGTGGACATGCGATCTAGATGCGCGGTGCAGGCGATGCTGTCAACGCCGCATCGGGCACGACACGGAAACATTCGGCAAAAAAAATAGCCGGGCCCAAATGAGCCCGGCTGGAGGTACTGGCCAACGAGGCCGACACAATCACCTTCCAAGAGGGATTTCTGAACGCTCGCGCCACTGGAGGAGGGGGACAATGCGCAACGCCAACGCTCAGCACAACTTCACTATGGGCTCAATGGCGTCGCAGCAACCATGCAAGCCGCATGTCAGACATGCACAATCTCACGCCGGCCAGCGCTGCGCTTTGCTCACGACGAAGTCACGGAACACTTGAACGCGTGCGACCGTTTTCAATTCCTCGGGATAGACGAAGTAGGTGTCGAGCTGGATCGAATCCGACTCTCCGAACAATTGCACGAGACGGCTGTTTTCCTCGACGAGGTAGTCCGGCAGCGCGGCGATGCCGAGGCCTTGCTGGCAGGCGCGGACCAGGCCGAGGATGTTGTTGACCCTGAAATAGGCCTCGCGCGGACCGGACCCGTTGCGGCCGGCATCGACCAGCCAGCTGCGGTTCTGGAGATGCGGGGCGACTTGGCCGTCGGCCAGCATGATGATGCGATGATCATCGAGCTCGTCGAGGGTGCGCGGCGTGCCGAAGCGCTTGACATATTCCGGCGAGCAATAGGCGTGGAAGCTGATCGCGAATAGCTTGCGCTGGATCAGGTCCGGCTGTGTCGGCTTGCGGGTGCGGATCGCCACGTCGGCCTCGCGCATCGACAGATCGAGCTCCTCGTCGGTGACGATCAGCGAGATCCGGATCTCCGGATAGAGCGCGGTGAATTCGCCGAGTCGCGGGATCAGCCAGTTGATGCCGACGCCCGGCGTGGTCGTGATCTTCAGGTCGCCGCTCGGGCGCTCGCGGCTGTCGGTCAGCTTGGCGCGCGCCGCCTGCAGCTGCATGAAGACGTCATGCGCGGTTCGGAACAGGAGGTCGCCTTGCTCCGTCAGGATCAGTCCGCGGGCGTGCCGGTGGAACAGCGAGACTGCGAGCTCCTGCTCGAGCGCGCTGACCTGGCGCGACACCGCCGATTGCGACAGCCCGAGCTGCTCCCCGGCATGCGTGAAGCTGCCTGCTTCCGCCGCTGCGTGAAACACCTTCAGCTTGTCCCAATCCATATCCGTAAATCCATCCCGTGATCGTGGCATCGTCAGTTCATTCCGCCGCGGCGCGTTCGCTCGCGGCGTGGGCGAGGAAGCGTTCGGCCTCCAGGGCGGCCATGCAGCCCATGCCGGCTGCGGTGATCGCCTGCCGATAGGTTTCATCGGCAACGTCGCCGGCTGCAAACACGCCGGGAACGGAGGTCGCGGTCGAGCCCGGCATCACCTCGACATAACCGGACGGTTTCAGTTTCAGTTGCCCCGCGACCAGCTCGGTTGCTGGCGCGTGGCCGATCGCGACGAAGACGCCGTCGGCGGGCAGCTCGGTGAGCGCGCCGGTCTTGACGTTCTTGAGTCGGACATGCGTGACCTTGGATGGCGAGCTGGCGCCGCAGATCTCATCGAGGGCGCTGTCCCACACGACCTTGATCTTGGGATGCTTGAACAGCCGCTCCTGCAGGATGCGCTCGGCGCGGAAATGGTCGCGCCGGTGCACGACGGTGACGGTCGAGGCGAAATTGGTCAGGAACAGCGCTTCCTCGACCGCGGTGTTGCCGCCGCCGACGACGATGACTTCCTTGCCGCGATAGAAGAAGCCGTCACAGGTCGCGCAGGCCGAGACACCGAAGCCCTTGAACGTCTCCTCCGACGGCAGCCCGAGCCAGCGCGCCTGGGCGCCGGTCGCCAGGATGACGGTCTCGGCGAGGTAGACGTCACCGGAGTCGCAGGTCAGGCGGAACGGACGCTGCCCCAGCTCCAGCTTGGTCACGAGGTCCGTCTTGATCTGGGCCCCGACATGCGTCGCCTGCTTCTCCATCTGCTCCATCAGCCAGGGACCCTGGATGACGTCGGCAAATCCCGGATAGTTTTCCACGTCGGTGGTGATGGTGAGCTGGCCGCCGGGCTGGATGCCCTGGATCAGCACCGGCTCCAGCATAGCTCGTGCCGCGTAGATCGCCGCCGTATAGCCGGCAGGGCCGGAACCGATGATGACGACTTTGGCATGGATCGGAGCTTGCATGTGGCCGAAGACTCGCTGGAAAAGGGAGGATTAACGACGCAGCGAGCGGAATGCGCGGAAGAAACGCTCCGAAGCCCCATCGAAAATGTCAAATCCAAGTCTAAGCCATCTGGCAAGCTATGCAAGAATTGCAACGCATCTCGGCGAATTTTCCCTTCACGACCCGGTCAACAGGGGAAATCTAAAGTAATAAAATTGCGCGAATTGACCGGCTTGCGCTAAGAGAGTTGCCCATCGTCTCCCGGCGCCCCTGCGCCTCCTCCTGTTCCGCCAGAGCCCACAATCCCCGTGTCCAAGAATCTTGATGAGATCGATCTCAAAATCCTGAGTGAAATTCAGGCCGACGGCAGGATCACCAATGTCGAGCTCGCCAAGCGGGTCGGCATCTCGCCGCCGCCTTGCTTGCGCCGGGTGCGGACCCTGGAGGAGGAAGGCTACATCACCGGCTACCGGGGCCTGCTCGACCCGCGCAAGCTCGGCTTCGACGTGACCGTGTTCGCCTCGGTCCACCTGTCGAGCCAGGCGGACGCCGACCTGAAGGCGTTCGAAGAGTTCGTGCGGTCCGAGCCGCTGGTGCGGGAATGCTGGATGCTGTCCGGCGAGGTGGACTTCATCCTGAAATGCGTCGCACCGGACATGGCGACGTTTCAGGAGTTCGTCACGCACCTCACGGCGGCGCCCCACGTCCGCAACGTGCGGACGTCCCTGGTGCTGCACAACTCGAAATACGAGGCGGCGGTGCCGCTCGAGGTCAAGGGGCGCAGCTAGGCCCGGCTGTCCTTCCGGGCCAGCCTCGCGAAGGCTGAACCCGGAAGCTCGAGGTCGCGAAGCGAACAGGACGCGAGAGAGTTCAGTTCTTTTTGCGCAGCAGCGCGTCCAGACTGATCGAACCCCCGCCTGAGGTCGTCAGATAGAGGCAGGCAAAGCAGAGGGCGATCGCCAGCGAGCCGTTGTTGACGACCGGGAAGAAACCTCTCGGGAAGTGGCCAATGAAATAGGCGAAGGCCATCTCGCCGGACAGGATAAAGGCGACCGGGCGCGTGAACAGCCCAAGGATCAGCAATCCGCCGAGCACCAGTTCGAGCGAGCCGGCCGCACCGTACAGCGACAGCAGCTCAACTTTGGCAAACATGTCCACGGCCGGAAACTTGAAGATCTTCGCCACGCCGTATTGAAACAACAACAGGCCCGTGACGACGCGAAACAGGCTGAGCACAGCCGGTTGCCATTTCGAGAACATCTGCTCCATGTCGATCATCCCCCAATCAAAGCCATCATGATGCGACGGACCGGACCCATCCTCCCGGCACGGCTCGTCGGTTCTGCACTAGCTCATTCCCGAAAGCCCGTCACCGGCGTGTGGCCTGCAGTCCGATGAATTGACCGTGTGCTGCCGAACGCCATTGTGCCGCAGTGCGGCCGGCCAAACGACGAAGGGCCGCGCCTTCGCGCAGCCCTTGGTTTCGTCCGAACGGTCACAGGCACCGCTCCGATGCCTCGGGTCCTCAGCGCCACTCGACCTTGGCGATCTCGTAGGACTTGGCGCCGCCGGGCGCCATGACCTCGACGGTGGTGCCCATCTTCTTGCCGATCAGCGCGCGCGCCAGCGGCGAGGTGATCGAGATCTTGCCCTTCTTGGCGTCCGCCTCGACCTCGCCGACGATCTGCCAGACCGCCTTCTTCTCGGTGTCCTCGTCGATCAGGGTCACCGTCGCGCCGAACTTGATCGTGTCGCCGGAGAGCTTGGTCACATCGATGATGTCGGCGCGCGCGAGCTTGTCCTCGAGCTCGGCGATGCGGCCCTCGTTGTGAGACTGCTCTTCCTTGGCGGCGTGATATTCCGCGTTCTCGGACAGGTCGCCATGCGAACGCGCTTCCGCGATATGTTCGATGATGCGCGGACGGTCCACCGATTGGCGCTGCTTGAGCTCGTTCTCCAACGCGGCGTAGCCCATCGAAGTCATGGGAACCTTTTCCACCATCTCTTCTCGTCCTTCAGTCGTGCGGGCGGGGGCGCGCACGATCAGCAGCTTCAGAATAGGCCTTTGCGGCTCAAAGCAAAGCCTGAAGGCCCGGCAAGACCGTCCCGTCAAAGGCCGGTACAACATCGAACGGGGCGGCGGGTTCCTGAAAGCTTCTATTGCCGATTGTTGCCAACCGCTTAGCGGGCGTTCGCCCGCGCGCTGCGATTAGTTTTCGGAAAAGTAACTCTGCAGGGTGCGGACCTCAAGGTCTCCCCCGAGATAGGCACGGATGCCTTGCGCGGCCGCCACGGCACCCGAAAGAGTGGTGTAATACGGCACTTTATGCAAGAGGGCAGCGCGCCGCAGCGAACGGCTGTCGGCCAGCGCCTGCGGGCCTTCGGTGGTGTTGAAGACCAGCTGGATGTCGCCGTTGGTGATGGCGTCCACGATGTGCGGCCGTCCCTCCAGCACCTTGTTGATCTTCTCGGTCGGCACGCCCTGGTCGGTCAGGAAGCGCTGGGTCCCGGATGTCGCCACCACCTTGAAGCCGAGCTCGTGCAGCATCCGCACCACCTCGGTGATGCGCGCCTTGTCGCTTTCACGTACTGACACGAACACCGTGCCTTTGCGCGGCACGCGTGTGCCGCCGCCGAGCTGGCTCTTGGCGAACGCCACGGCGAACGAGCGGTCGATGCCCATCACCTCGCCGGTCGAGCGCATCTCCGGGCCGAGCACGGTGTCGACGCCCGGGAAACGGGCGAACGGGAAGACCGATTCCTTGACGCCGACATGCCTGAGCGCGCGCTTCTTCAGGCCGAAATCGGCGAGCTTCTCGCCGGCCATGATTCGGGCGGCGATCTTGGCGACTGGCGTGCCGACCACCTTGGCGACGAAGGGCACCGTGCGCGAGGCACGCGGATTGACCTCGAGCACGTAGATCGTGCCGTCCTTGATCGCATATTGCACGTTCATCAGGCCGACGACGTCGAGCCCGAGCGCCAGCTCGCGGGTCTGCCGCTCCAGCTCGGCGATGGTCGCCTCGTCGAGCGAATGCGGCGGCAGCGAGCAGGCCGAATCGCCGGAGTGGATGCCGGCCTCCTCGATGTGCTCCATGATGCCGACGATGAAGGTGTCCTTGCCGTCGGAAAGGCAGTCCACGTCGATCTCGGTCGCGTCCGACAGATAGCGATCGAACAGCAGCGGGTTCTTGCCCAGCACCGTGTTGATCTGGCCGGTCTTGTCGTTCGGGTAGCGCGCCTTGACGTCGGCCGGCACCAGCTCGGGCAGGGTGCCGAGCAGGTAGTCGCTGAGCTGGTTGTCCTCGCGGATGATCTGCATCGCGCGGCCGCCGAGCACGTAGGAGGGGCGCACCACCAGCGGCAGCCCGAGATCGGCAGCCACCAGGCGGGCCTGCTCGACCGAATAGGCGATGCCGTTCTTCGGCTGCTTCAGATGCAGCTTGTCGAGGACGCGCTTGAAGCGGTCGCGGTCCTCGGCGAGGTCGATGGCCTCCGGCGAGGTGCCGAGGATCGGCACGTCGGCCGCCTCCAGCGCACGCGCCAGCTTCAGCGGCGTCTGGCCGCCGAACTGCACGATGACGCCATGCACGGTGCCGTTCTTGCGCTCGGTCGCGATGATCTCCAGCACGTCCTCGGAGGTCAGCGGCTCGAAATAGAGCCTGTCGGCGGTGTCGTAGTCGGTCGAGACCGTCTCCGGATTGCAGTTGACCATGATGGTCTCAAAGCCGGCGTCGGACAGCGCGAAACAGGCGTGGCAGCAGCAATAGTCGAACTCGATGCCCTGGCCGATCCGGTTCGGACCGCCGCCGAGAATGATCACCTTCTTCTTGTCGGACGGCGCGCTCTCGTCGGCGAGTTGGCCTGCGAACAGCGTTTCGTAGCTCGAATACATGTAGGCGGTGGGCGAAGCGAACTCCGCCGCGCAGGTATCGATGCGCTTGAACGCCGGACGGACGCCCAGCGCCTGCCGCTTGGCCGCGACGTCGGCTTCGGTGGTGTTGGTCAGCACCGCGAGCCGTGCATCCGAGAAGCCCATCGCCTTCAGCGTGCGCATGCCGCTCGCGTTCGGCGGCAGGCCGTGCCGGCGGACCTTGTCCTCCATCTCGACGATGCCGCGCATCTGCGCCAGGAACCACGGGTCGATCTTGCAGGAGTTGAAGATGTCCTCGTTCGACCAGCCCAGCCGCATCGCCTGCGCGACCTGCAGGAGACGGTTCGGCGTGGGCGTGCCGAGCGCAGCCCGGATCGCGTTCTTGTCGTCGCCGCGCCCGAGACCTTCGATCTCGATCTCGTCGAGGCCGGTGAGACCGGTCTCCAGCCCGCGCAGCGCCTTCTGCAGGCTTTCCTGGAAGGTGCGGCCGATCGCCATGACCTCGCCGACGGACTTCATCGAGGTCGTCAGCGTGGTCGAAGCCCCCGGGAATTTCTCGAATGCGAAGCGCGGGATCTTGGTGACGACGTAGTCGATGGTTGGCTCGAACGAGGCCGGGGTCGCGCCGCCGGTGATGTCGTTGGCGATCTCGTCCAGCGTGTAGCCGACCGCGAGCTTGGCCGCGACCTTGGCGATCGGGAAGCCGGTCGCCTTGGAGGCCAGCGCCGAGGAGCGCGATACGCGCGGATTCATCTCGATCACGACCATGCGGCCGTCGGCCGGGTTGACGCCGAACTGCACGTTGGAGCCGCCGGTCTCGACGCCGATCTCGCGCAGCACCGCCAGCGAGGCGTCGCGCATGATCTGGTATTCCTTGTCGGTCAGCGTCAGCGCCGGCGCGACGGTGATCGAGTCGCCGGTGTGCACGCCCATCGGATCGAGGTTCTCGATCGAGCAGACGATGATGCAGTTGTCCTTCTTGTCGCGGACCACCTCCATCTCGTACTCCTTCCACCCGAGCACCGATTCCTCGATCAGCACTTCGTTGGTGGGGGAGGCGTCGAGACCGCGCTCGATGATGTCGAGATATTCTTCCTTGTTGTAGGCGATGCCGCCACCAGTGCCGCCCATCGTGAAGGAGGGACGGATGATCGCGGGCAGGCCGATCTCGGACAGCGCCATCAGCGCCTGTCCCAGCGCATGCTCCTGGTAGCGCTTGCGGCGCTCGTTCTCGCCCAGCGTCCACTGCCGGTCGAGCTCGTCGCGCTCGGCGCCGGACAGCTTCTCGCGCTCGGCGAGATATTTGTCGCGGTACTGCTTCTTCAGCGCGGAGGCGTTGGCGAGCCGCGACTTCGGCGTCTGCAGCCCGATCTTCTCCATCGCGTTGCGGAATAGCTGGCGGTCCTCGGCCTTGTCGATCGCGTCAGCCGTGGCGCCGATCATCTCGACGTCGAACTTCTCCAGTGTCCCCTGCCGGCGCAACGACAGCGCGCAGTTCAGCGCGGTCTGCCCGCCCATGGTCGGCAGCAGTGCGAAGCCGCCAGGGATGACGTGGCGTTCCTTCTCGATGATCTTGGCGACGATCTCGGGCGTGATCGGCTCGATATAGGTCGCATCGGCCAGCTCCGGATCGGTCATGATCGTGGCCGGATTGGAGTTGACGAGGACGACGCGATAGCCCTCCTCCTTCAGCGCCTTCACCGCCTGCGTACCGGAATAGTCGAATTCGCAGGCCTGGCCGATCACGATCGGACCGGCGCCAATGATCAGGATGGTCGAGATGTCGGTTCGTTTCGGCATTCAAGCTCACGGGCAAGGAACGGGCAGGAATTGGGCACAAAAAAAGGGCGCGCGTGCCGCGCGTCCCCGAAGGCCAAGGCGCGACCAGTGCTCGCGCGCGAGCGGTCTTTAGACCAGTTTCCTCTGAGCGGAAAGGGTTTTGGGCCGAAATCAACGGCCAATTTGGCCGGAGAGAGGCGGAGGGGCGCCCTGCCGTCGCTGGCTCGCCGAGCCGAAGCTGCGCAGCAGCGAAGGCTGGAGGCCCGGCCTGGACTTGAACCAGGTTCAAGAGCGTTGCACCGCTCTTCGCGTCGTAGCTTCCGCCACCGGGCCGAGGGTGATCTTACCTCTCACGGCCGCGTGAGCCAGCCCGTGTTTCAGTTAACCCTAATCCAGTTGCTTGATGTTGGCAGTTGCGGCGGGCTGGTCGGCCCACGCGGTCACCCGGTTCCCGTCATCGGCCGAGCCACGAAGGTCATCCGCCAGGGATTGTGGCCGATATTCTTGGGCGCCCGGACGGCGCTGAGGTCGGCCTTCTTCAGTCTCGCCAGGATCTCGGCCTCGCTGTAGTGCTGCAGGCCGACCTTGGTGCGCAGTTGCCGGTAATCCGACAGCGCCGTGGCGACCAGCCCGACCAGGGCATCCTTGAGGAAGCCGTCCCGTGCGGCGAACATCAGCAGCGCGAGCACGTCACGGCCCATGCCAACGTCCGGACGCAGGACGTCGCCGAGGATGAACTTTCCCGACGGCTTCAGCAGCCGCCTGATCACGGCCAGGGCCGCGTCGAATTCCGCCTCGCTCATGTACTGCGCCACGGAGTTCATGACGACGAGGTCGATCGAGCCTTCCTGCATGTTGCGCAGCTCGTCCAGCGAGCGCACGCGGATCTTGGTGTTGGGCGCGAAACGCGCGATCAGCCGGCCGCGCACGCCCGGCGCCGGCTCGGCCAGGATCAGCGTCATGCATGCGTCGGCGACCTTGGCGGCCGATAAGGCCTCTCCGCAGGAATAGTCGAGAACGACCGCGTCGGGCGAGGGAATATACCTGACGATGTCGCGCGCAATCCCCTGGAAGTGCAGGTCGCGATGCAGCTTGCTCGCATAGATCGTGTGCGTGGAATCGTAATAGTCGATCCAGTCGTCCATGGCGTGTTCCGGCAAACACAGTTCCTTGATCGGAACTGGAGGGGTCAGCGAGCGTTAACGGGTCCGATCACCCGTGTCCATCGCTGCTTCTAACAGGAAGGTTAGGCCGTGAGTAAAGCAAAGACCGACAAGACCGCCCCCGAGCTCGATACCCCGACCGATCTGTCGCCGGACGCCGTAAACAAGATCTCGACAGCTTTGAACACGCTGCTTGCCGACGCCTTTGCGCTCTATCTGAAGACCAAGAACTTCCACTGGCACGTCAGCGGACGGCATTTCCATGACTACCATGAGATGCTGGACGAGCAGTCGGACGCGATCTTTGCCACCACGGACCAACTGGCCGAGCGGGTGCGGAAGCTCGGCGGCACGACGCTGAAATCGATCAGCCAGATCAGCAAGCTGCAGACCATCAAGGACAACAACGAGGAGTATGTGCCGCCGCGCGAGATGTTGCGGGAGTTGATGGAGGACAACAAGCACGTCGCGGCTGCGATGCGGAAGGCGCACGGGCTGTGCGACCACAATGACGATCCGGCCACCGCGGGATTGCTGGAGACCTTCATCGACGAGACCGAACGCCGCACTTGGTTCTTGTTCGAAGCGAGCCGCCAGGAAGGCAGCAACGCGGCATAAGCGGGCCCGCGTTGAGTTGAGCTCCGGGCGCGCTGCGAGGACGTGGGGCGCCCGTCCGGCCTCGATGCCGGCTCCGGCTCATATCCACGCCGCACTATCCGGAGTGGCCGAGTGCCGACCAACTCCGATAGATCATGTAAGCCGCCACCACGAACACCACGGTGGCAAACACCTTGTTCAGGGTGCCGCGCGTACTGGACAGGCGAGCGGCCAGCTTCGCACCGACCAGGCCACCGGCGATGCCGGCGACGAGAAAGGTCGCCGCCAGCGCCCAGTCGACCAGTCCCGACAGCGCGTAGTTCGCTGCGGTCGTCAGTCCGAACGCCGTGACGGACACGAGCGAGGAGCCGATCGCGTAGAGGATCGGCATGCCTGTCGCAAACATCAGAGCCGGAACGATCAGGAAGCCGCCGCCGATGCCGAAGAAGCCGGACAGCATTCCCGTGCCGAAGCCGAATGCCAATAGCGGCAACAGATTGTCGCGCGAAAGCTTGACGTCCAGCTGGCTGTCCGTGCCGCGCTTGCGCAGCATCAAGAGGCCGATCACGATCATGACCAGGGCGAACAGCAGCAGCAGCTTCTGGCCGTCAACCATCTTGCCGAGCGTCGAGCCCGCGAAGGCGCCGACCACGCCCGTTGCAGCAAACACCAGCGCGCAACGCCATTTGACGTTGCCGGAGCGGGCATGATTGGCGAGATTGGCCGCCGCGTTGATTGCCACGGCGACCGCGCTCGTGCCGATCGCCACGTGGGGATTGCCGACGCCCACCAGATACACCATGAGCGGCACGGCCAGCACCGATCCGCCCCCGCCGATCAGGCCGAGCGTGAATCCGACGAAAGAGCCGGACAGCGAGCCGAGCGCAAGCTCGGCAGCGGACAACGTCATCCTGTGATGCTCCGGCGTGGCATGCCGCGCCGGGGTGCGTGGACGCGGCCAAATGGGAAAGCCGAGCCGCGACGTCTGCCGCGTGCTCGGCGGGGCGGAGGGGGGTCTTAGAGCGTGTTGAGCGGCACTTTCAGGAAGCGCCGGCCGTCCTGATCGGGCGTCGGCAGCCGTCCCGCCTTCATGTTCACCTGCAACGACGGGATGATCAGCTTGGGCATGTCCAAGGTGCGGTCGCGCGCCTCGCGGGCGGCGACGAACTGATCCTCGGTGATGCCGTCGCGGACGTGGATGTTGTGCGCGCGCTGCTCGGCCACTGTCGTTTCCCAGCGAATGTCGCGGCCGTTTGGACCGTAGTCGTGGCACATGAACAGCCGCGTCGCGTCAGGCAGCTCCAGCACCCGGCGGATCGAGCGATACAGGGTGCGGGCATCGCCGCCGGGAAAGTCGGCACGTGCCGAGCCGCCGTCCGGCATGAACAGCGTGTCGCCGACGAAGGCGGCGTCTCCGATTACATGAGTCATGCAGGCCGGCGTGTGCCCCGGCGTGTGCATGGCGAAGGCAGTCATTGCGCCGATCCGGTAGGTATCGCCATCATGGAACAGGCGGTCGAACTGGCTGCCGTCGCGCTGAAACTCGGTGCCTTCGTTGAAGATCTTTCCGAACGTCTCCTGCACCATCCTGATATTGGCGCCGATGCCGATCCTGCCGCCCAGCCTTGATTGGATGTAGGGCGCCGCCGACAGATGGTCGGCATGGACATGGGTCTCGATCAGCCAGTCCAGTTGCCAGCCGCGATCCTCGATCAGGCGAATGATCTTGTCGGCGGAATGGGGCGCGATGCGACCCGAGGCATAGTCGATGTCCATGACCGAATCGATCACGGCACAGGCCCGCGAGCCTGGGTCCTTGACCACGTAGCTGACGGTGTTGGTGGCGGGATCGAAGAACGGTGTGACCTCGGGTTTCACCGACAGGTCGACCGGATGTGGAATGCCGGACATTCAAGCCTCCCTCATTCTGAAGCGACCGCGGCGAGCGAGGGCCGGCGGCTCGCGAGCATGCGGGCTGCGGCCATTCCGATCATCATGGCCGTGACGAACAGGACGATGGCAGGCGAGCCGTAGCCGAGCGCCACGAAGGCCGGGCCCGGGCAGATGCCGGCGAGGCCCCAGCCGATGCCAAAGACGGCAGGGCCGGTTGCGATCCGCCAATCCAGCGTCTGCGAGGATGGCAGGTGGAATTGGTCACCGAGGACGGGACGCCGGCGCCGGAAAACCAGTCGAAAGCCGGCGAAGGTGACCCCGACCGCTCCAGCCATCACGAGGATCAGGCTCGGATCCCAGCCGCCGGAGCGGATCGCCGCGACATCGAGAAAGTTGAGCACCTTCTCCGGATTGGACATGCCTGAGAGCAGCAACCCGAGACCGAAGACGAGGCCGACGATGAACTGGATGAAGATGATCATGGCGTCTCACAGCACGTGGCGAACGAGGAAGGTGGTCGCGACCGCGGTGGCCATGAATATCAGCGTGGCGACGATCGAGCGCGGCGACAGGCTGGCGATGCCGCAGACGCCATGACCCGAGGTGCAGCCGTTGCCCCAGACCGCCCCGAAGCCGACCAGCAGTCCGGCTGCAACCATATCTATCGGACCGACCTCCAGCTTCAGCGGCGGCAGGCTCCCGCTGACGATGCGGACTGCAAGGGCGGCCGCGACCAGCCCTCCTACGAAGGCGAGCCGACCAGCGAGCGCGCCGTCCCAGGGCGGCAACAGCCGCGCGGCAATGCCGCTGACGCCGGCGATGCGGCCGGTCAGGCCCATCAGCATGACGGCTGCAGCGCCGATGAGGGCGCCGCCTGCGAGCGCCGTAACCGCCGTATACTCCGTGATCATATCGTCCTTGATTCCCTCGTCGGGGGCATGTTGCAATCGGCTGTCATGTGCATTATTGCATATATACGAAATTGAAGAAGTAACAATGATGACAACACAGGCCAGGCGCAAAACCCGCGAGACCATGGTGGCGGCGCTCGACGACAAGGCGGAGGAGGCGGCCGGCCTGCTCGCTGCCATGGCGAATTCGAAGCGCCTCATGGTGCTCTGCAACCTCATCGACGGCGAGCGCGCAGTCGGCGATCTCGCCGAGCAGGTCGGGTTGCGACAGGCGGCGCTGTCGCAGCATCTCGCCAAGATGCGCGCGCTCGATCTCGTCGCCACCCGGCGCGATGGCCAGACCATCTACTATCGGCTGGCGAGCCGCGAGGTCCGCGAGATCCTGCAGACGCTGTATCGGCTGTATTGCGCCTGATCAGCGCGCCTGCTGCCACAGGCGCGTGAGTGGGCCACCCGCGCCGAGCACGGGATCGGTCGCGGGCATCGGCACCTCCGGGATCGTCTTCAATGCGCGCGCGGTTTTCCGGCGTCGGCCGCGTGACCTGCATCTTCGGTCCGGGCGGATAGGCGCCGACGATGCAGAAATCGCTGCTGGCAGCGATGCATTGATGCCCAGTGCCGGCCGGCAGGATGGCGACGTCGCCGGGCCTGAGCTCCAGCTCCTGGCCCTGATCGCCGCCGAAGCGGACCCGCGCCGTTCCGCCGGCGACACCCAGCGCCTCATGCACGGTCGCATGATAGTGCACATAGTCGTAGACGCCGTTGCGCCACATGTCGCCCCAGCCATTGGCGGCGAACACGCCCTCGATGTCGGCCGCCGGATCGGCGCCGTCCAGATCGATGACGGCCTTGTAGACCAGGAACGGCATCGGATTATTGGGCACCAGGCCGTCATCCGCGAACACGATGCTGAGCGGTTCGATCGACTTGACGCGGGGCGAGGGGGCGGCAGGCATGGCGACCTCGGAACAAACGGATGGGGCCTCGCCCTATCAACCGGCCCGCGCGGCCGCCGTTCCAGCTCACACCTTGGGCAGTTCGAACACCAGGCAAGTCGTGGTGGCATGCGCCAGCAGGCGTTCTTGCGAATCGACGATGCGTGCCTCGGCGGTCGCGGCGCGGCGTCCGAACGATAGCGTCCTGCCCTCCGTTCTCACGATGCCGGTGGCCTCGGTCATTGCCTTGATGAAGGAGACCTTGAATTCCAGCGTGGTGTAACCGCTGCCCTGCGGGCACATCGTGTGGACGGCGAGCCCCATCGCGGAATCCAGCAGGATCGCGGCGTAGCCGCCATGCACCGAACCGATCGGATTATAATGCCGCAAGGCCGGCACGCTGTGCATGACGACCTGGCCGGGCTCGGCGCTGCAGTCGAACGGCGCGACCGTCTGCATGATCGGCGGCTGCGGCAAAGTCCCGGCAAAGATGCCGCGCACGAAATCGAGCCCGGGCATCGAGGCCAGCGCCGCCAGGGGCACCACGCCGAATTCAGCGCGCGAATCCATCTCGCTCATATCGTCGATCTCCAATGTATGATGATCATCATATGAATGTGGTGCGAAAAGATCGAGGGCAAAACAGATGCCGGCGATCACAAGATTGCGGACAGAAAAATGCCCGGGACCAGCCCGGGCATTTCGAATCGTGTCCAGCTGCCGACCTCAGGCCGCGCTGCGCTTCTTTTCGCGCATCAGCTCGGCGAAGCGCTGAAACAGATAGTGCGAGTCGCGCGGGCCGGGCGACGCTTCCGGGTGGTACTGCACGGAGAACACCGGCTTGCCCTCGAGCTGGATGCCGCAATTCGAGCCGTCGAACAGCGAGATGTGGGTCTGCGTCGCGCCCGATGGCAGCGTGTCCTGGTCGACCGCGAAGCCATGGTTCATCGAGGTGATCTCGACCTTGCCGGTGGTCTCGTCCTTGACCGGATGATTGGCGCCGTGATGGCCCTGATGCATCTTCTTGGTCTTGGCGCCGACCGCAAGCCCGAGCATCTGATGGCCGAGGCAGATGCCGAAGGTCGGCGTGCCCGACGAAATCACTTGCTGAATGACCGGCACGGCATATTTGCCGGTCGCCGCGGGATCACCCGGTCCGTTCGACAGGAACACGCCGTCCGGCTTCATCGCGAGGATGTCCTCGGCGGACGTCGTGGCCGGCACCACGGTCACCTTGCAGCCGACGCCGGCGAGCAGGCGCAGGATGTTGCGCTTGATGCCGTAGTCGATCGCGACGACGTTGAATTCCGGATTGGTCTGTTGGCCGAAGCCCACGTTCCACACCCAGGGGGTCTCGTCCCAGGTGAAGCGCTGGGCGGAGGTCACCATCGGCACCAGGTCCATGCCCTCCAGCCCCGGCCACTCCCGCGCTTCCTTCTTCAGGGCGTCGAGGTCGAAATTGCCGTCCCTGGCATGCGCGATCACAGCGTTCGGCATGCCCTTGGAGCGGATCAGCGCAGTCAGCGCCCTTGTGTCGATGCCGGACAGCCCGATGATGCCGCGCGCGCGCAGCCACTGGTCGAGATGGCGCGTCGCGCGATAATTTGAGGGGTCGGTGATCGCGGTGCGCAGGATCACCCCGCGCGCGCCCGGCGTCGCCGCCATGTTCACCGTCTCGATATCCTCGTCGTTGGTGCCGACATTGCCGATATGCGGGAAAGTGAAGGTGATGAGCTGGCCGGCATAGGAAGGATCGGTGAGGATCTCCTCGTAGCCGGTCATTGCGGTGTTGAAGCAGACCTCGCCCACGGCGTGGCCTTCGGCGCCGAGGCCGTAGCCTTCCAGCACCGTTCCATCGGCGAGCACGAGGAGCGCGGTCGGTTTATGGTCCGGCCAGGCGGCGTCAGTATCGATGTGTGTCATGAGGCCTCTACATAGTGCCCCTGGCGCGCGGCGTCAAAGCGGGAAGCGGCCGATTCACACGCGATATCGGTCAATTTGGCTGGAGTTTCGAGGCATCCGACCGGAACGGATGCGGAACCGTGTTGTTTCGGGTGGGCGAACCGCCTAGACCAGCGCCAATGGATTTTGAGAGGGCGAGATCATGCTGCGTGACGACATCAACAATGCGGTCAAGGAGGCGATGAAGGCCAAGGACGAGCGCAAGCTGTCCACCCTTCGCATGGTGAACTCGACCTTGAAGAATGCCGACATCGCGGCGCGCGGCGAAGGCAAGCCGCCCTTGACCGACGCCGACGTGCTCGCCGTGCTGCAGAAGATGATCAAGCAGCGTCAGGAGTCGGTCGAGCTGTATGAAAAGGGCGGCCGCGCCGAACTCGCCGCGGGCGAGCGCGAGGAGATCGCGGTCATCTCGGCCTATCTGCCGAAGCAGATGAGCGACGATGAGGTGAAGTCGGCCATCTCCTCCGCCGTCGCTGAGACCGGCGCCGCCGGCATGAAGGACATGGGCAAGGTGATCGGCGTGCTGAAGGCGAAGTACACGGGACAGATGGATTTTGCCAAGGCGAGCGCGCTGGTGAAGGCGGCGCTGTCGGGCTAGGCCGCGCGAAGCGCCGAGCCGCCCCACATCGTCGTGCCCGGGCTTGTCCCGGGCATCCACGTCTTTAAGACTATCATCAAGAGTAAAGACGTGGATGGCCGGGCCGTCGCCGCGCCGAAGGGGCTTCGGCCCCGCAGGCGGGTCTTCGCTCGGCCATGACGGAGAGAACAATGCTCAAGGAAACGTCCGACTACGACCAGCTCACTCGCGACTTCCGCTGGGACATTCCGGCGCAGTTCAACATCGCGGTCGCGACCTGCGATCGCCACGCCGACGGCTCCGCCCGCCTCGCGCTGGTCGTCGTCGAGGAGGACGGCGCCGCCCGGCGCGTCTCATTCGATGAGCTGCGCGATTACTCCTGTCGCTTCGCCAACGTATTGAAGGCCGATGGTCTCGCGCAGGGCGACCGCGTCGCGGTGTTCCTGTCGCAGTCGCTGGAGCTGCCGATCGTCCATCTGGCGGCGTTCCGCGCCGGTCTCGTCTCCGTGCCGCTGTTCACGCTGTTCGGCGAGGACGCGCTGCAATTCCGGCTGCAGAATTCCGGCGCCAAGGTCGTCGTCACCGACGCCACGGGCCTTGCGAAGCTTGCGCGCATTCGCGACCACCTGCCGGAGCTCAAGACGATCTATGTCACTGACGGCGACGGCCTCGGCGCCCGAGCCTTCTGGCCGACGCTGGAGCGCGCCTCGGATCAATTCCCGACCGTCGCCACGTCGAGCGACGACCCTGCCATCATCATCTACACGTCGGGTACGACCGGAAATCCCAAGGGCGCGCTGCACGCCCATCGCGTACTGCTCGGCCACCTGCCCAATGTCGAGATGGTGCACGGCTTCCTGCCGAAGCCCGGCGACGTCATGTGGACGCCGGCGGATTGGGCGTGGATCGGCGGCCTGTTCGACGCGCTGTTTCCCGCATGGTATCACGCGATCCCGGTGATCGGTTATCGCGCCAGGAAATTCGAGCCGCAGGCCGCAATGCAACTGATGGCGGACTACGGCGTCCGCAACGTGTTCCTGCCCCCGACCGCGCTGAAGTTGATGCGCCAGGCCAATGTCAAGCACGAGGGCGTCAAGCTGCGCAGCATCCTCACCGGCGGCGAGTCGCTCGGCGCCGAGCTGCTCGACTGGGTGCGCGCGACCTTCGGCATCGATGCGCACGAGATCTACGGCCAGACCGAATGCAATCTCGTCGTCGGCAACAATGCGAGGCTGTTTCCGATCCGGCCGGGCTCGATGGGCAAGGCGACGCCGGGCTTCGAGGTTCTGATCGTTAACGACAAGGGCGAGGAGCTGCCGCGCGGAGAGAGGGGCATCATCGGCGTGCGCCAGCCCAATCCCTGTACCATGATCGAATACTGGCGCAATCCGGAGGCGACGCAGAAGAAGTTCGCTCGTGACGTGCTGCTGACCGGCGATCTCGGCACCCAGGATGACGACGGCTATTTCTGGTATGCGAGCCGCGAGGACGACGTCATCACGTCGGCCGGCTATCGCATCGGCCCGGCCGAGATCGAGGACACGCTGCTCAAGCACCCGGCAGTCGCGTTGGCGGCCGTCGTCGGCATTCCCGACCCGGTGCGCACCGAGGCCATCAAGGCGTGGATCGTGCTGCGGCCCGGCTTCGTTGCAAATGACACTCTGTCGCGCGACATCCAGGACTTCGTCAAGGTCAAGCTCGCTGCGCATGAATACCCACGCCACGTTGAATTCACCGATACCCTGCCGATGACGGCGACCGGCAAGGTGCTGAGGCGCGAGTTGCGGGCGCGGGGGTAGGGCGAGCTTGCTGCCGTGCGAGCCCGATGGCGCGGCTTGCGAGGCTCCCCCCGCTTGGTGACGAGCACGGGTCCAACAACATGCGTCGGATGCGGCCGCGCCTGACCCTAGCTCTCGCCCCGTAAGGACGGGGGAGAGGACCTGCGGCGCCGCGCGGCTTCGCATCTCGCCTCACGGGACGCCAGGGCTTAGACCCTGTCCGCTGCCTACAAGTTGAAATTGAAATCCTCGCCCTACCGCTGTTAGCATCATCGCCAACAAGAACAGTCAGGAGGGTACGCCGATGACCGCATCCGTCTCGGGACGATCCGATCCCGTGGTGCGCCGCATCACGACGGCCGATATCGCCGAAGCCTTGACGCAAGGCCTCCGTGATTTTCAGGCTCAGCCCATGTTCGGCCTTGCTTTCGGGCTGATCTACGTGCTCGGCGGCATCAGCATCGTGCTGTGCGTCACCGCGTTCGGCATGGTCTACCTGGCCTATCCGCTGGCCGCGGGCTTTGCGCTGATCGGCCCGTTCGTCGCGATCGGTCTCTACGAGGTCAGTCGCCGCCGCGAGCTCGGCCAGCCGATCACCTATGGCGCGATCTGGCGCACGATCACGTCACGCGGCGAGATTGCCTGGATGGCGTTCGTGACGCTATTTTTCTTCATTATCTGGATGTACCAGGTGCGCCTCCTGATCGCGCTGCTGCTCGGGCTCAATGCCTCGTTCTCCAGCATCAAGGAGTTCATGACGGTGGTGCTGACGACCAACGAGGGTCTGCTCTTCCTGGCGATCGGCAATCTCGACGGCGCCGCCCTGTCGCTGGTGCTGTTCTCGCTCACGGTCGTATCGTTTCCGCTGCTGCTGGAGCGCGACGTCGATTTCGTGACGGCGATGATCACCAGCGTGCGCGCGGTCGTGACCAGTCCCGGCCCGATGATCGGCTGGGCCGCCGTCATCACCGTGCTGCTGATCATCTCGGCATTGCCGTACTTCCTGGGGCTGCTGGTCACTGTGCCGGTGCTGGGCCATGCGAGCTGGCATCTGTACCGCCGGATCGTAGCTCCGGCGTAAGGCCAGGACTGCCGCGACGATCGCACGGGTTTGGTTCGAACCGCGGCTCGCCAATGGTCGGCCGGTCCCAATGTCGGAGAAGGATGATGCCGGATAACGTCGCCTTGTTTGCCGCGATCGTCCTATTGCTGCCGATGTTCTATCTGCTGCTGGCCGCGCCGGCGTTCCTGCTGGTGCGGCTCGACATCGTGCCGGTCACCCGGCTCCTGCGCGGCATGTTCGACTCCTACTTCGTGGCGCTTTCGATCGCCGGCGGCATCGGCACACTCGCCGTGCTGGCCGACGGCCGTCCCGTTCTGGGGCTGGGCATTGGCTTGATCGCGGCGTTCGCGCTGGTCTCGCGCCGCTGGTTTCTGCAGCAGATGGACGCGCGCATCCGCGACAGGGATTCCGGCGATACGACGGCCGTGCGCCGGCTGCGGTGGCTGCATTGGGGGGGCATGCTGGGCAATGCGGTCCAGGTCGGCGCCGTCCTCGCCAGCATCCCACAGATCGCCGCGGTGTCGTAGCAGGCCTTGTCGTTTAAGGCACTGCAATCCCCATCGCCTTCAGGGCCGCCAGCATGCGCGTCGGCGGTGTCATCTTCACCGCGAGCGGCTTGCCCGTCTCGAGCACGCTCTTGAGGCTCGACAGGATGGCCGGCCAGCCCTGGCGTCCGCCGGACAGGATGTCGTCGGAGAGCGGCCGCTCGTGCGCTTCAGTCATCGTGAGACGGACGGCGTCGCCGGCCGGTTCGATCTCATAGGTCACGAGCGTGCGGCCCAGTGCCTCGACGAGGCCGGGCCAGTTGACGTCCCACGTGACGATCAGCCGGTGCGGCGGCTCGCAGACGATCACCTGGCCGCTGATGTGTTCGGAGCCGTCCGGCGCGCGCACGATGAAGGCGCCACCCGCCCTCAGCTCGGCTTCAACCGCGAAGCCGAAGAAATATTGCCGGCTGAACTCGGCCGAGGTCAGCGCCTGCCACACCTTCTCAGGGCTGGCGGCGATGTAGATCGTGTAGACGGTGGCGGGCCTGAACTTTGCAAGATCCATCGCTCAGACTCCTTTGCCGAGCGCTGACATCGGGATCGCCAGCGCCGTTCCGGTCTCCAGCAGACTTTTTAGGCCGGACAGGATCGCGGGCCAGCCGTTGGAAACCGCATCGAGCAATCTCCCCGCTCCTTCGAAGCCTTCATGCGTCAGGGTCAGCTTGACGGAGTTGCCGTGCTGTTCGATCGCGAACACGACCTTGGTCGGCTGCTCGTTGCGAAACTCGTCTTTCAGGACGTGCTGGAAAGTGTAGGAGAGCCGGCGTGGCGGATCGAACTCCAGAATCTGGCCGACATCCGTCGTCATCCCGTCGGTCACCAGCGTGAACGGCGAGCCGACGCGCCAATCGGAATGCAGTTCGGTGCCGAACCAGTAGCGCTTCGCGAATTCGTTTGATGTCAGCGCTTCCCACAATTTCTCGGGCGTCGTCGCGATATACGTGACGTAGACGAATTCGGGCTTACTCATCGCGCTCCTCCAATTGCCGCTTCAACTCGCTGAGCGCGGCGAGCTTGCCGCGCTCGAATTTCTTGATCCAGCGCTCCCCGATGTGATGGATCGGCACCGGATTGAGATAGTGCAGCTTCTCGCGGCCATGCCGGATCGTCGCGACCAGATTGGCCGCTTCCAGAATGGCAAGGTGCTTGGTCACGGCCTGTCGCGTCATCGCGAGGCCGTCGCAGAGTTCGGTCAGGGTTTGCCCGTTCCGCGCGTGGAGCCTGTCGAGCAGGGCGCGTCGTGAGCCGTCCGCAAGCGCCTTGAAGACATCATCCATGTGAGAAAGAATAGGCAACAAAATGGTTGCATGTCAAGAGCGCTGCGGTGTGGATCGCGCGAGGAAAAGCGGGCTTCCCTCTGCAGACATGTCGTGCATTAGTGAGCGCCTCATTCGCATCGAGGCGCCTCATGTCCCTGCAAGTCTATCTCGCCTTCGTCGCCGCCTGCATCGGGCTCGCGCTGCTGCCGGGTCCCGTCGTGACGCTGCTGATCGCCAACGGTCTGCGCCACGGGACCCGCGCCGCGCTCATCAATATCGCCGGTGTGCAGACCGGGCTGGCGATCGCGATCGGCATCGTCGCCGTCGGCCTGACGTCGCTGATGGCCACGATGGGCTATTGGTTCGAATGGGTGCGGCTGATCGGTGCGGCCTATCTGGTGTGGCTCGGCATTCAGCTCATCCGCTCGCCGATCGAGGGGATCTCTGCGGGCGAGGCGCCGCCACCGCCGCCGCGCGGCGGCTTTTTCCTGCAGGGGCTGCTGGTGCTGCTCTCGAACCCGAAGGTGATGGTGTTCTTCGGCGCGTTCCTGCCGCAGTTCATGGACATGAGCCGGGATCACGTGCCGCAGGTCGGTTTGCTCGGCGTCACCTTCATGTTGATTGCGGGTCTCACCGACGCGATCTATGCGCTGCTCGCGGGCCGTGCGCGAAAACTGTTCTCGGCCAGGCGGACCCGGCTGGTGTCGCGCATCTCCGGCGGCTTCATGATCGGCGGCGGCGTGTGGCTGGCGCTGACGCGGGCGCGCTGACGAGCTCGCCTCCGCAGCCCCAGCCTCCCTTCCATCATCCTTCGAGGCGCCGGCCCTCGGCGGGCTCCTCAGGATGAGGGCAAATTCGCCGCGCAGTCAAAAAAACTCCTGGTGAGGAGCGCCGCGCGTGGCGCGTCTCCGGACGATGCTTCGCATCGCCGGGAGAACAATGAGGCCGCGCTGACACCAGACCGGTCTGCGACCGACTCGAGATTCTGCGGCGGTCGCCTTACAGGCTGATCGTTCCCTTCACCACCGGCGCGACGTCACCGCCGATCCAGATCGTCTCGCCGTCCTGCGCGACATGGACGCGGCCGGCGCGGCCGAGAACCGTGCCCTGGGAAGCGACATATTGCTTCGGAGCAATTCCGGTTCCGATCAGCCATTGCGCCAGACTTGCATTGAGGCTGCCCGTCACCGGGTCCTCGCCGCCACCCCACATGAAGCCGCGTACCTCGTAGTCGGCCTCCGGTCCATCCTGCGCCCGATCCCATGGCGCAACCACGCCGATCGGCTGTTGCGGCAGCGCCGCCGGATTGAAGCGGATGTCGAGCAGCGCGCGGCGCGAGTCGATCAGCACGCCGATCCAGCCCGGGCCGTTGTCGACCCACTGCACGGCGCGCACTGTGCTCGATTGGATGCCGAGCGCTGCTGCGATCTTGCTCGTCAGCTCGGCATCGACGGCGCCGGAGCGCCTGAGCGGCGGGGCTGCGAAGGCGAGCCGGTCTCCGTCACGCTTGATGCGCACGAGACCCGCGCCGCATTCCTGCACCACATGCTCGCCCTTCGGCCGGCCGCCGAGCGCGAGCCATACGTGGCACGAGCCGAGCGTCGGATGGCCCGCAAAAGGCAGCTCGCGCTGCGGGGTGAAGATGCGCACGCGATAATCGGCGCCCGGATTCTGAGCGCGTGACAGGAAGGTCGTCTCGGACAGGTTGGTCCAGTTGGCGATCGCCCGCATCGCCGCATCGTCGAGGCCGTCGGCCTCGGCGATCACGGCAAGCGGGTTGCCCTTGAAGGCGACCTTGGAGAACACGTCGACTTGATGGAACGGAAGCATCGGCATGGCTGTGTCCTCCCAGGTCTCGTTGTCAGTCGCGCCAGAACGGCTTGTTGGCCTCTTCCTGGACGATCGCCGGATCAAGGCCGCAATCACGCATCTGTTCGCGATCGAGCATCGCCAGTTCGGACCGCCAGAACAGGCGCTGCAGCCAGAGTTGCGGCACCCCGAGCAAATTGCTCTTTCCATGGGCAACTTGCGGAGTTGCCCAACGCTGCGCCAGGGAATATGCCATGAGTCACCTATTGCTCTTCAATTGCGTTGTTCGAAGAGCAATCGCGCAGTACATATCTCGGTGCAATCGAAACATTGCTCTCGGTGCAATATAGCATGAATGCTTCGTATACGGTCCTGGTGGACGACATCGCCGAGGACATCGCCAACGGCAGGCTGAAGGCCGGCGACCGGCTGCCGCCGCAGCGCCAGTTTGCCTACGAGCGAGGAATTGCCGCCTCCACGGCAGCCCGTGTCTATGCCGAATTGTTGCGCAGGGGCCTGGTCGTGGGCGAGGTCGGGCGCGGCACTTTCGTCGCAGGAGAGGCGGTGCCGGTGCCGCCCTCGCTGCGGCTGGAGCCGTTCGACGGCCGCATCGATCTCGAGTTCAATTTTCCGACACTGCCCGACCAGGCGGCCATGATCGCGAAATCGATGGCGGTCTGGCAGCGGCCGGAGAAGCTCGCGCCGGTGCTGGCGCCGATCACGCAGCGCCGGCTGGCCGAGGCCGGGCGCACCGCTGCGGCCTTCTTCGCGAGCGAGCGCTGGCGCCCGCGTGCGGAGAACTTTGTCTTCGCCGGCAGCGGACGGCAGTCGCTGGCTGCGGCGATCTCGGCGCTGGTGCCGGTCGGTGGCCGGCTCGGCGTCGAGGCCGTGACCTATCCGATGATCAAGGGCATCGCGGCGCGGCTCGGCGTGACCCTGGTGCCGCTCGCGATGGACGGCGAGGGCGTCCGCCCGGACGCGCTGACCAAGGCGCATCGCAGCAGTGCGCTCAACGCGATCTACATCCAGCCGGTGATGCAGAATCCGCTCGGCCTGACGATGAGCGAGGCGAGGCGCGAGGAGATCGTGCGTCTGGTGCGCAAGCACGAGCTGATGATCATCGAGGATCTGGTCTACGGCTTCCTCAGCGATCAGGTCTCGCTGGCGACGCAGGCCGAGGAGCGCGTCGTCGTGGTCGACAGCCTTGCCAAGCGGCTGGCGCCGGGCATCGCCGTCGGCTTCCTGTACGTCCCCTCGACCATGCGCGAAAAATTCGCCGCCACGGTGCGCACCGGGGCGTGGTCGGTGACGTCGCTGGCCCTGGCCGCCGGCATGGGGCTGCTCGCCGACGGCACGGCGGCCGAGATCACCAGGCGCAAGCGTGCCGATGCGCTGGTGCGCCAGGCGATCGTCGCCGAGTGCCTCGCCGGTCATCACATCGAGGCTGATCCGCGCTCCTATCATGTCTGGCTGCATCTGCCGGAGGGCTGGCGCGCCGAAGCCTTGACGGCCGCTACGGCCCGCGCCGGCATCGCGATCACGCCGGCGAGCGCGTTTGCGGTGGCGCATGGCCATTCACCGAATGCGGTGCGGCTCGCGCTCGGCCTGCCGAGCCATGACGATCTGCGCACGGCGCTGTGGCGGCTCGCGGGCCTGCTCGCGCATCACGACGCCTCCGACATGACGGAGTAGCGGACTACGCGAGACCCTTGCTGCGCAGTTCGACCTCGATCTCGCCGAGAATGCGGATCAGCCGCTCGGCCCAGCGCTGCTGGCCCTCGGGCTCGGCGATTTCGTTCTGACGAATCTCGATGCCGGAATTGATCAGCCCGCGCGCCTCGCCATGCACGGGGATGGTGTAGTCGGTGCCGTCGCCGACCGCATAGGGCTGGTTGTCGCCCACCACGAGATCGGGCTCGGCCCGCAGCGCCTTCAACAGCAGCGGCGGCAGCACCCGGTCGTGCTGGTACAGCGTGCCGATGTGCCAGGGCCGCGCGATGCCGGCATAGACAGGCGTGAAGCTGTGCAGCGAGACGAGGATGGTCGGCCGGCCGGCGGCCTTGCGCGCATCGAGCACGTCAGTGATCCGGTCGTGATAGGGATCGAAGACGACGCGCCGCCGCAGGTCGGCGTCCTCATGCGTCAGGCCCTCATTGCCGGGGATCGTGGTGCGCTCGCTGATCATCGGAATCGAGTTCGGCGCCTTCGGTGACCTGTTGCAGTCGATCACCAGACGCGAATAGCGCTGCGCCACCAGATGCGCATCGAGTGCCCGCGATACTTGCTCCGCGACCTCGGCAATGCCGATGTCCCAGGCGATGTGCCGCTCGAGCTCGCTTTCGGGCAGGCCGAGATCGCCGAGTGCGCGCGGCAGCAGGCGGCCGTAGTGATCGCACGTGAAGAACAAGGCCGACGCGCCACCGGCGTTGCGCTCGAGCACAGGCGGAACTTCGTCTGGCTGAAGGAGTAGATGAGTGTTGCTCGTGCCGGACACGGTCATGCTGCCTCTCGTTGCTTCATGAAGCGGCAGACCGATCTCGGATTGGGCAGACAGATGAGGATTTGGCCGGCGGACATCATGATGGTCGCCCAAACGATGCTGATTCTGGCGATCATTCACAAGACAGAAGTTCGCAATGGGCCTACGGTCCGGGCTGGATGAGGCTGGCGCATCGTGCCGCCCGAACGAGGCAGGGAGGCTTCATGCTGATCAAGGTTGGATTCGAGATCGCCTATGCGGCCCCGGCGGCGACGCCGATGGTGATCATGCTGTCGATCCATCCGTCGCGCTTTCCGGACATCGTCGGCACCGAGACGATCACGACAGAGCCGAAGGTGCCGATCAAGTTCTACAACGACAGCTTCGGCAATCTCTGTGGACGCCTGGTGGCGCCGGCCGGCGGGGTCACCTTCCATGGCAGCGCCATCGTCCGCGACAGTGGGCGGCCGGACGCCATCGATCCCGGCGCCCAGCAACTGCCGATCGAACAATTGCCCGATGAGCTTCTGCTGTATCTGATGCCGAGCCGCTATTGCGAGACCGACAAGCTGGCCGAGGTCGCGTGGTCGTTGTTCGGCCGTGCGCCGGCGGGATGGGCGCGCGTGCAGGCGATCTGCGACTTCGTGCACAGCCACGTCACCTTCGGCTATGAGCACGCCCACGCCATGAAGTCGGCGCACGACGTCTATCAGCAGCGCGCCGGCGTCTGCCGCGACTTCGCCCACCTCGCGCTGACCTTCTGCCGCTGCATGGGCATTCCGGCGCGCTATTGCACCGGTTATCTCGGCGACATCGGCGTGCCGCCGGATCCGGTCCCGATGGATTTCTCGGGCTGGTTCGAGGTCTATCTCTCGGGCCGGTGGTACACGTTCGATGCCCGCCACAACGTCCCGCGCATTGGTCGCATCCTGATGGCGACCGGACGGGACGCCGCCGACGTCGCGCTGTCGACCTCGTTTGGCCTGATGACCCTGACCAAATTTCACGTCGTCAGCGACGAGATCATGGCTGCCTGAGCGGAGCAGGGCGCGGCCGGGCGCTTCGCATCACCGGCGATCGCCGCTATAGACGGGCCATGACCACCGATCTGCTCTTCGTCTACGGCACTCTGATGCGTGGCTTCGACCATCCGATGGCGCGGCTGCTGTCGGCCAATGCCGATTTCGTCGCCGAGGCCAGCTGCCGCGGCCGGCTCTACCGCATCCAGCACTATCCCGGCCTGGTGCTGTCGGACAATGCCGCCGATATCGTGCATGGCGAGCTGTTCCGGCTGCGCCAGCCCGGGCCCATGCTGCGCGAGTTCGACATGTACGAGGCCTGCGGCGAGGGTTTTGAGCAGCCGACCGAATATCTGCGCCAGCGCCTCGCCGTGACGCTGGCCGACGGCAGCGTCAGCCAAGCCTGGACCTATGTCTACAACTGGCCGGTGGACGAAGCCGGCCGCATCGTCTCGGGGCGCTTCCTGGCGCCGTGACCCGGTCTCTCCACGCGGTCATTCCGGGCTCGCCCTGCGGGCGCCCCGGAATGACCGGAGGATCGAGCTGGCCTGTGAATAGCCCGGACAAGCCGGAGGAAGTTCACATTTCGTACACGGGTGCCTATATGCCTAGGCCATCACCACAGGACCTCCGCCCCGCTCATGGCCCGCTTCACGCCGGAATTTCTCGATGAGCTGCGCGCCCGGCTTCCGGTCTCGGACGTCGTCGGCAAGCGCGTCAAGCTCAAGAAGGCGGGGCGCGAGTGGAAGGGCCTGTCGCCGTTCCAGCAGGAGAAGACGCCGTCCTTCTACGTCAACGACCAGAAGGGTTTTTATCACGACTTCTCCTCCGGCAAGCACGGCAACATCTTCGACTTCGTGATGGAGACTGAGGGCTGCAGCTTCCCCGAAGCCGTCGAGCGGCTGGCGGGAATCGCCGGCCTGGCGCTGCCCGCGGTCACGCCCGATGCGGCGCGCCAGGAGCGGCAGCGCAAGACGCTGTACGACGTGATGGAGCTGGCGGCGAAGTTCTTTTCTGACACGCTGGCGTCCCGTCATGGCGCGCGCGCCCGCGGCTATCTTGCCGATCGCGCGATCCTGCCGCAGACGCAGCTCCAATTCCGGCTTGGCTACGCGCCGCCGGATCGGTTCGGCTTGAAGGAATATCTCGGCGCCCAGGGCGTGCCGGTGGCCGACATGGTCGAGGCGGGATTGCTGGTCGGTGGCGACGACATTCCGGTGCCCTACGACCGCTTCCGCGACCGCGTGATGTTCCCGATCACAGACCTCCGCGGCCGCGTCATCGCCTTCGGCGGCCGCGCGCTGCAGAAGGACGTGCCGGCGAAATATCTCAACTCGCCGGAGACGCCGCTCTTCCACAAGGGCGACAACCTCTACAATCTCCCCAGCGCCCGCCAGGCCGCGCATAATGGCGCGCCGATGATCGTCGTCGAGGGCTATGTCGACGTCATCGCGCTGGTGGCGGCCGGCTTTGCCGGCGCCGTGGCGCCGCTCGGCACCGCGCTGACCGAGAGCCAGCTTTCGCTGATCTGGAAGATGGTCGACGAGCCGATCCTCTGTTTCGACGGCGACCGCGCCGGGCAGAAGGCGGCCTATCGCGCCGCGGACCTTGCTTTGCCGCATCTCAAGCCCGGCAAGAGTCTCCGCTTCGCGCTGCTGCCGGAAGGACAGGATCCCGACGACCTCGTCCGCTCCGGCGGCCGCGGCGCGGTCGAGGAGGTGCTCAAAGTCGCAAAGCCGCTGGCCGAGGTGATCTGGTCGCGCGAGGTCGAGGGCGGCAGCTTCAACACGCCGGAGCGCCGTGCCGCGCTGGAGGCGCGGATCGGCCAGCTCACCGGCGGCATCGCCGACGAGGTGGTACGGCGCTACTACAAGCAGGACCTCAGCGACCGGCTGTACCGGGCCTTCGCCCCGGACGGCGGCCGGGGCTTTGGCCGCGGCTACGGTGCCGAATCAGGACGGCGGTTTGGCCCCCGCAGTCCCGGTTCCGGACAATCGGGGCGGTTATCCACAGGGGGCGGCCGCCGCGGCGGACCGCCATCCACAGGCCCGGTGATGGCCCGCGGCCCCTACCAGGCGGCCAGCCCGCAGCTCGCCATGAGCCCGATCATGCGCGGCCAGCGCTCGGCGATCTCGCGCCGGGAGGCCCTGATCCTGCAGTGCCTGATCAACCACCCTTGGCTCCTGCACGATCACCTGGAGGAGGTCGCCGCGCTGGAGCTGGCCCATCCCGAGGCGCACAAGCTCCGCGCTGCCGTCATCGCCGCCTTCGCCCACGACCACCACCATTCGCCGGACCCGGACGAGCAGGCCGAGAAGATGCGGGCCGATCTGGAGAAGTCTGGCTTTTCTGAGCTTCTTCAACGGGTTGAGCGGGCGATCACGACCGCGGCGGTGTGGGCGACCAAGTCGGGGGCGGCGCGCGATGACGTTCTTGCGACCTGGCATCAGCTTGTTGCCTTGCATCGGCAATGGCACTCCTTACTTAGGGAATTGAAGGATGCCGAGCTGGCGCTGGGCGAGGAGCCGAGCGAGCCGAACATGGGCTGGTTGAGGGACGTGAAGGCCAGGATGGCCGAGATGGACGGTACCGAAGCGCTGATCGAAGGCTTCGGGGAACTGTCCGGACGGACCAACCGCAACGTGTAGACTGGACGCCCGGCGCCCAGTCGCCAGTTGAGCACATTTCGGCCCGGTCCGCCCGCGCGGTATCAGGTCCGCGCGAAAAGACTCGCCAAATCCATGGTTTGGCTGCAAAAATAGGGTTAATCGAAGTTTAAGAGGTCCGGGGCATTTTCTGCAGCAGATGGGTTGGTTTCGCTGTCGGACACCGCGCCTGCATGTCGGGCGCCGGATTCGATTGCAAAACCGGTATCGCTTTTGCAAGAAACGCGCGCCGGTCCGAAAACGGGACGACACCAGCGACAGACTTCAGGGGGTGGCGACGTTAAAAGTGCGCCGCCCTTTCCGCGTCGAGAACAGTTTGAGTAGAGCAGGCGGGCGCCGCAATGCCAAGGGCGAAGATGCCATGGGCGGAGCGGGCGCGTTTCGGGAGCAATGAATGGCCACGAAGGCAAAGACGCTGCAGGTGAAGGACAAGGAAAAGGACGACAAGGCGGCCGACGCTCCCGAGAAGGACGCCGCCGATGCGCCTTCGCCGTTGCTCGACCTGTCGGACGCCGCCGTCAAGAAGATGATCAAGCAGGCCAAGAAGCGCGGCTTCGTGACCTTTGATCAGCTCAACGAGGTCCTGCCTTCCGACACCACCTCGCCGGAACAGATCGAAGACATCATGTCGATGCTCTCCGACATGGGCATCAACGTGACCGAGGCCGAGGAGGCCGACGACTCCGACGAGAAGGACGACGGCGAGGACGAGACCGACAACGAGCTCGTCGAGATCACCCAGAAGGCCGTCACCGAGGTCAAGAAGTCGGAGCCCGGCGAGCGCACCGACGATCCCGTGCGCATGTATCTGCGCGAGATGGGCACCGTCGAGCTGCTGTCGCGCGAGGGCGAAATCGCCATCGCCAAGCGCATCGAGGCCGGCCGCGAGGCGATGATCGCGGGCCTCTGCGAAAGCCCGCTGACGTTCCAGGCCATCATCATCTGGCGCGACGAGCTCAACGAAGGCAAGATCTTCCTTCGCGACATCATCGATCTCGAAGCCACCTATGCCGGCCCTGAGGCCAAGGGCGGCATGAATCCGCAGATCGCCGCGCCCGTGAATGGCGAGGGCGCTCCGGCCGAGGGCGGCGACGTCCAGGCCGCGGTGGCGCCGCCGGCCGCCCCGCAGCAGCCGACCCCGTTCCGTGCCGCGCCGAACGGCGCGCCCGCCGAGGAGAAGGACCCCGGCGAGGCGGCGGCCGAAGCCGACATGGACGACGACGAATTCGAGAACCAGATGTCGCTCGCGGCCATCGAGGCCGAGCTGAAGCCGAAGGTCGTCGAGACCTTCGACAAGATCGCGTCCGAGTACAAGAAGCTGCGCCGCCTGCAGGAGCAGGACATCGCCAACCAGCTGCAGAGCGAGTCGCTGTCGCCGTCGCAGGAGCGCAAGTACAAGAAGCTCAAGGACGAGATCATCGTCGAGGTGAAGTCGCTGCGCCTCAACCAGGCCCGCATCGACTCGCTGGTCGAGCAGCTCTACGACATCAACAAGAAGCTGGTCTCGTTCGAGAGCCGGCTGATGCGCCTGGCCGACTCCCACGGCGTGGCGCGCGAGGACTTTCTGCGCAACTACCAGGGCTCGGAGCTCGATCCGCGCTGGCTCAACCGCGTCTCGAAGCTTTCCGCAAAAGGCTGGAAGAACTTCGTCCATTACGAGAAGGACCGCATCAAGGATCTGCGTCAGGAGGTGCAGGCGATGGCCGCGCTCACCGGTCTCGAGATCGGCGAGTTCCGCAAGATCGTGCACTCGGTGCAGAAGGGCGAGCGCGAGGCCCGTCAGGCCAAGAAGGAGATGGTGGAAGCCAACCTCCGTCTGGTGATCTCGATCGCCAAGAAGTACACCAACCGCGGCCTGCAGTTCCTCGACCTGATCCAGGAAGGCAACATCGGCCTGATGAAGGCGGTCGACAAGTTCGAGTATCGCCGCGGCTACAAGTTCTCGACCTACGCCACCTGGTGGATCCGGCAGGCGATCACCCGCTCGATCGCCGACCAGGCCCGCACCATCCGCATCCCCGTGCACATGATCGAGACGATCAACAAGATCGTCCGCACCTCGCGCCAGATGCTGAACGAGATCGGCCGCGAGCCGACCCCGGAGGAGCTCGCCGAGAAGCTCGGCATGCCGCTCGAGAAGGTGCGCAAGGTCCTGAAGATCGCCAAGGAGCCGCTCTCGCTCGAAACCCCCGTGGGTGACGAGGAGGACTCTCATCTCGGCGACTTCATCGAGGACAAGAACGCGATCCTGCCGATCGACGCCGCGATCCAGTCGAACTTGCGCGAAACCACCACCCGCGTGCTGGCCTCGCTCACCCCGCGCGAGGAGCGCGTCCTCCGCATGCGCTTCGGCATCGGCATGAACACTGACCACACGCTGGAAGAAGTCGGCCAGCAGTTCTCGGTGACCAGAGAGCGCATCCGCCAGATCGAAGCGAAGGCGCTGCGGAAGCTGAAGCATCCGAGCCGGTCGCGGAAGCTGCGGAGCTTCTTGGATAACTGATTGACGTTCGATCTTTGTCGTCATTGCCGGGCTTGACCCGGCAATCCATCGAGACATCAACGGCGGGCCGAAGGGCCCGTCTTTTTGTTTGTTCTGCACATGGCTCCAGCGCACGAAAGAAGAGCTTCCCATGTCCTCGACTCTCTTCGCGACAATGCGCCTGCTCGACAAACTCGGGCTTCACTTTTTCATCGAACGAACGCGCCCCGATACGATCCGGCTGTCCGCGACACTGGTCGGAGAAAGGATCGAGATCGACGTCTTCGAAGACGATCATCTTGAATTTGGCCGTTTCCGCGGCGACGAGAGCGTCGAAAGTGGCTACGAGGAGCTGATGCTCTTTTTGCAATCTCAAGCGGAGTAAGCATGCGCATCCAAGGATCACTGGACGCGGTGCCCGCGTAGTTCGTGTTGCATACTTTAGTTGTCGGTCATTGCGAGCGAAGCGAAGCAATCCAGGGCTGCGCGCACGACTCTGGATTGCTTCGCTTCGCTCGCAATGACGAAGGGCGGCGTCGAGGTGTCACGGTTGGGCCGACACGACGTCGTGTCCGCAAATGTCCGGATCCTTGCCGCAATTGGCCGAACTTTGCGCACACGGCGTTGGGCGATCGACTGCTAGGAATCGGCTTCTCACCGGACGTCTATTCCCATGCATGATGACGAGTTCTCATCGGCCGCAGCGCACGCTAGCGCCGCCGCGATCTGGGCGCCGCTGCGTCCCTTCATTGCCGCCGAAGCTCGGCTCGCTGCGCGCGCGGCGGAGACGCCCTGGACCGCAGCCCTCTACGAATTCCTCCGCTTCGGCGTGAAGCAGGGCTGGGCCTGCTTGTTCGGCGGCATCGCGGTGGCGCTGATGCTGCTGACGTGGCAGTTCTATCCGGCGACCGCGCCGCTCGCGCGCTATGATTTCCTCTTTCTCTGCATGCTCGCGGTGCAGGCCGCATTGCTCGCCACAAGGCTCGAGACCTGGGAGGAGGCGAAGATCATCCTGATCTATCACCTCGTCGGGACAGTGATGGAGCTGTTCAAGACCGCGACCGGCTCCTGGATCTATCCCGAGCCGAGCCTCATCCGGCTCGGCGGTGTGCCGCTGTTCTCCGGCTTCATGTATTCCTGCATCGGCAGCTATCTCTGCCGCGTCTGGCGCCTGTTCGACTTCCGCTTCACCGGCCATCCGTCACGGCGTTGGCTGATCGGCTTGAGCGCGGCGATCTACCTCAACTTCTTCACTGACCACTATGGGCTCGATCTGAGATTTGTGCTGTTCGGTTGGGCTACGCTTTTGTTCGCGCCCGCGACGGTTCACTTCAAGGTCTGGCGCGTGCACCGCGCGATGCCGCTGCTGCTCGGGCTTTTCCTGGTGTCGCTGTTCATCTGGCTGTCGGAGAACGTCGGCACCTTCACGCGGGTCTGGCTCTATCCGCAGCAGGCGCATGGCTGGACCATGGTGTCGCCGGCCAAGCTCGGCTCGTGGTTTCTGCTGCTGATCATCAGCTACACGCTGGTCAGCCTGATCGACCGGCCGAGGGAGATGGACGCTGGCGACAGCGCTCTGTTGCCGGAGCGCGAGAAGCAAGCGGCATAGCGCACTGCCGTAGGGTGGGCAAAGGCGCTGGTACGGTGGTTAGGCTGGGGACAGTGTGGCGCGCCGTGCCCACCGAGTGTCGCGGCAGGCACCTGATGGTGGGCACGCGCTGCGTGCTTTGCCCACCCTACGGCAGCGCGGCTGAGCTACTTCTTCTTCGCCCCGACGCGTTCCAGCGACTTGATCTGAAGCGGCGGGCGGCCGGATTTTTCGGCGATGTCGCGGTCCTGCTCCATGATGAAGCCGCGCGCGGGCTCGTCGCCGTCGAGGCCGCCGAGCAGCTCGGCCGGGACGCGGCGGTTGGAGCGCTGCGAGCCGTCCTCGTAGGTCACGTTGAAGAAGGCGAATTCGCCTTTGGGATTGGAGCCGGGTTTTTTCGCCATGGATGGCGCTTTACGGCGGCGGGGCCGGTCCGGTCAATGCCAGAAAATGCTTATCCGCTGCCCGAATTTGACTTTTTTGTCATATGGTTTTCGCGGAATCGGCGGGGCAGCCAGAGCGATCACGGACCGGCCGGCGGGGTCCCGAAACTCCTCGATTTTGCCGGATGAAAGTGCGTTCATCGTGGACGTCTCACCCCGCCGCGAATGCAGCCCATGTCGATGCCCCAACTCACCATCTGGTACAACACGCGCTGCCCGGTCTGCGACGCCGGCATCGACTGGCAGCGCAACAAGCTCCTGGCGCTGGTGAAGTCGGGGCGGGTCGTGTTCAAGGACATCAACGAGGAGCCGCAGGCGCTGGCTGAGTTCGGTGTCGACGTCGACGACGTCCGCCGCCGCCTGCACGCCACCGACGAGGAGGGGGAGCTGATCACCGGCGCCGACGTGGCGCTGCTGCTGTGGGCGCTGACGCCCGGCGAGGGCTGGCTCGCCACGCTGTTCGGCAACCGCCTGGTGCGCCCGCTGACGCGCTTCGGCTACGACCGGTTTGCGGATGTGCTGTTCGCCTGGAACAAGCGCAGGGGGCATTGGTGAGGCGACGATTGAGAGGATCTCGCGCCGAGCTCAGCCTTTCACCTCTCCCCGCAAGCGGGGCGAGGGAGCGCACCGTCTGTGCAGCAACAGTTCGACTCTAACGCCGCCGCACCTTGACCTGGGCATGCACCCGCGTGCCGCCGCTCGGACCGTCCTCATCATCACTGCGGCCGAGCGCCATGATCGCGGTGCCCATCGCGGTCGAGCCGAAGGTGACGAAGAACGAGCCGAGCAAGAGGCCGATGGCGACGCCGGGCGAGTGGTCGGCGAAGATCAGGTGACGCAGGCCCCAGGGATCGAGCAGCAGCAATCCGCCGACCAGCACCACGGCCATGCCGAGGCCGAGCGCGAGGTTGATCGCGAGCAGGCGGAACAGAGGGATCTGGAGCAATCGGCGCTGGCGTTGATTGTGCTGCATCGGCGATCTCCCGAGGGATCGTGAACGACAATGATATCGTAGCATCGACGGCGGCAGGCTCAAGGCCCGAGCCGCCCGGGACGGACATGGCTGCGTCGCGGCGAGGGCGCGTCGTTTCGGGACAGGCTGGATCGAACGTGAGGTGCGGAGAGGGGGCTGCTTGCCGTGGTTGCCTGCTGACCTCGTCGGGATACGAGCCGTGATCTCACCTCACGCCGTCAATCCGGGACGCTCGCGCCAGCGAGCGAGCCCGGAATCTCGAGCTTGGTATGCAGATGCGTTCCTCAGCTCCAGATTCCAGGCTCGCTCTCTCCGCGGCAAATCAGCTTTGCTGATTTGCTGCTACGCGAGCGCCCCGGAATGACGGAACAAGGCGCCATGCTCAACACCACAGACTCAAATCGACGGCCGCCTCTGTCGCGTAAACCTCGGCCCACCGCAGCCCTCACGCCGCCTCGCCCTCCGCCACGCCATGCTGCCTGGCGATCACGCTCTGCCAGACGCTGGCGATGGCACGTTGCGTCTCCGGGGCGATCAGGCAGTGGCCCTCATTGTCGAAGCCGCAGAGGCGCACCGAGGGATCGTGCCTCACCTCGATCAGCGCCTTGTTGATCATCTCCAGCGACGCCATCACCTGGCCGATGTTCTGCAGCCGCGTGTGATGCAGGATGTCGATCAGGCGGAACATCATGATCGGCGGCTGGCCCATCGCAATGCCCGGCCGGCCGAACTCGAAGAACACGTTCACCGCCGGCAGCGCGCTCTGGATCTGCGCCAGGACCTTCGCCGCATCCTCGACGCTGCAGGCGACGAGATGCGTGCTCTGGGCGGGGAGGGCAGGCGTCGGCGGCGCCTCCGGGCCGAGCCCGAGGCCCGACAGCACCTGATGCTCGATCCAGCGCCGCACCTCCGGTGGCGCCGAGCGGATCTGGTCGGCAGACAGCGTAATCCCGATCATGGCGTCGTCTCCATTCCGGCCGTGGATCTTAGGGAGGCATGATGGCGCGGTGTTGACGAGGATCAAGCGGGGGCGATGGAAGCTGCAGGCAGGGGGTGATCATGCATCTTGCCGCGTGCGCAGTGTACGCCTCCCCGCTTGTGGGGAGGTCGCATCGCATCGGAAGATGCAATGCGGGTGGGGGATTTCCCTCCGCGTGCACCGCCGTTGCGGCTGCCCCACCCCAACCCTCCCCCGCAGGCGGGAGAGGGAGCGCACCGGCTCCGTGATCGGCGCTTTGCGGCACGCCGCCGCAGTTTTGACGCGAGCATTTCGCCCGTGCCATGATCGCGCTGCACCTGGAATCACGAAGCTCTGAACTGACGAAGGATCCCGCATGCTCTTGCGTCGTCTTGCCGTGCTGCTCGCGGCCTCGTTCTCGGCCCTCTCAGCGGCAAGCACCGCGCACGCGGCGCGCTGCGGTGGCGATTTCAATACCTTCATCGCGGGCGTCTCGGCGGAGGCGCAGAGCGCTGGTGTCTCGGGCGGCACGATCAGCCAGGCACTGTCGGGCGTGACGCTCGATCCGGCCGTGCTCGCCTTTGACCGCCGCCAGCGCTACACCTTCAACAAGAGCTTCGAGCAGTACGTCTCGACCCGCGTCGGCGCGGGCCGTATCAATGGCGGCCGTGCCATGCTGCAGCGGCACGCCGCGCTGCTGTCGCGCATCGAGCAGCAATATGGCGTGCCGCGCCAGATCCTGGTCGCGATCTGGGGGCTGGAGACTGATTTCGGCAAGGGCGACATGGGCAAGCTGCCGGTGATCCGCACGCTCGCGACCTTGGCGCATGACTGCCGCCGCACCGAATTGTTCCAGGGCGAGTTGCTGGCGGCGCTGAAGATCGTCCAGCGCGGCGATCTCACTCTGCGCGACCTCGTCGGCGCGTTCGCCGGCGAGATCGGGCAGACCCAGTTCCTGCCGTCGTCCTACATCAAATACGGCGTCGATTTCGATGGCGACGGCCGCGTCGATCTGCGCCACTCCACCGCCGACGTGCTGGCCTCGACCGCGAACCTGCTGCACAGCAACGGCTTCAAGATGGGCGCGCCCTATGACGAGGGCTCGGCCAATTTCGAGGCGATGCGCGAGTGGAACAGGGCGGTGATCTACCGCAAGACCATCGGCTACTACGCCGATCAGTTGATCGGGCGGTAGCGCTATCCGTCGCTCGCGACGTGCGCCAACGCCGCGCAGGCATGGCGAGTGACGGGGATCGCTTCAGAGGAGACGGGTCATGTCGCAGTCGCCGCCACGACCGTTCGCCGCGTTCGTTACCCGGGTCCAGCGCCAGAACGGGCTGCGCGCTGCGATCACCTCGGCCTATCGCCGCGCCGAGCCGGAGTGCATCGGGCCGCTGCTCGATCTCGCCGCGCTTCCGGAGGAATCGTCGGCGCGAGCGGCCGATCTCGCGCGCGATCTCGTCCTGCGTCTGCGCGGGAAGGCGCAATCCGGCGGCGTCGAGGGACTGATCCACGAATATTCGCTGTCGAGCCAGGAGGGCGTCGCCCTGATGTGCCTGGCCGAGGCGCTGCTGCGGATTCCGGACACCGCGACGCGCGATGCGCTGATCCGCGACAAGATCGCGACCGGCGATTGGCGCGCCCATATCGGGCACAGCCCGTCGCTGCTGGTGAACGCCGCGACCTGGGGCCTGATCGTCACCGGCAGGCTGACGGCCGCGGCAAGTGAGGATAGCCTGGCCTCGGCCGTCACGCGGCTCATCGCCCGCGGCGGCGAGCCGATCATCCGCAAGGGCGTGACGCTCGCCATGCGCCTGATGGGCGAGCAGTTCGTTGCCGGGCAGACCATCGACGCGGCGTTGTCCAACGGCCGGCCGTGGGAAGCGCTGGGCTTCCGCTACTCCTACGACATGCTCGGGGAGGCGGCGACGACGGCGGACGACGCCGCGCGCTACTTCGCGGCCTACGAGACGGCGATCCATGCGATCGGGCGTCATTCGGCCGGTGCCGGCATCTACGAAGGACCGGGCATCTCGATCAAGCTCTCGGCGCTGCATCCGCGCTATGTCAGCATCAAGCGCGGCCGCGTCATGGGCGAGCTGCTGCCGCGACTGAAGCAGCTGGTGCTGCTCGCGCGGCGCTACGACATCGGCCTCAACATCGACGCCGAGGAAGCGGACCGTCTCGACCTGTCGCTCGATCTGCTCGAGGCGCTCTGCCTCGATCCGGATCTCGCCGGCTGGAACGGCATCGGCTTCGTCATCCAGGCCTATCAGAAGCGCTGCGCCTTCGTCGTCGATTGGCTCATCGACCTCGCGCGGCGCTCGCAGCGCCGGCTGATGGTGCGCCTCGTCAAGGGCGCCTATTGGGACAGCGAGATCAAGCGCGCCCAGGTCGATGGCCTGGAGGACTTTCCGGTCTTCACGCGCAAGCACCATACCGACGTGTCGTACCTCGCCTGCGCCCGCAAGCTGTTGCGCGCGCCGGACGCCGTGTTCCCACAGTTTGCGACGCATAATGCGCGAACGCTGGCATCGATCGTGGAGATGGCCGGCCCCACCTACGAGCGCGGCCAGTACGAATTCCAGTGCCTGCACGGCATGGGCGAGCCGCTCTATGAGGAGGTCGTCGGGCCGGCACGGCTCGGCCGCCCGTGCCGCATCTACGCCCCCGTCGGCTCGCATGAGACGCTGCTGGCCTATCTGGTGCGCCGGCTGCTGGAGAACGGCGCCAACACCTCCTTCGTCAACCGCATCGCCGATCCGGCCGTGTCCGTCGACGATCTGATCGCAGATCCGGTCGCCGTCGTTCGCATGTCGGAACGCATGGGCTCGCCGCACGACAAGATCAGGCGTCCGCCTGAGCTGTTTGGCCCGGGCCGCGTGAACTCGGCCGGATTCGATCTCTCCGATCAGCGCGCGCTGGCGCGTCTCGGCGAAGGTCTGGTCACGAGCGCGAGCCTCGATTGGACGGCTGCGGCGCCGGGAGCGACGACCAGCGAAGGCGCGCGCCGCATTCGCAATCCCGCCGACCGCCGTGACGTCGTCGGCGCGGTCAGGGATGCCGCGCCTGCCGAGATCGAGGCGGCGCTGTCGCGTGCGGCGAACGCCGCGCCGGCCTGGGCCGCGACCAGCCCCCACGCGCGCGCCGCATGCCTGCGTGCCGCGGCCGAGGCGATGGAGGCGCGTCGTCTCGTCCTCATCGGCTTGATCGTCCGCGAGGCCGGCAAGACCTTTGCAAACGCCGTCGGCGAGGTGCGCGAAGCCGTCGATTTCCTGCGCTATTATGCGAGCGAGATCGAAGCGCTGCCCGACGGGGACATTCCCAGGCCGCTCGGTCCCGTGGTCTGCATCAGCCCGTGGAATTTTCCGCTCGCGATCTTCACCGGCCAGGTCGCAGCCGCACTCGCGGCCGGCAATCCGGTGCTGGCGAAACCTGCCGAGGAGACGCCGCTGATCGCCGCCCAAGCGGTTCGCATCATCAACGAGGCGGGCGTGCCGGCGGATGTCCTGCAATTGCTGCCGGGCGACGGCCGCGTCGGCGCCGCGCTGGTCGGCGATCACAGCGTGCAGGCCGTGATGTTCACGGGATCGACCGCCGTCGCGCGGCTGATCCAGAAGCAGCTCGCCGAACGCCTGACGGTGCATGGACAGCCCGTGCCGCTGATCGCGGAGACCGGGGGCCAGAACGCGCTCGTCGTGGATTCCTCCGCGCTTGCCGAGCAGGTCGTCGGCGACGTCATCGCCTCGGCCTTCGACTCCGCAGGCCAGCGCTGCTCGGCGCTGCGCATCCTGTGCCTGCAGGACGATGTCGTCGATCGCATCCTGTCGATGCTGCGCGGCGCCATGCGCGAGCTCGAGCTGGGCAACCCGGCTTTGCTGTCGGTCGACGTCGGACCGGTGATCAGCGAGGAGGCGCGCGACACCCTCTCCGCCCACGTGGCGGCGATGCGCGCCCGCGGTCATGCCGTGGAGCAGCTGCCCCTGCCGCCGCAGGCCGCTCACGGGACCTTCGTTGCTCCGACCATCATCGAGATCGCCAGGATCTCCGATGTCGAACGCGAGGTGTTCGGGCCCGTGCTCCATGTCCTGCGCTACCGGCGGGAGCGACTCACCGAGCTCATCGATGCAATCAATGCAACCGGCTACGGACTGACCTTCGGCGTCCATTCGCGCATCGCGGAGACGATTGCCCGCGCCTCGAGCCGCATTGCGGCCGGCAACATCTATGTCAACCGCAACGTCATCGGGGCGGTGGTCGGCGTGCAGCCGTTCGGCGGCTCCGGCCTGTCCGGGACGGGGCCGAAGGCGGGCGGTCCGCTGTATCTTCGACGGCTGTTTGCGTCGCCGCCGCGCCAGACGCCCGGATTGTCCGGTCGCCCCGACGAGGCCGTGCGCGCCTATCTCGGGTGGTTGCGCGCAAGGGGGCATGCGAACGCGGCGCGTGATTGCGAGGCCCATCTGTCACGCACGCTCGCCGGCGTCGAAATCGAGCTGGCGGGTCCGGTCGGCGAGCAGAACATCTACTGCATCAGGCCGCGCGGTGCAGCGGCCGCGCTGGCGCGCACGGAGGATGCGCTGCTGATCCAGCTCGGCGCCATTCTGGCCACAGGCAACCAGGCGATCATCGAGGCATCGAACCCCGCGCGCGCCGCTCTGGATGGTCTCGCCGATCAGGCGCGCGGCCGCATCGCAGTCGTGGAGAGCTGGCGGGCGGTCGAGGCTCTCGACGCAGTTCTCTCCGACGGCGATGCGCCGGAGCTCATCGCACTTGCAAGGGAGCTGGCGGCGCGCGCCGGGCCGATCATCCCGCTCGTCGCCAGGCGCGCCGCGGACGGGGGCTACGACATCGATCGGCTGGTGACGGAGAGCAGCCTCTCGACCAACACGGCGGCGGCCGGCGGCAATGCCAGCCTGATGTCGATCGGATGAGCGGACGCAGCTATTCCGTCTTGAGCTGGCTCAGGGCCGCGGGACAGGATAGGGGATGAAGAGCTCAGCTCTGCTGATGCCCTGTTCGTTCTGATCGAGGACACCTTGATGTCGACCATCCTGTTCAAGAATGCCGCGCTGCTCGACCCGCTGCAGCCCGACTTGCGCGAGGGCCATGACGTGCTGGTCGAGGACAATCTGATCAAGGAGGTGTCGGACCGGCCGCTACGGGCGAGCGCCGATCAGACCATCGATCTCGACGGCAAGACGCTGATGCCGGGCCTGATCGATCTGCACGTGCATGCGATCGCGGTCGAGCTCAATCTCGCACAACAGGTGCAGATGCCGAACGTGCTGGTCACCCTGCGCTCGGCGCTGCTGCTGAAGGGCATGCTGCGGCGGGGTTTTACCACGGTGCGTGATGCCGGCGGCGCGGGCTATCCGCTGAAGCAGGCGGTCGATACCGGCCTCACCGAAGGTCCGCGGCTGTTCGTCTCCGGCCGGGCGCTCAGCCAGACCGGCGGCCATGGCGACATGCGGTCGCGGACGGATTTCCTGTCCGACAACGCACCCTGTCCCTGCTGCGTGCGCGTCGGTGCGTTGGCCCGGGTGGCGGATGGCGTCGATGCGGTGCGCAAGGCGGTGCGCGAGGAGCTGCAGATGGGCGCCGACCAGATCAAGATCATGGCGTCCGGCGGCGTGGCCTCGCCGACCGATCCCGTCGGTGCGTTCGGCTACTCGGAGGACGAGATCCGCGCCATCGTCGCCGAGGCTCGCGCGCGGCAGACCTACGTCCTGGCGCATGCCTACACGGCGGAAGCCATCGCCCGCGCCGTCCATTGCGGCGTGCGCACCATCGAGCATGGCAATCTGGTCGACCTTCCGACCGCGCGCCTGATGGCCGAGAAGGGCGTCTATGTCATCCCGACGCTCGTCACCTATGAGGCGCTCGCCAATGAGGGCGCGCAGTATGGCCTGCCGCCGGAGAGCGTCGCCAAGATCGCCGATGTGCGCGATGCCGGCCTGCGCTCGCTCGGCATCTACCGCGACGCCGGCGTCAAGATGGGCTTCGGCAGCGACCTGCTCGGTCCATCGCAGCGCCTGCAGAGCGATGAATTCCGGATACGCGCAGAGATCCTTGGTCCCCGCGAGGTCATCGCCAGCGCGACCGTGATCGGCGCCGAGGTGCTGGGCATGGAGGGCAAGCTCGGCCGGATCGTGCCCGGCGCCTTCGCCGATCTGCTCGTGGTCGCAGGCAATCCGCTGCGCGACGTCTCATGTCTGCTCGGCCAGGGCGAGCACATTCCGCTGGTGATGAAGGCGGGCAAGGTGCACATCGACAGGCTGAACGCCTGACAGCCGCTGTGCTCAGCCTGCTGCAACCTCCTTCAGGACGCTGTGCGGATCGCGCGCGAACCGCCCGAAGCGCAGCGCCAGCGTCGGCAGCACCAGCAGGTTGAGGGCCATCGAGGTCAGGAGTCCGCCGAGGATGACCACGGCCATCGGCCCCTCGATCTCGCGGCCCGGCTCGCCGGCGCCGAGGGCGAGCGGCAGCAGGCCGAGGCCGGTCACCAGCGAGGTCATCAGGATCGGCACCAGGCGGTCGGCGGCCCCGGTGATCGCGGTCTCCAGATTCCAGGCGCGGCCTTCGGCGACGACCAGATGCTCGTAATGCGAGATCATCAGGATCGAGTTGCGCAGCGCGATCCCGAACAGCGTCACGAAGCCCACCATCGAGCCCAGCGACAGCACGCCGCCGGTCAATGCGACGGCGATGACGCCGCCGACGAAGGCGAACGGCAGGTTGATCAGCACCAGCACCAGGTTGCGCCAGTGCCCGGTGACGAAGGACAGCAGCAGCACGATGCCGATCGTCGCCAGCAGCGAATTCACCAGCAGGTCGCGCCGCGACTTGGCCTGCGCCTCGGCCGCGCCGGTGAACTCGACATGCGCGCCCGGCGGCAGCTTGACCTCCTTGGCGATCTTCCGTTTGGCCGCGGCCACGAAGGATTCGAGATCGCGCTCGGCGACATTGGCGGTCACGGTCTGAACGCGCTGCCCATTGCGATGAAGCACGACGTAGCGCCCCGCGGTGCCGTAGATGTCCGCGACCTGCTTCAGGAGAATGTAGGCGCCGCTCGGCGCGCGGATCGGCATGTTGCCGATCTCGGTCGGGCGGGCGCTCGCATCGGGGTCGAGCTTGACGATGACGTTGAAGACCACGTTGCCTTCATAGGCCTGTCCGACGACGTCGCCCTGATAGGCGGTGCGGATCAATTCCAGCACCTCCACCGCATCCAGGCCCCAGGATTGCAGGTCGGTCGGGCGCAGGGTCACGTTGACCTGCGGCATGCCCGGCGGCGACTGCTGCTGAATGTCGATCGCGCCCCAGACCTCGCCGAGCTCGCGCGCGATGTCGCGCGCCGCGCGCTCGAGATCGTCGAGATCGGGGCCGAACACGTTGATGACCACGGCGGCGTTGAAGCCGGACAGGGTCTCCTCGATGCGCTCGGTCAGGTAGGTCTTGATCGACAGGTTGATACCGGCGAAGTTGGCGAGCGCGGCGCGGATGCGCTGTTGCGCCAGCTCCTGCTGTTCGCCGGACAGGCCCGGCTTCAGGTCGACCTCGATCTCGCTCGAATGCGTGCCCGCGGTATCGACGCCGGCTTCGGCGCGGCCGGCATGCTGCGCCACGCTGCGGACCTCCGGCACGCCCTGCAGGGCCTCGGCGATCAGCGTGCCCAGCCGCAGCGATTCGTCGAGTGAGGTGCCTGGCAGCGTCGAGACATGGAGGATCAGATGACCCTCCTTCAGGTCCGGCAGGAAGGTGCCGCCGAAGAACGGCACCAGGCTTGCGCCGGCGGCGGTCACCAGCACGGCCGTCGCCATGACCGATTTGGGAAAGCGGCCGAGCCGCCGCAACAGCGTCTCGTAGGAGCCGCGCGACCAGCGCACCAGCGGCGGCTCGCGTTCCTCGCGCGGCTTCCGGCCGGCCAGCAGCAGCATCGACAGCGCCGGTGTGACCGTCAGCGCGACGATCAGCGAGGCCACCACGGCGAGGATGTAGGCGATGCCGAGCGGCCCGAACAGCCGGCCGGCGAGGCCCGGCAGCGCAAGGATCGGCACGAACACCAGGAGCACGGCGAAAGTCGCATAGGCGACCGCGCTGCGTACCTCGAGCATGGCATCGTAGACCACGCGCGCTTCGCTGCGCGGCGACGGCAGGCCGCGGTTCTCGCGCAGCCGGCGGACCACGTTCTCGACGCCGATCACGGCATCATCGACCACCTCGCCGATCGCGATGGCGAGGCCGCCGAGGGTCATCGTGTCCAGGCTCTGTCCCATCCACTGCAGGGCCAGCACGGCCGAGAACAGCGACAGCGGGATCGCGGTGCAACTGATGACGGAGGTGCGCCAGTCGTAGAGGAACAGCAACAGCACGATGATGACCAGGGCGCCGCCGATCAGCAGCGCGTACAGCACGTTCTGCGTCGCTGCATCGATGAAGGTCGCCGGGCGGAACAGATCAGCGTGCAGCCTGACCTTCTCGCTGTCGAGCGCCGGGCGCAGCTCCCGCAGCGCGGCCTCGACGCGCGCCGCGACGTTGCGGGTGTTGGCGCCGAACTGCTGGCTGATCATCATCATGATGCCGGGCTGGCCGTTGATCAGCGCGCCCCCGATCGGCGGCTCCGGCGCGTTCACGACCGTCGCGACGTCGCCGAGCACCACGCTGGCGCCGCCCTGGTGCAGCAGGACCGTCCGGGCCAGCTGCTCGGGTGTGAGCGACTGGCCCTGTGTCTGCAGGATGACCCGTTGATTGGCGGTGTCGACGAAGCCGGCACCGCGCACGCCGGTGGCCTTGCGCGCGGCGGCGACGACGTCGTTCATGCCGACGCCGAAGCGGACAAGGTCGTCGGACCGCACCTGCACCTGCAGCGATCGGATGTCCCGGCCATAGGTCGTGACCTGCGCCACGCCCGCGACGGCCAGCAGCCGTCGGCTCACGGTCCAATCGGCGATCGTGCGCAGATCCATCAGCGAGCGCTGCTCGGAGGTCAGCCCGATCGCCAGCACGGTGCCGGCCGCCGGCACCAGCGGCGTCATCGATGGCGCCCGCACGCCCTGTGGCAGGCTGCCGGCGACGACCGCGAGCCGCTCGGTTACCAGTTGCCGCGCCCGGAAGACCTCGGTGCCGGGCTGGAAAATGACCGAGATGACGGACAGGCCCTGGATCGACGACGACCTCATGCTCTCGACGCCGGCGAGACCGTTGATCGCGATTTCGATCGGCTGCGTGACCAGCACCTCGACCTGTTCCGGACTGAGCCCGGGGGCCTCGGTCTGGATCGAGACCTGCGGCGGGGCGAATTCGGGAAAGACCGCATAATTCGCGCCGCCCAGCGAGAAGATGCCATACGCCAGAACAGTGCAGGCCAGCGCCAGCACGATGCCGCGGAAGCGGATGGCAAACGAGATCAGCGCCGCCTGGGGGCCGGCTGCGGCGCCGCGAACGCCGTCAATCATCATCGCCGCCGCCGCGAAGCTCGCTCTTGGCCTCCTCCGACAACAGCACCTGCGCGCCGCGCAGGACGATCTCGGAGCCCGACGGAATGTCCTGCACGACATAGTCGTCGTCGGACACCGGCTGGTCGGTGCGGATCGGATGGCGCTTGAAGAGCTCGGGACCGGCGCGCAGATAGACCCACGAGCGGCCCTGCCATTGCACGATCGCGGTGTCCTCGACGAAGACGCCGTCGAACGACTTGCCCGAGGGCACGTAGGCGGTGGTGTTCATCCCCGGCAGCAGCCCGCTGTCGCCGGCGGCGACGAAGTAATAGCTCACGCCCTGGATGCGCGGATCCGTTCGCGGCGCAGCCGACAAATAGCGCAGATCGATGTTGGCGCTGCGGGTGGGCGCCTGCGCCAGCGCGCCGCGCGGCGGCCCGGCCAAGGTCACGCCGGGCGGCAGCGTGACCTGCACCAGCAGCTGCTCGCGTTCGATCAATTGCACGACCTGCGGCGAGCGCTCGATGATGCCCTTTCCGATGACCGCGCCCCATTCCTGCCGCGCCGTCGCCATCAGGGTCTTCACTTGCGATTCCGCGGCAGCCAGGGTGGCCTGATCGGTCCGGAAGGTGCCCTCCGCCGCTTCGGCGTCCTTGCGCGGCATTGCTGCCGATTGCACGAGGTCGCGGGCGCGCTCGAATGCGAGCCTTGCGACGTCGAGTTTCGCTTGCGCAGTCTGCAGCTGCGCCTGGGCATTGGCGTAGTTGTTGGTCAGGTCGGTCAGCCTGCCGACGTCCAGCACCGTGCCGTAGGCGCGAAACTGCTCGGGATGGGATTCCGCAGCCAGCACGGCGGTCTGGAGTCCGATCTGCTTCTGTTGCGTTGCAGAAAGCCTGACCGTTGCCGGTTCACGGCCTGCCGCGCCGTCAGACTGCGCCTGCGCGCGCGACGACAGGGAAACCAGCGTGAACAGCATGGCACCGCATGCGGCCGCAGCTCTCGTCCGTTGCCTCACCATGCAGTCCCGGCCCATCGATCGGGGAAACGTCTGGACGACGTCGATGTCATTGCGACAACAGCTACTTCAGCTTCGAGGGTGTTTCAAGCAGCGCCGGCCGGGAGCCGCCGCATAGGACCCAGCGACATCCCCGGACTTCGTCGGGCCATCGCGCGCGTCCTGTCCGCGCCGCTTCCGTCGATGCGATCACGGTACCTGCGGAGGGAGCGACGCAGTGCAATGCACGCCGGCACCGATGCTTGTGGCGCCTGTCTCGCAAGCGAGCCGCATGCGCGGCAGGCAAGTGGCCGAACCTGGACCGCAGCCGCGCTGCGGCGGGAAGATCGGGCGTTCGGCATGCGTCCCGATATTTCTTCTTGAGTGTTAGAAGTATTCTTAGACACATTCCAGCGTATTCGTCCGCAACCCAAGCTTGTTGCCGGCCACACGCGCCGCGCTACACGAAAAGCCAAGACCAACAAACTTCTTAGGCACGATTTTCCTCATCGAACGACCCGGGATTTTTTCCCGATTCTCCTACGGGAGCGAGAATCGTCACATTCATCTACCTGTCGGGTCATTGATGTGACCTCACTTCGCCATACCCCTCCGCAACGAGTCGGGAGTTCCGTCGACGTTGCAGCGAGGCAAGCTTGTCCACTCTGAACCCACTCTCCGATCGCCCGGCGCACCGTGATCACGCGCAGGGCCATCCTTGTCGGTCAGCCTCTCGCCGCGCTCGTGCCGACGTCGCGGCCGACTTCAGAGAAGGATCTGCGCGATGAGCCAGCTGGTGAATGTGCGGCCCAACGAGGCCGGCGCGGGCGATCGCAAGGCGCAGAACAGTGCAGCCGATCACGGCATGCGGCTGCTTGGTGTTATCGGCGCGGCGGCCCTGGAGCCGCAGTCGCCGACCGACGCCTGGGCGTTCTCGACGAGCGAAGTGCTCGGCACGGGATCGGCCGTCGAGCCGTTGCAGGACGTGCTCGGCAGTCTGACCGAGATCATTCGTGCCGAGGGCTCCCCGGCGGAGCGGCAGCCGGATCATCCATTCGCCGACGATCACGGCTTCACGCTCGACCAGGAGGAGCTGGCGGGTTTGCCGGGCGTGGTGCTCAATACCTTCGATGTCGACGGCCCGGTGTGGCTCGCCGTCGAGGCGCTCGCCGCGACGGAGTCGCCCGCCATCGACGACGATCTCAAAACCTGGGTCGAGCCGTCGTCCGACCCCGACCGTCGTCCATCGCAGCACGAGAGCATCCTGGTCACGGTCGACGAGATCGAGAAGAACCGCCTCACCTTTGCCCGCCACGCACGGCCCGAGGATTTTTCGCCGGCCCCGGCGCTGGGCGCCTGGACTGGACGGCTGCGCCTGGAGCAGCGCCCTGACCTCGTGCAGCGGATCGAGCGCTATATCAGCGGGCCATGGACCGTCTGGGCCGACACCGAGCGCATGCGCCGCCGTACCATGGCGATCCACCAGCAGCTGCGCGACATGGCCGCCGCGATCCGCGCCGATCAGGCGATGGAGGTCCTGTGGGGCATCGCGCTGTCATCGTGGCGGCAGGGCGGGCGCGAATTCGAGTTGCCGCTGTTCGAGCGCGCGGTCGAGATCGAGATCATCGCGCGTCCGGATGCCGAGGTCAGGGTCCGGCCGCGCTTCGTCGGCGCAACCGTCAATTTGAGGGCGCTCGATGCCGTGGCACCGGACGCGGCGCTTGCCGTGCGCGACAGGTCGGACCGCCTGGTCGAGGTGCTGGAGCAGCGCGCAGAGCTGTCGCCATTCACGCCGATCGGCCTCGATCAGATCCTGAGCGCCGCAGGCGTGCAATCCGGTCACAAGCCGTCGCGCAATCCTGTGCCTTCGGACGGCGCGCCGGCGATGGAGGCCGCGGAGGCCACGCTCACGTCGGGACGCTGGGCCATCTCCGCGCGGCGTCGGCCGGAGAGCCTCGCCCTGCGCGACATCGACTGCCTCAAGAACGCGATCGTGCATGCGCCGCAAAGCGAGTGCTGTCTGTCGGAAGCCGTGAGCGCGCTGCTGTCGCAGCCGGATGGACGAGGGCACGCCAATTTGCGCCGGCATCTGTCCAGTGTCGTCGGTGGCCCGATCGACCTTGCGCCTGCGCCCAAGCCTGCCGCCATCGAGCAGGGAGATCTGTTCTTCCCGTTGCCGGCGGTCGTGGAGGATGTCGAAATCGTGCGCGAGCTGTCCCGGTCGGATGGCCTGATGGTCCAGTCCGTCGCACGGGACGATCGGATCACGGCGCTCGCCAACGTCGTCTGCCATCACCTCGCGCTCGGCTCGCGCGTCCTCGTCGTGTCCAGGGACGAGGCTGCACTTTCCCTGCTGCATCAGAAGCTGCCGCCGGCCATTCGCGAGCTGACCGTCAGCTCGACGGGCTCCGACAAGGACGTGCTCAGGAAGGCCGAAGCCCTGGCCGGCCGGCTGCAATCGATCCTGGACGCGACCAATCTGCGCGACCATGTCGGTCAGATCGGCCGGCTCGAGCGCGACATCATCTCGAAGCGCACGCAGATCGCATCGCTGGACGACGAGATCGCCGAGATCGTCGGGCGCAATCTGCGGCTCGGCGGCGGCTTGCCGGAGCTGCCGTTCGATCTGTTCGATGCGCTGATCGGCGAGCAGGCCATTCATGCCTGGTTCACCGACCGGCCGAAGCGCCTGCTCGCGGCTACGGACCCGCTCGTCACGGCGGTCGACAAGGCGCGCGAAGCGCGGCTGCGGCTTGCCACTGATCTCAAGCATATCGATGACGAGTTGCCGGAGCTCGCGGCGCTTCCCGATACCGCCGCGATCCTGCGTCTGCACGCGGAGCTGCAGCACCAGGCAGGGCTGACGTCGGACGCAGGCCGCGACGAGGATCTCGCGCTCGACGCCATCGCGACCTTCGGGCTTGACGCAACCACCCGCCTGGCGGCCGACCTCGATGCGCTGGTAGCCGGCCATCGCGCCATCGCCGAGGAGACCTGGCTCGCGCGGCTGTCGCCGCTCGGTGCCGCAAAGGCTGACGCTCCCGCAGGTCTCGACAAGGTCGTGGGTTGGGCGCGTGATGCCTCGTTCCAACTGTCGCGGAGCGCCGAATTCGCAAGGCGCCAGGTGCAGGCGCCGGTCGAGGCGTTCACCAGGAAGGACGCGATCCGAGTGGTCGAGCGGCTTGCGGCCGGCGAGAAGCCGTTCGCGCGCTTCTCGCCCTCGCGCCGCGCGCTGAAGGCCGCCGTCGAAGCGATCACGGTGGACGGTGCCGCGCCGTCGAAGCCGGCGGACTGGCAATATGTCGGGCGCTTCCTGCTGTGGCGCCACGACCTGCATGCGTTGCGCGCGCGCTGGACGTCGATCGCGGCGCAGATCGATGCACCCGCGCTTCAATTGGAATCGGCGCGGACGTTCGATGACCTCGAGCACATCGTCAAGAGCGTCGAGGCCGCCATCGTGACGGCCGCGCTCGCCGTCCGCAACGTGGCCGATGCCTGCTGCAAGCTGTCGATGCCGGACGGCGAGGTCAGGGCGATGCTGGCGGATGCGCAGCGGCTGGCCGCGTTCGGCGCGGCGATCCGGACCGTCATGACGCGCGTATCGGGACCGCTGGTCGAGCTTGCGCGGCTGGGCGAATTGTTCGCCCGGGCGGGAGAGCTTGCCGTCTCCGTTCAGGATGACGTGCTGTCGCGGGTCGGTGACGCCGAGACGGAGCCCGAGGAGCTCGAGACGCGGTGGACAGGCATTCTCGCGACCATGGAGAAGATCCGCGAGGCCAGCGCGGACTACGAACTCGTCAGGACCGCCTGCCGGATGGCGACTGCAGCGGGCGCGCCGAGTCTGGCGCAGCGGCTGCGGTCCGCGCCGGCCGCGGGCGAGGCGAAGGATGCGGCGACGCTCGCGGAATGGGTGGCGGCCTGGAATTGGGCCGTGCTGATGCGGATCGAAAGTGCGGAGGAGCGGCAGCTGCTGCATGACCTCGCGGCTCAGCGCGCGCGGCTGGAGACGCGGTCGCTGGCCCTGTTCGAAGCGGTGATCGGCGCCCGCATGTCGCTGGGCATCGCGCAGAATGCGGGCGGCGCCGTCAGGCAAGCGGTGAAGCGGTTCAGGGACTCGATGCAGAAGATGGCGTCGGCCTGCTCCGGCCCGACCGCGCGCCGACTTCGGTTTGCCGCGCGCAGGTCTCTGGACGGCTGGCTCGAGGAGATTCCCTGTCACGTGATGCCGGCCTGGCGTGTCGCCGAGTTGCTGCCGGCCCGGATCGGCACCTTCGATCTTCTGGTCATCGACCACGCCTCCCGCTCCGATCTGCGCGAACTGACGGCGATGCTGCGGGCCCGCAAGGTTCTGATCAGCGACGAGCTTCACGACGACGGGGCCGTGGTCGAAGCCGGCCGCAACGATACTGTTGTCAAACGCACCGAGACGAACACGCAGCGCCGCGTTCCGCCGGCGCTGCGGCGGCTGCTGATGCCGGGTGCCTCGCTGCGCGATCTCGCCGAGATCCTCTTTCCCGATCGCAGGATCGAGCTGCGTGCGCGCCCTGCCGGCGTCGGGGCAGCCTCGGTCCCAGCTCCGCTGCTGCCCGCTGATACGTCCAGGCCGGCCGATGCACCGGCCGCCGAGCTGCCGCGGCCGGCCCGCGCGCCGGCGCCGAAGCAGCGGCCGCAGCCACGGCAGGTCATCACGACGCACTCGCTCGAAGAGGAGATCGCCACCGTCGCGAAATATCTGTCGATGGCCCGCCGCTCGGGGACGGACATCGTCACGGCTGCCGCGGCCAAGCCCAGCGCGCCCGCGATACCGCAGCGGGCCGAGAGCCGCGCGGCTGCGCCCAAGCCCTCGCCGGAGGTTCGCGTTCTGCGCCGGCGTCCGCCGCGCGAGCCGGCCGCGGACATGGTGACGCCGGTTGTGACTCCGGCTCCGCCCGAGCTTCCGGCCGTCGCGCAGCCGGCCACGGCCGAGCAGACCCAACCGCGCGCGGCCGCCGTCACTGAAGCGCCGGTCATTGTCGCCGATCGGTTTGCGGTGCCGCAGCGCCCTGCCGAAAAGAAGGTGGTCACGGCGGAGATCGAGGCGGAGTCCACGAGCGCCGCGCCGGCAGAGCCCGTGAAGCCTGGCGTCGTTGCGATACCCGCTGCGGCAGCGGCTTCTGCCACCACTGAGCCCGCCGCCGCTGCTGCGGCTCCAGCCTCTGCTGCGACTTCTGCAGCGCCGGCGACAGAGATCAAGATTCATCCCTCCCTCGTCGAGATGGCGTTCAAGTCGACGGAGAACGCCGCGGCACCACGCCGCCGTCGGCCGAGCCGGCGGGTGATGGCATTTGCCGCGGCCGGACTGCTTGCAGTCGTCGGTGCGGCGGTGTCCTGGGAGCGCGCGTCGGAATGGGTCCAGCTGTCCCTGAGCGGTGCCACGGCAGCGTCGGCTCTGCCGAGCGAACCGGGCGCCCATAAGGTCAATGCAGAGCGGATCACGCCGGAGGCCAAGCCGGTGGTTGTCGCCGCGGCCGAGGAGCATGCCACGGTCGGCATGAGCGTGCCGGTTAGCATACCGGCGCAGGCGTTCCTCTATCATGAGGATCCGCAGGATCCGAAGGGCAAGCGTTATCCGGGCAAGGTCACCTGGTCGATCGAGCAGAGCAAGGGGCCGCGACTCGATGCGGCGCCGGCGATCAAGGGTGAGATCGAGATCGAGAACGGCACCAAGGCCACGATCTCGCTGCGGCGGAACGCCGACATGGAGATGCCGGCGAGCCACGTCATGGAGCTCAAGTTCGACTGGCCGGATCAGTCGGTGAGCGGCCTCAACAGCCTGAGGGGCATCGGCCTGAAGGGCGAGGAGGCCGAGCGCGGGACGGCGCTGGTGATCCAGACCGCCAGGGTGACACCGAAATACTTCATGGTCGCGCTGTCTGCCAACGAGGTCGATACCAAGCGCAATTTGATGCTTCTCAAGGGCAAGCAGTGGTTCGACATTCCGATCGTCTACGAGGGCGGCAACCGGGCGCTGCTGTCGATCGAGAAGGGATCCGACGGCGACCGCGTGTTCAAGGACGTGTTCGCCAGCTGGGGTCAGTGACGGGGTTGGCGGGCATCACGAGCGAGGACAGCATGAGCGAGAGTTCAGCGTTGCAATGGCTGCGGGCTCCCAAGCTTGCCGAGGATGCGCTGCCGGAGGATTCCCGCGCGGTGGCCTGCCGGCGCTGCGGCCGTACGGTGCAGGTCTCGCTCAGCCCGATGCGTCCGCCGAGCTTCCTGCGCGTCGAGGATCAGGTCGAGTGTCCCGAGGTGCAGGAGCGCTGGACCGGCAAGAGCGAAGGCGGGCTGCTGCTGATGATGTGCGGCGCGCTCGAGCAGTCGCTCGACGCCGAATGGGAGATCGCAGAGCCGGAGAGTGCGGCTCGACGAGAACCTGCAGCTATCTCTCCGGTGCGTCCGCGCCCGTCGCTCGCGCCGGCGGCGTCCCTTCCGGACAGATGGGACGACGGCGGCGACGATGATCAGGAGGAGACGGGTGAGGGCGGCCGGCTGAAGGCCCTGTTCGCACCGGCTGCAGGAGCTCGCAAGAAGCTGATCCGTGGAGCGCTCGGCGTCGTGGTCCTCGGCATCGTCTTCCTCGGCGGCGTGCTGCTGCCGCTACGCGAGATCGGGCTGCTGATTCAGGCGCCGCCTGGGTCGGCCGGATCGTCGAGCTCGCAGCGGGAGGCGCAGTCTGCCGCGCCGCTGCCTTCGCCGCGCCGGATCCTGTTGGAAGCCGCCAGCGCGCCCCAGGACGCCTCGCGATCGCCGTCCAGCGCCTTCATCGCGCCGCGCCAGGCGGCTCCGCCCCTCGAGGCGACGCTGGCGCGATCATCCGACACCGCAGCCATCTCGCGGCCCGCGCCGGAAGCCGAGTCGAAGTTGCGCGTGCCTGAGCTGGTCGCGATCGCCGGCGGCAGTTTTGCGATGGGTGGCGACGACGAGTCCGAGCAGCCGGCGCATCAGGTCAGCGTGCGGCCGTTCTCGCTCGGCAAGTATCCCGTCACGATCGGCGAGTGGAGGCAGTGTGTCGCGGCGGCAAGCTGCGCCGACATCGCGACCGGTGCGGATGATCGTCCGGTCACCAACCTGAGCTACGACGACACCCAGGCCTATCTCGGCTGGCTGTCGAAGGCGACCGGCAAGTCGTTCCGGCTGCCGACCGAGGCCGAGTGGGAATACGCCGCGCGCGGCGGCCAGCGCACCCGCTATTGGTGGGGCGATCGCATGCGCCCGGGCATGGCCAGTTGCAGGGGGTGCAACGGCGCCGGCGAGGCCGAGACGGATCAGCCGCCGAAAATCGGCAGCGTCCAGGCCAATCCTTACGGCCTGTTCGACATGGGCGGCGGCGTCGGCCAGTGGGTCGCCGACAATTGGCACAAGAACTACAAGGGCGCGCCGGCGGACGGATCGGCCTGGCTCGAGGAGAGCAGCTATGCCCGCGTCATCCGCTCGGGATCGTGGAAGAACGGCGCCGCCGATGCGCGGGCCGGCAGCCGCGACCGCTATGACGGCCGCATCCGGCATCCGACCCTGGGTTTCCGCGTCGCGCTCTCACCATAGGGGATTTGCATGCTGCCGAGGTCTGCGCGACTCTGCCTCATCCTGACCGCATCGCTCGTGCTCGCGCCGTCATTGGCGCCGGCCAAGGGAACGAAGGCTGCGAAGGATGCCCGCGTCTATTTCATCTCCCCTGCGGACGGGGAGACGGTGACCGGGCCAGTCATCGCTCGCTTCGGACTTCGCAACATGGGCGTTACCCATGCGGGTGACGATTTCGCCGGCAGTGGCCATCATCATCTTCTGGTCGACGTCGACGAGACGATGCAGGCCGGCGAGGAGATTCCGCGTGACAAGAAACACGTTCATTACGCAGCGGGGGAGACGGAGGCGCGGATCGAATTGTCGCCCGGCAAGCACACGCTGCAGCTCGTGCTGGGCGACACCAGGCATCTCAACTTCGATCCGCCGGTGATCTCCGAGAAGATCATGATCACGGTGAGCAAGCCGAACGGAGGCGAGCAGGAGGCGCGTGCGACGCGCAGCGCCAGCGCCCGAAACAGACCGCAGATCCGATCCGTACCAGCCGAGCCGCCGGCCCAGCCCGAGCCGCCGCCGGAGACGACGAAGTCGCCCGAGAGCTCCGACTTCATCAGCCGCGTCTTCTCCGGGACGAAGTGACGATCTCTCCATTCCCGGTGGCCGAGCGCGTTGATGTGCGTCGGCTTACGCGCGACCGTGGGACGCAAGCTCGGTCGCTCCTTGTGGAACCATCGCCGAGGGCGGCGCTTGTCGCTCCATAGCGGCAAGGGCGATCCATCATCATCCTGCCTGCCGCAGCGATGGAATGAAGCATGTCGAAATTCGCGCCAAGGCTCGCGAGGCGTGCCGACGTCGCGGTCCGCAGCGGCGGCGAGAGCAAGGGCAGCTCACCCGGCCGTGGCCGCTCGTCCGGGCGCGATTCCATGGCAGATCCCGACGCGAGCTGGGACGTCGTTGCCGAGGCATCCGACAAGTCGTTTCCCTGCAGCGATCCGCCATCCTGGCCGGTGGTCCGTGTCGGCAAGGGCATCGCCCGCGCCTGAGATCAGGATCGCTTCTTCGGTATACCGCTGTTCGCACGCATGTGCGCTTGACGGTTGGTAGATGCGTGCGCACAGCCGCATTGTCATCGTCCGGTACCGATATCGCTCCGGTCGAGTGAACGATCGCAGCGCTCAGAATATTTTTTTCTGAGGCTTAAGGTCGCAGCCGTGTAGCTGTCTGTTCCTTTCTCGCCTCACCCTGGTCACAGCCGCAATCGGGCAGGAGTGTGGTCCCGCACGCATCGCCAGTGACGCCTTATGCGCGAGGAAGGCGCGTGCGCCTCGCGCCAGTGCTGCTACATCCTTGCGAATCAATATCAGTTGCAACGTACGGGGAACTACGCACGTTGCCGATTCCGGAAAAAGATCAGCAGCCTGCCGACACGGTTCGATCCTGACTGGAACGTATATGAGTTCGCATCTCAGCGACATTGCGGCCGGATGCGGATTGTTTCGAGCCGCGCATGCGTGTTCGAGGCCGTCCGCCGCGGAATGCGATGTCCAAGTTTCGTTGAAATCTCCCTCCCCTTTGTAGCCCGCGCATCGAGCGCTGTTGGCGCCGATGGCGCAGTCTTCGAGGAGGGATTTGATAATGAAGGTCATCAAGATAATGGTTGTGGCATTGGCGGCGGGTCTTGCGTCGGGCTCCGCTGCGCTCGCCGACGGCTACAAGGATTGCACCAAGCTCGACAAGGCGTCGTGGAAGACGACGGCCGAGGCCGAAGCGAAGGCGAAGGCTGCCGGCTACGAGGTCCGCCAGACCAAGATCGAGGGCACCTGCTACGAGGTCTACGGCGTCAAGGGCGGCAAGCTCTATGAGCTGTTCTACAGCCCCGAGGACCTCGCACTGAAGCATACGAAGGCGAAGTGATCTGATGGTCATGCGTGACGCAGGCCGGGCGCAGCGGAGCGTCTCCTCCGAGACGCCGGCGAACTCAAGTTCGGGGACCGTGGCGGTCTGGGATTTTCCGCTGCGCGTCTGGCACTGGTCGCTCGCGGCCTTCGTGCTCGTCGCCTGCGTCACGCCCAACACGTTCGACCGCCTGCATCGGCTGGCGGGCTACGCCGTCATCGGTCTGCTCGCCTTCAGGCTGATCTGGGGATTGATCGGCAGCCGCCATTCGCTGTTCGCGCGGATCAGCCTCAAGCTGCGGGCGGCGCCTCAATACATCGTGGGCATGCTGCGCGGAGAGACGGGACGCTATCTCGGGCTGAACCCGGCAGGCGCCGCGATGCTGGTCGTGATGCTCGCGCTTCTGATCGTCTCGACCATCAGCGGCGTCATGCAGGTCTCGGTCCGGTTCTTCGGCGTCGGCTGGATCGAACAGGCGCATGCGCTGTCGTCCAATGCCATCATCGCCCTGATCGCCGTGCATGTGCTCGGCACGGTGTGGATGAGCGTGCTGCAGCGGGAGAACCTGATGCGCGCGATGGTCACGGGACGCAAGCGCGTGCCCGGAATCGTGCGTGCGGCGGCGGCGCGCAGCGTCGCACGGCAGAACCCGGAGCCCGAGCCGATGGCGAACGAGGAGCACGTATCCGTCGTGCCCGATCTGCCGCCCCTGCGCGTGAATCCGACGCTTGGCGCCGCGAAGCCCGCACGCATGCCGCGGTCCCTCAGCATTCACGACAAGCGGCTGGGGGTCGGCAGGTGAGGCGGCGGGCATCGGTCGTGTGCGCTCGCCGCCGATATGGGCGGGCGGGCTCGCGTCTGATTTCATTTCTGGTGCGCGCAAGGCTTGTCCGCGCACGGCTCGAGCTGGATGGACGCGCACGCACATTTCGGCCCATGCCGCGCGGGACCAGCGCGAGCGCGTTCCTATGCGTGTATCTCGCTCGCAGTCGCCTCGACGAGCCGGCGCATGAGGATCATGCATGTGCTGCGCGCAGCGCGCGCGGTCGATCGTGAGTCTCGTGTGGTTCGCGGGGTGTGCGACCACGCTGCATGACCTGTCGTGTCTCATATCAGCACAGCCGCGATGCGAACCAAGGCGATCATGCTGCTCTCGACCGCAGAAACCGCTGATTTTCGTCGCTGTCATTCGGTGCCGCGCGTCGGCGATGCTCAAGCCGATGCATCTGCGCGGCGCCGCGACGCTACGCAACTAATAAAGTCGCGCGCTTTGTCGCACACAACGATGTTGTCAAATTTGGACACGGCAAATTGCCGCATTCGGGACTTTATAGTCGTTCTATGAAGTGTCGGAGACTCGTCGAAACAGGCGAGCGTCTGGAAGCCGTCCGGCACATTTGGGTGAATTCGGGACAGGGACATACACCATGAATCTCTTTGGGAAGGTACAGGCAGCAGGAGCCGCCGCGCTGTTGATCGCGGCGCTCGCGCTTCCGGCGGGCGCGGCGGAGACCACGATCGAGATATCGGTCAAGGACAACAAGTTTCAGCCGACGGAGATGAAGGCGCCGGCCGACACGCCGATCGTGTTCAAGGTCAAGAATCTGGATGGCGCGCCGGTCGAGTTCGAGAGCGAGCCCCTGGAGTTCGAGACGGTGATCAAGCCGAACATGGAAGGCGTCGTGAAGGTCAAGGCGCAGAAGCCGGGACGCTACGAATTCTTCGACGACTTCCATCAGGGCAACAAGGGCACGCTGATCATCGAGTGATCCGGCCTTCGGCCCCCGCGGCGCCGTGATGCCGGAACGTGTCACGCCGCGGGGGGGGGGCCGCGCTTCGCAGGTTGCCGAACTCGACGGAGACGAGGCTTTTTGGAACGGGCAGCACGAGAGACGGTCGCTTCCAGACGTGGCATCGGTCGCGACGTCTCATGGTGCCAGGAGGAGTCGGTTGCGATCACCGTGCTGCTCGTGACGCTGTTTGGAGCCGCGCCGTCCTACGGTCAGACCGTCGTTCCGGGGAGCCAGGTCAGAGCCTATGCAGATCCCGGGGCCGCCGAGGGTGGGCCGGTGGTGGTCGTGCCCAACCGCCGCCGCCAGCCGGCGCGGCCCGCGAATGGCAATGGACCGCTGGTCATTCCGCAGGTGATCGTTTCGCCTGGCGGCGTCGAGCCGGAGCCCAAGGCGGCAACGCAGGTGGATGGGGCTGCACCGCCGCGGCCGCGGTCTCCGATCGATGCCGGCGCGGGCGCGCTCCCTCAGGCCGCGCGCCGCGAACCGGCGCCGCGTCTGGCTCCGGTTCGAAACGGCTTTTTCGGTGCTCCGTCCGCCGGCCTCCTGGTTGGCGGCTGCTTGTCGACGCCCGGCCGGCTGTCGACGACGAACGTCCCCAATCGCTGTCTGGATGCGCTGGCCTTCGCCGTCAGTCCGCCGCCGGCCACCCGTGGCGTGCTGCCGCGCAACCTGCCGCCGATTCCGCGACAGGATGCGCAGCCGATTCCGCCCGTTCTGGCCGATAAGCCGAAGATGCGGCTGCCGCCGGTGAACAAGGGGCAGAAGCCGCAGGAGCCGCCGGCGCAGCCGCCGATGATGGAGGAGGACCCCTATGAGCCCAAGGGCATCACGGTGGGAAACTTCATCCTGAAGCCTGCGTTCGAAATGTCATCAGGCTTCGACAGCAATCCCGGCCGTGTACCACAAGGCAAGGGCTCGGCGTTCGTCAGCGTTGCGCCGGTCCTGCTCGTGCGCTCTCAGTTCGAGCGGCATCTGCTCAACGCCGATGTGCGCGTCGGCTACATCGACTATGCGAAGCTCCGGCAGCTCAGCAGGCCTACCGTCGACGCCAAGGTGAATGGACGCTACGACATCACCGATACGTTTGCGCTCAACGGCGAGGGGCACGTTGCCGTCGATGCCGATGATCCCGGCACGCCGCGCTTCGCCGGCCGGTTCGCCAAGATTCCGCTGGCCTCCACCGTCGGCGGCTCGGCCGGCGTCACCAAGCGGTTCGAGGAGGTCGAAATCTCGACCAAGGCCGCCATCGACCGTGTCGCCTTCCAGAACGCGCCGCTGATGGACGGCCAGATCGTCAGCAACGCCGATCGCAACTTCGTCCAATACGGCTCGCAGAGCCGCGTGACCTACAACCTGACCCCGGAGATCCGGCCCTTCGTCGACGTCGCCGTCGACCGCCGCGTTCACGACATCGCGGTCGATGCCGAGGGCTTTCGCCGCGACTCCACCGGCACCGCGGTCGAGGCGGGCGTGACCTTCAACTATGCCGACAAGCTGACCGGCGATGTTGCGGTGGGTTATCTCACGCGCCGCTATCAGGATCCGATGTTGAAACCGGTCAACGGCTTCATCGCCGACGCCAACCTGACCTGGCAGTATGCCAAGGAGACGGCGGTGATGTTCGGCGCCAAGTCGCAGGTCGTGGAGATCACCGAGCCCGGAATCTCCGGCGTGCTCAAGCGCGACGTCACGGTCGGCGTCGAGCACCAGTTCGAGCCGTGGCTGATCGGCACCTTCCTCGCCGGCTTTGGTCAGGACGCCTTCACGGGCACGACGCGGGTCGACGACCGCTACCTGGTCGAGCTCGGCATGCTCTACAAGTTCTCACGCCTGCTGCAGCTCAGGGCCAGCGTCCGGCGCGAGGAGACGCGCTCCAACTTCCGCGAAAACAATCTGTCGGCGACCGTGGTGCAGGTCGGCGCGCGGGTACAGTACTGATCGGCTGCCCGGCAGGCGCCCGCGCGCCGCATCTGCGGTCTTCTGAGCGCGTGCCTGGAGATCACGCCTGCTGTCGTGACGCGGCCACAGTCATTCCGGGGCAGGGCCGCAAGCCTGGAAGCTGGAGTTTCGCGCCGGCTTCGCCATGTAGTATAGCCACCCAGCGACGGGTGGACGCGCGGCGGGAGTGGCTGGCTCCAGTCTCCAAAACGAAATGCAGCGCCCACGAGGTGAGCGCTGCCAACTCCGGATCTGCGTGTCAGTTCGGCCACGACTACTTCTTCTGGTTGAAGTTCACGTCGAGGCTGAAGCTGAACTGATCGTCCGTCAGTCCGGACGGCGGCGCGGGCACCGGGTCGGAGCGACGGATCATCGCAAGCGCGGCATCGTCGAACATCGAGTCGCCGCACGACTGCATGACGGACGCAGACACCACCTTGCCGGCCCGGCTCAGCACCAGCGCGACCTTGACCGTGCCATTGTGCTTCTTGCCTTCCGGATAGCGCTTGTGCAGCTCGAAATAGGCGCTGATCTTGCGACCCCAATCGTTGGTCAGCTTCTGCTTGTCCTTGCCCATTCCCGGATTGGGGGCCTTGGCCGTCTCCGCCGGCGGCGCGGCCTCGTCCAGCGCCTTGCGGGCCGATTCTTCCTGCGCGGCAGACGCGACCGACGCCTCGGCCTGCTGGGTCGCCTGCTGCTGTTCCTCCTTCTCCGGCTTCTTGGGGTCGTTCTGCGTGACGACCCGATCGGCCTCTTCCTCGGTCTCGGTCGGCTTGTCCTTGACGGCGTCGGACTCCTGGACTTCGGCGGTCTGCTGCATCTGCTCCGGCGCAGCTTCGGCCGCGTCGCTGTCGGGGCCCGGCGGAAGATCGTTGTCCTCGACCTGGGGCGAGGCCATCTCGAGCGCGAATTCAGCGCCGGCGGCGCCGAGGCCACCTTCCGCATCATTGCCGCTGAGATGGACGACCGCGAGTGCGGCGCCGCCACCGTGCAACATCACGGCGCCAATCGCGGCTGAGATCCACAAGCGGCGCGACGCTCCTTGATACTTGTGTTCGACCATTCTTCACTTCCGTCGTTTCACTGGTTTCAATGTGCAGCCTGGGCGGCGGCCTGTGAGACGCCTTCGACAGTCACGAGCTTGATCTTCGGATAGCCGCCGGTCCGCAGCAGCTCCATCACGTCCATCAGCTCGCCATAGGCCACGCCGCGGTCGGCGCGCAGGAAGATGAACTTGTCCTTGGCGGCCTCGGGAATGTGCTCGAGCGTGCTGACCAGGCTCGCCCGCTTCACCTGCTCCTCGCCGACGAACAGCGTCAGATCCGGCTTGATGCTGACATAGATCGGCTTGTCCGGCTTTTTCTGCGGCGTGGCGGTCGAGGTCGGAAGATCGACCGGCACGTCGACCGTGGAGAGCGGTGCCGCGACCATGAAGATGATCAGCAGCACCAGGATCACGTCGATGAACGGGGTGACGTTGATGTCGCTGGTCTCGCCGAGATCGTCGTCACCATCACCTTCAGACAGAGAAACGGCCATGACCTACTCCGCTGCGAGCGCCATCGGAGGCGCGGAGTGGACGTGGATCGGCTCGAAGCGCTCGCCGTGATGGCTGTGGTGGCTCTGGCCGCGGTCGAGATCGCGCGACAGCATGCGGGCGGTGGCGCCGGAGGACCGGTTGACGAGCTCCATGTAGCCCTTCGTCACCCGCGTGAAGTGATTGTAGATGATTACTGCCGGGATCGCGGCGACGAGGCCGATGGCGGTCGCGAGCAGCGCCTCGGCGATGCCGGGCGCGACCACGGCGAGGTTCGTGGTCTGCGACTTCGAGATGCCGATGAAGCTGTTCATGATGCCCCAGACCGTGCCGAACAGGCCGACGAAGGGCGAGATCGAGCCGATCGTGGCGAGCAGGCCCATGCCGGTCCGGCAACGCCGGCCTTCGGCACGCACGATCTCGGAGAAACTCGACGCCGCGCGCTCGTTGACGCCGTGAGACGGCAGTTCGGACGACATCCTGATCTCGTGCATGGCGGCATCGATCAGTGCTGTCAGCACGTTCTGGCGTGATCCCAGCGCGAGCTTGGCTTCCGACAGCCAGCGTACGTCGTCGACCTTGCGCAGCGCGCTGCTCAGCTTCCGGCGCAGGATGGAGAACTCGATGGTCTTGGCGATGAAGACGGTCCAGGTCGCAAGCGAGGCGAGCGCCAGCCCCATCATCACCGACTTCACGAGAATGTCGGCGGCCAGGAACATCGACCATGGCGACAGATCGTGCGGCACGTGTGATGCCGCCTGCGCACCGCCTTGCGTCGGCTTCTCTGCCTGATCCTTCGCCTTGTCGCCCACCGACGCGTCAGTAACGGTTTCGGCAGCGGTCGACGGCTGGGCGTCGTTCGTTGCGGCTGCCGGCGCCTGGCTCGTTGCGGCAGCCTGCGGCGTGGTGACAGCCGGTGCCGGTGCGGCCGCCGTGGCGGCGCCGCCGGTGGCCGGAGCCGTTGCCGTGGGAGCAGGCGCGGCCGTCTGCGGCGCGGGCTGGGCAACAGCGGGGGCCGTCTGCGCCTGTCCGATGGTCACTGGCTTCGGCGCCGCGCTCTGAGTTTGAGCTGCGTGCGCAACGGGAGCCGGCGCGCTGGCCGCGGCGGCGTTGACGGGCGCAACGGCAGGCGCCTGCGTGGCGGCCGCTGTAGCCAGAGGCTGAACGGATTTCGCTCCGGTCGCATTCGCCGGATTTGGTGCTGTGGTCTGCGGGGCGGTTGCAGCCTGGCCAGGTCTCGGCGATGTGGCCGGCTGCTCGGCATGCGCCATGGCGCCGGCCGAAACGGCTGCGATCACCGCTCCTACATGAAGAACGATCCTGAACATGTTGCTGCATACCCCTTGGTAGTTATCTTCTCTGTAATGTTTCTAGTCGTAACCCGGCTGTTTTGAGACGGCCCGTTGACTCAAAGCGGGAACATCAAGGTCGGCAGTCACTCCGGTGAGTGCGATGCCAAATGAAAAATCGAATCGTGCGGCCTGTTCATCGGCCGTCGATGCCGCACGTGACGTCCTAACTCCCTGAAAGTCCTGATGCGAGACGGAGCTAGCCGTGCATGACGCCGCCGATGCGGCCGCGCGTCACGCAATTGCCTCCGTTCGGTCTTCCATCGATTCTAATTAGTCGGCACCGCCGTGATGATCCTGTTCGGCTGGTACGAGGGCATGCCGCGCGGCTTTCGGGACGGGATGCCGTCCGAAAGGAGCTTGAGGGCGTCGATGTCCGAATCAGAATGCCGATGAGATCGGCGTCGTTCAAGAAGCACGCGCCGCACGCCCCTGATCACGTCGTGATCAACGGCCATCGCGGTCGCGATGGGGGCTCGCGAAGCGCACGCGCTCACCGCCACGGAAAATCGCAGAGCTCGCCAACGACGATCCGCCAGCGGTCAAAGACATGGATCGACAGCTCCGAGAAACGGACCAGCCGACTGCATGTGAGCACGGATGGCGGTCTATCGCGAGCGCTGGGGAAAGCGCCTGAACGATGGGATCATCACCAAAACGAATGAGCCGGGCTGCATCGCGTGCAACCCGGCTCGTAAACGATCGAACTCAACCAGATCGTTGCGACCGAAGGAGAACCTCTAGTTCTCGGCCCAGTAGCGGATCAGGTTGTGATAGAGGCCGGTCAGCCGCACCATTTCCGGATCGTCGCGCCCCATCCGCTGCGACAATCCCTGGATCGTCGTATCGAGATCGAAGATCATGCTGCGCGCGAGGGGATCGCGGATCATGCTCTGCAGCCAGAAGAACGAGGCGACGCGGACGCCGCGCGTCACCGGGGTGACCATGTGCAGGCTCGAGGAGGGATACAGCACGAGGTCGCCGGCCGGCAGCTTCACCTCGTGCGAGCCGTAGAGATCCTCGATCACCAGCTCGCCGCCGTCGTAATCCTCCGGCTCGGAGAGAAACAGCGTGACCGAGAGGTCGGTGCGGATGCGCAGGCCCGTGAGCTTGTCGCCGCGCACGGCGTTGTCGACGTGGATGCCGAAATGATGACCCGACTCCGCGCTGTAGCGGTTGAACAGCGGCGGGAAGATCTGCTGCGGGATGGCGGCGGCGAGAAAGCGCGGATTGGCGGTCATCGCCGAAATGATGCGGTGGCCGAGCTTGCGCGCCACTTCGCTGTCGGGCGGCAACTGCTCGTTGCGCTTGACCATGGCGGACTGGGCGCCGGCCGTCGAGCGGCCGTCCTCCCAGTCGCTGGAGTCCATGATGCGGCGAAACTCCGCCACATCATCTTTGCTCAGAATTCCGGGGACACAGATCAGCATGAACTCATCACTTGATGTGTGCCCCCGGCTGGGTGGTCTGCGATCAGAACCGCCCGGACAGGACGATCGATGCGCTTCGTCCCGGACCGACGAGCACGAACGGCGTGGCACTCTGATAGAGAGCGTCGTAGTAGAGCTTGTCGAAGATGTTGGCAACAAACACCTTTGCCGTCCAGTTCTTGTCGAGCTTGGCTTCCGCGAACGCATCGAAGCGCCAGTAGCTCGGCAACTCCGTGCCCTGGTTCGCCGCCAGCCAGGTGCCGCCGAAGATCTTCGAGCGGTACACGGCCTGGCCGCCGATCTCCCAGGTGTCGTTGATCTGGTACTTCGTCAGCAGGCTGAACGACTGGTGCGCGGTGTTGGCGAGCTGCAGGCCGACATTGCTGGTGAACAGCGCGGTGTTCGCCGGCGGGATGTTCGACTTCGTCACCTCGGACTGCATCAGCACGATGCCGCCGAAGATGCTCCATTTGTCGGTCAGCTTGCCGCCGGCCTGCAGGTCGATGCCGCGGATGCGGTAGGCGGCACCGGCCGAGAGACACGGCACGGAGCCGATGGTGCCTGCCGGATACGGGCAGTCCGCGGTGGCCTGCGCGGCGCTGGTGATGTTGCGCGACTCGCGGGCATTCTCCTTCTCGGTCTGGAACAGGGCTCCCGTGACCAGCAGGCGACCGTCGAGCAGCTCCCATTTGGTGCCGATCTCGATCGAGGTGTTCTTCTCGGGCCCGAAGATCTGGTTTGCGCCGCCATTGGTGACCGCGGAGAGGCCGCCATATTGCGGGCTGAGACCGTCGAACTCGGCGCCGACCGGATTCGACGAGGTGGCGTAGGCCGCATAGAAGCTGGCGTAGGGCACCGGCTTCAATGTCATGCCGACGTTGAAGTTCGGCATGCCGCTGGAGGCCGCCGTCGAGCCCGGCGTGTTGGCGACGCCGTTGACGGTGCCGAAGCCGTCGACCCGGACGTCGTATTTGTCATAGCGCACGCCGCCGTTGAGGATGACGAGATCGCGGTAGTTGACGCTGTCGAGAGCGTAGACGCTCGCCGAGTCGATCTTCACGTTGGTCGGGAATTGCCCCAGCGACGGAATGCCGAACGGCAGGTTCGTGAATTGCGGGTTGAACACGCTCACGCCCGAGAGCGAACCGCTGCCCGCGAACGCCAGGCCCTGCTGCTCGGAGGTCAGGCCGGTGTAGCTGTTGATGCGCGCCTTTTCCTGCGAGACCTCGAGGCCGGCGAGCACGGTGTGCCTGAAGTTGCCGGTGTCGAACTTGTAGGTCGCCTCGAGCTGGTTGGCGAGCACGTCCGTCTGCTGGAAGCGGCTCTGCGGGTTGGCCCTGATGAGCGCGCCGGACGGCGGATTGATGTTGGTCGGGCCTTCCGGCAGCGTGCCGATGTAGTTCAAGGTCGAGCGCGACACCCGGACCTTGTCGGAGATCGTCAGGTCGGGCGTGACCTTCACCTCGGCATTGAACGAGCCGATGTCCTGTCCGACACGCGAGAAGTCGCGGTTGACGAAGCCGTACCAGGCGTTGCGCGGCGAGCCGACCTCGGGGAACGGCGCGCCGGCGGTGAGCGTGCTCGGCCGATAATACGGCACGCCGAAGTCCGGACGGCCGGTCACCTCGTTGTGGATGTAGTTGGCGGACAGGGTGACGGTGTCGAGCGGCGTCCACTTGGTGGCGATGAAGCCGCCGTTGCGGTTGTCGGTGACGTAGTCGCGGCCGGCAACGCCGGCATCCTGGAACAGGCCGCCGACGCGGGCAGCGAAGGTCGGCGTGATCTTCTGGTTGACGTCGATCACCACGCGCTTGGTCCTGTCGGTGCCGAGCGTGGTGTCCATGTTGTAGAAGCTGTTCTCGGTCGTGGCCTGCTTGGTCACGATGTTGATCGCGCCGCCGGTGGTGCCGCGGCCGGCGAATGACGACGCAGGGCCGCGCAGGATCTCGACCTGCTCGGTGAAGAAGTTCTCGCGCACGGAGACGCCGGCGTCACGCACGCCGTCGATGAAGACGTCGTTGCGGGCGTCGAAGCCGCGGATGAAGAAGCGGTCGCCGAACGCGTTGCCGCCTTCGCCGGTGCCGAGCGTCACGCCGGCGGTGGAGAGCACCGCGGATTTGAGGCTGGTGGAGTTCTTGTCCGCCAGGATCTCCTTGCTCAGGACGGTGACGGTCTTCGGCGTGTTGAGCAGCTTCTCCGGAAACTTGCCGGAGGCCTGCAGCCGCTCGCCCTTGTAGTCGGAGGCGGGGCTGGAATAGGGGTTGCGGTCGGGCGGCAGATTGCTCTTCGGCGCCGCGGCCTGCTGCTGCTGTTGCTGGCGGGCGGCGCGGCGCATTGCGTCGCGGGCGCGGACCTGGTCCGCGGTCGGGCGCGAGGCGGCCGGCTTGGGGCGCGCCACCGGGGCTTCGACGTTGACGGACGGCAGCGGCGCCTGCTGGGCTTCGGCACTGGAGAACGAGGCAACCGCGATCAGGCTCGCGACCGCCGAGACTTTCACACCGGAAATCTCGGGAGATGGATCCCACTCGTGCCCGCTTGCCCCTCGCAAGCTCCTTGGAAAGATTGCCTTACCCATACTCGACCACCCCATTCGTTACGCAAAACTTTGACTTGGGTTCGTTTGAACGCCCGCAACGGGCGCGTGCCTGTTGCGAATGCAAGTCAAGAAGCGAGCGAAAGCGGTCCAAAGCTGGTTCCGCTGGAGGCTGGAATGCGAAAAGTTTCCATCCATTTCTGAAAATGAGACTTGTTCGCAAAGTGTCGCCTCACGGCAACAGTTGAAACCTCCTGGTTGAGCTGATCTCCGTCATTCAATTGCTGATGAGAGAGTTGATGGTCTTTCACGTCGTCTCGCGAGGTGAATCGTGCGCTTGACGATCACTTCGGTCGATCTTCGGCTCGAGCTGCTCCCCGCCGCGTCGCGAGATGCGGCGGGATTCTGGCGAATCTGTTTCCTGATCGGGACGCGTGTGCGGCTCAGAACTTCGCCGTGGTGATCAGGTAGAACGCGTGGCCCGGGATTTCGACCGTGAGTTCAGCGGCGCTCGGCGATGATCGCGACCGGTCCGCCGCCGTCGGGGCCCTGATGCTCGGCGCCGCCCGAGACGAACAGGTCGGTGAAGCCGAACAGCCCGGCCAGCGCGCCGCCGACGAAGGCGCGGGCGTGGCGGGTCGAAGAGACGTCGCTGTCGTCGAGCATGGTATGCCGCTGGCCGCGCAGCCGGCCGCTCTGCGCCGCCTCCGCCTTGGCGAGCACCGCGGCGATGCGGCTGCGATCGGCGGCCGGCACCTGGCCCGGCACGTTCAGGCCGAGTCGGGCGAGCGCCTGCCGCGCCGGCTCGATGTCGATGGCATCGCCCATGACCGCATGATCGATCGCCAGCGGCCCGCTCCACTTGGCCGACATGCCGGCGACCATGATCTCGTGGTCGAGCAGCTCGACGCCGCCCGATGTCGCCGCGCGCTCGCTGTAGCGCGAGACATCCGTGCAGATCGTCGCATCGGAGAGATCGGCAGCGGCGACCTCGCCGAGCGCGACGGCGACACCGAGCGCCGAGGCGCCGCGGGAAAAGCCCATCGACTTCAGCGTATCGCGCACGGCGGTGCGCTCTCCCCGCGCCTCCACCGCCTCGATCCGCTCCATCGTCAGCAGCGGGCATTTCACCTGCACGTAATGGACGTCGGCGGGATCGCTGATGCCGGCGTCAGCCATCGCCGCGCGCACGCCGGCCGCCACGAGCTCGACCTGCGGCATGCGGCCGAGATGCTCGCCCGCCAGCGCCGCCGTGCGCGCGCGCCCGAGCGCCAGCGATGCCGGGAAAGCGCGCGGCGCCACGGCGTCGCCGCCGTCGCGTGCCTCGAACACGATCATGTGCGGCGACAGCGCGCCCTCGGTGCCGCCGGACATCACCATCGCGATCTGCCGCACGGCGTCGGCCGCGAGATATCGGCCGAGCAGCGCCTCCAGCGAGCGCACGGCGAAGGCGCGGGTGAAGTCGTTGACGCAGCCATTGCCCTCGGTCTTGCCGAGAATGGCGACGATGCCGGCGGGATCGATGGCGCCTTGCGCGATTCCGGCCTCGAGCGCGCCGACATCGTCCGGGCTGCGCATCGGCAGGCGGTGAACGTAGGCGCGGCGCAGCGTGGTCGGCATGTCGAGAACTCCTGTCGGGCGTCCGGCGACACTAGGCAATCACGAAGCCGCGCGCGACGGTGTTCCGGGATGGTCCGCGTGCTATCCTCCGCAATCCCATCTCGACGACCGGTGATCCATGCCTCTCTGGACCTGCTTTCAATGCGGCGCGCAGTTTCCCGATACGAAGGCGCCGCCCGGCCATTGCGTCGTCTGCGAGGACGAGCGGCAATATGTGAACTGGAAGGGACAGAGCTTCCTCAGCCGCGACGACCTTGCTGGCCGGCATCAGGTCATCTGGCGCGAGGATGACGGCCTGACCGGCCTCGCTTTGGATCCCAGCTTTGCGATCGGCCAGCGCGCGCTGCTCGTTCCCGAGCCGGACGGCTGCGTGATGTGGGACTGCATTCCCTTGGCGACGGAGGCAGCCATTGCCCGCGTCCGCTCATTGGGCGGCCTGAAGGCCATCGCGGTGTCGCATCCGCACTACTATGGCGCGGTCGCCGATTGGAGCGAGGCATTCGGCAACGCGCCGGTCTATCTCCATGGCGACGACCGCGCCTTCGTCACCCGGCCGCATCCGGCCATCGTGCCATGGACGGGCGATCGCCTCGCCATCTCGGATGACGTCGTGCTGCTGCGGACCGGCGGGCATTTCGCCGGCGCCACCATCCTGCATTGGCGCAAAGGTGCCGGTGGCAAGGGCGCGCTGTTGACCGGTGACATCGCGATGGTGGCGATGGATCGCCGCCACGTCAGCTTCATGTACTCCTATCCGAACTACATCCCGCTCGGCGCCGCCGCCGTGCGCCGCATCGCCGATGCGGTCGCGCCGCTCGCCTTCGACCGCATCTACGGCGCGTGGTGGCAGAAGAACATCGGCGACGATGCGAAGGCGGCGTTCGATCGCTCGGTGCGGCGTTATCTCCAGGCGATCGCCTGAGCCGCTGGTTCCACGAACCCCCGTAAAGTAACGGGGCATTAGGCACAACCATAAGGTTGTATTTGAGCGTCTTGCAGTCTTTGGTCGGATGGTATCGAAGTATCCCGGGCGGAGTGGGGTACCTCAATGCGTTCGCAATCGTGCTCGTCGATGACCGGCGCCATCGCGCCGGCCGGCCTCATCCTGCATTCAGATACTCTCCCGGGTCTGCACGATCCGGCGTTCGCGTCCACCGCCAGCCACATGCAGCGGCTCTGGGCCGTGCTGGCGCTCGTGCTCGCCATCGTGCTCGCGCTGCCGTTCCTGCTGGTCGATGTGCCGCCGGTGCTCGACTATCCGAACCACCTCGCGCGCCTGTTCGTGCTGGCGCATCCCGACGATCCCGTGCTGTCGCAGATGTACGCGCCGAACTGGCGCGTCCTGCCCAATCTCGGCATGGATGTGATCGGCGTGGCGCTGCTGCGCTTCACCGACGTTCATGTCGGCGGCCGCATCCTGCTCGCGCTCAGCCTGTTCGCGCCGCTCTTTGGCGTGATCGCCTATCACCGCGCGGTGTTCGGCCGCTTGTCGTTGTGGCCGCTGGCGGCCGGCATCATCGCCTATGACGGCGTCTTCCTGCTCGGCTTCATGAATTTCCAGCTCTCGCTTGGTCTCGCGCTCGGCGGCGCCGCCGGCTGGGTGGCGCTGCGCCGTCGCGGCTGGCTGCCCGCGATCGCGTGGGGAGCCATCGCCGCGGCGGCCGCCTTCCTCTGCCACATCTTCGGCCTGCTGTTCTTCGCGGTCCTGATCGGCGCTGGAGAGGCCGATCGGCTGTGGCGGCTGCGCCGGTCGCCCGGCCTTGCACGGGAGCTGGTGGTCGTCGCCTGCGCGCTCGGCATCACGCTCAGCCCGGCCGTGCTGCTCTACGGGCTCTGTCCGCTGGGTGAGGGCGGGCTGCAACTCGGCGCCTGGATCGGACCGCCGAAGCTGTGGCGCATCATGACGCCGTTCCTGACCACCAGTGCCGAGCTGACGGTCATAACGACCGTCGCGGTGCTGTCGGTGTTGATCCTCGTCCGGCGCCAGATCGTCGTCGCGCCGGGCATGCCGCTGGCGCTGGCGGCGCTGTTCGTCGCCTTCGTCGCGGCGCCATGGAGCGCGCTGGGCGGAACGTTCATCGATATGCGCTTTGCCGCGATGTGCGGCCTGCTGCTGTTCGCCGGCCTGCAGCCGGTCGTGTCCGGCAGGAAGGCGGCGCTCGTCGGCATCGTCCTCGCGGGCCTGACGCTGATTCGTACCGTGGACATCGCATCGGCATGGATCGATCACAGGGTCGACCTCGCCGAACTGCGCGCGGCGATCGCGCATGTGCAGCCCGGCGCGCGCGTCATCGCCGCGCATGGCCATGAGCAGCCCGTCTCCAGCCGGCGCGAGCGGATCCTGCCCGGATTCCGCTATGTCGATTCCCATATGGCGGCGCTGCTCGTGATCGAGCGACGGGCGTTCTGGCCGCTGATGTTCGCCCATCCGAGCCAGCAGCCCGTGGCGGTCCGTCCCTCTTTCGCGCGCCTTGCGCAGCCGCTGGCCGAGCCCGCCGCGTGGCGCTGGCTGCAGCCGGACACGCCGTCGGCCGACGTGTTGCAGCTCGCGCGCTATCTGGCCGGCTGGCGGTCGCACTTCGATGCCGTTCTGCTGCTCGACCCGCCGCTCCCTGAGCAGCCGGTCGCCGGCCTCACACCGCTCTATCTCGGCAGCTACATCCAACTGTTCCGCGTCGGGCAGGGCGGCACCGGCACCACGGCGGTGCAGAAGCCGGAGCCTGCTCCGCGGACGGCCTCACCGTCCTGAGGCCGGAGAGCGCCGGCTGGGCGCTCGCCAAGCTCGCTATCCTCGTCTTCGAATGGGGCTTTGCCGCCGTACAGGGACCGATGCAGGAAGCGGCCGACGAGGCCGCGCGCGCCGTCGCCGGCCAGATCGATCCGGCGACGCTGCAGCCCAACTTCGGCACCGAGCAAGGCGCGATCTGGGTCATGCTCGGCGTCGCCACCGTGAACGTCATCCTCGGCGTCTGGCGGCCGCGGTTCACGAACCTGCCGGATTGAACCAGGCATTCGTCGGACTGCGCTTCCCGAGCCTCCGCCTTCTGCGCCGGCCCCGTCGTGCGCTCCCCTCCCCGCAAGGGGAAGGGGAGCGCACCGCCCCTGCTCGAGGGGGGGGCGCTTGCGGATTTCGCGAAATTGCTCTTGCTATTTTTCCGAAATAATGCTTATCTCCTCCCATCCCGCCTCGTGCAGAGGGACGTACGCGTCGTCACGAACGTGGAGGTGGGCTGCGATGGACGTGACGGCTGTGCCAGACGAGCGCAGTCCGGCGCGGACGGCGAAGTCGTGTGGTCCTGGCCTCTCGACGCTGAGGTCAAGTCCGCTGCCGATGCTGTGACGGCTCGCGCGGGCGATGGGGGCAAGAACGCCGATCCCCAGGGAGAGCACGAAGGACACCGTTAAAACCGATCGCGCGGGGGAGGCCGGTTGTCAGGCCCGACCTGTGGTAACTGCCGCCTGCTTTTCTTGTTGCAGGCGGGCCATGGGCCGCGGTCAGCACCCAGCCTTCCCCGCGCCCTCTCATTTTCAGAGGGACGACTGCCGCATCACTCGGGTCCGACGGGCCGCGGGAACGCGACGACGCATGTCGATGATATCCGCAGCAAGACCTCACTCCCGCAACGCATCGCGTTCGATGAGCCGAGCATTTCGATTGGCCATGGGCGACGCCAGCGCCGCGGCGCCGACATCGTCCATGTCGAAGTCAATGTCGAAGCCTTCAGAGCTGCGTGGCGCGCAGCTCGATCGTGAGCGGCGCCGTCGTGCGCTTGGCGGCCGGATCGGCCGGCATCTGCAGCACGCGGGCGCGCTGGCCGGCGGCGAGGTCGGTGACCTTGACGATTCGGCCATTGGAGAATTCGAGCGCATCGTGATGTTCGGTCGGCTTGTTGGTGTCGACCTGGCGGAAGCGGGCGAGATGGGCGCCGACCTTGCGGCGGAAGAAGAAGCCCTTGATGCGGACATCGTCTTCGAAGGCGAGCTCCGTGCCCGGCCGCAGGCACACGGCGGTCAACGGGTCGTCCTTGGTGCAGAAGCCGCGGGTCTCCGTGCCGGGAAATCGACAGGAGACCAGCACGTCGGCAGTTTTGGCATCGCGGGAAGCAACAGTATGGAGGCTGTAGTCACACATGGGGAGCTCCTGAAGGCCGCCAGCACTGAGGCCGCAACGGCGTAGCAGGAGAGTTGTTCCATGTTGTTGCAGCCCCTCTGTTCGAGAACTCCCGCCGCAGGACCGGCCGGCGGCGGGAACTCGCGATCAGGTGAGATGCGCAGCTTCTTCGGCCTCGTCCTCGGCGGCGCCCCAATGCGAGGCGTCCTTGATGGTCGGATCGATGAGCTCGCCGCGCAGCAGCGCCAGCGGCGACTTCCAATACAGCGCGATGTTGTGGAACGGGTCGGTCAGCACCTTGAAGGCCCAGATCAGGCCCGTCGAGACATCCTGCATTGCAAACAGCTGGATGACGCGAAACATACCGCCGCCGATGCCGACCGCAAGCCAGAGCAGGCCGACGTGGCGGACGAAGTCCATCCGGCCGGCCGGCTCGGCGAACAGGCCGAACAGCGTCGGAAACGCGAACAGCGCCACCGGCACCAGGCCCCACACCGTCAGCAGCACGATCTTGCGAGTCTGATTGTAGCCGACCTTGACCGCCTCCTTGTAGTCGTTGCTGACGCCGTTGACGTGGTCATAGCCGTTCGGTTCGAAGAAGAAGTGCCCGGTCTGCCGCGTCAGCATCGCGAGCCAGCCGACCAGGCCGGCCATCGCCGGATCCTTGAACAGCAGCGCATAGCACACGAGGAAGATCACGGCGCTGATCAGGTGCAGCGTCTGATTGATCCGGCTCTGATGATAGTAGCGATAGTCGTCGAAGCGCTGCGTCTGCAGCGTCTTGTAGTAGCGCGACATGCGAATCCCCGTGCCGTTGTGGAACGAGGCGAAGACGTAGAGGCCTTCAGTGAAGGTGGCGTGACATTATGATGTTGTCACAATGAAACCGACCGGGAGCGGATCGGGAGCCGCAATGTGCGCAAGCGAGCGGACTCTGTGCCGGCGCACGACTCGCAGGCTGGTCTCTCTGTCTGCCGCAAAATGCGGAGAAACGGCTTTGATCCGGATCAAAGCCGGCTGCCGATGTGGCGTGTCGCGGCCTGCATCAGCCGGCGGGCGACCTCGCCAGCCGGATCGCCTCGCTCAGGATCGCGCGGTCACCGATATGGTTGGCGAGCAGCAGCACCAACCTGGCGTTCATGCGCAGGGCTTCGTCCTCGCTGAGGTCGCGCTGGCCGCCGATCAGCTCGGCATAGAAGTCGTCGGGATCGCTGATATTCGGGGTGAGGGTCAGGCTCATGCCGCAAGCTCCTGCTGGACCGCGCCGCGCCTGCCGCAGGCGCGCCGGACCGCGTCCGTGATCGCGTTCTCGTCGAACTGCGGCCAGCGGGCGGTGACATATTGATCGGGACGGAACAGATAGGTCGTGCCGGGCGAGGCACCGTATCGTGCCGCGAGCAGGCTCTTGGCATCAGCGATGTCGCGGCCGACGACGATCACCCGCGCCGTGATGCCGTCGATGCTGAGCTGCTCGGCCGTGACGGCGTTGTCGAAGGTGACCACCGTGAAGCCCGAGCCGAGGCAGTTCAGCAACCAGCCGGGCTGTCCCGCGATCGTCACCGGCGCATCGGCGGCATTGGTGCCAGGCGTCATCGCCCCGGGGACGCTCCCGCCGTCAGGCGTGTTCAGCAACGACGCGACATAGGGTGTCGGCGTCGACAGCCGGCCGCTGTTGACCAGCGGCCGCGCAAAGCTGTGGTTCTGTGCGAGGTCGAGCACGGCGTCGCGATAAAGGCGGCTAGCTTGCGTCTTCGGCGTGATGAAGTCGGTTGCCCGTGTCGAGTTCAGGATATTGTCGTCGGCGGCAAAGGCGCGCTCCTCGTGATAGCTGTCGATCAGGCTCTCCGGCGCCTCGCCGCGCAGCACCAGCGCCAGCTTCCAGGCGAGGTTGTCGATGTCCTGCACGCCGGTGTTGGCGCCGCGGGCGCCGAACGGCGACACCTGGTGCGCCGCGTCGCCGGCGAAGAGGACGCGGCCGTGACGGAAATTGTCGATCCGGCGGCAGGCGAACTGATAGATCGACACCCATTCCAGCTCGAATTCGGTGGTCTCGCCGAGCATCGCCCGGATGCGTGGGATCACGCGCTCGGGCTTTTTCTCTTCGTCCGGATTGGCGTCCCAGCCGAGCTGGAAGTCGATGCGCCAGATGTTGTCGGACTGGCGATGCAGCAGCACCGACTGTCCCGGATGGAACGGCGGATCGAACCAGAACCAGCGCTCGGTCGGATACTCCGCCTTCATCCTGACATCGGCGATCAAAAAGCGGTCCTGGAAGAACTGGCCCTTGAACTCAGCGCCGACCATGCGCCGGGTGTCAGAATTGGCGCCGTCGCAGGCGATCACCCATTGCGCCTCCATGGTGAAGATGCCGTCCGGCGTCTCCACCGCGAGCTGCGCGAAGTCGTCGGTCTGCTTGAGGCTGACCAGCCGATGCTTCCAGCGCAGATCGATCAGCGGAGTCCTGTTGCAGGCATCGACCAGAATCTCCTCGAGATAGTATTGTTGCAGGTTGATCATTGCCGGCCAGCGATGGTCGGGCTCGGGCAGCAAATCGAATTGATAAGAGAGCTGGTCGCGGAAGAAGACCTTGCCGATGTTCCAACTGACGCCCTTCTCGACCATCGGCGCGGCGCAACCGAGCCGATCCCAGATCTCGAGCGGGCGTTTGGCGTAGCACACGGCGCGGGAGCCGATGCTGACGGTATCGTTGTCATCGAGCACGACGACGGGCTGGCCGCGGGCGGCGAGATCGAGCGCCGCCGTCAGGCCGATCGGCCCGGCGCCGATCACGACGATCGGATGGCGGCGGGTCTCGCCGCTGCGCTGCTCCGCCGAGCAGACATAGGGAAATCGCGGATAGACATAGTTGCTCATGGCTGCCTCGCCTGGCGCGTTGCGGTCGGGACTGTCGGGACGAGCAATCGCTCAGTCGCTGCCTGCGAATTCCTTCTCGTGCATCCAGGCGGTGTGCCGCGGCGGCTTCTTGGTGGTCGCCCATTCGTCCACCATGGCGTGGGCGACCGACTTCATCCGTGCGATCTGGTCGGGCGTCGCGGTCCAGGCCGCGATCTCCAGCCGGTGGCCGCTCGGATCGTGGAAATAGATCGACTTGAAGATGGTGTGGTCGGTGATCCCGACGACGTCGAGGCCGGCGGCCTCCGCGCGTGCCTTCGCTTCCTCGAGCTCCTCCATGTCCTTGACCTGGAAGGCGATGTGCTGGGTCCATTCCGGGGTGTTGGGATCGCGTCCCATCGGCGGCGAGTTCGGCAGCTCGAAGAAGGCGAGGATATTACCGTTTCCCGCATCCAGGAAGATGTGCATGTACGGATCGGGCGCCTTGGTGGAGGGCACCTTGTCCTCGGCGATGGCGCCGAGCAGGTCCATGTTGAGGACCTTCTTGTAGAACTCGACGGTGGCCTTGGCGTCGACGCAGCGATAGGCGACGTGATGGATCTTCTCGATCTGCATGATTGTCCTCCCATGATCGTTGTTGGCAGAATAGTAACGAATGATACGATCGTTTGGCTTTGATCCAGATCAACCGGATCAGGATCGGATCGAGGTCGCCGGGATCGTTGGAAGGAACGAGGGGCAGAGGACGCAATGACAAAGCCGGTCACCGACATTCGCGACCGCAAGCAAGGCGAAGCGGCCACGGAGCGCGAGCTCCGGCTGCAGCGCTATTTTCCCTACCGGCTGGCCCGGCTCGCCGAACAGGTGTCGCTGGCGGTGGCGGAGGTCTATGCCGACCGCTTCGCGCTGTCGCGCCAGGAATGGCGGATCCTGGCGGCGCTCGGCGAGCAGCCGCGGTTGCCGACCAAGGAGATTGGCCGGCTGACGACGCTCGACAAGATGAACGTCAGCCGCGCCATGCAGAGCCTGGAGGCACGCGGCATCGTCAGCCGCAGCCGCGATCTCGCGGATGGACGGGAGCGGATCGTAGCGCTGACGGCCGCCGGCAGGGCGCTGTACCGCAGAATCGTGCCCCATGCGCTGGCGCGCGAGGCCGATCTGCTGAGCGTGCTTTCGGCCGCCGAGATCGCCACCCTGGACGCGGTCATCGACAAGCTGCTCGCGGCCGCCGAACGATCGGCCGGTGATCCCCCCGGTCGGAAGGCTTGATCGGTGCCGCCGCCGCGCTATATCGACGGTCTCTCTCCACCCTTGATAGCATGGGCCAACGCACGACGATGACCGACACCGCGACCGTTAGCCATTCCTTCCAGGCCGAAGTCTCCGAGCTGCTCCATCTGATGGTGCATTCGGTCTATTCCGAGACCGACATTTTCTTGCGCGAGCTGATTTCGAACGCCTCCGACGCCTGTGACAAGCTGCGTTACGAGGCGATCGCCAGGCCCGACCTGATCGGCGAGGGCGAGCCGCCGCAGATCCGCATCATTCCGAACAAGGCGGCGGATACGCTGACCATCGCCGACAGCGGCATCGGCATGGAGCGCCAGGAACTGATCGACCATCTCGGCACCATCGCCCGCTCCGGCACCAAGGCGTTCGTGCAGAAGCTGGCCGAGGCCAAGGACGGCACCGGCCTGATCGGCCAGTTCGGCGTCGGCTTCTACTCGGCCTTCATGGTCGCCGACCGCATCGTCGTCATCAGCCGGCGCGCCGGCGAGAACGACGTCTGGACCTGGACCTCCTCCGGCGGCGCCGGCTTCGAGGTCGCACCCGCGTCCGAGGAGGACGCCAAGCGGGTGGCGCGCGGCACGGAGATCGTGTTGCACCTCAAGGACGACGCCAGGAAGTATCTCGAAGCTTATGAGATCGAGCGCATCGTCACCGCCTATTCCGACAACATCCAGTTCCCGATCATGCTGGTGCCGGAGGAGGGCGAGCCGCGCCAGATCAACTCCGCCAGCGCCCTATGGCAGCGCTCGAAGTCCGAGCTGACGTCCGAGGATTACAGCAAGGCCTACAAGTCGATTGCGCACGCGTTCGACGAGCCGGCAATGACGCTGCACTACCGCGCCGAGGGCCGCTATTCCTATGCGGTGCTGCTGTTCGCGCCGTCGACCAAGCCGTTCGACCTGTTCGAGCCGGCGCGCAAGGGCAAGGTCAAGCTCTATGTCCGGCGCGTCTTCATCACCGACGACGCCGACCTGATGCCGGCCTATCTGCGCTTCATCCGCGGCGTGATCGACAGCGAGGACCTGCCGCTCAATTTGTCGCGCGAGATGCTGCAGAACAATCCGCAGCTCGCCCAGATCCGCAAGGCGGTGACGACGCGGGTGATCAGCGAATTGGAGCAGCTCGCCGACAAGGACGCCGAGAACTTCGACAAGATCTGGGATTCGTTCGGCGCCGTCGTCAAGGAAGGCCTGTACGAGGATTTCGAGCGCCGCGACAAGCTGCTGGCGCTGTCGCGCTTCACCACGACATCGGGCGAGCGGCGATCGCTGAAGCAATATGTCGAGGGTCTCAAGGAGAACCAGACCGAGATCTATTTCCTGGTTGGTGACAGCATCGAGCGGCTGAAGTCCAATCCGCGGCTCGAGGCCGCCAAGGCGCGCGGCGTCGAGGTGCTGCTGCTCACCGATCCGGTCGATGCGTTCTGGACCTCGGCACGGCTGGAGTACGACGGCAAGCCACTGAAGTCGCTGAGCCAGGGCGACATCAACTTCGATCCGATCCCGGTGACCGAGCCGAAGCCCGAGGACGAGGCACAGCCGGCCGCCGACGAGGCCAACACGATCGCGCTGATCAAGGCAAGCCTCGGCGACCACGTCACCGACGTGAAGGTCTCGACCCGGCTTACCACCAGTGCCTCGTGTCTGGTCGCCGGCAGCCATGGTCCCGATCGCGAGCTGGAGCGCATCCTGTCGCAGCAGGCGCGCGGCGCCCGCACCAAGCCGATTCTGGAGATCAATCTGCGCCATCCGCTGGTCGTCGCGGTCGCGAAGGCCGCCGCCGACAAGGCCAAGGTCGACGACCTGTCGTTCCTGCTGCTCGAGCAGGCGCAGATTCTCGACGGCGAACTGCCGGAGGATCCGGCCGCGTTCGCGGCCCGGCTCAACCGGCTGGTGCTGCAGGGCGTCGCGGCGGCCTGAGGCAGGCGGGTCGCCGGGCGCGGAGGTCAGTTCTTCGCGCTCACCTGTGGGACCAGCTTGCGCCAGTGCATGATCTCGGCGCGGTAGGTCGCGGCATAGACGCCGACGTCGCCGGTGAGCGGCGTGGCGCCGACCTCCGCGAACTGCCTGCTGATGTCGGGATCGGACAGCGCGGCGTTGATCTCGCGGTTGAGCAGCTCAACGATGGCTTCCGGCGTGCCGTGCGGCACTGCGACGCCATAGAAGCCGGAGGTTTCGAACGCCGGCAGCACGTCGGCGACCGGCGGCAGATCGGGGAAGGCGGCGGCGCGCTCGCGGGTCGAGACGGCCAGCGCCCGGACCTTGCCGCTGCGCAACAGGTCGACGGCGGAAGCGGCGTTGTCGAACATCGCGTGGATGTGGCCGGAGGCGAGGTCGGTCAGGGCCGGCCCCGAGCCACGATAGTGCACGGTGGACCAGGTGATGCCGCCGAGGGTCCGGAACAGCTCGGCCGACAGCAGTTGCACGGTGCTGGGGCCGGCGGAGCCGACGCTGAGCGTGCCCGGGTTGGCCTTGGCATAGGCCAGGAATTCGGGCAGCGTCTTGACCGGCAGCTGCCGGCTGACCAACAGCAGCAGCGGCATGCGCGCCATGCCGGCGACGGGGATGAGATCGCCGTCGGCGCCGGGCGGGCCGTCGGTCGAGGCCGTGATGACGTTGGCGGTCGAGGTCGCAAGGATCGTGTAACCGTCCGGCGGGGCGCTCGCGACGTTCTTGGTGGCGGTCGCGCCGCCCGCACCCGGCCGGTGATCGAGCACGAAGGGCTGGCCCAGTCGGCGGGTCAGCCGGTCGCAGATCAAGAGCGACAGCCGGCCGGTGGCCCCACCCGGGGCAAACGGAATGACCCAGGTGACAGGGTGCGTCGGGTAGGGCGAATCCTCCCCGGCGAACGCCGTGGTCGAAGTCATGGCTGCAACGCTGCTCCAGGCGGCGCAGTGCAGCAATGCGCGTCGTGTCATCGTGTCCTTGGGCATGCCGGCCTTCGCGTTGGCATGTTCTGGGAGCGGTACGCTAACCGGCATTTCCGAGAACTTCGTAAAGGATCGCATTCGCATCAACAGCGACGCACTCTCGGCCGGTTAACCCTCCCGGTTAACGGCTGGTCAGGCCGGTGGGCCTATAAGCGCCCCGGATTGAGGTGGGGGCAGTCATGAACTCCGAGCGGGCGGACCGGTCTGTGGAACTCAGCACGTCCCCTCGAAGGCCGTCGGCAGCAAAGATCTGGCTGAAGGCGATCGAGCTGACCTCGCGCATCGAGGCAGAGCCGGCGCGGCTGTTCGCCGACGTGGTGGACGACTGGGCTGCGAAGCAGCCCGAGCGGCCGGCGCTCGTCTCCGATCGCGAGACGCTGGGCTATTCCGCCCTGTCTGCGCGCATCAACCAATACGCCCGCTGGGCGCTGGCCAACGGCATCGGGCCTGGTCACACGGTCGCTTTGATGATGCCGAGCCGGCCCGACTACCTGGCCGCCTGGCTTGGGGTCAGCCGCGTCGGCGGCGTGGTTGCCCTCATCAACACCAATCTCATCGGACCGTCGCTCGCGCATTGCATCAATGTGGCTCGGCCAGTCCATGTGATCGTCTCCAAGGACTTCCACGAAGCCTATACGGAGGTTGCGCCGGTGATCGCGGGCGGGCCGCGTGTCTGGGTTGCCGACGGCGGCGATCTCGACGTCGCGGTCGCCGCGATGGATACGCACGCGCTCGACGCAACTGAGCGCCGCGCCGTGACGATCAACGACCGCGCGCTGCTGATCTACACCTCCGGCACGACGGGCCTGCCCAAGGCCGCCAGCATCAGCCATCGCCGCATCATGAACTGGGGCGGCTGGTTTGCTGGCCTCACCGGTGCAGGTCCCGACGATCGCCTTTATGACTGTCTGCCTGTCTATCATTCCGTCGGCGGCATCGTCGCGCCCTGCAGCATGCTGCGCGCCGGCGGTGCGGCGGTGCTCGCCGAGAAATTCTCGGCGAGCAAGTTCTGGCGCGACATCGTTCGTCACGATTGCACGCTGGTGCAATATATCGGCGAGCTCTGCCGCTATCTGCTGGCCGCCGCGCCGTCCGATTTCGACCGCGCCCATCGGCTGCGGCTCGCCTGCGGCAACGGAATGCGCGGTGACGTCTGGGAGGCGTTCCAGGCGCGCTTCGCCATCCCCCAGGTGCTGGAATTCTATGCCGCGACCGAAGGCAACTTCTCACTCTACAATGTCGAGGGCAGGGTGGGATCGATCGGGCGCGTGCCGTCGCTGCTTGCGCATCGCTTCCCCGCCGAAATCATCAAGCTGGACGCCGACCAGCGCGCACCCTTGCGCGGACCCGATGGGCGGTGCCTGGTCTGCGCGCGCGGCGAGATCGGCGAGGCCATTGGCCGCATCGGTACGGCGGACCAGGGAGGCGGCCGCTTCGAGGGCTATACCGACACGGGCGAGACGGAGAAGAAGATCCTGCGCGACGTCTTCGCGAAGGGCGATGCCTGGTTCCGCACCGGCGACCTGATGCGCCAGGATGACCAAGGCTTCTTCTATTTCGTCGATCGCGTCGGCGACACCTTCCGCTGGAAGGGCGAGAACGTCGCGACCAGCGAGGTGAACGAGGCGATCCTGCAATGTCCCGGCGTGTTGGAAGCATCGACCTATGGTGTCGTCGTGCCCGGCAGGGACGGACGTGCCGGCATGGCTGCGCTCGTCGTCGGCGACAGCTTCGATCTCGATCGCCTCTCTTTAGAACTTGCCCGCCGGTTGCCGCCCTATGCGCGGCCGGTGGCGCTCCGCATCACGTCGTCGCTGCAGTCGACCGAAACATTCAAGCAGAAGAAGCAGGAGCTGATGCGCGACGGCTTCGATCCGTCGATCGTGCACGAGCCGCTCTACGTGCGGGACGCCGGGACGGGTGCCTATTGCCCGCTCGATCGGCATCTCCATGCGCGGATCCTCGCCGGCGAGGTTCGTTTGTAGATGATTTTAATCATAGGCCGTGATGGGTATTTACCAACGGTCCCGAAAGATGGCTGGGAAGTCCGGCTTCCTTCACCTTCTCGTCCTATGGTCGGTTTCATCGTTTGAACAGTGAGCGGATTGGCCCATGTCGGTACGGTTAAGAATCATTGCAGCGATCAAGCAGATTGCGGACGAGCAGAAGGTCAAGCTGCCGCCGCTGACCGACGAACTGACGTTGCACGAGACCGGCTTCGACTCGCTCGCTTTTGCCATCCTTGTCGCCCGTCTCGAGGACGATCTCGGCGTCGATCCATTCACACTGTCCGAGGACGTGACGTTCCCCAACACGATAGGCGACTTCATCGGGGCCTATGAGAATGTCCCCGCGTGAGATCTTCGCCCTTCGCGACCATCTCGGGACCGCGCTGACCGAGCGGACGATCTCCGATCCGCGTCACGTCCTATCGCTCGCCGAGCTCTCGCGTGGAAGCTGCCTCGGCGGCCGCACCAAAGAGCTCAACGGACGTTCGGTTCTGCTGGCGACCTCCGGTCAGTTGCTCGCCGGCCTCGCGCTGATCGAGATCGACGGCGTCGCGCGGCGCCTGCTGTTGTGTCCGCCGGATCTCAAGGGCGAGCATCTCGCCAGCATCATCGCCGATGCGGACATCGACGTCATCGTGACCGATGAGGTCCAGCGTTTCGACGCCTGCGGCGTGGATCTCGTGATCGAGGTCGCCCTGCCGCAACCTTCTGTCGAGGTGGTGCAGACGGTGCGCGCCACCGAATGGCTGATGCTGACATCAGGCACATCGGGCGTGCCGAAGATTGTCGGGCATACGCTCGAGGGCCTGTGCGGCGCGATCATCGGCGACCGTCCAGGTCCTGGCGAAGCGATGCCGGTGTGGGCGACCTTCTACGACATTCGCCGCTATGGCGGCCTGCAGATCTTCCTGCGTGCCATCGTCGGCGGCGGCTCGATGGTGCTGTCGGATCCGGGCGAGGGGCTCACGGACCACATCGCGCGTCTCAACGCACGCGGCGTCACTCACATGTCCGGAACGCCGTCGCATTGGCGCAAGCTGCTGATGAGCGGATCGGTCGACGGCTTTGCGCCGCGCTATGTGCGTCTCTCAGGCGAGATCGCCGACCAGGCCGTGCTCGACGGATTGAAGCAGGCATTTCCCGACGCTTCGATCGGTCATGCCTACGCCTCGACGGAGGCCGGCGTCGGCTTCGCGGTCAATGATGGGCTGGAGGGTTTTCCTGCGACGCTGCTCGGCGAAGGCCGCGGTGCCGTCGACATGAAGGTCGTCGACGGCTCGCTGCGCATCCGCTCCAGGCGCGCGGCGCACGCCTATGTCGGACGCGCTGCGGCTGCCCTGACCGATACGGACGGCTATGTCGACACCGGCGACATGGTCGAGCTGCGCGGCGATCGCTACTACTTCGTCGGGCGCCGCAACGGCATCATCAATGTCGGCGGGCTCAAGGTCCATCCCGAAGAGATCGAAGCCGTGATCAATGGCCATCCCGAGGTGCGGATGTCGCGCGCCAAGTCGCGACGCAGCCCGATCACCGGCGGCATCGTCGTCGCCGAGGTCGTGCTGACGGCGGATGCCGATCCGGCGCGGAGTGAGACGGTTCGCAATGAGATCCTCGCCGCGTGTCGCGCGCGTCTCGCGGCTCACAAGGTGCCGGCGATGATCCGCGTCGTGCCAGCGCTCGACGTCACACCGGCCGGCAAGCTGGCGCGCGCCGATGCATAATGTTCTCGTCACCGGCGGCAGCCGTGGCATCGGGCTCGCCATCGCGCGCAGGCTCGCGGGAGCGGGCTATGACGTCATCGCGGTGGCCCGCCGGGAGAGCGACGAACTGCGCGCCGCGATGGCCGAGTTCAGCGCCAGCAGCGCCGGCATTCATTTCCGCGCCTGCGACCTCAGCGTCGTTGACGACCTTCCGGCCTTCGTGAAGTCGGTCCGCGACGAGTTCGGTCCGCTCTATGGTCTCGTCAACAATGCCGGTCTCGGCACTGAAGGGCTGCTCGCGACCATGCACAATTCGGAGATCGAGGCGCTGGTGCGGCTCAACGTGCTGGCGCCGATGATCCTGACGAAATACGTCGTTCGCCACATGATGGCCGCGGGCGAAGGGCGGGTGATCAACATCTCCTCGATCATCGCCTCTACCGGCTACAACGGCCTGTCCGTCTATGGCGCGACCAAGGCGGCCGCCAACGGCTTCACGCGCTCGCTGGCGCGCGAGGTCGGCAAGGTCGGCATCACCGTGAACGCGATCGCGCCGGGCTTCATCGCCACCGAGCTGACGCAGAGCATGGACGAGGAGCAACAGCGGCGCATCGCCGGCCGGAGCGCGTTGCGGCGGCTGCCGGAAACCGATGACGTGGCCGCGATGGTTGAATTCCTGCTCGGCGACGGCGGGCGCAATGTCACCGGCACCGTGCTGACGGTCGACGCAGGCAATACCGCCTGAGGCCATTTGCGGCGATCGGTCGCTCTTGCCGTTGATTTCGCTCAAGCGTCCGACGGGCGGCAGCAGCGATAGTGCCGGCGCAATCCGGAACCGGTATCCATGTTCGAGCGCATTCTGCGGTGGAGCCTCGTCGCAATCGCAATCGCGGGCCTCGCCGCGGGCGGGCTCGCGCATGTGGTCGGTCGCCCCGATCTTGCCGGGATCGCGTTCACGGCCTCGACCGTTCCTGTTATCCTCGGGCTGATCGTCTCGATCGTCCGCGATTTCCTGGCCGGCCGCATCGGCGTCGACGCGATTGCTCTGGTGTCGATGAGCGCGGCAATCATCCTCGGCGAGCCGCTGGCCGGCGCTGTCGTGGCGCTGATGTATGCTGGCGGCAACGTGCTGGAAGACATTGCCGTCGCCCGCGCTGAGCACGATCTGCGCGCGCTGGTCGATCGCGCGCCGCGCGAGGCGCATCGCCGCCGTGGCGACGACATCGACAACGTTCCGATCGCCAGCGTCGCGGTCGGTGATCGCCTGATGGTCCGCGCCGGCGAAATCATCCCGGTCGATGGCATGGTCGAAGCGACGATCGCCGTCGTCGACGAGTCGGCGCTCACGGGTGAGCCGATCCCGGTGACGAAGACGCGCGGGATGGCGATCCTTTCGGGATCGGTGAACGCCGGCGACACGTTCGAAATGGTGGTCACGGCCACCGCGGGAGAAAGCACCTATGCCGGCATCGTCAAGCTGGTGACGACGGCCCAGACCGCGAAGGCGCCGTTCGTGCGGCTTGCCGACCGCTATGCCCTGATCTTTCTGCCCGTCAGCCTCGCCATTGCGGCGGCCGCCTGGTTCGTCTCGGGCGATCTGATCCGGAGCCTCGCGGTGCTGGTCGCCGCGACGCCCTGCCCGTTGATCCTCGCCGCACCCGTGGCCTTCATCGCGGGGGTCGCGCAGGCCGCGCGCAGCGGCATCCTGGTCAAGGGCGGCGGCAAGCTGGAGGCGCTCGCGCGTGCCCATACCGTGCTGTTCGACAAGACGGGCACGCTGACCGTCGGCGGCGCGCGGCTGCTCTCGGTCGACGCGGCACCGGGCGAGGACGCCGATGCGGTACTGCTGCTCTGCGCATCGCTCGAGCAGGCCTCGCACCACGTGGTGGCGCACGCGATCGTTCAGGCCGGCCAGGCCCGCGGGCTGAAGCTGAAGGTGCCCGAACAGGTCAGGGAGACCATGGGCTCGGGCCTCGAAGGGCTGATCGATGGCCGCCCTGTGATGGCCGGCTCGCGCGACCTCGTGCTCGGCAGCCGCACGCCGCCGGCTTGGGCGGCGCGCGCGATCCGCCGGGCGTCATGGCGTTCAGCCCTGATCGTCTTCGTTGCCGTCGAGGGGCGCCCGATCGGGGCGCTGCTGCTGGCCGACGAGCTGCGTGCGGATACGCCGCGGGCGATCCGCTGGCTGCGCGAGGCCGGCATCGCGCGCATGGTCATGGTGACCGGGGACCGCGCCGCGGCCGCGCAGGCGATCGGTGCGGCGCTCGACCTCGACGCCGTGCTGGCGGACCGTGTCCCCTCCGACAAGGTGGAGGCGGTCAAGACCGAGCAGCGGCTGCATCCCACGATCATGGTCGGCGACGGCATCAACGATGCCCCTGCGCTGGCCTCCGCCGATGTCGGCATCGCGCTCGGCGCCCGTGGTGCCAGCGCCTCGTCGGAAGCAGCCGACGTGGTCATTCTTGCCGACCGGCTCGATCGGGTCGGCGAGGCGATCGTGATCGCGCATCGCGCCCGGCGCATCGCCCTGGAGAGCATCTTCGTCGGCATGGGCCTGTCGTTTGTCGCGATGGGGGCCGCCGCCTTCGGCCTGCTGCAGCCGGTGCCTGCCGCCCTGGCCCAGGAGGCCATCGACGTCGCCGTCATCCTGAACGCGCTCCGCGCTTTGTTCCCGGCTGGCCGCAGCAAGGCCGGCCGGATCACGGCCGAAGACGGCCGCGGGCTCAGGCATGATCACCAGGCGCTGCTGCGCGGCCTCGACCGCCTGCGCTCGATCGTCGATGCGCTCGACGAGGCCTCGCCCGACGGCGCCGTGGCGCTGATCATGGAGGCAAACGGCCTGGTGCAGGACAAGGTCGTGGCGCATGAGCGCGACGACGAAGGCTCGGTCTATCCGAAGCTCGCGCGGCTCCTGCAGGAGAGCCATGGCCTGTCGGCGATGAGCCGGGCGCATCGCGAGATCCTGCATCTGGCGCGGCTGCTCGGCCGGCTGGTCGAGGATCTGCCGTCCGAGCATGTGGACCGCTATCTGATCCGCGATGCGCAACGGGTGATCGAGGCGATCGAGACGCTGGTGCGCATGCACACGGCGCAGGAGGACGACATCTACGAGGCCGTGGTGGCGCGCTCGGCCGCCTGAGCCGTTCGCGTCAGCCCGGATGTCGCGGCAGGTCGATCCGCTCGTTGGCAAATTCCGCAGGACCTTCGATCAGGCGGCGAATCCGCCGCTGGCGCTCGTCGGCCGACAGGTTCGGGTCGAGCATCCGATCGATCAGCCGGATCGCATTCTGCTCGATGGCGACAGGATCCTGCGACGTGAGCTGCCCTGTTGCTGCCGGCCGCGATGCATGCAGGCCGATCGTGAGCAATTGGCCGATGGCGTCGGAGCGTGTCATCTGGTGGGCCTCCGCCCAGGCGTCGATCTCGGCGGTGAGCTCCTGGGACAGCTTCACCGCACTCACCGCATCATGCCCCAGCCGGACGGCCGGGCTGTGATCCCTGCGGACGTCGGAGAATGGCGTCATGTGTTTGCCGGACGTCATCTGCCTGTTGATCATATTAGCCTAAAATATGCGGGAGGGACTGGGATTTGATTTCGATCAAGGACGTCCTAAGAAAGCGGCTTCTCGCGGCGGTTCCGCCGCCGGATGCCACGCGTGTCGCTGCCGCCAGGCGGGCCACGGAGCACAATACCGCAGACAGTCGGCAAGCCCATGCGATTCCTCCACACCTTCCAGGTCTATGATTTCCTCGACACGCTCGTCAGCCTGTTCGCAGCTTTCGTGCTGGGGACGCTGATCGGCGCCGAGCGGCAATACCGGCAGCGCAGCGCCGGGCTGCGCACCAATGTGCTGGTGGCCGTCGGCGCGGCCGCCTTCGTCGACCTCGGCAACCGCCTCACCGGCGCCGACGGCGCGGTGCGGATCATCGCCTATGTGGTGTCGGGGATCGGCTTCCTCGGCGCCGGCACGATCATGAAGGAGGGTATGAACGTCCGCGGGCTCAACACCGCCGCGACGCTGTGGGCGTCCGCCGCGGTCGGCGCCTGCGCCGGCGCCGACCTGATCGCGCAATCGGTGGCGCTGACCGTGTTCGTGCTGGCCGGCAACACGCTGCTGCGGCCGCTGGTCAACGCGATCGATCGCATCCCGCTCAATGCGCAGACCTCGGAGGCGCACTACGAGATCGTCCTGACCACCGACGGGCTGCGCGCCGCCGAGCTGCGCGAGGCGCTCGACGAGCGGCTGGAGGCGGCCAAATACCCGGTGCGGGAGACCGAGGTCGTCTATCGGTCGGAGGACATCGTCGAGATCGTCGCGACGCTGGTGCCGCTCGCGGTCGATACGGTCGATCTCGACCGCGTCGTGTCCGAGCTGGCGAAGCTCGCCGGGGTCCGTCATGCGACCTGGAACGTCAGAGCGCTGGTGTGACGGCATTGGCCGACCAGCATCGCCGCACCGGCGGCGGGGCGCTCGCCACACCTCGTGGCTGCCTGCCGCCGGCGGTCGTCGCAAGCTCCCCACCCACGTCATGGTTCGACATCCCCCGCATCGCTCATCGCGCCCATGCGAAAGTTCCATGTCGCGCCTGAACCATCGCTGAATGCAACGCCCTCGGTCGCCCGGCGTGCGGCAGCTCCATCGTCAGTGCCCGCCGCGGGCGAAGATCTCGTAGAAGCCGAGCACGATCTCGCTGGCAATCAGGATGACGACGATCACCTCGAGCCGCAGCGAGCGCTTGGTGTCGATGATGTCGGCGAGCGTGGTCGCCGTCTCGGCGATCACCGCGAGCTTGCGGTTGAGGGTTTCCTCCCGCTCCTTCAGCTCATACTCGTCCTCGAGCCGCGCATAGAGCCGCTCCAGATCGGGCCGGTCCCACAACACGTCCGGCTTCTCGCCGACCGCCACGCGGCCGGAGACCCGGTGCTGCACCAGCAGCGCCTCGCCGAGCAGCTTGAGCATCGCTACCCGGCTCTTCGAGGTTCGCCCCAGCATAGCCAATTCGCGCGCGAACGGCTCGATGGTGTCGAACACGTTGGCGATCTCGCGCTCGCTGCGGCCGAGCACGACGCTTTTCGCCAGCGCATCGGCGACGATGAGCAGTCGCTCCAGCGACAATTCCTTGACCAGGACCGGGCCGCCGACCGGGATCGGCTCGTCGGATTCGCGCGCGACCTGGACCCTGGCCGTCTCTTCCTCGTGCGGCGCGATCGGGCCGAACAGCCGCGCGCTCAGCCGGTCGAGGAAGTTGATCTCCTCGGCCACCGACAGGCCGATGAAGACGACGACGCCGTAGCGGAAGACCACGGCGACTCCCGTCTCGCCGATGCGGACCGCAAGCGGCGTCGCCGACAGCACCTGGCCTTCGAAGCCGGCGGTATTGATGCGGTCCGCGATCTGGAGCGCGCGGGCGGCGAGTTGTGGAACGGGGGAGCTGTCGGCCATCATGGCGAAAGGCTAGCACGTCGAACCCGACAGAACGATAACGCGGCGCAAGCCTGGCGACACGTCCGCTGCCGAATATCGTTGCGTGAACCCGCTTGACAGGAATGAACGTAGCTCCTCATTGGACGCGCACCCCGGACGGATGCCTCTCGATGTCGAAGACCAGCGCTGCGGACTACTATGCCTCGATTCCGGTGTTTCGCGGCTTTGCGCGCCTGATGGAGCCGCAGCTCTACCAGCCGGTGCCGGATGATTGGCTGATCGGCACGGCCGACATCGTCGAGTCGACCAAGGCGATCGCCGACAAGCGCTACAAGGCGGTCAACATGGCCGGGGCGGCGGTCATCGCCGCAGTCACCAATGCCTTGGAGGGGCGCGAATTCCCGTTCGTGTTCGGCGGTGACGGCGCCAGCTTCGCCGTCAGCCCGGATGACGAAGCGGCCGCGCGCGAGGCCCTCGCCTCCACCGCGACCTGGGTCAGGGAGGATCTCGCTCTCGCGATGCGCGTCGCGCTGGTCCCCGTGACGGCCATCCGCGCGCAGGGGCTCGACGTCCGCGTGGCGCGCTACGGTCCATCGGCCAATCTGTCCTACGCGATGTTCGCGGGCGGCGGATTGGGCTGGGCCGAGGCCGCGATGAAGCGGGGCGAGTTCGCGATTCCCCCGGCGCCGTCCGGTGCGCAGCCCGATCTGTCCGGACTCTCGTGCCGCTTCGAGGAGATTCCGGCGGCGCGTGGGGTCATTCTGTCGGTGCTGGTGCTGCCGGCCCCGGGCGCGGATGCGCAGGCCTATCGCAAGGTGATCGAGGAGATCATCACGCTCACCGAGCGCAGCCCCGATGCCGGGCGGCCGGTGCCAGCCGGTGCGCCGGCGTTGCGATGGCCGCCGCAGGGATTTGGCTACGAGGTCCGCGCCGCGCGCGGGCCGCTGTTTTCGCGCTGGGCCCGCGTGCTCGGACGTACGCTGTTCGTCTATGCCGTGATGCGGTTCAACATCAGCATCGGCGGCTTCGTGCCGGATCTCTACAAGCAGCAGGTGGTCGAGAATTCCGACTTCCGCAAATATGACGATGCGCTGCGCATGATCCTCGACTGCACCGACGAGCTCGCGCAGGAGCTGGAGCGCCGGCTCGGCGCGGCGGCCTCGCGCGGCATCGTCCGCTACGGGCTGCATCGGCAGGATGCCGCGATGATGACCTGCTTCACGCCGTCCGCGATCCGGCCCGATCACGTCCACTTCATCGACGGCGCACGAGGCGGCTACGCGTCGGCTGCGACCGCGTTGAAAGCCGCGGTCGCCTGAGCGCGGATCAGCGGGAACGGGTCCAGGTCTCGCCGCCGCAGAGCGATCCGACGCAGCCTTCCACCTTCAGCGTATCCGGGCCGGAAACGGAGATGTGGCTGGTGTAGCTCTGGCCGTCATCGGCGTTGTAGATCTTGCCGGACCATTTGTTCGGCCCCTCCGGGTGAACGCCTTCGAACAGTTGCAGCCCGATGATCGGGCGGTTGGCCAGCGAGCGATTCGGATTCTTGTTGTCGACGGCCGGCTTGCCGGTGTCGGTGTCCATCGGCTCCTTCAGCCACACGACGGTGCCGCAGAGATTGGCGCCGCATTTGGCGACCTTGATCCTGGCGTCGCCCGCCTGGGTCAGCCAGGTGCCGGTCGGATCATCGGCGGCCAAAGCGGGCTGCGCCATCACGACGGTCGCCAGCGCAAGACCAGCCAAACGCAATTTCCAAATCATCTTACCCCCCGTTGAAGCCGCGTTTCCATAACAGCAAACGGCGCAGTTGCAATCGTCGAGGTGCGGTTGTCCAAGGCATGATCATCACGATCAGGTGCATTGCCGACGGGCCGTCTCAATCCGTTGTTCGATTGTCTCATGGCATGTGCCGGGAAATGGTTTTGACTGCCGCAACAAACTCCGCTGTCGTCCCGGCCCTTGAGCGGGACCCATACCCCCAGGGAGCGGTTTGAGGCACGCCGGCCATTGGCTTTTCGCATCTCACGTCCGCCGCGGCGTATGGGTCCCGGATCGGCGCCATGCTGCGCTGGCGCGCGTCACGGCTTGTCCGGGACGACGACGGCGGGTGAGGCGGTTTCACGGTTCAAACAGCGATGGACATAGCTTTGCAGTCTCGCGGCCCTTCACGCCCGAGGTCTGCGATCATCGTGGCCCCTGCAAAAATGCAGAGGGCGCAGGGAATGCCGGGTGAAGGCCTCACCCATGGCCCGCCTGCTGAAAAAATGCAGGCGGCAGGTACCACAGGCAAAGCCGAACACTCCGGCATTCCCTGCGCGACGGTCTTCACGCTTATACGCAGTCTCCCTGGTGCGCCGGGCTTGTTGGCCACCATCCCCAGCGCAATGCGTTCGCATTGCGCCAGGTTGATACCAGCATCGGGGTATCAGGACGCTGCGACTTCACGTCCGCAAGCTGCCGTTCGTCCGCACGCCGATAAGCATGCTGCGGCAGCAACGCGGCCATCGCATCCCCACCTCGCGTGTCGTGACGATCGCGCGCAACGCCCCTCTGCGGTGAGGCGGGATGCCGGGATACAATCATGATTTCTTAAAAAGCGCAATAGGATTATTTTTTTCGGAAGACTGCCATGTGCTCCGCTGTCGTCCCGGCCTTGAGCCGGGACCCATACTCCGCAGCGGACATCATGGGCAAAGCGCCAATGACCAGCGTGCCTCAAACATCTCCCTGCGGGTATGGGTCCCGGATCTGCGCGCGCGTGCCGCGCGCTTGTCCGGGACGACAGGGGAGAGCGGCCTCACCACGGCAGGCCGCAGAGGTCGATGGTGCCGCGCGTCGGCGCGGTGCGCTTGACGTCGTGCACGAGCGCAGACAGCGTGTCGAAGCGGATGCGGCCCTGCTCGGGCTGCTCGGCGTAGACGTCGCCGTCGAACGGAATGAAGCCGCGTGCCGTATAGAAGGGGATGCGATCCGCCGCACAGAACAGGACGGCGTAGTTGATCGAGTCCTCGTGCCGCAGAGTCTGGATCGCCGCGTTCAGTCCCACCGTGGCGAGACCGCGGTTGCGCATGTCGGCGCGCGTCAAAACGCCGCCGATGCCGCCGACATTGACGTTCTGACCGTTCCATTTCACGAGTCGGCGATAGATGCCGACATGGCAGAGCACCTCGCCGCTCTCGTCCTGTACCAGCACCCGCAGGTCGGCATGCGCAAATGTGATACCTGCCCACGGTAATCCGACGACCACCTCCGGCGGCCAAACCGCGTCGTAAAGCGGCTTGACCAGCGGCCAGGCGGCGTCACCATTCAATATGTCGATCTCGATGCTCATCAAAGCGGCTCGCTTTTTCCAAATTCACGGTGTTTTACGGTGTCGGAACCTTCTATAAGAAGGTCCCGTTAAATCCCGTCTTCCACAAGTTGCGGAACCGCCCCCATGACCTTTACGCTTCCCCCCCTGCCTTACGCCTATGAAGCCCTCGGACCCTACATGTCCAAGGAGACGCTCGAGTACCATCACGACAAGCATCATCAGGCCTATGTGACCAACGGCAACAATGCGATCAAGGGGACCGAATTCGAAGGCAAGTCCCTCGAGGAGATCGTCAAGGGCTCGTTCGGCAAGAACCCCGCCGTGTTCAACAATGCCGGCCAGCATTTCAACCACATCCATTTCTGGTCCTGGATGAAGCCGAACGGCGGCGGCTCCAAGCTGCCCGGCCGGCTCGAGAAGAAGATCGAGGAGGATCTCGGCGGCTTCGAGAAGTTCAAGGCCGACTTCGCCGCCGCCGGCGTCGGCCAGTTCGGCTCCGGCTGGTGCTGGCTCTCGGTCAAGAACGGCAAGCTCGAAATCTCCAAGACTCCGAACGGCGAGAACCCGCTGGTGCATGGCGCGACCCCGATCCTCGGCTGCGACGTCTGGGAGCACTCCTACTACATCGACTATCGCAACCGCCGTCCCGACTATCTGAAGGCGTTCGTCGAGAACCTGATCAACTGGGACTACGTCGACGAGCTCTACGGCAAGGCGATCTGATTCCTCGCATGCGAGGTGCGGGCGGCGGCTTCGGCTCGCCGCCCTTTTTCATGGCAAGGGCTTTTGACGAGGGCGATCCTTGCAAGAGCGGCGCCCTTGCGGCAAAAGTTTTGCTCCATTCGCGACGAGGGCAGGGCATCCCTTCTCTCGATGCGGTCTGCAGGTAAGGTCCCGTGAATCAGCTGGTCGGATATTTTCTCGTCTTCTTCGGCGGCGGCTGCGGCGCCTCGCTACGGCACGCGATCAACATGGCCAGCGCCAGGGCATTCGGGACGGACTTCCCGTACGGCACCTTCATCATCAATATCACCGGCTCCACCGTGATGGGCCTGATCGCCGGCTACCTCGCCTTCAAGGGCGAAGCGACCCAGCATTGGCGGCTGTTCCTGATGACCGGCATCCTCGGCGGCTACACCACGTTCTCGGCGTTCTCGCTCGACACCGCGCTGCTCTATGAGCGCGGCGCGCTTGGGCTGGCCGCACTGTATGTGCTCGGCTCGGTCGGCATCTCCATCGCCGGCCTGTTCGGCGGCCTCGCTCTGATGCGGTATCTGAGCTGACGGATCGGCGGGCAGAGCGAGGCATGATCTCTCATCCGTCATTGCGAGCGCAGCGCGCTGCGCTCGCAATGACGGATGAGGCGATGACCTTCGGCCTCAGAAACACCGCCCAGCCGGCCGGTGGACAGGGGTGATGTTATAATGTAACATCATGACGAAATGACGCAGCCTGCCCTCCATAGCCACGGCCATTCCCATGCCCACGGGCATGGCCACAGCCATGCCCACAGCCACGGTCCCGCGGCGCCGCATCCGGCGCAGCCGGCGCCGTGGTCGATCCTGCGCATGCCGGTCACCACCCGGCTCGGCGCGGCGCTGGCGGCGAGCGCGGTGCTCTGGCTGATCGTCTGGCTGGCGATGCGGTGATGACGGCCATGGTCCAGCTGCAATTCCGCGACGTGACTCTGGGCTACGACCGCCACCCCGCCGTGCATCACCTCACCGGTGAGGTCGCGACGGGCGCGCTGCTCGCCGTGGTCGGTCCCAACGGCGCCGGCAAGTCGACCCTGTTCCGCGGCCTTGTCGGCCTGCTCAAGCCGCTCGCCGGTACCATCACGGCCGCCGGCCTAAAGCCGCGCGAGATCGCCTATCTGCCGCAGATTGCCGATATCGACCGCTCCTTCCCGATCTCGGTGTTCGATTTCGTCAGCACCGGACTGTGGCGCAGCACCGGCATGTTCGGCGGCATCGGCGCGGTCGCGCGCGAGAAGATCGCGCAGGCGATCGCAGCCGTCGGGCTGACCGGCTTCGAGGGGCGCGGCATCGGCACGCTGTCGGGCGGCCAGATGCAGCGCATGCTGTTCGCGCGCGTGCTGCTGCAGGATGCCCGGGTGATCGTGCTCGACGAGCCGTTCAATGCGATGGATACGAAGACCTCGGCCGACCTGTTGCAACTGATCGAGCACTGGCATGGCGAGCGGCGCACCGTGCTGGCGGCGCTGCACGACATGGACATGGTGCGCGCGCATTTCCCGCAGACCCTGCTGCTGGCGCGCGAGGCCGTGGCCTGGGGACCGACGGCGGAGGTGCTGACCGCCGACAATCTGTCGCAGGCGCGTCGGATGTGCGAGGCGTTCGACGATGCCGCCGCGCCCTGCGTGCCCGCGCAAGCCTCCAAGGCGGCATGATGCTGCGCGAGGTGCTGTTCGCTCCGTTCTCGGATTTCGAGTTCATGCGCCGCGCGCTCGCCGCGGTCATCGCGCTGTCGCTCGGCTCCGGACCGATCGGCGTATTCCTGATGCTCAGGCGCATGAGCCTGGTCGGCGACGCCATGGCACATGCGATTCTTCCCGGCGCGGCGATCGGTTTCCTGCTGTCGGGGCTCAATTTGTTCGCGATGACGACCGGCGGCCTGATCGCCGGCTTCGCCGTGGCGCTGCTATCGGGCCTCGTGTCGCGCTCGACCGGGCTGAAGGAGGACGCGTCGCTCGCGACCTTCTATCTGGCGTCACTCGCGATCGGCGTCACCATCGTCTCGGTCAAGGGCACCAACGTCGATCTCTTGCACGTGCTGTTCGGCAACATCCTGGCGATGGACGATCCGACCCTGCTGATGGTCGCGACCAACGCCACCATCACGCTCGTCGTGCTCGCCGTGATCTACCGCCCGCTGGTGGTGGAGAGCGTCGATCCTTTGTTCCTGCGCACCGTGAGCCGCGCCGGTGCGCCGGCGCATCTGATCTTCCTCGGCCTGATCGTGGTCAATCTCGTCAATGGATTCCAGGCGCTGGGCACCTTGCTTGCGGTCGGCCTGATGATCCTGCCGGCGGGGATCGCCCGGTTCTGGTCGCGCGACGTCACGCCGATGATCTGCATCGCGGTCGCCTCTGCGATCGTCTCCGGCTATGTCGGTCTGGTGCTGTCGTTCCAGACCCGCATTCCCTCGGGGCCTGCGATCATCCTGGTCGCGTCCTTGCTCTATCTCGGCTCGGTACTGTTCGGACGCGTGGGCGGCGTGCTTCCGCAACTGTTTCCGGGACGCCATCTCGAAGCTTGAAGTCGATGCCCATGAAACGCCTGCTGTCCGCGCTGAGCCTGCTCTTCGGCCTTGTTCTGATTGTCCCCGCATCGGCCGAGACCCGGCTGAACGTCGTCACCAGCTTCTCGATCCTCGCCGATTTCGTCCGCCAGGTCGGCGGCGACAAGGTCAATGTCGCCTCGCTGGTCGGGCCGGACAGCGACGTGCACGTCTACACGCCGACGCCGCATGATGCGAAGGATGTCGGCGCCGCGCAGCTCCTGATCGTCAACGGCCTCGGGCTGGAGGGCTGGCTGCCGCGGCTGCAGCAGGCTTCCGGCAGCAAGGCGCCGATCGTCGTCGCCACCCGGGGCATCACCCCGCGCAAGCGCGGCTCGGATGCCGATCCGCATGCCTGGCAGTCGGTCGGCAATGCCAAGGCCTATGTGAAGAACATCCGCGATGCGCTGGTCGCGGCCGCCCCCGCAGACGCGGAGGTCTTCAAGGCCAATGCGGAGCGCTATCTCGGCGAGCTCGATGCGCTCGACCGCGAGGTCCGCGCCGAGATCGACAAGATCCCGGCCGAGCGGCGCAAGGTGATCTCGACCCATGACGCCTTCGGTTATTTCGCCGATGCCTATGGCATCCAGTTCATCGCCCCGCTCGGCGTCTCCACCGAGACCGAGCCGTCGGCCCGCGACGTTGCCGAGATCATCCGCCAAGTGAAAAAAGCGGGGATTCCGGCCGTCTTCCTGGAGAATTTCAACGACGACCGGCTGGTCGGCCGGATCGCCGCCGAGACCGGGGCGAAGATCGGCGGCACGCTGTATTCCGACGCCCTGAGCGATGAAAAGGGCCCCGTTCCCACTTACATTGCCATGGTCAGGCACAATATAAGGGCCCTGACGAGCGCGCTGGTCCGTTAGGGTTTTCGAGCCCTCGCGGCGGTGCGCTTTTGAGCCATTTTCGACGCGATCTGAGGTTTTCGGAGTGAGCATGTCCGACGCGAGCAAGACACCAGTGACGGTCCTGACCGGCTATCTCGGGGCCGGCAAGACCACGCTTCTGAACCGCATCCTCTCGGAAGACCACGGCAAGAAATACGCCGTCATCGTCAACGAATTCGGCGAGATCGGCATCGATAACGACCTCATCGTCGGCGCCGATGAGGAAGTGTTCGAGATGAACAATGGCTGCATCTGCTGCACCGTGCGCGGCGATCTCGTGCGCATCATCTCTGGCCTGATGCGGCGCAAGGGCAAGTTCGACGCCATCATCGTCGAGACCACGGGGCTGGCCGATCCGGCGCCGGTGGCGCAGACCTTCTTCGTCGACGAGGACGTGCAGAAGAACGCGCGGCTCGACGCGGTCGTGACGGTGGCCGACGCGAAGTGGCTGTCGGACCGGCTCAAGGACGCGCCCGAGGCCAAGAACCAGATCGCGTTTGCCGACGTCATCGTGCTCAACAAGACCGATCTCGTCACCAAGCCGGAGCTCGCCGAGGTCGAGGCGCGCATCCGCGCCATCAACCCCTACGCAAAGCTGCATCGCACCGAGCGCTGCCAGATCGCGATCTCGGATGTGCTGGAGCGCGGCGCGTTCGATCTCGACCGCATTCTGGAGATCGAGCCGCAATTCCTCGAAGCCGGCGACGATCACGATCATCACCACCATGATCACGACCACGGCCATGATCACCATCATCATCACGATCACGGCCTGAAGCACTATCACGACGAGGAGATGCAGTCGCTGTCGCTGCGCTCCGACAAGCCGCTCGATCCGTCGAAGTTCATGCCGTGGCTGCAGAACCTGGTGCAGACCGAGGGCGGCAAGATCCTGCGCTCCAAGGGCATCCTGTCGTTTCAGGACGATGACGACCGCTACGTCTTCCAGGGCGTGCACATGATGCTCGAAGGCGATCATCAGCGGAAATGGAAGCCGGATGAGGCGCGCGAGAGCCGCGTCGTCTTCATCGGCCGCGAGCTGCCGGAAGACGCCATCCGCGAAGGCTTCGAACGCTGCATCGTGACCTGATGACGTCGTTCGACCAGGGCGGCGAGGCCGCATCGATCGTGTCCGTCACCGACAAGGTGAAGCCGGTCTCGCTCGGCATGGCCGTCACGGCCGTGCACTATCTCGGCGATCGTGCCGCCTTCGTCGGCACCGAGGAGAGCGTCGCTGTCGTCGACGGCGACGGCGAGATCAGCAAGGTGGATGTCACCGGCGGCGGCATCCTGTCGGCGGTGTCGGACGGATCGCGGATCGTGATCGGCGGCGATGACGGCAAGGTTTCCTCGCTCGACAAGGCGGGCAGCGTCAGTGTGCTCGTGACCGATCCGAAGCGGCGCTGGATCGACAACGTCGCGCTTCATCCGGACGGTGCGATCGCCTGGTCGGTCGGCAAGACCGCGTTCGTGCGTCAGCCCAAGGGCGAGGAGAAGTCGCTCGAGGTGCCGTCGACCGCGGGCGGACTTGCGTTTGCGCCGAAGGGCCTGCGGCTCGCGATCGCGCATTACAACGGCGCGACCTTGTGGTTTCCCAACATGGCGGGCGAGCCGGAATTTTTAGGATGGGCCGGCTCGCATCACGCCGTCACTTTCAGCCCGGACAACAAGTTCCTGGTCACCGCGATGCATGAGCCGGCGCTGCATGGCTGGCGCTTGGCCGACAGCCGCCACATGCGCATGACCGGCTATCCGTCGCGGGTGAAGTCGATGTCCTGGGGCAGCGGCGGGCGTTTTCTCGCGACCTCCGGCGCCGACATGGTCATCCTCTGGCCGTTCGTCGGCAAGGACGGCCCGATGGGCAAGGAGCCGGCAATGCTGGCGCCGATGAAGGCCAAGGTCACTGCGGTCGCCTGCCATCCTAAGCAGGACATCCTGGCCTGCGGCTACGAGGACGGCACCGTGCTGATGGTGCGGATGCAGGACGGCGCCGAGATCCTGGTGCGGCGGAACGAGACGCCGCCGATCGTGGCGCTGGGCTGGAATGCTGCGGGAACGTGGCTCGCATTCTCGGACGAAAGCGGCGAGGCCGGCCTGCTGCGGCTCTGATGGGGCACTGGGGCGCAGGCCCCATCGGGAACCTCGCGGCCTTCGGATTGTTGTTCCGCACATCACAGGATGCGGATGACAAGCCATGGCCTTGATCAACAGCAAACAGACGTTGCGCCGGGACCTGCTGCTGGCAGGCAGCCTGCTCGGCCTGGGCGCGCTGGTGGCCATCATCTCGCTGACCGAGATCAAGGCCAATCATCTCGACCAGATCGCGCAGGCGACGCCCTCAGCCTCGCCTGAGCCGTCAGCGACACCGGCCGAGTCCAAGCCCGGCGGCACCCGCCCGACCACGCCAGCGCCAGAGCCCGCGCGCCCTGACGTGGAAGCTCAAAAGGAAGGCGCGAAGCCGGCGCTGCCGCCAGCCCCGGCAGAGAAGATCGCGCCGACGATGGAGCGGAAGTAGCCGGAGAGGCCCAAACGCGGCCACAAATTCCGCTGTCGTCCCGGCGAACGCCGGGACCCATAACCTCAGGACGTCGTTCGAGGCAGGCTGTTAGCTCCATCTCCCGTCTCATACCCGCCGGGGAGTATGGGTCCCGGGTCGGCGCCACGACGGCGTTGCCGTCGTGGCTTGTCCGGGACGATAGTGGAGGTTTACCGCACCAGGATGTTGCGGAACTGCCACGGATCCGACGTGTCGATATCCTCCGGGAACAGGCCCGGGCGATCGTTCAGCGGCGTCCAGTCGGTGTAGTAGCCCTTCACCGGGCCGAGATAGGGGGACTGGATTTCGAGGCAGCGGCGGAAGTCCATCTCGTCGGCTTCGACGATGCCGGCGGTCGGGTTTTCCAGCGCCCACACCATGCCGGCGAGCACCGCTGACGAGACCTGCATGCCGGTCGCGTTCTGGTAGGGCGCGATGCGGCGGGTCTCCTCGATCGAGAGCTGCGAGCCGTACCAATAGGCGTTCTTGCCGTGGCCGTAGAGCAGCACGCCGAGCTCGTCGATGCCGTCGACGATCTCGTTCTCGTCGAGGATGTGCCACTTCCCCTGCATCTTGCCGGTGGCGCCGAAGATCTCGTGCAGCGACAGCACGGCGTCATTCGCCGGGTGATAGGCGTAGTGGCAGGTCGGGCGATAGACGACCTTGTCGCCGTCGCGCACGGTGTAGTAGTCGGCGATCGAGATCGACTCGTTGTGGGTCACCAGGAAGCCGTATTGCGCGCCCGGCGTCGGACACCACGAGCGCACGCGGGTGTTGGCGCCCGGCTGCAGCAGATAGATCGCGGCGCCGCAGCCCTCGGTGTGGCGGCGGCCGTTCTCCGGCATCCATGTCTCGTGCGTGCCCCAGCCGAGCTCGGCCGGCTGCATGCCCTCCGAGACGAAGCCCTCGACCGACCAGGTGTTGACGAACACGTCCATCGGCTTCGGATTCCTGGAGCGCTGGGTGTCACGCTCGGCGATGTGGACGCCCTTGACGCCGAGTTTCTGCATCAGCTGCGCCCAGCCCTCGCGGCTCTTCGGCTCGACGATCTCGGTCTTGGTGTCCTTGGCGATGTCGAGCAGCGCCTGCTTGACGAACCAGGAGACCATGCCGGGATTGGCGCCGCAGGTGGAGACGGCGGTGGTGCCGCCCGGGTTCTTGCGCCGGGCGGCGAGCAGCGTCTCGCGCAGCGCGTAGTTGGAGCGCTGCTCGACTCCCATCTGCTTGTCGAAATAGAAGCCGGCCCACGGCTCGACGACGGTGTCGATGTAGAGCGCACCGATCTCCCGGCACATCGTCATGAGGTCGACCGAGGAGGTGTCGACCGACAGGTTGACGCAGAAGCCCTGGCCGCCGCCTTCGGTGAGCAGCGGCACCAGCAGATCGCGGTAGTTGTCGCGGGTCACGCCCTGCTGGATGAAGCGGACGCCATGCTTCTTCGCCAGCGCGCCGTCGTCATGCGGATCGATGATGACGAAGCGGCTCTTGTCGTAGTCGAAATGGCGTTCGATCAGGGGCAGGGTGCCCTTGCCGATCGAGCCGAAGCCAATCATCACGATGGGGCCGGTGATCTTCGCGTGGATCTGCGAGCTCATGAATGGTTCTCCGCGAAAGGTGCGTGGGATGGATGGATTCAGGCGGCGCGCCGCCTTCAGACGCTGCGCCGCTTTTAGGTGCTGCGCCGCTTGGCCGTGACCTCGATCTCGACCTTCATCTCGGGCTTGAGCAGGCCTGCGACGACCACCATCGTGGCTGCCGGACGGATGTCGCCGAGCACGTCGCCGCAGACCGCGAAATGGGCATCCGCGTCGTTGACGTCGGTGAGGTAGTAGGTCGCGCGGACGATATCGGCCATCTCGAAGCCGCCCTCCTGCAGGGCGGCGGCGATGGTCTTGAAGCAGTTGCGTGACTGGCTCGTGACATCGGCCGGCATCGTCATGGTGGTGTAGTCGTAGCCGGTGGTGCCGGCGACGAAGGCGAAGTCGCCATCGACGACGGCGCGGCTGTAGCCGAAGCTCTTCTCGAACGGTGATCCGGTAGAGATCAGACGGCGGGACATGGCGGACCTCGTGGTGGGATTTTCGGGGGTTAAAGAGCTTTTGCTGCACCTGCGCAACCCCTGAGGGGCTGCTGCGGCGTCCGTTGCCGGCATGCCTAACGCAGGCGGGTGACGTCAGGTCCGGCGGGCGGCGTGCTGCTCCAGCGCCGCACCACGATGTCGCGGACGATCATGATCCCGAGCAGGATCAGCAGGAGCGTCGGCAGCAATGTCCGCCGCCGCGGCGCGTGCCCGTCGCGGGCGGTTACGCCGCGCATGATACCTGCCGCTCCTTGCGGCTGCGGCGAGCCTTCCGCTCCCGGGCGCCGGTGGCGAGGATCGGGCCTGCGGCGCCATCGAGCGCGCCGTCGACCAGCTCGAGCCCGAGCAGGCGCTCGTGCGCGAACGGGCCGGGCAGCTCCAGCTCAGCGGTCTGCGCGACCGAGAAGCCGAAGCGGGCGCAATAGGGCGCATCGCCGAGCAGGATCACGGCGCCATGGCCGCGCGACGCCGCGATCATCAGCGCGGCGTTCATCAGCGCAGCGCCAACGCCGAGGCTGCGCGCGTCAGCGGCGACCGCCAGCGGTCCCAGCATCAGCGCATCGCGTCCGCCGGCGCTGACGTGCCACAACCGCAGCGTTCCCACCAGCGCGCCGCCGCGCACCGCCGACAAGGCGAGGCCTGCGGCGGGCGCGCGCCCGTCGCGCAGGCGCTGGCAGGTGCGCTCATGGCGATTCTCGCCAAAGCACACGTCGAGCAGCGTCTCGCGCGCCGCGACGTCGGAGGCTCGTTCGCTGCGGATCGCGAACGAAGCGGCAGTCCGATGGGGCGCAGTGGTAACGGAGCGAAAAGCGGTCATGGCACGTCAGTCCCCGGCCTGCGCCGCGAGCCACCGCCCGCGCGCAAACACGTGATGTCAGGTTGAAGGTGACGGTCTATCGCTCCCTCCCCCGCTTGCGGGGGAGGGTCGGGGTGGGGGCAGCCCCACCCGAAGCTTCGCGTCGTCTCACCCGCAAGCGGGTGGCGAAGCAAGCCGGATCAGATGTGATAGGTCTTCAGCGGGGGGATGCCGTTGAAGGCCACCGACGCGTAGGTCGACGTATAGGCTCCGGTCCCCTCGATCAGCACCTTGTCGCCGATCGAGAGCGTCACCGGCAGCGGATACGGCAGCTTCTCGTACATCACGTCGGCCGAATCGCAGGTCGGGCCGGCGAGCACGCACGGGGTCATCTCCGCGCCCTCATGCGGGGTGCGGATGGCGTAGCGGATCGACTCGTCCATCGTCTCGGCGAGACCGCCGAACTTGCCGATGTCGAGATAGACCCAGCGCAGCTCGTCCTCGTCGCTCTTCTTCGAGATCAGCACCACTTCCGACTCGATGATCCCGGCATTGCCGACCATGCCGCGGCCCGGCTCGATGATCGTCTCCGGGATCTGGTTGCCGAAATGCTTGCGCAGCGCACGGAAGATCGAGCGGCCGTACTGCACGACCGGCGGCACGTCCTTCAGGTACTTGGTCGGGAAGCCCCCGCCCATGTTCACCATGGTCAGGTTGATGCCGCGCTCGGCGCAGTCGCGGAACACCGTCGAGGCCATCGCCAGCGCGCGGTCCCACGCCTTCACCTTGCGCTGCTGCGAGCCGACATGGAACGAGATGCCGCACGGCTCCAGGCCGAGCCGCTTGGCCAGGTCCAGCACGTCGACCGCCATCTCCGGATCACAGCCGAACTTGCGCGACAGCGGCCACTCGGCGCCGGCGCAATCGTACAGGATGCGGCAGAACACCTTGGCGCCGGGCGCTGCGCGCGCGATCTTCTCGACCTCGGCGGCGCAGTCGACCGCGAACAGGCGGATGCCGAGCGCATAGGCGCGCGCGATGTCCCGCTCCTTCTTGATCGTGTTGCCATAGGAGATGCGGTCCGGCGTCGCACCGGCGGCCAGCGCCATCTCGATCTCGGCGACGGTCGCCGTGTCGAACGACGAGCCCAGCGAGGCGAGCAGCGACAGCACTTCCGGCGCCGGGTTGGCCTTGACCGCGTAGAACACGCGGCTGTCCGGCAGCGCGCGAGCGAAGTTCATGTAGTTGTCGCGCACGATGTCGAGGTCGACGACGAGACAGGGCTCGTGGTCCAGACCTTCCTCGCGGCGGTTGCGCAGGAATTCCCGGATACGTTCGGTCATAGCACCCTCCAAACGGTCCCAGCGACGAGACCCGTTCAAAATGATCCCGACACGGGTGCCTTGGCGTTGCCGCCCGATGGAAAGGCGACAAAACCTCGAACCCGTAGCCGAATTGTGCTGCCGTGGATTGGTTGGGAATTTCCCGCCCGCACACCTGGCAATGAAGGACAAGCCTTTTCAGTAGCCCGCGCCGGCTTTGGACTGCCGGTAGAGACCAAAAAAGCCCGATCCGTCGTTGCTTTAAGTCGCGTCCCCCGTTGAGAGCGGGGTGCGCCGGTTCGCCTCCGGCTGCCAGTCACGGTTGCAAGAGATGGGGTGACCTTCAGCGGCATCTCTTGAGAGAGATGCTGGGCTCTGGAGCATGACGATCTCGATCATGGTGATCTTGATCGCAACGATCCGAGGGCCCCTCGGTTCCTCATCCCTTGGCGGCTGTCCGGCCTCTTGTCCGGATACCTACCGACTGACACACGACCACAGGCACGTGCGAAATTGGGCAGAAGCGGAAATAAGCGTTTTGAATTTCGTTCGCAAGGAATTTTTGGGCGCCGGGAAAGATTTCCCTAATCTGTGCTTACGCGACACACATGCTGCGCAGATGTCTGAACGAACGTTAAGCGAGCTTAAAGTTTCGTAACGCGTTCACCCTTGCAGGACAGTGTTTTCGCGTGACTCACGCGCGCCTGGTGAACGGCTCGATGCGCTGCGCGCCACGGATGAAGCCGATCATCACGAACACGCCGATCGCGAACAGCACGGCCTGAACGATGTGCGCGCCGCCATCGCCGAGCCCGAACAGAATCGCGAGCGCCCAGCCGCCGGCGAAGGCCGCACCGAACACTTCGGCACCGATCAGGATCGCCGCCGAGATGACGGTGATCACGGTCGGCCAGGCGATCTGGCGGCCGGCTTTGGAGGTGGTCTCTGCGTTCATGGTCCAGGGTCCTGTTGCGGGCCGCAATCTCTCCGAAAAGGCCCGGCCCTTCAAGGGGAAATGACCCAAAAAGAGCCGGCTCCGTGGTATGAGGGGCGCATCGAACTTCCGGGAGAGGACGGACCCCAGCCGATGTCAGACACCACCGCTGTGATCGACGCCCAGACCAATCCGCTGCTCGTGGCCTGGGAGACCCCGCACCAGACACCGCCGTTCGACGCGATCAGGCCCGAGCACTTCCTGCCGGCCTTCGAGCGCGCCTTCGCCGACCACGCCGCCGAAATCACCGCGATTACCCATGATCCGGCCGAGCCGGACTTCGCCAACACCATCACGGCGCTGGAGCGGTCGGGCAAGCTGCTGTCGAAGGTCGCGGCTGTGTTCTACGATCTGGTGTCGGCGCATTCGAACCCGGCGATTCTGGAGATCGACAAGGACGTGTCGCTGCGGATGGCGCGGCACTGGAACCCGATCATGATGAATGCCGTGCTGTTTGGCCGCATCGCGCTGCTCTACGACAACCGCAAGGACCTCAAGCTCACCGGTGAGGAGCAGCGGCTCCTGGAGCGCACCTACACCCGCTTCCGCCGTGCCGGCGCCGGCCTGTCGGACGATGACAAGGTGCGGATGGCCGAGATCAACGAGAAGCTCGCCCAGCTCGGCACCACCTTCAGCCACCACGTGCTCGGCGACGAGCAGGACTGGTACCTCGAGCTCGGCGAGGACGATCGCGCCGGACTGTCCGAGAGCTTCGTGGCTGCCGCCAAGGCAGCGGCGGACGAGCGCGGCATGCCCGGCAAGGCGATCGTGACCCTGTCACGCTCCTCGGTCGAGCCGTTCCTGCAGAGCTCTGCCCGCCGCGACCTGCGCGAGAAGGTGTTCAAGGCCTTCACCGCGCGCGGCGACAATGGCAATTCCAACGACAACAACGCCGTCATCGGCGAGATCCTGTCCTTGCGCGAGCAGGCCGCCAGGATCATGGGCTTTCCGAACTTCGCCGCCTATCGCCTCGAGGATTCCATGGCGAAGACGCCGGAGGCCGTGCGCGGGCTGCTGGAGCGCGTCTGGAGGCCGGCGCGCGCCAAGGCGCTGGCCGACCGCGACCAGCTGCAGGAGATGATCACGGCGGAGGGCGGCAACTTCAAGCTCGCGGCCTGGGACTGGCGCTATTACGCCGAGAAGCTGCGCCAGGCGAAGGCGAATTTCGACGACGCGGCGATCAAGCCGTATCTTTCGCTCGACAACATGATCGCAGCCGCCTTCGACTGCGCCACGCGGCTGTTCGGCATCACCTTCGCCGAGCGCAAGGACATCCCGGTCTGGCATCCGGACGTCCGGGTCTGGGAGATCAAGGACGCGGGAGGCCGCCACAAGGCGCTGTTCTATGGCGACTACTTTGCCCGCTCGTCGAAGCGCTCCGGCGCCTGGATGACCTCGCTGCGCGACCAGCAGAAGCTCGACGGCGACACTGCGCCCTTGATCATCAACGTCTGCAACTTTGCGAAAGGCGCCGACGGCCAGCCGTCGCTGCTGTCGCCGGACGACGCTCGCACCTTGTTCCACGAGTTCGGCCACGGCCTGCACGGCATCCTGTCCAACGTGACCTATCCGTCGCTGTCGGGCACTGCGGTTTTCACCGATTTCGTCGAGCTGCCGTCGCAGCTCTACGAGCACTGGCAGGAGCGTCCCGAGGTGCTGCAGACCTTCGCGCGCCACTACCAGACGGGCGAGCCGCTGCCGCAGGACCTGCTCGAGCGCTTCCTGGCCGCGCGCCGCTTCAACCAGGGCTTTGCCACCGTCGAGTTCGTGTCCTCGGCGCTGATCGATCTCGAATTCCACACCCAGCCGGCGGCGGCGTCGAAGGACGTGCGTGCGTTCGAAAAGGCCGAGATGGAGAAGATCGGCATGCCGCCCGAAATCGCGCTGCGCCACAGGCCGACTCAATTCGGCCATATCTTCTCGGGAGACCATTATGCGGCGGGCTATTACAGCTACATGTGGTCGGAGGTGATGGATGCGGATGCCTTCGGTGCCTTCGAGGAAGCCGGCAACATCTTCGATCCCGCGGTCGCCAAGCGGCTCCACGACAATGTCTACGCCTCGGGCGGCTCGCTCGATCCGGAAGCGGCCTACATCGCCTTCCGCGGCCGCGAGCCCGAGCCCGACGCGCTGCTGCGCCGGCGCGGTCTGCTCGACGTTGCCAAGGCGGCTTGAGGTGAAGAGGATGGCACTGGTCCGGTTCGTCCTCGCTGCGCTGACGCTCGTATTCGGCGCGAGCGCGGCGAGCGCCCACCCGCATGTCTGGGTCACCGCGACCAGCGAGCTGCTCTATGCGGCCGATGGCTCGGTGACCGGCGTGCGCCACGCCTGGACCTTCGACGACATGTTCGCGACCTACGCGCTGCAGGGCCTCGAGACCAAGCAGAAGGGCGTCTACACCCGCGAGGAGCTGGCGCCGCTGGCGCAGACCAACGCCGAGTCGCTGAAGGAATATGCCTACTTCACCTTCCTCAAGGCCGACGGGCGCAAGCAGAAGCTCGAGGACCCCGTCGACTACTATCTCGAATACAAGGACACCAAGCTGACCCTGCACTTCACCCTGCCGCTGAAGGCGCCGGTGAAGACGAAGCAGCTCCAGGTCGAGGTCTACGATCCCAGCTATTTCATCGATTTCCAGATGGCGGAGAAGGATCCCGTCAGCCTGGTCAGCGCACCGGCCGGCTGCAAATTCGGCCTGGTGAGACCGAGCGACGGCGGATCCGTCGCGCAGACCATGAACGAACAGACATTCCTGAGCGGCGGGGCGAACGCCAATTTCGGAATGAACTTCGCCAACAAGATCTCAGTGGAATGTCCATGACGCCTCGCCCCAGCTTCGCTCGACCGCTCCTGACCTGCGCCGCGATCCTCGTTGCGCTCATTTCCGCGCTCTTGGCCGCCGACGCCGCCTCGCATGCGCTGCTCGCCAAGCCGCCGTTCGGCGCACCGGCCGAGCCACAGGTCGGCGGCATCGTCGGCTGGCTGCTCGCCAAGCAGTCGGAGTTCTACCGCCAGATGTCGGGGGCGATCCGCGCGGCCAAGCAAGATGGCTCGGCGGTGTGGTGGCTGCTCGCGATCTCGTTTGCCTACGGCATCTTTCATGCTGCGGGCCCCGGCCACGGCAAGGCGGTGATCGCGTCCTATCTCGTCGCCAACCAGGAAACGGCGAAGCGCGGCATCGTGCTGTCGTTCGCCTCGGGCCTGATGCAGGCGCTGGTCGCGGTCGTCATCGTCGGCATCGGTGCGGTGGTGCTCAATGCCACCGCGGCCACGATGTGCAGCGCCGAAAAGGTGGTGGAGATCGCGAGCTACGGCCTGATCGCGCTGCTCGGCGCGCGCCTGGTCTGGGTCAAGGGCGCGGCGTTCCTGCGCACCTGGCAGCCGGCGGCGCCGGCTCTTGCGCTGGCCGGTGCGCCCGCGGCTGCCGTGGCGCCGTCAGCCCATGATCATGGCCACGCGCATGATCACCAGCATCGTGAGCATCACGGTCACGATCACCATCATGACCACGACCACCACGGCCACGATCATCATCACCACGATCATGCGCATGCGGCGGCTCATGCCCACCACGATCACGTCCACCACGATCACGTCCATGGCGATGATTGCGGTTGCGGCCATTCCCACGGGCCCGCGCCGAGCGAGCTCGCAGGCCCCGGCGGCTGGCAGCGCGGCTTCCAGGCAATCTTCGCCGCCGGCATCCGCCCCTGCTCGGGCGCGATCCTGGTGCTGGTGTTCTCCCTGGCCCAGGGCATGTTCTGGGCCGGCGTCGCCGCGACCTTCGTGATGGGCATGGGCACGGCGGTGACCGTCGCGACCATCGCGGTGCTCGCCGTCGCCGCCAAGGACGTCGCCCGCAGGCTCAGTGCCGGCCGCGAGGGCGGCGGCGCACTGATCATGCGCGGCCTCGAATTCGGTGCCGCCGGCCTCGTGCTGCTGTTCGGCGCGGGCTTGTTGCTGGGCTACATCGCGGCGGAACGCACGACCTGCTTCTGAGCGGCGCGGGCTCCGCTCCTGGCCACGCATTGGTCACTGCGTGCTGGATGCCCCGCTTGCGCGAGGCATGACAGCGGTGAAGGTTGGCCGCGATCGCGCAGCAACAATTGTGTCGTCCCGGGCGAGCCACGAGCGCGCGATAGCGCGGTGGTGGCGTCGACTCGGGACCCATACCTTCCGCCGCGGGGTTTGATAGGCGATTGGAGGTAGTCCCCAGGGCAGATGAGGCCCACCTCGGCATTGTCAAAGGCGATAGAAGCCAGCGCCTGTTTGACACACGCCCCGCGCGAAGGTCTGCTTCAGGTCAATTCGGCTCCTGCGCGGAAGCCGGCGCAAAGCGTGCGCACGACGTTGCGGGCCATTTTTTCGCTTGGCAGATTGGCCGCGACGGCGGCTGCCACATGAGCGGGGTGGACAAACACGGTGACTGCGTCGCGCACAACGCCCGCGGCAGCCTCGATATCATCAACTCGAATCTCGCCGCGCTTCTTTGCATCAGCCAGAATGCGGGCGATAAGAGCAGTCATTGCTCGTGAGTAAGCGGCGATGATCTCCGGCCGCTCTTCCACAATTCGGCGGTATAGGCCGTAAACCTCGGCATCCGCAGTGAACCGCTCCCGCTTGCGGGCATGCAGCGCGAGCACCATGCCCTCCAGACGCTCCGCGAAAGGTCCTTCCGCCTCGACGAAGCGGCTTGCCATCTCCTCCTCATCACGCATCGCCTCGACGACCAGGGCATCGAAAATGTCAGCCTTGGAGCGGAAGTGGCGATAGATCGTCGTGTGCGAAGTGCCGAGAGCGCGGGCGATGTCGACCACGTTGGTCTTGGCCTCACCATGGCGGCGCACTTGGGCGCGCGCGGTGTCGAGGATCTGCGCCCGAAACGAAGTTTCCTCGGTAGGAGAGAGGGTTGCGGGCATGGATGTCTTCGATTTCATCGTTCAGAGAGGATACTAGAACTCTCCGGTGCATGCAAACGAACAGATTATGAAATATGTTCGTTGACTTTTGAACAGGGCGGCCACAAGGTTGGGTCATCCAGCTCAAGGAGGTTCGCCATGACTTCTCCCGCCACGCCATCCGACCAGCACCGCGTCGCTCTCGTGACTGGTGGCTCCGGCTTTGTTGGCGGCCGCCTGATTACGCATCTCCTCGTGCGGGGTTGGCAGGTGCGGGCGCTGGCCCGAAGCGCGGAGAGCGAGGCACAAGTCAAGACACTCGGAGCAACGCCCGTACGCGGCGAACTCAACGACGACCAAGCGTTGCGAAAGGCGATGACAGGATGCGAGGTCGTGTTTCATGTCGCCGCGCACTTCAAGCTTTGGGGCAGCCAGGAGATTTTCGACCGGATCAACGTCGAGGGCACGCGCGCCGTCGTGAACGCGGCCGCAGCGACGGCCAGCGTGCGCCGCTTGGTTGCGGTGAGCGCTGCGGCCGTGGTCATGGGCGATCCCGAACCGATGTTGAATGTCGACGAGAGCCTGCCGCTGCAGATCCGTGCCTTCTCGCCCTACGGATCTTCGAAGGCCGAAGGCGAGCGCGTGTTGCTGGCAGCTAACGGCATGCGTCCCGGCCTGGAGACCATCGCGCTGCGGCCGCCATTTATCTGGGGAGGCAAAATGCCAACTCTCGATCACATGGTAGAGACCGTGAACGCAGGCCGGTGGCAGTGGGTCGCTGGAGGCACGCAGGCCATGTCGAGCTGCCATGTCGATAATTTGTGCGACGCGCTGATTCTCGCCGCAGATCGGGGCCGGGGGGGCGAAGCGTATTTCATCGCCGATGCCGAGCAGAGCACCTTGAAAAGCTTCATCTCGTCTCTGCTTGCCACTCGTGGGATAATCGCTGCGGACAAGTCCGTTCGTTTCGGAATAGCCTGGACCATGGCCGGCCTCATGGGGGCAGCGTGGCGTGCAATGCGCCTCAAGGGCGAGCCGCCGATCACGCGCCAGATGCTGCGCCTTATCGGCAAGCCGTTCACTATCAGCACCCGCAAGGCTCAGACCGAGCTGGGCTATGCGCCCCGGATCACCATGGACGAAGGGTTGGCCGCGATGCAGCAGCCTGAGTCCAAGCTCGCCAGTTCGTCCGCCCATCGGGGCGAACGTCGCGCGAGCGTCGTCTCTGTATGATTGAGGCGCCGGGTGGGGGTACCTACTTCGTAGGCGACACGGGCTTCGGTGACGGAAGCACCTTCAGAGAGGTGGCCCGGGCGCATCCGCAGTTGCGGTTGGCATTGCTGCCCGTCGGCGCCCACGCGCCGCGCTGGTTCATGAAAGACCAACACATGAACCCGGCCGAGGCGGTCGAAGCGTTCCGGCTGTGCGGCGCGCGGCAAGCGGTTGGTCATCACTGGGGTACGTTTCGTCTGACCGACGAAGGTTACGATGAATCTCCCAGAGAATTGGCTTCAGCGCTTCGACGCGCCGGGCTGGCACGATCGTTCGTAACGCTCATGCCAGGCTCCTTCGTCAACGAGGCCGGAACGGCGGCGAAGGCGTAGCTGCAGTGTGGCCATGCCCCTGCGGCCGCAGCGCGCGGCCCAAGGCCATCAGTGGGAAGTAGTGACGGTACATGCCGTAGCGGAGCATGAAGGCGCGGGACAGCTCCGGGCCCTGCATCAGCCGCTCCTGCAAAGAGGGATCGGTCAGCTTGATGGTCTGGCCGACGCCATAGCCGGGGAAGCCGGTGCCGGTGAATTCCGGCTCGTCCCAGGTGCCGGCCGACTGGCGCTCGACCAGCCACATGCAGCCGCGCTCGATCGCCTCCTTGTCCTCAGGGCGGTTGACGGCGAGCAGCGCCATCAGCGCCCAGGCGGTCTGCGACGCCGTGGTGGTGCCGCGGCCGACCGCGCTGACATCCATGTAGGAGGCGCAGCTCTCGCCCCAGCCGCCGTCCGGCTGCTGATGCGCGACGAGCCAGTCGCAAGCGCGGCCGATATAGAGTTGCGTCATGTCCTCGCCGATCGCCGCCAGCGCCGGCAGCACCGCGCCGGTGCCGTAGACGTAGTTGACGCCCCAGCGGCCGAACCACGGGCCGCTCGGCTCCTGCTCCCGTCGGATGTAGTCGAGCGCGCGCACCATGGCCGGATGATTGCGCGAGATGCCAAGCTTGCCGAACGCCTCGACGATGTGGGCGGTGACGTCGACCGACGGCGGATCGAGCGCCTCGCCATAGTCGCAGAACGGAATCTTGGTCAGGATCTTCTGGTTGTTGTCCTTGTCGAACGCGCCCCAGCCGCCCCCCTCGCTCTGCATGCCGATCAGCCAGTCGACGCCGAGCTGAATCGCCTCGTCGATGCCCTTGGCCTGCCACTTCGGATCACGGCGCAGCGGCGCCAACGCGATCAGCGCCACGGCGGTGTCGTCCGTGTCGGGATAATAGTTGTTGGCGTATTCGAACGCCCAGCCGCCCGGCTTGACGTGCGGCAGCTTCATCGACCAGTCGCCGGGCATGCGGACCTGGCGGTCGAGCACCCAGTCGACCGCCTTGTCGACGGCCTCGGGGTAATCGCCGAGCACGCCGGCATCGTCGAAGGCGAGCAGGGTCAGGATCGTGTCCCACACCGGGCTGTTGGTGGCCTGGATGTAGGTGGCGTCGCCGGCATCGACTCGCCAGCCGGGATCGTTCAGGGCATCGAGGCCCTTGGCGAGAACGGGGTGATTGAGCGGATAGCCCTCGGCGTAGAGCGCCATCAGGCCGTAGATCCAGGGCGGCTGGATGCCGCCCCAGGCGCCGTCGAAATCCTGGTGGCGGATCATCCATTCGAGTACGCGGCTGGTGGCCGCGGGCCGGAACAGGCCGAGATTGAGCTTGTTGCCGAGGTTCTGCAGGGCATGCAGCACCTTGTCGGCGCCGCGGAAGAACTTGTCCCAGCCGCCGGCATTGGCCTTCACCGGCAGCTCGTAGTCGAACGCGCTGCGCCCATGCGGAAACAGCGCGTCCAGCCGGTTCTCGGGCGGCAGCGGCCGGCTCGGCCGCCGCGCCGACAGCACCGCGATCGGCATCAGGGTGGCGCGCGCCCATTGCGCGAAGTTGTAGATCGAGAACGGAAACCAGAGCGGAAACCAGATCACCTCGGGCGGGATGTTGGGGGTCTTCTCCCACGGCCATTCGCCGATCAGCGCCAGCCAATAGCGCGTGAACACGCGAATGTTGCGCAAGCCCCCCTTGGCCTCGATCCATTCGCGGGCGCGGCGCACCGGCGGCTCGTCGTCGCGGAAGCCGAGCGAGCGCAGCGCGGCATAGGCCTCGACGGTCGCGTTGATGTCACCATTGGGGGCGCCGAAATAGACCTGCCAGGCGCCGTCCGGGCGCTGGCTGTCGAGCAGCGACTGGCCCAGGCGCTTGCGCAGCGGATGCTCCTCGAGCCCCATGAACCACAGCGCCAGGCACCATTGCGCCTCCATGCAGGCGTTGGATTCGGCGCGGCCGACCCAATGACCGTCGGGCTTCTGGTTGGCGATCAGCCAGTCCGCTGCCGCCCGCACCGTCGATTGCAGGGCGGTCTGGTAATTTCCCGGGTCGCGCGGCGCGCGCGCGGGGGCCGAGCTGGTCAAAGTCATCACGATCCCTCTGGCGGCCTCACAGTGCCGCTGCGGCAGTCGAATTCACTCCGCCCTATAGGGAATTTCGCCGTCAAATCCAATCAACTGGCCGCAGCGGACCGGATCAAAGGAGAAACGAAAGGCGTACAGACGGAGCCCCCATGGCCGTTGTGGTTAGCATCCCGGCGGACACGGAGATGTGACGCGTCTCACGTCCGGAAACTGGCCCACTCAAACCGGCAGGTATTGGCGCAGCAGGGGCAGGAAGAAGATCGCGACGGTGATCAGAAACCCGATCGTCCACAGGATCGAGCGCAGCGACGGCCGGTTGCCGACGTAAGTCAGCACATAGGCGGTGCGCACGATCACGAACAGCACCGACAGCTCGTTGATCAGGTTCTGCGGCGCGCCGCGGAACTCGGCCAGCAGCACCGCCGCGGCAAAGAACGGGAACGCCTCGATGCCGTTCTGATGGGCGCCCAGCGCCCGCTCGCGGATGCCGCCGGCATAGAAGGCGGGATCTCGCGGCCGGGCGTTGTCGTAGCGCCCGGCACCGTCGACGCTGATCCATTTCGCCGGCAGGATCGTTAAGAGGTAGAGCATCACGCTGGCGAAAATGCACAATTCGGCAATCGTCATGGCTCCTCCAGCCCGATGACATCGGTGAAATGGCCCTTATCTTGACAATGTCGAAACAAGCCGCCAAGCCACGCCCTTCAGCAGTCACGGGCATCATGACCGCCGCCATCTCTCTGGACAATGCCAGGCCTGTCGACGTCAGGCCGTTGCCGGCCGCGAGCACGTCACGTGTCGGCGTGCTGCTGGTCAATCTCGGGACGCCGGATACGGCGGACGCCGCCGGCGTGCGGGTGTATCTGAAGGAGTTCCTGTCCGACCGCCGCGTCATCGAGGACCAGGGCCTGTTGTGGAAGATCATCCTCAACGGGATCATCCTCAATGTCCGGCCGCGCAAGAAGGCGAAAGACTACCAATCGATCTGGAACACCGAGAAGAACGAATCGCCGCTGAAGACGATCACGCGCGCGCAGAGCGAGAAGCTCGCCGCCAGCATCGCCGATCGCAGCCACGTCATCGTCGACTGGGCAATGCGCTACGGCAATCCGTCGATCAAGGCTGGCGTCGATGGTCTCATGGCCAAGGGCTGCGACCGCATCCTGGTGGTGCCGCTCTATCCGCAATATTCAGCCGCGACCTCGGCGACCGTGTGCGACGAGGCGTTCCGCGTGCTGACTGAGCTGCGCGCGCAGCCGACGCTGCGGGTGACGCCGCCTTATTACAACGACGACTTCTACATCGAGGCGCTGGCGGTCTCGATCGAGGATCATCTGAAGACGCTGGCGTACAAGCCCGAGCTGATCGTGGCCTCGTTCCACGGCATGCCCAAGGAATATGTCGACAAGGGCGATCCCTATCGCGAGCAGTGCGTCGCCACCACCGAGCTGCTGCGCAGCCGGCTCGGCATGGACGACACCAAGCTGCTGCTGACCTTCCAGTCGCGCTTCGGCTTCTCGGAGTGGCTGCAGCCTTATACCGACAAGACCATCGAGAAGCTCGCCAAGGACGGAGTCAAGCGCATCGCCGTGGTGATGCCGGGCTTCTCCGCCGACTGCCTGGAGACGCTGGAGGAGATCTCCGGCGAGAATTGCGAGATCTTCAAGCACAATGGCGGCGAGGAATTCTCCGCCGTGCCGTGCCTGAACGACAGCGCGCCCGGCATGGAGGTGCTGCGGCAGCTCGTGCTGCGCGAGCTGCAGGGCTGGTTGTAAAAGGCTGGCTCTGAGCCGTCGGCGGTATTGCCGGCCCGCTAGGTTGAGCCGCCCGCCGGCGCAAGTCGGACGACCGTCCGCGCCTCGAAAATACTTTCCTGAACCGCCCCTAGCGGATCCCCGACAAAATCATGCAGTAATCCCTAGATTGTGATGGCTGCAGAGGCTGGTGAGGGGACGATCGTCTCCTCCCTTGGAGGATCCATGAGCGGTTTCGACATTTTCGCCATAGCGCTGGTGCTGCTGGTCATCTTCACGCTGTATTCCGGCGTGAAGACCGTGCCACAGGGGTTCGACTGGACCGTCGAGCGGTTCGGCAAATACACCCGCACCTTGTCGCCGGGCCTCAACATCATCGTGCCCTTCTTCGATCGCATCGGGCGCAAGATCAACATGATGGAGCAGGTGATCGACATCCCCGAGCAGGAGGTCATCACCAAGGACAACGCCACCGTGACGGTCGACGGCGTCGCCTTCTACCAGGTGTTCGACGCCGCCAAGGCGAGCTACGAGGTGTCGAACCTCAACCAGGCGATCGTCACGCTGACCATGACCAACATCCGCTCGGTGATGGGCGCGATGGATCTCGACCAGGTGCTGTCGCATCGCGACGAGATCAACGAGCGGCTGCTGCGCGTCGTCGACGCCGCGGTGTCGCCGTGGGGCCTCAAGGTCAACCGCATCGAGATCAAGGACATCGTGCCGCCGGCCGACCTGGTCGAGGCGATGGGCCGGCAGATGAAGGCCGAGCGCGTCAAGCGCGCCGACATCCTGCAGGCCGAGGGCCAGCGGCAGTCGGAGATCCTGCGCGCGGAGGGCGCCAAGCAGAGCCAGATCCTGCAGGCCGAGGGCCGCCGCGAGTCGGCCTTCCTCGATGCCCAGGCGCGCGAGCGCGCCGCGGAGGCCGAGGCCAAGGCGACGCAGATGGTGTCGGACGCGATCTCCAAGGGCGACGTCGCCGCGCTCAACTACTTCATCGCCGACAAATACATCAAGGCGTTCGGCCAGCTCGCCGACTCGCCGAACCAGAAGGTGATCATGCTGCCGCTGGAGGCAACGGGCATGCTGGCCTCGCTCGTCGGCATCGGTGAGATCGCCAAGGCGACGTTCGGCGAGAGCGCGGCTTCGGCCGTGGCAGCCGCGCGCCGCGGCGGCTCGGTGCCGTCAGCGGGGACGGCGCCGAAACCGCCGACGCCGCCGCAGGCTTGACGCAGGGGAGGACACTGATGAGCGACATGTTCGTGACGCTCGGCACCTGGAACTGGCTGATCTTCGGCATCATCCTGATGGCGCTGGAGCTGCTCGCGCCGGGCATCTTCCTGTTCTGGCTCGGCCTCGCCGCCCTGCTGGTCGGGCTGCTGTCGTTTGCGTTCGCGCCGGGATGGCAACTGCAGATCCTGCTGTTTGCGCTGTTCGCGGTCGCCGCCGTGCCGCTGTGGCGGCGCTTCGCGCGGGCGAGTGCGGCGCCGTCGCGGGACAATCCGTTCCTCAACCGCCGCTCGGCGGCCCTGGTCGGCCGCGAGTTCACCTTGGAGAAGCCGATCGTCGGCGGCAATGGCACCGTCCGCATCGACGACACGGTGTGGCGCGTCGCGGGCCCCGACACCCCCGCCGGCAGCCGCGTCCGCATCGTGCAGGCCGACGGCGCCCAGCTCACGGTGGCTGCGGCGTAGGTGCCGTAGGGTGGGCAAAGGAACGACGCGGCGATAGCCGTGTCGTGCCGTGCCCACCATCTGCATCGCGCGCAAGACGGTGGGCACGTCGCGCCAACTCATAGGGAATATGCGGAGAGAGCGGAGCCTGCGCGCCTTTGCCCACCCTACGATTCCTGCTCAATTCTGCAGTCTTACGCCCAGCATCACCACCGTGCCGGACGACCCAGCACCCGTGATGTTGGAGTCGAGCTTGTCGTAGCGCAGCGTGCCCTTGACCCAGACGTTCCGCGACATCTTGTAGACGAGGTTGCCTTCGGCCGAATAGGTGCGGTCGCTGCGGCCGTAGCCCTGATAGTCGAGCGTGCCGAGGCTGAACTTGCCGATGCCGGTCAGCCAGCGCCGGAAGTCGTGGTCGACCTGCACCGTGTAGGTGCGCACCAGCACGCCGGAGGCGCCGGCCACCGTGGTCTCTGCGAGCTGCGTGTCGGAGAGAAAGCGCGCGGTGGTCAGCGGCGTCGCCGACCACACCAGCGAGGCCGTGGTGAGGAAGCCCTGCAGCCGGTTCAGCCGCGGGTCGACATAGCTGCGCGTGGCATAGCCGAGCGAAACCTCGCCGGTCACAAGCCGGGTGAACTCGAACGAGGTGCCGGCCTTGGCGTAGCCGCCCGAGGAGTCGCGCTGATAGCCCGAACGGTCGACCCGCTGGTCGTGCACGCGGCTGTCGCCCTGCACCTCCGCGAACGGCTTCAGGCCCGGCATGACCTCGTAGGACACCCGGCCGATGCCGCCGAACTGGTTGTAGTTGCGGTCGTCGTTCGACGTCATCGTGCCGTCGGTCAGCTTGCTCAGCTGATAGCTGGTGCGGTCGGCGGTGGCGCCCGCCGAAATCTGCAGCCGGTTGAAGCGCTGGTCGATGCCGACGGTGGTGCCGAGCGTGGTGTAGACCGGATAGCGCGCCAATCCGGCCTGCACGCTGGGACTGCCGGGATTGTCGGTCGCGGCACGCAGCCGCAGCTGGGCGCCGACCGAGGTGTCGCGGCTGACGTCGAGGCGGCCGTCGACATGGCCGGTGAAGTCGGGGCGGTCGAGCGTGGTCGGCGCCGAATTGATGCCGCCATCCATGATAGCCGGCAGGGTGCTGCCATAGCCGGTGAAGGAGCCCCGCAGGTCGGCGACGAGGGCGTGACGCTCCCAGTTCGACACCGCCAAAAATTCCGGCGCGATCATCCAAGCCGGCATGCCGCGCGGCCTGGCGAGGCGGGCCGGGTTGCTGTCATACCCGGCCGAGAGCTCCACCGCGCCCTTGATCAGGAACGGGCCGGCGTAATCGCCGACTGCGCCGAACGGGTCGTCATCGATCTTGAGACGCTTGCGCGGCGGCTGGCCGGGCACGGTGCCCGCCATGGCGGCCGGGACCGGCTGCCTGTTGGCTGTGGCCGACGGCGGCAAAGTCGGACGCAACTGCCCGGTCAGCTCGCCGGAAGGTCGCGTGCCGGGGCCCGGCGGCGGCTTGGGCCGCGCCTGGGCGGGATAGTATTTCGGCTTCTTCCGATTGCGGTTCAGCGAATCATAGCCGAATTCGGCAGCGCCGCTCGCCGCGGGCACACCGGGCAGGGGAACCAGATTTCGTCGTGCGGCCGAGCTGGTCGGCGCAGGCGTCGCGGGCAGCCCTGGCGTCGGTACGGCATCGGTCAGGCCGCTGACCACGGTCCGCCGCAGCGGGGAGTCCTGCGGGGCGAGGAAGCCGTCGCGCACCGGCCGGAACGCGTCGATGGTCTGGGAATGGGCCGCATCGGGGCCGAGCGCGCGGAGCAGCAGGCATGCGGCGGAGGCGCCGCGCCACATCGCGCGCCTTATCGCGCGTCCTGCGCGGCCGCTGTCAGGCCTCCATCCCACGATGAAAAATACTCCAACAAAATCAATTGCGTCGTCGGGACACCCGCGCCGCCGGCAAACCGCCTCGTTAAGGGAGTAAAAACAAATATGGTTAATGGGCTGTTGATGGCGCCTTGCTGCCTTACCCATGCTAAAGAGCGGCGCCTGACTGTTCAGCCCTGGAAGTCCGCATGCCGAGATCGAAGCCGTTGCCCGAAGCCGCTCCCGCAAACGCAGATATCCAGTCGGCGCTGCGCACGCTCGACGCCGGCAGCAATGGCATTGCCGCGATCTCCGCTGCACTGCGCGGTCCTCTGGGGCCGGCCTTCGCCGCCGCCGTCGAGCTGATCCGCCAGGCCAAGGGCCGGGCGATCCTCACCGGTCTCGGCAAGTCCGGCCACGTCGCCCGCAAGATGGCCGCGACCCTCGCCTCGACCGGAACGCCCGCCTTCTTCGTCCATTCCGCCGAGGCCGGCCATGGTGATCTCGGCATGATCACCTCCGACGACGTCGTCATCGCGCTGTCGTGGTCCGGCGAGCAGCCGGAGATGAAGACGCTGGTCAACTACACCAAGCGCTTCGCCATCCCGCTGATCGCGATCACCTCCAATGCGCAATCGTCGCTGGGGCAGGCGGCGCGCATCGTGCTGGAGCTGCCGAAGGCGCGCGAGGCCTGTCCGCACAATCTGGCGCCGACCACCTCGACGCTGATGCAGGCGGCGATCGGCGATGCGCTCGCGATCGCGCTGCTGGAAGGCCGCGGCTTCACCGCGCTCGAATTCGCCAATTTCCATCCGGGCGGCAAGCTTGGCGCCATGCTCAAGCACATCTCGGACCTGATGCGCTCGGGCGACGCGGTGCCGCTGAAGCCGCTGGGCACGGGCATGCCGGATGCGCTGGCCGAGATGTCGGCCAAGGGACTCGGCTGCGTCGTCATCGTCGATGCTCGCGGCCACGTCGCCGGCATCATCACCGACGGCGACCTCCGGCGGAAGATGCGTGCCGATCTGTTGTCCGCATCGGTCGACGAGATCATGACCGCGAACCCGCGCACCGTGCGCCGCGAGGCGCTGGCCTCCGAGGCGCTGGAGATCCTGAACTCCGCCAAGATCACCACGCTGATCGTCACCGACGGCGCCAGGCCGGTCGGCATCCTGCACATGCACGATCTGCTGCGGGCAGGGGTGGCCTAGCTCGAAGCGTCGTTTGCGGGCGCCCGGCTGCCGCGCGCTTGGGAAGACCGGTCAGCCTGCGTTGAATCGTGCCGCATTGGCCTCCAGCGGCAGCTGCAGTGCGTTCGCGACATACGCCACGGTGCGATAGAAGCCGCACAGCAGGATGATTTCCAGCACCTGATCCTCATCGTGATGCAGGCGGAGGCGGGTGAATTCGTCGTCGCTCAAGGTCGACCGCTGGTGCAAGGCATCGACCGCAGCGATCAGGGCTTGTTCGGGGGGCGACCAGCACGCCGCGTCGGCCGGTGCATTCACGGTGGCGTCGATCTGCTGCGCCGTCAGGCCGGCGTCTGAGCCGAAGATGCGGACGTGCACCCCCCATTCGTACTCGCACGCATTCAGCGCGCAGGTCCGATCGATGACGATTTCGCGCTGACGCAGGGACAGCGGGCCGCGGTCGAGCAGGCTGCCGCCGCGAAATTTGGTCCAGGCGCGCGCATGGCCGGCCATCACCCGGAACAGCATCAAGGGCGGCGCCCCGCGCATGATCTGGTCGAATTGCGCCTGGATGTCGGCCGGGTAGGGCGGCTGCAGCGGGGCGATCCGGGGCATGGCGGTTCCTCCTGTGCGGCGCTACATTTACTGTAGCAGTATGCTACGCTTTCCGTAGCGCTTGGCAAGCTGTTGGAGAGTTTTCGTGCCGAAAGACGTTCAACCGCGCCGGGTGCGCGGCTCGCGCTCGGGCCGGCCGGTCATGGCGCTGCTCGATCTGTTGGGCCGGCGCTGGTGCCTGCGCATCGTCTGGGAGCTGCGCGACGACGCCCTGACCTCCCGGGCGCTGCGCGCGGCCTGCGACGAGGCCTCGCCGACCGTGTTGCAGGCGCGGCTGGACGAGCTGCGCGAGGCGGGCTTCATCGTGCTGGGCGACAGCGGCTACGAGCTGACGCCATTGGGGCGCGAGCTGTTTGAGACCTTCCTGCCGCTGCATCGTTTTGCCGAGCGCTGGAGCCGGCAGACGGGATGAGCCTAGCTTGGGCACGTGCGCGGTCCCGGTCTGGCCGGGCACGGCGGCGTCGTGCTATGGGCTCGCCCGAGACAGGGAGCAGAGCCGATGCCGGGCGCATTCGATCTGGATAAATATCTCGTGCGCATCGGCTATCGCGGGCCGCTGGCGCCGACGCTCGAAACGCTTGCCGGATTGCAGGCGGCGCATGTCGATGCGATCGCGTTCGAGGGCCTGGATCCGCTGCTCGGCCGTCCCGTGAACATCGATCTCGCCTCGGTCCAGGCCAAGATCGTCGACGGCCGTCGCGGCGGCTATTGTTTCGAGCAGAATGCGCTGCTGAAGGCGGCGCTGGTGGCGATCGGCTTTGCGGTGACGCCGCTCTCGGCGCGGGTGCGCTGGCGCCTCGATGCGGCCGCGCCGCTGACGCCGCGCACGCACATGATGCTGAAGGTGGACCTGCCGGAGGGGCCTCATCTCGCCGATGTCGGTTTCGGCTCCTGCCTGCTCGATACGCCGTTGCAGATGGTGCCCGACGTCGAGCAGCCGACTGCGATGGGCACGTTCCGCCTGACGCTCTCCGATGGGCTCTATTGGCTCGCGGCGAAGCAGCCGGCCGGCTGGCGCACGATGTACGTCTTCGACCTCGCGCCGCAGATCCACGCCGACTACGTGCTCGGCAACTGGTTCACCTCGACCAGCCCGTTGACGCCGTTCACCTCGATGCTGATCCTGGAGCGGTTGACGCGTGAGGCGCGCTACAAGCTGGTCAATCGCCGCCTGGTCATCGAGGCGCGTGATGGCGTGGTGCGGAGCGAACGGATCATCGAAACGCCCGATGCGCTGCGCAGCGTCATCGAGGAGGTGTTCGGCGTCACGCTTCCGGTGTCCGTCGAGGTGATCTGGAAGCGCATCGAGAGCTGACGGAAGGCATGACGATGGCCGGTGAGCTTCAACTGGATTCCTATCTCGCTCGCATCGACCATCGCGAGCCGCTCGCGCCCGACCTGTCGACGCTCGCAGCGCTGCAGGCCGCGCATGTCGACGCGCTGCCGTTCGAGGCGCTCGATCCGCTAATGGGCCGTCCCGTCCATGTCGACCTGCCGTCGGTGCAACAGAAGCTCGTGCTCGGCCGCCGCGGCGGCTACTGCTTCGAGCAGAACGTGCTGTTCCAGGCGGTGCTGGAAGCGGTCGGCTTTGAGGTCAGCGGCCTGACGGGGCGCGTGCGCTGGCGCTCGGCGCTGACCGATCCGCTCGGGCCGCGCCAGCACATGATGCTGATGGTCAAGGTCGACGGCTATCCGCATCTCGTCGATGTCGGCTTCGGCATCTGCATGATGGATGCGCCCATTCGTCTCGAAGTTGGCTCCGAGCAGCAGACGCCGATGGGAACGTTTCGCATCGGCACGTGGGACGGGCTCTATACGGTCAGCGCGAAGCAGCCGACGGGCTGGCGCATGATGTATGCGTTCGACCTCGTGCCGCAGATCCATGCCGATTATGTGCTCGGCAGCTGGTATACGTCGACCAGCCCGAACGTGCCGGCCACGCATACGCTGATGATGGAGCGTGTCGAGCCCGGCGTGCGTCACAAGCTGGTCAGCCGCCGCTATCAGCGGCAGGCGCGCGACGGAGACGTGATCGAGGAGCGGATCATCGAGAGCGCCGACGAGCTCGGCCGGCTCATCGACGACATCTTCCGTGTGACGCCTCCCGTGCCAATCGAAGACATCTGGGCGCGGACGTCGAGCTGATCTCCGGACGACCGTGTCGTGGATGATGTTCGATTCTCGAACGTGCTTCGCAATCGATCGAGCTGGCAACAGTCGATACGAAACTTTTCCGCGTGTTGTGCGGCATTTGAAGGGAATGCCGGCGTCCGCATTGGGCATATCTTAAGAGTCGCACCCTTAGGTTGCGGGAACCCAAGGAAGCTCGCGGCGCCCGGCCGTCGAACAAGGGGGATCGCCCAGCATGACTGACATCGTGATGCACGCGACGCGATTAATCCTGCCGCGGACGTCGGAGCAGGACTGTCACCGCCGCACACGGCCTCACCCTTCCTGACATCAGAGCCGCGCGACGCGGCTCATCCGATCTGGCCTGACGGCCAGGACGGGTGGGGGCTTCACGGTTGAAACGTCGACCCTGACGCTTCGACGCTCATCCGATCGATCATGCGGCCACGGCCTGACCTGCCACTTCAGGCCGAGCGGCGACTCATGTCGACGAAGCCCCCACCCCTTTTTCTGTTAGCGAGTTGGAGTCTGCTACTCACACCGAAAGCGGTGAACTCCCCTCCCCCTTGCGGGGAGGGGGTGGGGGTCCGCGAGTCGCGCTCTATATGAAAGCTGAGCGATAGGTCCGCGGGCGGGTGCCACCGCGTTATTGCGAGCCAAGAAATCCAGAGTCATTTCCTAGGTCCTGGATTGCTGCGTCGCTTCGCTCCTCGCAATGACGGGAGGGGGGTGGACGAAGAGCGTCCGGCGAGAGCTGCAACCGCATCAAGCGCATTTGACGCGCTGGCGAACGCAACGAAATTCAGCGTCTGGAGACCCCCACCCCCGACCCCTCCCCTCCAGGGCTACGGGATTCCCGGTTTTATGCTTTGGGTTGCAAGTAGATAGCCTTCAAGCATTGCAGCGAGACGATCCCAGC